>JAOAPB010000033.1 GCA_025462645.1 Edaphobacter sp. | reverse complement strand
GTACAACCATCTGGTCGTCCTCGCCGAGAACCAGGAGGGCTATCGCAACCTCGTCCGCCTCACCAGCGAGGCCGCCCTGCACGGCTTTTATCGCAAGCCCCGCGTCTCCAAAGATTTTCTGTCGAAGCACTCCGAGGGTCTCATCGGCTTCTCCGGCTGCCTCGCCGGCGAGGTCAACCAGCATCTCATGGCTGGCTAATACGACGAGGCCAAACGCACCGCGGGCGTATATGTAACCATCTTCGGCAAGGGCAACTACTTCCTCGAAATTCAGGACCACGGGCTCGCCCCGGACAAAGCCGTCGGCGAAGCGCTCTTCAAGATGGAGCGCGAACTCAACATCCCGCTGATCGCCACCAACGACAGCCACTACGTCGAGGCCGACGACTCCCGCGCCCACGAGATCCTGCTCTGCGTGCAGACCGCCGGCAGCATGAACGACCCCAAGCGTTTCAAGTTCGACACGCAGGAGTTCTACATCAAGAGCGCCGAGGAGATGCTCCGCACGTTCTCCGAGACGCCCGAGGTCTGCACCCGTACGATGCAGTTCATCGACCGCTGCAACCTCAAGCTCACCAAGGTCGACAATCCCTTCCCGGACTTCATCGTCCCTGAGGGCGAGACCCTCGACAGCTACTTCGAGCAGGTGTGCCGCGAAGGTCTGAAGATGCGGCTCGAGACTGCCGTGGCCCACCTGCGCGACCGCGGGTTGCTGAAGAAGACGATCCCGGAGTATCACGCGCGACTGGACCGCGAGCTTGACATCATCAAACAGATGAAATTCCCCGGCTATTTCATGATTGTGTGGGACTTTATCCGCTACGCTCGTGAGCAAAATATCCCCGTAGGCCCCGGACGTGGATCAGCCGCCGGCTCCCTCGTCGCCTACGTCATGCAGATCACCGATATCGACCCACTACAGAACGAGCTGCTCTTCGAGCGCTTCCTCAACCCCGAGCGCATCTCCATGCCCGATATCGATATCGACTTCTGCATGAATCGGCGCGGCGAGGTCATCGAGTACGTCAAGCGCAAGTACGGCTCCGATCAAGTCGCGCAGATCATCACCTTCAACACCATGGCCGCGAAGGCCGCCATCAAGGATGTAGGCCGCGCCCTGGAGATTCCCTACGGCGAAGTCGACCGCATCGCCAAGATGATCCCCGCCACCATAGGCATCACCATTGGCGAGGCTCTCAAAGACAACGGCCCCCTCTCCGCCGCCTACGAATCCGATCCTAAAATCAAGGAGCTCATCGACGCTGCGCTTCGGCTCGAGGGCCTCGTGCGTGGAGCCGGAGTCCACGCCGCCGGCGTCGTCATCGCACCCAAGCCCCTCACGGAACTCGTCCCCGTCACCCGCACCAAGGACGACAGCATCGTCACCGCCTACGACATGAAGGCCGTCGAAAAGATGGGCCTGCTGAAGATGGACTTCCTCGGCCTCACGACGCTCACGGTCATCGACGACGCACTTAAGTTGATCAAAACGACAACGGGAGCCGACGTCGATATGGCGATGGTCCCGCTCGACGACGCCGTCACCTACGAAAAGGTCTTTCATCGCGCGCTCACCTCCGGCGTCTTTCAGTTCGAATCGCCAGGCATGCGTGACGTCCTCCGTCGCTACAAGCCGAATCGCGTAGAAGATCTCACGGCCTTGAACGCGCTCTACCGTCCCGGCCCCATGGCGATGATCGACGATTTCGTCGAACGTAAGTGGGGCAGGCGCGCGGTTGAATACGATCTGCCCGAGATGGAAGCCATCCTGCACGAAACGCTCGGCGTGATGGTGTACCAGGAACAGGTGATGCAGATTGCAGCTTCGGTTGCGGGATACAAATTAGGCGAAGCCGATCTCCTTCGTCGCGCCATGGGCAAGAAGGATGCGGAAGAGATGGCCAAGCAGCGCAACCGCTTCATGAGCGGAGCCGCTGTCAACAAGCATCCGAAAGACGTCGCCGGAAAAATCTTCGACCTGATGGCGCAGTTTGCCGGTTACGGCTTCAACAAGTCGCACTCTGCAGCGTACGCTCTGCTTGCCTATCACACGGCGTGGCTCAAAACACACTATCCTGTCGAGTTCATGGCGGCGCTGCTCACCAGCGAAACCTCGAAGCCGGAAAATGTAGTCAAGTACATCTCCGAGTGCCGCGAGATGAACATCTCCGTCGTACCGCCGAACGTCCAGATCTCCGATTCGAACTTCACCCCGATCGTCACCGAGCAGGGAAAGGCCATCGGCTTCGGCCTCGCAGCCATCAAAAACGTCGGCCAGAACGCCATCGTCTCGATCATCGAAGCACGCGCAAAGTTACAGGCAGCAGGGAAGCCCGGATTCTCCAGCTTGTGGGAGTTCTGCGAAAAAGTAGATCTGAGCAAGCTCAACAAGCGCGTCCTCGAGTCCCTCATCAAGGCCGGCGCAATGGACACATTCGGCGGCCGTGCGCAGCTCATGGCCGCCCTCGACAAAGCGATGGAGCGCGCACAAAAATCACAGCGCGACGAAGCCGCAGGTCAGCACGGCCTGTTCGGAATCTTCGACTCGGACATCAGCCCATCCGCAGCGAATAGCCGCGAAGACGAGCTGCCTAATGTCGCCGAGTGGGACGAGCACACCCGCCTGCAAAACGAAAAGGACGTGCTAGGCTTCTTCGTCTCCGGCCACCCGATGGACAAGTACCGCGAGAAGCTCCGCAACATGAAGGTCGTCGACACCGCGACCGCAGTCGAGATGAAGCCCGAGCCGCAAGCCTTTCGCCGCGGCCGCAGCGAAGAGCCGCAGAACGAGATCGCCATCGCTGGCGTCATCACCGGCCTCAAGGTCGCCAAGTCGAAACGCTCCGGCGAACTCTACGCCCAGGCAAGTCTCGAAGACACCGTAGGCAAGATCGAACTGATCGCTTTCCCGCAGTCCTACGAAAAGCTCGCCGAGAAGCTCAAGATCGATGTACCCGTCGTAGTCCGCGGAGTGCTGCGCGGAGAAGAGGACTCCGCCCCCAAGCTCGCCATCTCCAGCATTCAAGCCCTCGAAGACGTCAAGCTGAAACTGCCCGACTCTCTACGCATCAAGGTCCCGCTCCACAATCCAGACGCCGCTTTGCTCGAAAAACTCCACGCAATCTTTCTCGGTGCCCCCGGCAAGGGCAAGCTCCTTCTCGATCTCGAAGAACCCGGCGAGTTTTGCGCCGTGCTCGAACCGCACGATGTGATGGTGGCCGCGGACCGCCTCTTCATCGACCAGATTGAGGAACTCGTCGGCCGCGGAGGAGTTCGCGTCATCGATTAGAGTGAGAGGGGCCGCAAATGCCATACAATCGTAGGAGCACCAGCGAAGCATTACGATAATCATGGCAGAACACGAAGCAGGCAGAGCAACGCATTCCCACGCATCAGCTCCCGAAGCATGGCTCAAGACGGAGTTGGCGCGGCACCCCCAGCGCCCCTATCCGATGGACTTCATCGAAGCAATCTTTACCGACTTCAGCGAGATCCACGGCGACCGTGCTTTTGGCGATGACGCAGCGATGACCTGCGGCATGGCCTCGTTCCACGGTGAGCCGGTGCTTGTCGTCGGCAACCTCAAGGGCCGGACGCTGAAGGAACGGCTTGCACGGAAGTTTGGCAGCCCCGACCCTGAGGGCTACCGCAAGGCTCTGCGCGCGATGAAGATTGCCGAAAAATTTGGCCGCCCTGTATTTACGTTTCTCGACCTCGCCGGCGCGAACCCTGGCATCGGAGCCGAGGAGCGGGGGCAGGGCGAAGCGATTGCGCGCAATCTAATGGAGATGTCGCGCCTGCGAGTGCCCACCATCGCCACCATCACCGGAGAAGGCGGTTCCGGAGGCGCACTGGCGCTGGCCGTGGCCGACCGCGTCCTTATGCTGGAGAATGCTATCTACTCGGTGATCTCTCCCGAAGGCTGCGCGTCGATCATGTGGAAGGACGCCACGAAGAAACAGCAGGCCGCCGCTGCTCTCAAATACACCGCCGGTGACGTCAAACTACTGGGCTGCGTCGACGACGTTCTGCCTGAGCCTTCCGGCGGTACCCAGAATGATCCCGCCGCGGCGATGGCCATCGTCGACGAAAAGCTTCGCTATCACCTGGGGACGCTCCACGCACTTTCGATCGAGGAGTTGCTCGAACAGCGGTACGTCAAGTTCCGGAACATCGCGCAGTTCTATACCACCGCTTAGCGGTAGCCCCATCACAATGGAGTAGTCACCGTTGCCGGCGTTTGATTCCACACCACCAGCCCGTTCCAGCCGCACGCTGCAGCTTGCTCTCTTCCTCACGTCCGTGGCGTGGGTTGTGTGCTCGCAGGCACTGGCCGGGCGCGCGGCACGCGGCATCGCGATGCGCTTTGATTTTGCCTCGGGCGAATTCCTGTTACGCGCTGTCTTTCTCCTCTTCCTGCTGGCGG
This sequence comes from Edaphobacter sp., assembly GCA_025462645.1. Taxonomy (GTDB): domain Bacteria; phylum Acidobacteriota; class Terriglobia; order Terriglobales; family Acidobacteriaceae; genus Edaphobacter. The sequence goes on along the minus strand of JAOAPB010000033.1, from coordinate 135,137 downwards.
TAGGATTTTCCATTCTGCAGACGATCGCCCACGGAAGCGGCTCGCTACGCGAAGCACTCGGCCTGCCGAGGCGTCCAACGGCCGGTCGGGAGTGGGCGGTCGGCGCATCCATCGGCTGGGGCATCGTCGTGTTGTCTGTGGTTCCCATGGCACTTGCGGGAGCGCTCCACATCAGCGTGTGGACAGCACCGCGCGCCTTCTGGCTTGCGATTTTGAACCTTGCGGCAATTGCGGTGGCCGCGCTGGCGGAAGAAGTCGCTTTTCGAGGGTATCCGTACCGCCGTCTGATTGAGGCCATCGGCCCGGCCGGGGCGACGATTGCGATGTCGATTGTCTTCGGGCTGCTTCACATGTTCAATCCCGACGCCACATGGATCAGCGTCCTGATTACGATGCTTGCCGGCCTGTTGCTCTCGGTCGCCTGGCTGCGAACGCATGGGTTATGGCTGGCGTGGGGTCTGCACTTTGGCTGGAACGCAAGCATGGGGGTTCTGTTCGGTCTGCCGGTCAGTGGAATTACGAACTTCTCTACCGTCATTCAGACACGCGCCATCGGCCGCACATGGTTGACGGGCGGCGACTATGGACCGGAGGCTGCGTTCTTCACCGCGCTGGTTTTGCTAATGGCCATCGGGGTTCTTGTCCGCGTCACCCGCGACTACGCGTGGTACTACACGCATCCCCCCATCGTCCCGGCCGGGTATCCGATGGATGTCGCACCGCCCGAGGCGCATACCGCCATGGAGCAGCAGGCCAGCCCCGCGTCGCTGGTCCAGATCCTGCCGACAACCCCACAGAGCCGCTCCGTGGAAGAAAAGCCAAACCCCTAAGGAACCTCTGATTAAGTCCTGATTTTGAAGGGGCGTGGCTTCAGCCACGCCGTAAGTGGATTCAAATGTATGCGACTTTAGTCGCTGAGGGACTGCCTGGTAGCTTAATCAGAACTCCCCTAAAGCTGTTCCAGCGAAGCTATACCCTTCTTGTCATCCTTCGCCGAACCGGGGTCCCCGGCGAGCGGTCTTTCGCTCGCTGGGGTGGATGGCGGAGGATCTGCTCTCGTCTTCGGATACATCCTCCCTCGGGGCCCGCTCTAGCCTGGCTCGTCGCGTGTGACCGCGCGAATGTCTCGTTTTTGCAATCGTTTGGAAAGAAGTTGTCATTGGGTCAACAGAGCAAGGCTCTGCCTCTTGTCAAAAACGAAGAGAAGGCGCAAGCTGTTGTGTATCTGAGGTGCTCCCATGGCACTGAGCAAACACAGATCGGCTAGATGGATTTTCGTCATAGGTTTCCTTGTTCTCGCCGCCGCTTCGTCGCCCAGCCAGGTCTTCGTGGTTGGTGAAGCATCCGCGACCGCCGATATCACCACCGACTTCACCCCTACAGAGCTTCCCCTTCCAACCACGCAGATGACCGAGCGCGGCCGCAGGGAACTCATCCGCGATCTGGAGCAGGAACAGGGATTCGCTCATCGCGCGCTACCCGTCGCGGCCAGCGTTACGCTACGCGCCAACGGGCCCCTTACCCCGGGCCCCGCCGAGTACAGGCAACTGATCTATAAGAAGGGGCAAAGCGCCGCACCCGGAGACCGCGTCATCATCACGGCCATGCAGATCAAGGGAGACCGGCTCATCCTCGATCTAAACGGCGGCCCTTACCTGAAGCATCGATTTCTGCGTCACGTACAGCTGGGCGATAACCCCGTTGTGGCGGACACTGGCGAGCAGGCCACCGGGTCGCGAGTCACGCTGATCTTTGCCGGGCCTGTGCCCGAGATCTCGGCCCCCGAGGTAAAAGCACTTCTCGCACCGGTCATTGACTTCGGGGTCAAGTCCTCGGAGCAGGCCTACGCCGACACGCTTCCTCCGGTGTTGAAGGAGGCGATCTCTGCGCACGATGTGCTGGTGGGGATGACGCATCGCATGGTCCTTGCGGCGCTGGGCGCTCCCGAGAGCAAGATCCGGGAGCAGCCTGATGGCGACCCGAATGGTGGACGTTATGAGGAGTGGATCTACGGGCACGTGCCCCAGACGGTTCACTTTGTCCGCTTTGTCGGTGACCGGGTGACGCTTGTGGAGATTGCCGCGCTCGGGAAGCCCCTTGAAATCCACGACAAGGATGAGATGGGTGGCTACAGCTCACCCGATGCTATCCACGAGATCGCGATGGGCGACAAGACGCAGGGCGAAGGTGAATCTGGTAGCACACGGGCTGCGCCGCCCTCGCTGCGCCAACCCGGCGAAGCCGTACCTCCCGGCGGCCCCAATAAAGTCCAATTCCCAACCGACACCAGGTCCACCTCAACGTCACCTCCAACGTCTTCTCCGTCGACTTCATCGACGACGACATCCGCGACCGGCCCGTCAACGGCTCCGCACCTCCTCTGAGAGAGTGACGAAAAAGGTGTTCAGAGAGGGCGCTGAGAAAGAGGTTCTAGAGAGAGTGCGAAAAGGAGTGTTGAAAAAGGAGTGCTGAAAAAGGAATGTTTTGAAGGGGCCGCGACTTTAGTCGCGCCATAAGTCCCGGTTATTAGATGGCGGCTTTAGCCGCTGAGGGAATCTGCCCATCCCATAGACTTCTTCTACACCGTCTGCACAAATCCGGAAGCGTGCCGTCTCCTGTCCAGCTCAGCCATGCATTTCACCACTTGCTGACCACGTTTTGCGTACAACTAAAAACGCAGGTAAATGCCAATGAAACAGGCATAAATACCGACCCAGCCCTAAAACCCACCACAAACCACCACAACTCACCACAAACCCCAAAACCTATCATTTTCCCCACCTGACCGGTCGAACCAATCGCCTTGACTTAACCCACTCCGGAATCGGCGTCTTTGCTTCTGGGGTAATAGGACAAGGCTTTAGCCTTAACATCTCGAATCGCAACAAGAGCGGGCTTCACAAGTGTGGGTTTTAGAGAATGCTAAAAAAACTCCGTTTTACTTAAGGGCACGGCTTCAGCCGTGCCGGAAATGTCTTCTTTGCCGTGCGGCTTTAGCCGCTGGGGTACGGTATTCTTCTCAGACCGACTTTTCATCACCGGTACGAACCATCTCGCGCACTTTGTAATCTGCAGCCTTCGAAGAACCTGCGGTTGCCGTTGCCTGTTCTAAATCCGCACAACCCGAGCGAATCCCCGGTCGGCCTCGGTCTCAAAACAGGCCGCGCTCGTGTAAACTCGTTAGAGAGCCTCAATCGCAGTTCTTCTCCTCCGATTCACGCCGTGGCCCGTCCCCGGACAATCTTTACGAGAAGTTCCGGATGATTCCGATTCTGCCCGCCTGCAAGGGCTGGTGGTCATCAGGCATCCAGCGCGTGAGCCGAAACATTCGCACCAGGGAGAGCAAGCATTATGGCGAAGATTGCCAAGACCGGCGACCGTAAGAAGGTCATGGATACTAACAAGAGCACAGATTGCCCCAAGTGCTCCAAACCGACTCGCATTGTCAAGCGCGTCAAGGATCGTGAGCGCGGCACCCCCGGCGGAGTCTATATCTCCTGCTCGGCGTGCGACTTTTTTGAAAAGCTCTAAGCTACTCTGAACGTAAAGCACATGATAAAGGCCCGGAGACGGGCCTTTATCATGTGCTTTACGTGCGTTTATGGCCAACCTGCGATCGCTTAAGATGAATCTCAACCTTATGATGGCAATGGTCTTTTGCGCTTTTAAATAAAGGTGTCCATCACATTGCACATATTTGGCTGAACCAAAGTCGTACAAGAAAATACCGTTACTCCGCTTGACGATCGTCACCTCCGAGGGGCAGACTCTACAGCGGAAAGTAGGAAACCAGCTTTTATGATTATCACCACCCCGGTAGCTTCAATCGCTTCAAGTGACGCATCTTTACCCCATTTTGACCGCCCAACCTATCTGATGTGCCCCCCTCAGTTTTATGACGTCAACTACGTCATCAACCCATGGATGGCTGGGAATCTTCACCGGCCTTCGCGTGACGTGGCCTTCGCTCAATGGAAGAATCTTCACTACCATCTGCAACGTATTGCTGACATTCGTCTGCTGCATGCACGTCCCGGATCGCCGGATATGGTCTTTGTTGCCCATTCTGCGCTGGTTCAACATGGCGTTGCGGCTATCTCCAGCTTTGCTCATCAGCAGCGTCAGACGGAGGAGCAGCATCTGCGCCGATGGTTCCAAGACGCGGGTTTTCTGGTGTGGGAGACACCGCGGGAGACGGCGTTTGAAGGCGAGGGGGATGCGCTTTTTAATGCTGGTGGCGACCATCTCTGGGCTGCTCATGGCGTTCGAACGTGCCAGCATAGCCATCGCCATGTAGCCGATGCCTGGCATACGGGGGTGACTTCGCTGCATCTGGTCGATCCTCGGTTTTATCATCTGGATACTTGCTTTGCACCTTTGAGCGGGGGGCATCTGCTTTATTTTCCCGGGGCATTCGATGCGGCTTCGCTTGCGAAGATCAAAGCGGCTTATGGACCGGATAAACGAATTGAAGTCAGTGAGTTAGAGGCGACCCGATTTGCGTGCAATGTCATTAATGTGGGGCGGAATATTTTGATGAGTCCGGTGGAGACGGATCTGGTTGCTCGGCTTACCGGGCTGGGCTATGAGATTGCGGAGCTGGAGTTGACGGAGTTTCTGAAGGGTGGAGGTTCGGCGAAGGCTCTGGCGCTGCGGTTGAGCGATTCGAATGTTACGAATGCGGTTTAATGCGCTGATTTTCAAGGCCCCTGAACCACATTTTTCTAGTGTGGCTCAGGGGCCTTTTTGCTGGGGCTTTTGATTATTCCGGTGCGTTTTTTGTGGTCGGCTTGTGGTGGAATGTGCGGCAAAGGTGGCTAGCTGACGGTCGTTTTTAAGGGGCTTAAAAGTACGCCACGTTTTTGAACTATTTTTTTAGGGTGCTTTGTGACTCTGCTATCTCCTGGAGGATCACCCTGGCGGCTGCGGCGGGGTCGGCAGCACGGGTGATGGGCCTGCCTACTACGAGCATGGAGGCTCCACGTGTGATGGCCTCTGCGGCCGTGGCTATGCGCTTCTGGTCGCCTGCGGCGCTGCCGGCTGGACGGATGCCCGGGATGACAAGCATCGTCTCCGGGGCTAGCTCTGTCCGGAGAGTGCCTACCTCCTCCGGGGAGCAGACAATGCCGTCGATTCCGGCGCTCTGAGCGAGCCGGGCAAGGCGAAGGACCTGTTCGGCGGGGGATGCGGTTACTCCCACGGCTGTCAGTTGGGCTGCATCCATGCTTGTGAGGACGGTTACGGCGAGCAATCTTGGAGCGTGGGGAGCGCTGGCCGCTTCGGCTGCAGCCGCCAGCATGGCTCGGCCACCTCCAGCGTGGACGGTGAGCAGGGAGGCACCGGCGTTTGTGACGGAGCGGACGGCTCCGGCTACGGTGTTTGGGATGTCGTGGAGTTTGAGATCGAGGAAGATCTGAAAGCCTCGGTTGCGGAGGGTTTCGACGAAGGAGCTGCCGCTGGCGTAGTAGAGCTCCATCCCTACCTTGAACCAGCGGCAGGAGCCTTCCAAGCGATCTACTAGAGCGAGGGCATGATGGGTATCGGGTAGGTCGAGGGCTACGGCGAGACGGTCTTTGGGGTCGGTACTTTCCACTGAGTGGTCCACGGGATCAAGTCTAGCTGGCGTGGGACCCGAAAGTCTCGTATTTTGCATTCCAGCAAAGGTGAGTGCCATGCGGCTGATCGGTCCGGGCAGCAGCCTCTCAAGCAAGCAGGGCGAACCATGGAAGTTGGTTCGCCCTGCCTGGAGTAGGTCTGACTGTCGAAGCGCTATCGTTTTTTCGCCGGGACGGCAAGCGTAGATGGCGAGGTGACAAAGCCATCCGATAGCGTTTGAAGGAAGGCAACGATGTCGTCTTCCTCATTGCTGGTTAAGCCCAGATTGCCCAACTGGGTCGTGTTCAGGGTGGCCGGGACCTCAGGCGCTGGCCAGCAGGTTACCTTCTCGCCGGGTGAACCCTGCGCGCAACGCGGCAGTGCCTGTGAGGTGTTATAGAAGTGAACGACTTCTTTCAGGCTCTTCAGATACCCGTTGTGCATATACTCCTTGATGAAGGTGGGGGTCGGCCTTTTGTCGACGTTGCGCAAGGTGGCCGTTTGGAACGTACCGTTGAACAGTGGCGCGAGCTGTTTCCACTGCAGCGTATTCGGATTGGGCGCAGCGCCCGTGCCGTTCAGAAAGGCCCCTAATCCGTAATCGACGAAGGCGAAGCCCAGGGGATTCGCGGTGTAACCAAATTGGTCCGGCTGGCTCTCGCAGTAGTACGGAAGAGCTAGATTTTGGGGGAGACCAATATTGTTTGCCGTGAAATCGGTGAAGAGCGGCGCCACATCGGCCGCCACCTGGACAGCTGGCGTGTTTGCCGCGTTGCCGCTCAGATGGCATTGATTGCAACCCGCTTTGCCGTTGAACAACTCGTAGCCGGCCTGTTCTGTGGCACTCAAGGTTGCATTGCCGGCGAGAAAGGCGTCGAACTTCGAGGAGAAAGCACTGACATCGGGTGAAGCTTCGTACGATGCCATCGACATTGTCATGTGGTCATACGTGGCGTTTGATTGTCCCCGATCAACAGCGCTGAGATGTACCGGGAGTGGATCGTTCGCAGGAGGCGGACCTGGCGTGGCGCATACAGTGGCGATATCGCCAGGCCAATTAATCGCGAACGATTGAGCGCCCCAGATAGTTTCGATCAGCGTAGCATATGGGCGCAGTGACGCTTTCCAAACCACGCACGCAGTGTCGATATTTCCCATCTCCACTGGATTCACCGGCGGTCCTTGTGCCTGTTCTGCCGCTGGATTGCCGAGGCGGATTCCAGTGGCGCGCGTATCCCAGAAATTGCCGCCATAGAAACTATTCTGCGTTGCGTTGTAGTGCAGGATTGGGGCGAAGGCGGCATACGCATAAGTTTGGGGATTTCTTGGACCGAAACGGTAGTTCGGTCCTGGCGGAGTTGCATTGGTGATTGCAATCCCTCCAGGCTGAGCGGCGGTGGTTGCATTGAAGATACTCGTAGACCCTCTGAATCCTGTATACGACGCATGGCAGGTCGCGCAGGCGGTGTTGTTGAGCGGTGACAGGGTCACATCGTAAATCTCGGTTTTACCGAGCAAGGTGATCTGGTGATACTGGTCCAGCGAAGACGCCTGTGCGACCTGCTGGAGCAGGCTTTGTTCAGTGAGGGTGATAAACGCGCCCGCCGTCGCAACTTCCGGGTCTTCGTGGGCTCCGCCCGGGAGCAACGCAGCGACGTCCACATTCCTGCTGCACACGGAGAATGGCGGTATGGCTGTTTGTCCGTGCACGATCTGATGGGGGAGGGACATGAGCGCCGCGACCGTCGCACACGCCGCGGCTAGTGCTACCAATCTAGTCTGTTTCATGGGAGAACCCCTATTTACTCGTTAGGGTTCGGGCAGGACGAAATGGCTCGTCCAAGCCTGGCGACCGCTACGACGCTTTCGCGGGCTCCCTCTAAATTTAATTTACCCGAATAGGGATGAGGTAACGCTGCGGACCATGCAGCTGTCTCCAGAAAAAGGGAGAAAATGAGTCCTCAACCACACTGAGAAAGACTGACCCTAGAAAACACCCGTAAACAATTAGGCCTATCTGAGGAGCCGAAAAATTATGACTCTGCGAGAAAAGAATGTCAAGGGAGAGGCCGGAAATGCCGACCGCCCGGGCATACAGGCTGAATCATTCACGATTCGCGGGCTTTGCCAGCACTCCGCGCTGAACTTCCCGAGAAGTCGCGTTTTCGGCAGCTAGGAATGGGGCTGATACCCGTGATCGGATTGGCTGCACCGGAAACGCCATCACCGACTCGCGCGACACTTATCCGGCTTGTGGACGGGACGGCCCAGTGCCGGCGGCCCCAACCTCGATCGGCAGTGGGGAGGATTACTTCCGGTTGGCCGACCACACGGGAGTCGGCCAAAACACGGGTAATTCTAAAAGCCGGATTGGGGTAAATCCGGCCAGGCGGGGCTTGTCAGTTGGATGGTCCAGACGGGGCCACCCTGATAGAGCGGGCCTTCTTCTCTCACGAACGCCGGAGCTTGCCCTTCGATGACCCAGATATGAATCTCCGGCGGCGCCTTGCCGATCAGCGGCGCTACCGCTCCAGCGACCCCTCCGAGTTCGATCTTCAACCTGAAACGCATCGCTTTGCGACGGGAGCCCACGAGTGAGAAAGGTTCTTCGCCGTGGGGCGAGATCGCTACTTTCACGAGGCGCGGCTTCGGGGTAGCCACGACCATGGACACTTTCGTCTCCGGAGTCTCAGGCCGGAGGTTCTTTATTATCGAGAGAATCAAGCCGTTGACCAGGTCGGGCGGCAGATCAAGGTGTTCGCTCTTGACCTCCTCCTTCCCATCCTTTCCGGTCGAGCGGACGGTGACCTGGCCGCTTGGAACGTCGATCGAGAGATCCATCGGCTGCGGGAAGGAGGGTCCTTTCTGAATATGATGGTCGCTAATGAGCTGGAAGTTACCGCGTTGAGAGAAAACTGTAGTTTCATCATCGATCGAGCCATCCTTGAAACGGAAGAGCAAGCGGGCGGTGACCCGATTGCCGTGGACCACCTGGAAGAGATCACCCACCGCAACCACGCGGCCCTCTTTCGAACGCACCGCGAGAAAGCCGTGGACGGTTCCCTCCACATGCCGGACGGGTATGGGTTCCGCTGACGCACCAGGTTGCAAGGCAAAGATCAATAATGCGATACATGACCAGCATCGGAGACGTTCTGTCGGAGCGCTTTTCATGTCTCTTATGATGAATGCTCACCCGCGAGTGTTTCCTGCGGAAAACGCACTCGTACATGGGCTGGATCGTTACCGGCCGAACCATGCGCAAGGACTCAGCGGAGCTGCCGCCTTATGTTCCCGACCCTCGCAAAGACAAATTCCACCCGTGGATCGGCCGTGGCCAAATATGCGGTCAGCAGTCATCTACGTTGTGGTCGCTGTCGTATGACGGGCAATTCGGAAGTTACCATTTGATTGCCGGATCCAGCACGCCGCCGGTGCAGTCTGTTAATGCTTCCTTCTGCTTCCGTCGTGAAGGTCTTATTGTCCGTAGATGGGAAGCAGGGGCATCTTGAGCTGGGCGAGGAGTGCCTTTGCCATCTCAGGATCGCCGTTGCGCACGGTCTCGAGCTTTACCTTGGCGATGCCAGCTATTCCTACCCTCTGGGCTGCGCCGTAGGAGAGGTCGACGATGCGATTCTCCGGTACGGGGCCACGATCGTTGACCCGGACAAAGACGGACTTGCGGTTCTTGAGGTTGGTTACCCTGATCCAGCTGCCCAGGGGAAGGGTCCGGTGGGCGCAGGTGAGGCCGTTCATGTCGTAGGTCTCGCCAGCGGCTGTCTTGCGGCCCTGGAAGTACTTGCCGTACCAGGATGCCTGTCCGATCTCAAACCAGTGCCTGTGCTTGATGGCCTTGGGTGTGGCGGTGGGTGGCGTCTTCGCATCGACAGGAGCATCGGGAGCTGAGGCTGAGGCTCCGAGTGTAAGAATGAGCGTCACCGCAGCAACTCCCGCTTTCATCATCGAGACACTTTTGTCTCGCATATTGGCTGGAATCATTTTCATAGTTAGCTCCACTCCTTATTGTCCTGGGTTGAAATAGCTAAGTCAAACACTGTCCGGCATTTAGCTGCTCTACTGGCTTGCCCCGAGATGGTGGTTGTGCTAAAGGAATTTCCAAGTCCGGCGTCCGCTATTCGCCCAAATCGGGCCGTTTTAACGCCGAATTCATCCTTCACAAGACATTCCCCTGCGATCCTGATATTTTTTCGAAAGTTCCTAAAAGGCCCAATTTTCTCTTCGCGTCACCAAAATGCAGAGTGCTCTGACTATCGCCGGCTATGATCCTTCCTCAGGCGCCGGGGTGACGGCGGACTTGATGGTCTTCGCTGCGCATGGCCTATTTGGAACCTCGTGCATAACCAACCTGACCGTTCAGTCGACTATCGGAGTATTGGAGACCCATCCAGTGCCTGACGAAACTGTTCGCGCAACGCTCGAACACCTCTATGCCGATCTGCCAGCGAAGGGGATAAAGATTGGGATGCTTGGGACTGCCTCGGTGGTGGCCGCGGTGGCTGATTTTCTAGCTCAACTGCGTAGCTCAGGAGAGCGCATCCCGGTCGTTCTGGATCCGGTAGTGCGCTCCAGCTCTGGCAGGGATCTGCTTGATGTTGATGGAATTACGTTGCTGCGCGAGCGGTTGTTGCCCCTGGTTGACTGGATTACCCCTAATCTGGATGAGCTTGCTCTGCTCAGTGGGGTACCTGTAAATCATCGCGACGACCTGCCGGAGGCGGCGCGGGCTTTGCAGCAGGGGTATGCAGGATTGAATGTCTTTGCCACGGGTGGGCACCTTGAGCGGCCGGACGATTACCTTCTTACAGGCTCGGGCGAGGAGCACTGGTTTGAGGGAGAGCGGGTTGTCACGCGCTCTACCCATGGGACCGGTTGTGCGCTTTCGAGTGCGCTGCTGAGCCGGTTGGTTTTGGGGGATGGTGCTTATCCGGCTGCTCTGGCGGCGAAGGGCTATGTGGCCGAGGCGATTCGTACGGCTTCCCCTTTGGGGCATGGACGTGGGCCTCTCAATCATCTTTGGCCTTTGCGGCGCGGTTTAATGAGCATGCCGGAGTAGCTTTGACTTCCAACCGGCAATGCCTCAAACTTGAATCTCACCCAGACCTGCGACCGAGCGGACCATCGCCAGTTGTTCAACTTCACTTTGTCCCGCAACGGAATGTTCGGGAAGCGCGGTGAAAATCCGCCACTGCCCCGCAACTGTGATTCGCGCACACTCTTCCATTTAAAGAGTATGAATGTCAGCCAGAGGGACTCCCACTAACGCCGCCCGGCGTCGGGAAGGGAGGCCTCCAGTACCATGGCCGGCATGTATCGCGTCAGTCAGGAGACCGGTTCCGCCAGCGCACATCCAACCACGTTCCCGGGGGGGAACGGAGGAGCCTCATTCATGTCTACGCCCGTGCGCCGGTTATCGGCCTCGCACCTTCTATCTGCCGTTCTTTTTCTCCTTGCAAGCGCGCTCTCCTCCCATGCCGTCATCGTTCGTGGCACCGTGACCGATCCTCTGGGCGCGGCGGTCGCCGGAGCCCGCGTCCAGCTCATCCAGGGCAAACAGGTCGCCGCCTCCGCGACAAGCAGCCCGGATGGCTCCTTCGAGATCCGCAGCACCGCTCCCGGACGGTTCGTTTTGCTTACCTCCGCAGCCACCTTTACCCCAAGCATCGGCCAGGATTTCTACGGCGGCAGGACCGACATTATTACTCGCAATATCATCCTTGAGATCGCGACGGTCACCGCGCAGGTTACAGTTACCACGACCGGATTGCCTACGCCGCTGCAACAGGCGAGCTCCGCGATTACCCTGATTCCACCGTCCGCGCTCGCTACCCGCGTCGGCATCGTCGATGAGCTCCGCTACTCCCCTGGTAGCACCGTCGTGTTGACCGGCCAGTATGGCGGCGTGGGCTCGCTGTTCGTGCGTGGCGGCAACTCGGACGCCAACAAGGTTCTCATCGACGGCATTCCGGCCAACGACGTGGGCGGCCGCTTCGACTTCGGTACCGTCTCGTCGACCGGCCTTACCGGTCCCACCATCTCGGGCGTCGAGCTGTATCGCGGACCCAACTCGGCGCTCTATGGGTCCGATGCGGTGGCCTCGGTCGTGAACATGGCCAGCCCACGCGGCAGCTCCATGCACCCAGTCATCAACTACTCCGGGGACGCCGGCAACTTCCATACCTATCGGAACGAGGTCGCCCTCTCCGGCGCGCACAACAAACTCGACTACTACGGAGCCTTCAGCCGTTTCGACAGCTCCAATGCACTTCCGTTGGACAGGTATCACTCGGCTACGAGCGTGGCTAATCTCGGCTACAGCCTCACCGCCAATACGCAGGCAAGGTTTACCCTTCGCAACGGGGTCTCCGCCACCGGCACACCCAATGCGCATGACTTCTTCGGCATCTCCTCTAACGGCAAGCAGGCCGACCAGGACCTCTACTCCGGTCTTACGCTGGAGAACCGCACGCAGGGGAACTGGCACAACCTCGTCCGCTATGGCATCGCCCGCAAACGGGAGCAGTTGTATTCCTACGAGCCTGTCGGCTTGCCGGTGACTGCCTTTGGCTTTACGACCTACTATGGCGATGTCGTCACGATTCGAGGAGCCAACGGCTACTCCGCCACGGGTCGCGCTGCGCTTAACTTCGACAGCACGTCTCCATCGCGCAATGATGCAGTTTCGAATCGGGACGAGCTCTACTACCAAACCGACTACACCTTTCCCAAGCGCATCACCGCGCTCTTCAGCTTTCGCTACGAGGACGAACGCGGGAGCTTCGTCAACCCTGCCTTCTTTACGAACCAGAAGCTTCAGCGGACGAACTTCCAGTACACCCTCCAGTTCCAGGGCGACATCAAGAACCGGCTCTTCTATTCTCTGGGCGGAGCGGTTGAGAAGAACCACCTGTATGGCATCGCCGGAACTCCTCGGATCGGCCTGGCGTACGTTCCCGTTCGGCCCAGCGCGCGGTTCTTCCATGGCACACGCCTTCGGGCCAGCGTGGCGACCGGCGTCCAGGAGCCATCGCTCTCCAGCGAGTTCACCAGCCTCTATGGGCAGCTCCTGACGGCAGGGAACACTACTGCCATTGCCGACTACAACGTCAAGCCCATTCAGGCTCTCCGCTCGCGCACTTACGATATAGGAGTCGAGCAGAACATCCTCAACCAGAGGCTCATTCTCAAGGGCGGCTACTTCCATAACCAGTTCGATCACCAGCTGGACTTCATAGACAAAGGTACGCTCGAGAGTGTGTTCGGCATCAAGACGAGCGTGGCTCAACTCTATGGAGCCCTGCTCAACACCCTCGAGTTCCGTGCTCAGGGACTTGAGATCGAGGTCCAGTACCAACCGCTTAATCATCTCTTCCTGCGGGGCGGCTATACCTATCTGGCATCCGTCGTGACACAGTCCTTCTCGAGCGATGCCGCCGCGAATGGAACGTCCGCCACGAATCCAAATCTTCCCGGCATTCCCATCGGCTCCAGCTATCCTCTTGTCGGAGCCCGTCCCTTCCGTCGTCCGCCGCACACCGGCTTCTTCGCCGCTGAGTACACCGGCACCAAATTCAGCGCCGCCTTCAAGGGAGCGCTTGCCAGCCGCAGCGACGATTCGACCTTTCAGTCCTACAACGACTTCAATGGGGGCAACACTCTTCTGCTCCCTAACAAAGACCTCGACTTTGGCTACGCCAAGCTTGACCTTAACGGGACCTATGCCATCAACCGCCACCTAACCGCCTTCACCGAACTCGGCAATCTACTTTCTCAGCAGCACATCGGGCCAATTGGGTACCCGGGCCTGCCCTTCACCGTGCGTGCGGGTCTCAAGGTAAGAATCGGCGGAGATTGATTGGCACTTCGAAGAAGTATTGAGCGTGCTCCCACAAATGAAACGACCCATCCCTTCGCCGGTTTGCGATAAGGTGGGTCGTTTTGTTCATTCCAAGCGTCTAATGAGCGAAGGGAAGACAATGACTCGCTACCTCCTCACTTTAACCCTCCTCACCGCAACCTTCGCTCCCGCCCAACAGGAAGGCCCCACGGCAACTCAAACTCTTGTAACCCTCGATTCCAACTCTCACCAGAATCCCACTCCGCAAAATCTGAGCCTGAAGCTTAACGGCCGCGATACTCCGATTACCAGTGTTGCTCCAATTCCACCCACCGGAGCGCAGATCGCCCTACTTATCGACGATGGACTCCGCACCAGTGTTGGCCGACAGATAAGCGACATCCGTAACTTCGTTACATCGCTCCCCAATGGGACCGAGATTTTTATCGGCTACATGCAGAATGGTCGCGTGGTTTCGACGCAGGACTTCACCACGGACTATGCCGCCGCAGCCAAAGCCGTCCGCATCCCCCTTGGCACAGCCGGAGTCAGCGCCAGCCCCTACTTCTGTCTCTCCGACTTTGCGAAGAGGTGGCCGTCCTCGAGTGAGGAGCAAACTCCCAAGGCACGCTTCGTCCTTATGATCACCAACGGTGTCGATCCCTATAACGGCAGCGTTAGCCCAATGAATCAGAACAGTCCGTACGTCGACTCAGCCATTCGAGACGCCCAGCGCGCCGGCATCGCTGTCTACTCGATTTACTACACGGACGCGGGTATTCGGGGCGGTGCTGCCAGCTTCAGTGGCCAGAACTATCTCTCGCAGGTTTCGGAGAGCACGGGTGGTCGCGCTTACTTCCAGGGCACCGGCAACCCCGTCTCCATGGGCCCCTTCCTCAAGCAGTTCACTGATTCGATCGCCGAGAGCTATGCTGCCACCTTCACCGCTCCCGGGAATGCCGACCTCGTCCGGATCAAGTTCTCCACCAACCTTCCGAAGACTAAAGTTCGCGCCCCCGCGGAGGTCCGGCCCGGAACACGCATCGCCCCGTAGAGACACAGCTCGTCCCTCGAAGGCCTGACATGGGATAGCTTTCAGTCGAAACTGATCCCGGCAGCCCGATAGATCGACTGAATGTGTTGCATATCCCGAAGGCCCTCCTCACCGGGGGTCTTCGGTGTTTTGTTCTGCAGAATGCACTGCGTGAAGTGGTCGGCCTGTCGCTCGAACTGCTTCGGGTCGGGCTCCGGATTCGTCTCGTCCAGAGTGGTAGCCGAACTGTTTTTGCCTTCGGGCGTATAGTTCGCCCGTAGTCGAAGGTTCTGATACCCGAACGAATCTACCTCGAGCCATCCCTTCGACCCGAACACCTTGTAGTACCCCGGCATCGCCGCGCCATACGTTGTGTTGCAACTCGCCAGAACGCCCGATGGAAATCGCATCGTCCATGCTGTATTTTCCTCCGTCGTATCAAATCGCCCGTCACGGTCGATCGTCGAAGCTACAGCCGTGAACTTCTCCGGCTCCTCACCGGTAAGGTACCGCGTGGCATTCAACGAATAGATCCCCACATCCATGAGCGGTCCACCGCCTCCCAATTTCTTGGTAGAGCGCCACTCACCAGGAGCAATGTTGAAGCCATTCGCACTATCGATCGCCTGTATCTTTCCCAGCAATCCATCCTGAATCATCTTGATGGCCTTCAGCGTAGTTGGCTCATAGTGCAACCGGTAAGCGATCATCAGCTTCACGTTGGCTTCCTTGCACGCCGCAATCATCTCCCTGGCCTCGCTCACCGAGACGCACATCGGCTTCTCGCAGAGAACATGTTTTCCTGCCTTGGCCGACCGTATGGTGTACTCCGCATGCATGCTGTTCGGCAGTGCGACATACACTGCATCGATCGATTTGTTCTCACGCATGCGATCCATGTCTTCGTAGCTATAGATCGAACTCGTTGGCACACCGTATTGCGCCGCGATCCGCTCTGCCTTGTCACGATGACCGCTGACCAACCCCGTAATCTGAGAGGTGGATCCCTGCTTCACGCCCCGCATGAAGTGGTCTGCGATCCTTCCCAATCCGATGACGCAATACCCGACCTTACGTTCACTCCCCTGAGCCGATGCCCGCAGGTCAGGGACAAACCCCGCCATAGCCCCCAGAGCCCCAAGTCTCGAAAACTCTCGCCGCGTCAATCCCATACGGTCACTCCTCCACGCTGACAGAATCCTACCCTGCACTGGAATAGGGAATCAATTTTTATAGGCAAATCTAAAGATACGGGGATTAAAACGTCTGCCGCTGTGTACCTGCTTTTTAGCATCAATCCCAAATCTCATTTCGCAACGGGAAGGAAGTCCGGTACTACTCTGGGCGGTTTGATCTACAAAAGCAAATAAGTTGTTTGACTGCTTTGTTGCCTCACTTCAGGCAGAGAAAGCGGCACACGCGGTCTGCTCGTCTGGATGGAGGGTGGTGTATTTCGTAATGCCAACCATCGTAAAGACCTTTTGAAAGTGCGGCTTGAGACCAAAGGTCTGGATCGTCTGACCGCTCTTGCTCGCGCTGATCATCATCTGAATGATCAGCGCAATACCACTGGAGTTGAGATAATCGACACCGGAAAAGTCGAGAAGGATGCATTTGATACTCTCTGGTATTCCTTGATAGGTGCCGAGTACGGCGGCCTTTGAGGCGCTGGTTATATCGCCTGCAAAGCGGAGTACAGTGATAGGAGCTCCAGAGGCGCACCGCACCTCCTCCATCTTCACTTGTGTCACTTTCTCCTGCATTATTCCTCCCCTTACGGTTTTGCTGGATGAAGACGGATTACCATACGGGCATAACTGCCTGCGGGTGGCGAACTGACCCATTCGACCTCATCAACCAAAGACTCAATCAGGAACATGCCCATACCACGTGCCTCCTCCTGCTCATGCATCTTTTTATCGATATCAGGAGCTGCCAGGTGAGTCTGAGGTCCATTACCTGTATCTATAACTTTGACTTCAAGAGTGTCTGGCCCCATAGAGAGGATTACCCCGACGCATAGAGTTTCGTCGAACTTGTTGCCGTGCTCCATAGCATTTATGCACGCTTCGGCTATAGCGGTCTTCAAATCCTCGATGCGTTCGTTACTGAAACCCATCAGGTTGGCGACGCTGGCTGCAGTGTTCATCGCTACCTTTTCGAAGCCAAGGCGTGACGGAAGTCGAAGTTCGATGCTGCTTCTGTGCTCATCCATCAATGGTGTCTCCATTATGGGTTTCTGAACAATACCAGCGCAGTCATGTCATCGGACTGCTCGTGTCCGTCTGAGAATGCCTTTAAAGTTTGCCAGAGGAGATCCAACGTTTGGCCTGCTGTTGGTTCCCCGCAGCTTAGAAACGTTTCCAGGAGACGAGATTCGCCAAACTCCTCCTCACCGCAGAAGACCTCGGTCATGCCGTCAGTGTAGACCAAAAGGCGCGCGCCCGGTTCAAGTATGAACGTTTCTGGTACATAGCTCGAGAAGGGCAGGATTCCGATAGGTGTCCCGGAGGCCGCGATTTTGCGGAGAAAACCGTCGTCTGATACGAGAAAAGCCGGGTTATGACCAGCGTTGAGAACCTGGAGGCTATGAGTAGACGGGTCGAGAAGAAGGAGAATGGCTGTGACGTAACGTTGGCGGGACTCAGAGCCTTCACTGTAGTGGAGCAGATTCATCTGAGTAGCAATGTCGAGGAGACTGAGGTTTGCCTGGGCCATGGCGCGCAAGGCGGAGCGAAACGACGTGCCGACGAGTGCCGAGGCAAGTCCCTTGCCGGCGACGTCTCCCACGACGATGATGGTCTTGCCTGAGGGCATGGAGACAATGTCGAGATAGTCTCCGCCGACCTCGTAACAGGTAACTGAGCGGGCAGCGATGTCGTAGTCCGGTATCTTCGGCATCTGCTGGGGTATGAGGCTGAGTTGAACCTGGCGGGCGGCGGCTAAGTCGCTTTCAACGCGCTGCCACTGAAGAGCACGTTCGTGGAACCGGGCATTCTCGATGGCAACGGCGGCCTGCACCGAGAGAGCCTCGAGGAAGTCGGTCTCGTCGAGATCGAGGATGCGATCAAGGGGCAAAAGGACGATCAACTCCGTGAAGGAGACGCCTGCCTTGTCGCAGAGCGGAAAGCGAAGCAGCGATGGAAAGGACATAGCCTCTATGGATTCAGTGGACTCCGCGTTGAGAGAGGCCTGAAGGAATGGAGAGACATCACCGTAGATTTGGGGAAACGTTGTGAAGAAGGCGCCGGTGAGCTCAAGCTCACGTACGACGATCTGAAGGGTGATACGGAGGACTTCGTTGAGCTCAATGGTTGAATGGAGCTGGCGGCTGGCCTCGAGAAGCGCTTGCAGGCGAACAACTTGTTGCTGAGCCAGAAGTGCTTCACTGATTTCCATAGAGTGCATTCCTTGAGTAGCCAAGACAGAGTGTGGATGAGTATATTCCATAAGCAAAGAACGCCGCTCTGTCTCATTCGGCATCATTGCCGAACTCATGGCCACCTTAGCTATCCAATCCTAGACGGGCTATGAAATCGGCATGCAATCTATGACTCTGTAAAGCGACGGGCTCGATTTAGTCAGCTATTTGCCTAGCTGCAAATCCAATTTTTTCCCAAAGAAGCGCAACTGTTTGCGTAGTCCCACAGGTCAAGTATTGAAAAGTGGATTGATTAGGCGGTTTATTTCGGCACGTAACGTGCTTATAGAGCATCGCACCCCTAGCTCTCAAGTCTATAGGCCCTAAACGTTATTGCATTTGACTCACGATGCGTGACACTAAGTACCCCCGCTGGAGTTCCCCTAAGGAGAATGCAGAGATGAGAATGCTTCGTTGTTTGGTTGCGGTTGCCCTAGTCTGTGGGCTGGCTGGTGTGGCGAAGGCTGACCAGATGGACTTCCACATGGTTGTGCTGGATCCTTTTGCCACAACTCCAATATTTACCACCCCCTTTCAATTCACGTTCGAGCCCTGTGTCGCGGGCCAGTTGCCGACGAATGTCAATGGTTCCTATATGGGTTGCTTTTCAGGAGTCAACAGGACTGGAAATGATTGGGCTGGCATGGAGTTATCCTTCACCAATACAGCTGCCCTCGGCAGTCAGCCTGCAGGATGCGCTCTTGACGGCAGCACGGACTTCTATCAGAGCGCGACATGCAGTCTCACGCCGGATGGATCAGAGTACTTCCTCGACTTCACGATTGGATCAATTCCAAACAACGGGAGCTTCGTAATCGCTGAGGATGGTGTAGATCCAAGCGATTTCCCGATGGTAAGCGCCACTATTATAAGAACAGTTACCCCAGAACCGGGCTCGATCTGGCTTATGTCTACCGGCATACTGATGGTCGGGTTTTTCTTCGCGAAGCGACGTTGGCCGGTTGTTCGAGCTCCGCGCTTTTAGTTGATGTGGAAACTACCGAGGAACGATCACAAGGAGAGAGAACCTACGCTTTCAGAGTGAGGTTCTCTCCTCATGCTTTAATGTGGTGGTTTTGGAGGCTAGTAGCTACAATTCTCTCCCGCGGAATTATGGCGGTTTGACCACGTCCCGTTTAGTCCAAAGTCATCCGGGTGGGTGAGGGCAACGTAAGGGCGAGGCTGTCATCGCTGCCAGGTATTCGCGAAATCTGTCGCCGAAAGAGTTGCTATGCCTCGTGTCGGACTGATGTTCCTGTTGCTGTTGTGCACCGTGCCACATCATGCGCACGCCGATTCATCGACGGATGCAACCAGGAAAGGGAAGGCTGCGCCATCCAACGCGGTTATCCAGGTTAATCTTGGAGTATCTTCGGCCGAACTGGCAGGTCCGTGGAAGTTCCGGACTGGCGATGACATGACATGGGCGCAGACGGAGTTTGACGACTCACGTTGGGACACAATGGATCTTACGCCGCCGGCCGGCTCTGCAGATGCGACGCTCGGGATAAGCGGATATATTCCCGGATGGACTGCTCGTGGCTATGCAGGTCATTCGGGTTATGCCTGGTACAGACTTCGAGTTGACGTCACCGGAGCCAACCGCAGACTGGCCCTGAAGATGCCGGAAGGTGCCGACGATGCGTACCAGGTTTATGTGAATGGACAAAAGATCGGTGAATTCGGCAGATTCACTGATCATCATGTAACGGCATATAGCACGTTACCGCAGGCGTTTCGGCTGCCAAAGGGACTGCAGGACGGAAGGATCACGATCGCCATTCGAATGTGGATGGATAGCGCTACTCGTTTTAATAGCCCGGATGCCGGAGGACTTCATGAACCTCCAGTGCTGGGGTATGCCTCAGTGATTGGAGCATTGATTCGACTGGACTACGACGATATTGCCCATTACGTAGGCAGCGGGTTTCTGGAGATGCTCATCCTGATCATGGCGCTGGTAATGGCGCTTGCTCTGTTCTTGTTGGACCGGCGAGAGATAGCTTATCTGTGGTTGGCGCTAGTTTGCCTGGTAACGCTGCTTGGAAACGCAGTCGTGCTGTCGGTGAACTTTACGACGTGGATCGGACAGACTGCGGGGGTAGTTCTGAACAACGTGATCCTCGCACCGCTGCGAATCGGATTGTGGGTGCTGTTCTGGGGCTACTGGTTCCGTTTATCGAGAATTGGCAAGCTGCATCGTCTGGTCTGGCCGCTGGTAGCGGTTCTTATGGTGGGGACGGCTATGCTTCGTCCACCCTTATACGGACAAGATATCCCTGTTCACTTTGCGAGTTATATCGTCCCCTTGTTGCTGGTGGTGAAGCTTAGTCTTGGAGTGATGCTGTTCGTGGTGGCATATCGTGGCTTCACCAGACAGAAGACGGAAGGATGGTTAGCCGCAGCCGCAGTGCTACTGGTATTCGTTGCGAACTATCAGAATGAGCTGCGTCTGATTCACGTCAAGACAGCGTTCTCTTTCCTTGGATTCAACATCTCACTGGGAACTTTGTCGACAGTCCTTTCGCTGCTGGTTATTACAGTGATGCTACTCAGGAGATTTGTGTCTGCACAGCGACTGAAAGAGCAGTGGAAGATGGAAATTCAGCATGCGCGAGAGGTCCAGGAGGTCTTGATCCCTAACCGATTGCCGCAGGTGCATGGCCTCAAGATCGAAAGCGAATATCGGCCGGCACGCGAGGTAGGCGGAGATTTCTTCCAGATCTTACCCGGGCAGACTCCAGGAACGGCCCTGATTGTTGTAGGAGACGTTACCGGCAAAGGATTGCAAGCTGGAATGCTTGTGGCCCTGATTGTTGGAGCGATCCGAGCAGCAGTACAGCATAGTTCCGATCCGGTACAAATTCTAAAAGAAGTAAATGAACAGCTTTGTGAACGCCAGCACGCGAGCGCAACCTGCTTGGTTATGAGAATCGATCCAGATGGGAAGGTAGTCTTGGCAAATGCAGGCCAGCTTCCCCCGTACCTCAATGGAAAAGAGATCGACATGGAGGGCGCTTTGCCACTCGGTATTATCTCCGATGCGGAGTTTTCTATTGCATCGTTCGATTTAGAACATGGTGATTCGTTGATCCTTATGTCAGACGGTATTGTCGAGGCACAGGATACGCGCGGAACATTATTCGGTTTTGAGCGCATTAGCGAGATGCTGCGTCAACAAGCGACTCCGGAAAAAATTGCGGATTCGGCGCAACTGTTCGGCCAAGAGGACGACATCCTGGTGCTTCAGGTACGAAGGGACACCGAAGAGCAGGTAGTAATACATGTGGAACCACAACTCGCAATTCAGTAAGTGTTGTGTATGCATGGCTGCGTAGCCAGCTCGCAAATCGGCCAAAGTCGCACTCGACACTCCATGGCAACTTACGCTCTGCGTCGAATCCAAGTTCCAGCGCCAGCCAACGAAAGGGGCGATGTCCTCCGAGGGTAGACAACTCAGGAGCTGTCAATGAGTCTTCAAAAGAATTGGCTGGGCTGCCACCGGAGAAATTGAGTTGCACGCAGGAGCTTGGGAGAGTTACGACCGCAAGTCGGTTCTACCGAATTGATTTTGACGGAGACCAGATTGGAAATGTTGTTTATTGAGTGGATTCTAAAGAATCATGGCGGAGAGACAGGGATTCGAACCCTGGATACCTTGCGGTATACACGCTTTCCAAGCGTGCGCCTTCAGCCACTCGGCCATCTCTCCGCATTATTGCGGCCTTTTTGAATCTAACACAATTCTGCGGGTACCTACCTCATAGGCCTTCTTCCGTAGACCTGCGACTAAGAATCAGGGTGCCTGAGCCTCGATATTTTGACTCACGTTGGCTGACGAAGTAAGGTCTACCGGGACGCCACGCATCAGATAACCGCGCAGTGTTGAGGAATCGCTCCAGTTGATCTGCCAGCCATGGTCGATAGCCAGCAGTATGTATTGTCCCGGAAGAATATCTGCTAGATCAAAGCTGCCGTCGGTGTTGGTCTGGTCGCGCCGCAGAATGGTGATGCTGGCAGGATCGCCCAGCGATGCAGGAACGAGCAGTACCATGGCTCCAACAGACGGCTTGCCTCTAAGGGTAGCAACTCCCGTGAGACTAGCGCGGCCCGTTGCGACATGCAGCTTAATGCTCGAGTCACCGCTATGAACCTTAATCATTCGGCCAGTAACCTCTGCTGACTGCGCGGTAATGCCAGTCAGATAGACGTCCGGTTTGCCAAAGAGCACAACCTCATAGCGGCCAGGTGGAACTTGAAGGACACTATCGGAGCTGGAAGTTCCGGGTTGGCGGCGAAGGCGAAGGTTCCTAACTCCGCCCAGACCAGAGTTGTAGGGAAACACGGTCTGTCCAGTATCGGCGTCAATCAGGCGAACCTGAATGGATCCTCCTTCGGTTTGCGAATCCTGACCGCTATCGAAGTGGAGCGTAATGTTAGCCATATCCGAAGGCGCATCGAAATCCACAGTGCGAACAGTGCCTGAGGCTACAGCTACAAGCGAAGCGCGGCTATCCGAACCCTGTCCCTGAAGGCGGATCTGGTATAGGCCGGGGGTGAGTCCGCCGACATCGATCTGACCCTGTGGATTGATGTTAACCGAGACAGGCGTAAAAGAGAGATTGCTGCTGCCACGAGGTGTTAGGCGCTCCACAAAGGGGAAGACAGACGCGGCGCGGCCATTCGCTTGTGTCTGCGTAGGGGGAGGCACAATGCGCAGATGAATGGAAGGAATGGGAGTTAGATGAAAGTCAGCCTGGCGTGTGTCACCACCATGAAGCGTAATGGTCTCGGCAAGCGTAGGGGCGTCAACGCCTGGAAACCATGTCAGCGGATAGGCTGCATCGAGTGAAGAATCAAGCGACGGTGCGTCCGCTGGCCCGAATCGCCCAAGCTGGGCCGCTGCAGCGTACCACGGTTGAGCCTGCAGCATGATCTGATAGTCTCCGGGAACGATGTTGGCGAACTCGTAGATGCCACGATCGTCGGTTTGAGTAGAGGCCCGAGTACTCGTCGGAGAAGATCTGTGGTCAGGCCCAACCGGCGGCACGGCCAGCAAAGAGAGCTTGGCATTGCGCACAGGCTCATTGGCTTCATCAAGGACGATTCCGGTAATGACAGCCTCTGGAGCGAGTTGGAAGCGCAGATCCATCGTCGGAGCCGCAGCCGTTAGGACGATAGCAGAGGAGAACTGTTGATGTTCGTCGTATGCCTGACTTACGAAGCCGCGTGCCGCAGCGATCAGACGCCACGCTCCCGCTGAGGAAACCGGAATGGAAAAATGGCCATACTCGTCAGCCTCAAAAATATCCTGAGTGTTATGGGGAGAAGGGAAGCGGCGGTTCTCGGCTCTCCCCCGAACAACTTGGCTGGGAGTCAAGCGACAGTGCGGTATGGGCGAACCGTTCGCACTGCTTACCACTACGCCTGTAATTCGGTAGGGACCAGGTATCTGGGCCATCACGAAGCTCCCAGCTCGGATGATAATCAAGTAAAAAAGTGATGAGCGAAGCACGGTAGCCAGTGTCATGGAGTAAGCTCCGCGGCCGTGACGGCGTCCAAATCCAGCGTGGACTTGTCGCCGGGAGCAACTGTAATCGAGTGGACATGAGTCGTGTAGGCGGTCAGAGCGTTCGGATCGCGATAGTCGGCAGAGTGACGGTGCTCGAAGGCAATAACCTGATAACTTCCAGGCGGCAGGTACCCAGCGTTGTAGGTGCCATTCGTGCCGCTCCGCAGCATCACGAAGGGCACAGCGCTCGGAGTCACCGGGATCATATAGACCCAACAGGTTGCAGGGCCGCCATTCAGCTTGACGGTACCTTGCAGGGTAGCGGTTTGATTGCTTACTGTCACACGGATGGGTGTGCCACCTGATCCAGGCCCAGCGACTAAATCCTGTTGCAGAAGATCAGAGACGCCGTAGCTGGCAGCCTTGACATACCACTCGCTATTATTGCGGGCTTGGAGACGATAGCTGCCAGGTGTTGGATTGAAGTGGAAGACTATATCGCGGCGGCCCATTGTAGGACCGACTATCGAAGTACCGCGATCCGGATCGATCTGATTGCTTTGTAGAGTGAGACCAAGCTGCTGAATGTTCGGTGGCGACGACTTATCAGACGTTGCGGCCTGGTCAACTATAAGTTCAATCGGGATAGAAGGACTAGGAGTCAGCCGTAGGATTACGC
Organism: Edaphobacter sp.; assembly: GCA_025462645.1. Classification (GTDB taxonomy): domain Bacteria; phylum Acidobacteriota; class Terriglobia; order Terriglobales; family Acidobacteriaceae; genus Edaphobacter. The sequence goes on along the minus strand of JAOAPB010000033.1, from coordinate 111,042 downwards.
CTGACACATCATGGTCCGGAACGGTAACCGTGGTCTCGGCCAGCTCGGAGCCTTCAGGAGTGGACATACTAGCGGTGAGCGTATAAGTGCCGCTAGGTAACTGTATGCGGCCTTCGTTACCAGCAGTCGTGCGCTGGAAATCGACGGGAATGAGAATGCCTGTACTCGATCTGGCCGTAATTCCCGGGAAATTCCGTTCCGAAGATTCCAGGCGAGCCGTGACGGTATAAGCACGGCTAATTACCGGATGCAGGTCGAAGTGCTGTTCCTCGCCACTGCGAAGGTGAATTGTATTAGAAAAACCAGATGTATTAGATTGATTTTCAGCTGGAAATGATACAGGAAGAATGGCTTCGTGTAGTCCTCTTGTACTTGTACTATAGCGAGTCTCTAGTTTGTAATCACCCGAAGGTACGGGAAGGCGAAAGTTGCCATGGGAGTCAGTTTGGGACTGGGCGACTGGAATCCAGCGCCGAGCCACCTCGTCGGTGATGCTTCTTCGGGCCATTACCAGAATCTGGGGCAGTGGTTCACCATCTGGGGCGGTAATTGTTCCGGTCAACAGGCTCTCTGGATAGAGACGGACAAGGATCGGGCTAGCCAGTTGATCGAACTGGAGGTACAGGGCCTGTGAATCGTTTGGTTCAATGGAAAGATAGAAGCCAGGCTTGGTTACCTGTAGGTTGCCGCTACCCGTCCCAATGTACCGATCGAACATAAACTTACCCTCGTGGTCGCTCAGGATCGCCCGATCGTTCAGACGTACGAGCGCCCGCGAAATAGGAAGCCCAGTTATAGCATTTACGACTTGGCCCGAGACAGAGATAGGCGTACCTGTAGCCGTGGGGGCTGTCTGCCAAGCGGAACTGTTACCCAACTGGGCAGAGGCAGCCAGTTGATAGAAAATAATTAAGATTGTCAGGCCGATGATATGCAGGCGATGCCGTGAGCAGGAGCTAGGCCGGGCTAATGACACGAATAACACCTCGCAGAAATGGCACAGATAAGACGGTCAGAGATTGGTATTTGTAAGATGCTGAAAGCAAGTTAATGTCTGATAACACATATTATGTATACAACCGGATTGCAGCTTCTGGTTGGCGTCCTAAGGGGCCAATTTGATGAGTTTGATAGTATCGATAAAGTCCTCCCCTTCCGAGCCTTTTTTATGCAAATCGTACAAGCTGTTTTTGGCGTCTTCCACCACTTCGAGCTCGCACGTGAACTCGACCACCGCGGCCACCTGCAAACCATTTTTTCCACCTGGCCTTGGATGCGATTGCAGCGTGAAGGCATTGATCATTCCAAAGTAAAAACCTTCCCCTGGCTCCACACTCCCGAAATGCTCCTTCTCCGGGCAGGAATCGATTATTCGTGGATACGCGACCCCTTGAGTTACGCAAATGCATTGGCCTTCGACGAGTGGACCCTGCGCCGCATTCCACCATGCGATGCCTTTATCGCCATCTCAGGTGCGGGACTGAAGACTGGACGCCTGGTTCAGCAGCGCGGAGGCAAGTTCATCTGCGACCGCGGATCGTCGCATCAGCGCTATCAAGAACGCCTCGTCTCCGATGAATATCGTCGGTGGGGAGTTCACCTGCCTGTCACGGATATCCGTGATATTTTGCGCGAGGAGCAGATCTACGAGATGGCAGACGCAATTACCGTCCCCTCCAGATTTGCCGCTAGGTCCTTCATCGAAAGCGGCTTACCTGCGGAGAAGATTCACGTCATTCCCTATGGCGTACGCCTTGAACGTTTCACTCGCACGGGCGAGCCTCCAACAGACCGTTTTCAGGTTCTCTTTGCAGGCTCAGTCGGTCTACGAAAAGGGGTTCCTTACCTGCTCGAAGCCTTTGCCAAGTTGCGGCACCCTGCCAAGCGGCTGCGCATAGCCGGAACTATCCATCCAGATATAAAGACCGTATTAGACCGTTTGCCCCGCGAAGACGTTGAATTTCTAGGTCCCGTCAAGCAAGACCGAATGGCAGAATTGATGAGCACAAGTCATCTGATGGTCCTCCCCAGCGTCGAGGAAGGTCTCGCTCTGGTTCAGGGCCAGGCGCTAGCTTGTGGCTGCCCGGTTCTCTGTTCTACCAACACGGGAGGCGAAGACTTGTTCACGGATGGGGTCGAAGGTTTTATTGTGCCAATCCGTGATCCCAAAGCATTGGCGGATCGGATGCAGCAGATGGCGGACGACCCCACCTTGCAGGCTCGGATGAGCGAAGCAGCCCTTCGAAGAGTCCGGAAGATGGGCGGTTGGGCAGACTACGGGAGTCAGTGGGAGACTCTACTGAAAGGTATCGTCAGGAGCGAATCAACCGTCTAGATGCCCCCGCCGACGAAGTGAACTACCTCCAGCCGATCCCCTGCGGCAACAGCCGTCTGGGACCAGCTTGCACGAGGAACGATTTCGCCATTATGTTCAACCGCGACGCGATCGCTTTGTAGCCCAAGCACGGCTATAAGGTCGTCGAGCCCAGCGGGCTCTGGCAGCGAAGGAAAGGTGCGGGACTGGCCATTGAGAACAAGCGTGAGTGACATGACACTTAAAGCCTAGCAGGTACTGACGTAGCCATCCGTCCATCGTGCGTCAGTCAGTTATCAGACACAAATTAGTTGCTGGTTATATCCGACCTACCCATAATCAAATGCCGCATTTGTCGGTTGGTGGACATAACCTCTTTGCACTCCTCAAAGATGCTGCGCCGCGACTGCATGAGAATATGGATCGCCTCAGTACTGGCCTTGGCGAAGCTCTCGTCGGCATGGAACATCCTCGAAGAGATCAGGTGATCGATGGCATTGCCCAGCTCTTCGATTGCCTGTTCCCGACTAACACTAGATTCCCTGCCAGTCGGGCGACTTAGCGTCTGGATGGAGCCGAGATTTGGAACGACCGTATCGCTAATAATTAAGGCATATGTGCCAAGAAAAGACATAAAGTTTATTATTCTCCGTCATATTCCCTATCGGCCAGCGATCTCGGTACGTCATCAGAAATATCACGAGATCGCGAGACAACCTGGTGCTAGGAGGGTTTAGCAGAGCGGGCGCGGTCTTGTTGCTAGCCCCAAGGAGTCAACCGTGGCCAGTTCCCTCTTCATCCAGCTGTTCTTTGCTTCACGTTGCGCCTTAGTATGCCTTCTCACTTTGCAGTTGGCCCTTCCCGCGGAGACGCTGGCCCAAATGAGTGACCAGAGATCCAACGGTTCGCCCATTGCTCGAACTAAGATGAAGTCTCAGTCCAACAGGCCCCTTACTAGCGACGAAAAGATATTGCAGGCCCTCGATCGCCTTACCTATGGCCCTCGTCCAGGCGATCTCGAACGGGTTCGAGCCTTGGGGCTCAACGCTTGGTTCAACCAACAGATGAACCCCATGCGGATCGATGACAGCGCTCTGGAATCCCGTCTGGCTGATTATCCCGCCATGCAGCTCCCTTTCCAGCGGCTGATGGATCTGTATCCCACAAAAGGTATGATCCGCGCAACAATGAACGGTCGAGGGGACATTCCCAGCGATGAGGCCGAAAGAGCCATTTACTCCAATCAGACAGCGCGCCAGGAAAACAAGAAGGAAGGCAAGCAGCAGCAAGATGCTTCCGACAATGATATGGCCCCTCTCTCCCTGGAAGAGGTGGACGGCATCCTTGCCTTATCTCCTGATGATCGCTTCTCTGCCCTATGCCGCATGAAATTATCACAGCTGCACCAGTTCCGATGGTCTCTCACCCCAAAGCAGCGCGCTCATCTAACCGAGGGCTTTACCCCTCGACAGCTTGAGGCCATTGCAGCCTTCAACAGCCCGCAGGGTGTCGTGGCAGCTGAGGATGTTCAGACTAAACTCCTGCGCGATATTTATACCGAACGACAGGTCAATGAAGTAATGGTTGACTTCTGGCTTAACCACTTCAATGTATACATGGGGAAATCGCAGCAAGCTCCTTATTATATTGCCAGTTATGAACGAGATGTCATTCGGCCACATGCCCTTGGACGATTCGAGGACCTGCTCGTGGCCACGGCTGGCAGCCCCGCTATGCTCAACTATCTTGAAGCGTCGGCCCTCTGTCTTTCTTTGCCACTCGCCCGGTACGTAGGTTCAATCAGAAGAAGCGTCCTAATGGATTGAATGAAAACTACGCTCGCGAGCTGATGGAGCTTCACACCATTGGGGTCAATGGCGGTTACACGCAGCGCGACATCACCGAGGTAGCCAAGGTCTTCACCGGCTGGACCGTTGGACCAAACCGGTCTAGCACACAGGCAGCCCAAGCAACGTTCGACGATTCGAAGCACGAACCCGGATCCAAGCTGGTTATGGGCGTTACCATTAAAGAGAATGGAGAAAAAGAGGGGCTGCAGGTGCTTCATCTACTCGCTGCCAATCCGAGAACCGCGCGGTTCATCTCCACGAAACTAGCCGTACGGTTCGTCTCCGATACGCCTCCGCCCACTATGATCGACCGTATGGCGAAGACCTTCCTCACCTCGGACGGGGACATCCGCAAAGTCCTGCGCGCAATGATCGACTCCCCCGAGTTCTGGTCTCACGATACCTACCGATCCAAACTTAAGACACCACAGGACTTTGTCGTCTCAGCGGTACGCGCCTCAGGCGCAGAGGTAGACAGTACGGGAGCTCTGGTCAACGTAGTTGCCGAGCTGGGAATGCCCCTCTACGGTATGCAGACGCCCAATGGCTACTCCATGAAGGCAGATCCGTGGAACAACACGGCCACCTTGATCGAGCGGATGAACTTCGCTTTGGCGTTATCCTCGAACCGGGTGGCGGGCGTCACAACAAACTGGTCACTGCTGCTTGGCGATCACTCCGAAGCCTTGACCCCAACCGATAAGACCGTGCTTCTTGAAGACAAGTTGCTTCATTTAGCTGTTAGTGACCGGACCCGTCAGACGATTCTCACCCAGATCAGCGCCGACCCGGATCAGCAGAAGGCGAACCTCCGTCAGGTAGCCATAAAAGACCGCAGACGCGATCCCTTGGCGCTCAAAGGACGAGGCTGGAGAGACCCCGATCTCGTCAGCCTTTATAGCGAATCGGCCCTGGCGGCAGGGTTACTATTTGGGTCTCCAGAGTTTCAACGCCGGTAGTATCACGCGTATTTTTGCTTATCGCTTCATCTTCAGCTCTCCACCATATATTGGCAGGAGCGGATGCCTAATGACGGCCCGAAATTCGTACGTCGCCTTTGATGTCAGGCCATCGATGTTTGCGGAAAAGGGACCTGGTTTGGTGATTGTCTGGAGTGGCGTTGCTATCCATGCAGCCGAGCGTGAATTCACGTCTTCCCCGGTAATGGAACGATACTCGAAGCCAACCTGCAACGAAGCTGCATCTCCCATGTCGATCAACTTCGCCTGCAAGGTCTCTTTTTGTCCCGCAGGATCGGCTACAGAACCAAGGGTCTGAAGATGCGGTGGCGTGAACGCAGGTTCGACGTCAGTAATCTTGAGAACCACAGGGTTCGGCCATTTGAAGTTATCCTGCAGGCGCTGTGCCTGGAGTGCGCGGACGTGAAGCCCATCCTTCTCCTGATGCCAAGTTGATTTGGGCACGATCTCGGGATGGTACTCGACGACCTCATCATTCTGGCCGAGTACGGTCACCTGCGTCTTGTCTGTGGCTCGGACCGAGTGGAGGACGAAATCCTTCCAGGTGGCCCGCTCCCACGGCTGATCCGACTCGACGATCGCATAAAGCGTCTTCGAGTCCTTTTTCTTCGTGAACCAGATGTTGCCTTCGTTCGTGATGACCCACGGTCGGACAGAGTAGATTGAGTCAGAGTTTACAAACATCCACAAGGCAATCTCACGGAGCCGCTCTTCCTGCTCGATGGCTAGCTTTCCGTTAGGCATCGGGCCGACGTTCAATAGGAAGTTTCCACCCTTGGCGCGGGTTTGGATAAGCATACGGATCAACTCTCCGCCAGACTTGTAGTGTTCGTTCTGCGGCTGGTACTGCCAGGAGGTCCCCATGGTCATACAGGTCTCCCATGCTCCGGGAAGAGGCATGCCGGGGATAGTCAACTCCGGCGTTGTGATGGCGCCGCGCGTGACGACAATGTTAGGTTGCAGCTTCCAGGCGAGTTCACGGAGACCGTTTGCTTCGCCATCGAGAAAGATCGCGTCTACAGGACCATAGTGGGTCAGCAACTCTCGTATCTGCGCCTTGTCGTACTCCATAAGTTGAGGGTTGTTGCGAGGCTGAACATCAGGCACGGCACGCCGTATCATCTTGCCATGCTGGTGGAGCCACCAGAAGTCATCCGGAGAATAGTAGACCCCGGCAGCGATGCCTTCGGCTCGAAATGCATTGAAGACTTCCGCCGTCACATCGCGATGAAGCGGTGTGTTCATGATGTTGAACGGAGTAGTCGCCGTATCGAACATCGCGAAGCCGGAGTGATGCTTCGTCGTGAACATGACATACCTGACACCGGCAAGATGCGCCAGGCGTGCCCAGTCTTGTGGGTTAAATTCATGCGGGTCGAAGGATTTCGGGAGGTCGTTAAAAAAGCGCTCGGTGTAATCCGGTGAGGCTCCGACCAGGGAATGGCTGATGACCACACCCAGTTGGCTATCGAGGCTCCAATGAATAAACAGACCAAACCCCTGGTCACGAAACCATTCAAGCCTCTCCTGTTTGTTCAATGGGCTGAATTCAGGATCGTCTTTCTGAGCATGCGCACGCCGCGAGGTGAAGGCGACGGAAAAGAGTAGTAGTATCGCCGCGCAGCAACGTCTTCTGCTCCGACTCGTGAGTTGTGTAGTGCTTTTGCCGGACAATATAAGTCACCTTTAAATTAGTGGCTTAACTATACGTGAAGAAACTAATCATTCATCAATGAAAACAGAGAAAACAGACCGCGCATTGGCTCAACTCGATCAGGGGAGGAGAAGGAGCTTGCCGGTGGTCTTGCGAGACTCCAGATCGCGATGCGCATGGGCGGCGTCGGTGAGCGGGTAGGTGTGTTCGAGACGCAGCTTCAGCGTACCTCGTGCGACCGAGTCAAGCACGTCATTAGCACGGGCCTCGAGGTCGGCGCGAGTAGCTATGTAGTCCTTGAGGGTAGGACGGGTGACGTAGAGGGAACCCATCGTCATCAGCTTGATGAGGTCAAAAGGTGGTACGGCGCCACTGGAACCACCAAAGAGAACCATTGTGCCGCGCGGGCGGAGGACTTCGAGAGACTTCTCGAAGGTCGACTTGCCAACGGAGTCGTAGACGGCATGGAGACCTGGGCCAGTAGAGAGCTTTTTCACTTTCGCAGCGAAGTCTTCCTGAGTGTAAAAGATCGTTTCGTCAGCTCCAGCGGCCCGTGAAAGAGCAGCTTTCTCCTCGTTCGAGACGGTGGTAAAGACGCGAGCGCCGAGAGCCTTGGCCATCTGGGTGAGAAGCAGGCCGACTCCGCCAGCACCAGCATGGATGAGTACCTCGTCGCCGCGCTGAATGGGATAGGTAGAGTAGGCGAGGTAGTGAGCGGTCATCCCTTGCAATATGGCGGCAGCAGCTTGTTGGGAGCTGATGGCATCTGGAACATGTATGAGACGCGCGGCCGGGGCTACTGCTAGTTGCGCATAGGTTCCGGGAACGCCGCACCAGGCCACTCGGTTGCCTACCTTGAAGCTGGTAACGTCAGGAGCCAGAGCCACTATAATTCCGGCGGCCTCCTGGCCGAGGGTATAGGGAAGCTGTGCAGGATAACGGCCCTCACGAAAATAGGTGTCGATAAAATTGACGCCGGAAGCTTCGATACGGATGAGAGCCTCGCCGGGACCGGGAGTTGGCGTAGGGAGATCGCGGAGAGTAAGGACGTCGGCATTGCCGGTGGTGAGTACCTGGATAGCCAGCATGAATGTTGGGTGCTCTCCTGCGAAGCGGGGTTTCGGTTAAGCTACAGCTTACCTGACTCAATGTCGCTTGAGAGTTCACTCTTCGCCTTGTATGGCTCACTCGTCAGATGATCTCAGAGAATCCAGTGCGAAGGAACAACCCACTGAGTGATAGGCAGGGTTACTGCATGAGACTCTCCTCCGAACGGAGTCGGAGGATGCGATCGACGGCATAGGGTGCGCGGTGGGAAGCGGTGTGGAAGTGGCGAACCTGAAGCTCGCCTAGCAGGCCAATGCCCATCATCTGAATTCCTGCCAGAATCAGTACGCCCGCGATAAGAAAGATGGGGCCGTGAAGCTGCATGATGTGTTGGCTGGTGAGAACCTTGAGGGCAAGCAGCCAAGTAGCCAAGCCGGAGCCGGCCAACACGGCGAGTGCTCCGATGGTTCCAAAGAAGTGAAGCGGTCGGGTCATGTAACGGAGCAGGAAGCGGATGGTGAGGAGATCGAAGAATACACGGAAGGTGCGTGAGATGCCGTAGTGGCTCTTGCCAAACTCGCGGGCTGGATTCGAGATGGGAATCTCGCAGATGCTGGCACCATACCAGGAGGCCAACGCCGGAATGAAGCGGTGCATCTCTCCGTAAAGCGGGATGTTCTGGATGACCTCGCGGCGGTAGGCCTTGAAGGTGGTACCAAAGTCGTGGATGTTCACTCCGCTGAGAGAGGCCATGAGCCAGTTCGCGGCGCGGGAGGGGATGCGCCGGAGAAAGAAGTTATCACCACGTTGACTACGCCAGCCACTAACGACGTCGTAGCCCTCTTCAAGCTTGGCGAGAAAATTGGGAATTTCGTCGGGTGAGTGTTGAAGGTCGCCGTCCATCGCAAGAATGAACTCTCCTTGGGCATGGTCAAATCCGGCAGCGAGGGCGGAGGTTTGGCCGAAGTTGCGGCGGAGCTTGATGACGAGGACACGCGAATCGACAGCGGCGATCTCCTCAAGCAGCCGATAGGTACGGTCGCGCGAGCCATCGTCGACGAAGACCAACTCGAAGGAGTCGCCCACTTGTTCCATAACGGCTTTGAGGCGATCGTAGAGCGTGGTTACGTTCTCTTCTTCGTTGTGGAACGGCACGACAATGGAGTACTTCGGCACAAGGTTGATGATACTCCTTTTATAGGCAAATGATAACGATATAGTAACTACCTCAAATATTGATGCCTGCGGTGTCCCTCAATCGCACCTTGCGACCGTGCTTCGCCTAGCTGAGGCGATAATGAAATGGTTCACCTCTGCGGCAATTGGCATAACGAGACTGCACATTCAAACAGGGGCAATACCAAAGATGGAGGATTGCAAGTGAGTATCGTCGCAGGTGTTGACTTTGGAACTCTTAGCGTCCGAATTTCCATCTTTGAAAAGTTTCGCGGCGTTCTCGGCCGCGCTACCGCGGAGTACCCGTTGCAGCGTTCGTCGGACGATCCCGAGTTCGCCACCCAGAGTCATCGGGCTCAGATGGCCGCACTTGTCCAAGCCATGCAGGAAGCGCTCCGTGTCAGCAGTATTGATGGCGCCCTCATTCGGGCCATTGCGCTCGATACCACAGGTTCCAGCGTTATCGTTGTCGGCAAGGACCTAGTCCCACTCAGTGACTACTACCTCTGGTGTGATCACCGCGCCGCCGGTGAAGCACAGGAGATCACCGAAGCCGCCCACCGCTACCAAAATAACGCAGGCTTCGAAGGCATCGATTGGTGTGGTGGCGTCTATTCTTCGGAGTGGGGTTGGTCGAAGCTACTCCACTGGTTGCGCAACAACCCTGCGCAGCGTGCACACTTTGTCACCGCTCTTGAGCACTGCGATATGGTCGCCGCTACCCTCTGCGGTATCACTGATCCCGACCAGTTGCCGCGAAGTATCTGTGCCATGGGTCACAAGTGGATGTGGAACGAGCGTTGGGGAGGTCTGCCACCAGAGGACTTTCTCGTTAGCGTCGATCCCCTGCTCACAGGCGTCCGCGCGAAGATCGCCGGCAGGTTCCAGACATCCGACAAACTTGCCGGCACTCTCAGCCCGGAGTGGGCTGCCAGACTTGGCCTGGCTTCAGGAATCCCCATTCCCACCGGCGCCTTCGATGCCCACTGGGACGCCGTTGGAGCCAACATCCGTCTCGGCGACGTCGTCAACGTCATCGGCACCTCCACCTGCATCATCGGCATGAGTGACCAGCAAAACCTCATCCCCGGAGTCTGCGGCGTTGTTCCCGGCTCCGTCTATCCTGATCGCGTGGGAATCGAAGCCGGCCTCTCTGCCGTTGGCGATATCTTCCAGGCCATCGCCCACCGTGCCGGCTCTACAGTGGCCGACCTCGCGCGAGCCACAGAAAAGTATGTTGCTGCTCAGACCGGTCTCCTGCGTCTCACCTGGGATAACGGTGATCGCACCGTCCTCGTCAATCCCGCTCTCGGCGGCGTCACCTTCGGCTGGAATCTCTCCCACACCGCAGCCGACGAGTTCTTCGCCGCCATCGAAGGCACAGCCATGCACACACGCATCGTTCTGGACCGCATGGAGCACCACGGTACGCGGATTCACCGAGTCATTAACGGCGGTGGCATCCCCCAACGTAATTCCACCCTCAATCAGGTATATGCCAATGTCCTGAACAAGCCGGTTCTCGTTACTACCGGAGACGTCACTAGCTTAGGCTCGGTAATCTTCGCCTTCCTCGCCGCGGGCGACTTCCCTACGATCGAGGAGGCGCAGGACGCTCTTTGCCCGCCATTTATCACCTATCACCCGGAACCCACAGCTGTCGCTCGCGCCGAAGATCTCTACCAACTCTTCCGGGGCGTCTACTTCGCACTTGGCACTCCGGATGCAGCCCCCGTACCCTGGGGAGGGCTTCTCCCCGCACTACGCAAACTCCGTCAACAGACGCCACTTACGTCTTAGCCGGCAAGCCCACTCTCATCTAGGAATTGATTTGTTAGTGCGGAGCAACGATCGATCTAAGTTTTATGAGGATTTTGAGATATGAAGACATATCGTATTGCCACTGTGCCGGGCGATGGCATCGGTAAGGAAGTTGTACCGGCAGGACGGCGAGTTCTCGAAGTGCTTGCCGGCTCGGAGAGTTCTTTTACATTCGAGTTCGAAAACTTCGACTGGGGTGGGGATTATTTCCGCCAACATGGCGAGATGATGCCTGAGAGCGGACTCAATGCTCTGCGCGGTAAAGACGCCATTCTGTTCGGGTCCGCTGGCGACCCGCATATTCCTGACCACATCACGCTCTGGGGTCTGCGGCTCAAGATTTGCCAAGGGCTGGATCAATACGCCAATGTGCGCCCGACGCGCATTCTTCCGGGTATCGACGGACCGCTCAAACGCTGCAAAGACAAGGATTTGAACTGGGTGATCGTTCGCGAGAACACCGAGGGAGAGTACTCGGGCGTCGGTGGCCGCGTGCATCAAGGGCATCCGATCGAAGTCGCCACTGATTTGTCCTTGATGACCCGGGTGGGAGTTGAACGCATTCAGCGTTTTGCCTTCCGGCTCGCCCAATCCCGACCCCGCAAGCTGCTGACAGTGATTACAAAGAGCAATGCGCAGCGACACGCGATGGTGATGTGGGACGAGATCGCATCTCAAATTTCCAAGGAATTTCCTGACGTCACGTGGGACAGAGAACTGGTCGATGCAGCTACTGCTCGCATGGTCAATCGTCCAGCGTCTTTGGACACCATCGTCGCTACAAACTTGCACGCCGACATACTGAGTGATCTCGCTGCTGCACTGGCCGGCAGTTTGGGCATCGCACCTACTGCCAACATAAATCCTGAACGTCTTTACCCCTCCATGTTCGAACCCATTCACGGCTCGGCCTTCGACATTATGGGCAAGGGCTTGGCCAACCCGGTGGGCACGTTTTGGTCTGTAGTGATGTTGCTTGAACACCTGGGTGAAACCGATGCTGCCGAGCGCGTAATGAAGGCTGTCGAACATGTCACGGCGAATCCTTCGTTGCACACACGTGATCTTGGCGGTATGGCCACGACGGCTCAGGTAACAGAAGCGGTCTGTGCACGGATCGCCGCTACTGCTGACGGATATATCTGACGAGTACGTGATCACTTTGGAATCCATAGCTAGCTATTGGTTTGGTATTTGTCAGCCTTCTCGACCGTTCATGGATGATTTGCTGCGTTTTATCGCGGTCTTACGCCCGCAAGTCTTCCTGTTTTAGATTCCCTCCAACTTCATCAACCTAACCAACAGTACGCAATCCTAGGCCGCAACAGGATCCTTCACATTATTCTGCTATACAGACTCCTCGGCCACTCAAGTCACTCTATTTCTCTTTGCATTCACAACTCCTGTGTTACGCTGGGCCTCCGATCGCATCTGATTCCGGACCTGAGCCAAGGAGATAAGTTTCCATGGTTACAAGAACGCCGCGTCTTCTCGTGAAGGCCAAGCCTGTAACACCGGGCACGGGCTTTACGATTGAAAAACTGCCCTTTCGCTTAGAGCCACTCTTTTCTGATCGGCATCGAGCCGCCTCCCTCAGGATGGGGAAGACTTCAGAGTGGCACATCGCGACAGTGCCGGAAACAGCACAGGAGACCGATGCCTGGGATGTATGCCACAAGTTAGTCTCCGGAGGATTCGGGTTTGCCGGCGCTCCAGCAGTCGAATTTGCAGAGCCTGACATTGAGCAACAGTGGACATACGAGACAATGGATACTGCCGCCGCGAAGAGCTATCGCGCGACCTCAGCAAAAGACTCTTGCGACAAACCGGATCCACCGAACAAGGGATTTCCGTCCCCCAATCCATTCGACTGGCGATGGTTTCAGGACTCTAGTCATTCTGGCTTGGCGAATGCCCGCTCCTCCGTCGGGCAGCCCAAGTATCCTATTACGATTGCCCACTTGGACACGGGATACCGCAAAGGTCACTCAGTACTCCCACCACATCTCGATTATGGCTTCCAACGTTCCTTCGTAGAAGGTGATCCCGATCCAAATGATGCCAGTGATCCATACAACGATGGATTTCCCAACAACCCGGGGCATGGCACGGGTACACTGAGCATTCTCGCCGGAGGCCTCTTTGATGGCTCTCCTTTCGGAAGTCCGAAAGACCTCGTCGGTGGTGCGCCATTTGCGAGGGTAATCCCTGTTCGAGTCGCTAACTCTGTCGTCCTATTTACCAACAGTTCGATTGCTAGAGGTCTGGAGTACGCCATCAGCAACAAGGTGGATGTGCTCTCCATGAGTATGGGGGGCGTTCCTTCCCAAGTCTGGGCCGATATGGTCAATGAAGCCTATGCGGCGGGAATCACGCTCGTGACCGCAGCAGGCAACAACTACGGACCGTTCAAGTTCCGCGTTCCTCGTTTCATCGTCTATCCGGCGCGCTTTCGGCGTGTAATCGCCGCATGCGGAGTCATGTCCGACGGTAAGCCTTACGCGGATTTTGGTGATCCGCGCAAGATGGGTGGATCGTATGGACCGGACAGCAAGATGGATACCGCACTGGCTGCCTACACTCCGAACACAGCATGGGCAAGGTACGCGTGTACGGGAAACATCGACTTTGACGGCGCTGGAACATCTGCAGCGACTCCACAAATTGCATCCGCGGCCGCCTGCTGGATCCAGGCCCACAGTACGGATTTGCAGAAGCTCCCGGAAGCATGGATGCGAGTCGAAGCTGTTCGCAAAGCTTTATTCGACACCGCCGACAATTCGAATCGGGAACACTTTGGTCGAGGGGCACTACGAGCTCATCTCGCGATGGATCAAGCCTGCGCTCAAAGCGCAGCGTTGACTCGGCTTCCCCAGGATTCCATCGGGATTCCGATATTGGATCCGGTTCTCGGAGTCATCTTCGGAGCGGCAAAGCCGACGATCAGTCAGCAGATGCTTCACCTTGAAGCTGCTCAAATCTTCTCGCGGAACGGGGAGATTCAAAACATGCTTGCAGAGGCCGGTGTCGATCCTGACAATCCTGGGCCTGATGTATCCGATGCATTCCGGGCGCAATTGGTCGAAGCCCTGCTCGACCACTCGACCACCTCGAAGGCGCTTAGAGATGTGCTCAGCACCAAAATTCGCTCACGGCGCCCGATGGCGCCAACTGCCTCATCTACTACGACAGTACACGGTGAAACACCGATCATTCCAACCCCTCTTGTTCGACAGTTGCGTGTCTTCGCCTTCGATCCCGTTCTCGGACTTCGTTTGGATACAGAATCCCTTAACCAAACGACGCTGGAAGTTCCATGGGAGACGACCCTGGAGCCCGGACCGATCGGGGAATATCTGGAGGTCATCGACGTTGACCCTTCATCGAACGTCGCCTATGCGCCCATTGACCTCAATCATCCCAGCATCCTTGCATCGGACGGACTCGACCCGTCGGAAGGTGTACCGCAGTTTCATCAACAGATGGTCTATGCGGTCGCGATGACAACGATCGGGCGCTTCGAGCAAGCCCTTGGACGAAGAGCCCTCTGGGCTCCCCAACTCTCAAGGAGTGTAGATGGTCAATTTCAACACTCCTATGTCCAACGACTAAGGATCTACCCCCATGCGCTGAGAGAAGCAAACGCCTATTACAGTCCCCCAAAGAAGTCTCTTCTGTTCGGGTACTTCCAGGCCAATACCGACAACGCCGGCGATAACCTTCCCGGCGGACTCATCTTCAACTGTCTGTCGCATGATGTCGTCGCACACGAGACAACTCATGCGCTTCTCGACGGGGTCCATCGCTATTATCAATACCAGACGAATCTTGATGTAGCAGCGTTTCATGAAGCCTTCGCCGATATGGTCGCTCTTTTTCAGCACTTCACCATTCCGGCAGCACTGAAACACACCATTGCCAGGACGCGAGGCGATCTTAGGAATAACAATCTGCTCGCCGATTTAGCGCAACAATTTGGTCAAGCATCGAGCGGTTCGAGGGCTTTAAGAAGTGCGTTAGGAACGACACCCACACCGAATGATTATGCCTCAGCCACGGAAGCCTATGATCGCGGAGCTGTTTTACTTGCTGCGGTCTTCCAGGCTTTCCTTGAGATGTATGAGGCGCGGACCTCCGATCTGAAGCGCCTTGCCACTGGCGGCACAGGAGTTCTCCCACCGGGCGATATCTCAGTCGATCTGACAAACCGGTTAGCCGATGAAGCCTCTCTTACTGCTTCGCACGTACTGACAACATGTATTCGAGCTCTCGACTACTGCCCACCTGTCGATCTTACGTTCGGCGATTTTCTCCGCGCCCTTATCACCGCCGATCTCGATGTCGAACCCTTCGATGGCATCAACTCCCGGACCGCTTTCATCTCCGGCTTTCGCGCCCGCGGAATCTTTCCGAGTGGCGTGCGCAATCTGTCTGAGGAGAACCTTCGCTGGCAACCACCAACATTCAACTTCAACCCAAAGCAGTTCCATCAGATGATTGGTTCGCTCGATCTCTCTTGGAATCTAACAGCTGATCGCAAAAGAGCTTATCAAGTTTCAAGGTCTAACGGGGCCAAGCTATGGATCTGGCTCAAACACCACTTGACCCAGGAGGAAGCGAAGCTGCTCGGCGCCGATCTCGGGGTCTATCTCAAAAAAGATGACGATGTGCCGCAGGGAATCCCTGCCTCCGACGACGGTGATCCGATCGCGCAGATCCATTCTGTCCGACCTGCTCGACGCATTGGCAGCCGAGGACAAGAGCTAACGGATCTGGTGATTGAGGCAGTCCAACGAATCGTCGTAACGGACGTGGAGACCGGAGAACAAACCACTCATCGCGGCGGATGCACCTTGCTGATCGATCTCCAGAACGAACGCATTCGTTATGCCATAAGAAAAAGGGTGAACAACGAAGGCCGGATCGAAGCTGAACGCAGTTTCATGCGAAGCATGGCCGACAACGGTCAGCCGTACTTCGATCCAAACGCCGATCGTGAACCATTTGCCATGCTTCACCGCAGCCTCTAACCGGAGCGATCCATGATGGCACGCAAAAAAGCAACCGCAAAGACAGCCCCAACCCGAGAATCTCGCAATGTAAAGACCCCTGATCGTGCTGGAGTAAGCGTCCGCATGTATCGTCAGGGACTCGGTGACTGTTTCCTGATTACCCTGCCCACGGAGAAGGACAAGCGGTTCCATATGCTAATCGATTGTGGGGTCATTGTCGGCACCTCCGATGCTCAAAAACGAATGAACGATGTTGTCAATGACATCATCCTCCAGACGAACAACCAAATCGATCTGCTGGTAATCACGCATGAGCACATGGATCATGTCTCCGGTTTCAACCAAGCCAAGAATTTATTCGACAAAGTAACGGTCAATGATGTTTGGGTAGCCTGGACGGAAGATCCGAAGGACCAACTCGCGACCAAACTACGAACGGAACGGCGTAGGGCCGAGAACGCTCTTAGAATGGCGGTCAACCATCTGGCTCTCAGCGGTAATGTTGCTAAGGCCCAGCGCATCAATAGTCTCATAGACTTTATGGGAGCGAAGGCAGGTTCAACTTCAGATGCGATGAACTATGCCAAAAACCTCTCTGGAAGTCGCCCCCGCTACTGCCAACCTGGCGAACCTCCCATCGTTCTCCCACAACTTCCCGGCTTCCGCTTTTGGGTGCTGGGACCACCAAAGATGAAAAGCTAATTAAGAAGTCTGCCCCTGGGAAAGGTGAAGGATATGGTCTCGATGCGGGATCAGGTGGGATACAGTCCCTTTTAGTCACTTCCCTCACCCGAGGACAACGTTCGATGAACCTCGAAGACGTTCCCGAGAACGAGGATCTGATTGAGGAGCCCTTCGAAGATCGGTTCACTATCCCATTGGAGCGCGCCGCGCACGTTCCTTTCTTCGAGAAACACTATTTCGGAGAATCCGCGGATGGCAGCATCGTCGATGAGGATTCGAAAAAGGATATTCGCGATCAGTCCTGGCGAAGAATCGATGCTACATGGATGGACGCGTCGGAAACTCTGGCACTTCAGCTCGATTCAGCGACAAACAACACAAGTCTCGTCCTCGCCATTGAGATAGTGGCATCCGGTGAGGTACTTCTCTTTCCCGGAGATGCCCAGGCGGGCAATTGGCTAAGCTGGCAAGACTTGAAGTGGAAGATAGACGATACAAATTCCGGCAGGAGGTCAACGGTTACAGGCCCGGACCTTCTGGCCCGTACCATCTTCTATAAGGTCGGTCACCACGGGAGCCATAATGCAACCCTGAAGGAGAAGGGCCTGGAACTAATGGTTCACAACGATCTGATCGCCATGATTCCTGTGGACCATGCCATGGCCATAATTAAACGGTGGGGACGCATGCCGCTGCCCGACCTTGTTGACAGGCTGAAAGACAAGACTGACGGACGGATACTCCGGATCGACGATATCGCAAAAAAATCAGCCGATCTCAGCAAACTCAAGCCAGACCGGGTGACAACCACCGAGTGGAAGCGATTTACCGATCGAGTGAATGTCACACCTTTATTTTATGAGGTGTCTTTTTAGACACGGTTCTATCCTGGCTGGACGAATCTTTGCGCCGCTTTCCTTTTGCGTGGACAAGATGCACATGGATTGATGTCAATTTGGCCCGCACCCGCTACAAGCGGTGGGCGCACTGATGGGGATAGAAATGTCAGCGCCTGCTCTTCCGCCCCACTGTCTTTCGGCTTGCGTCACGCGGCATTTGGACGACTGAATGGTGTTCCGAAATGATAGCTGTGCGGGCTAGACGATCGGAGTTATCTGGTCTCAGCTAGCCTGAGGACATAAGGAGTCACCGCCGAGAGGTCGAGATCGCCAGCCGTGGCGCTGGCATCCTCGAGGACGGTTCGTGTCGCCGATGCTGCAGGCAGTTCCGCACCGGCTTTTGTTGCCGCACTGTGAACGAGGTCCATATCTTTAGCCATCAAGTGCAGCGGGAACTGCGGAGAATAATCTCCAGCTTTGATCTTTGGGAACTTCCCTACAAACGCGGGAGCGATCACTGCTGTCTTCGAAAGGACGTCAAGAAGCAGATTGCGATCGAGTTTGAGGTGCTCACCGAGAGAGACGGCCTCTGCGATCGCCTCCATATTCACGCCAAGCAGGAGATTGACGACAAGTTTCATACGGATCCCCGCAGTGGCCGGTCCCATGAGATACCACTGTTTCGCAATTGATTCAAAGATAGGAGTACAGCGGTCGAATATTTCTTGCTCACCTCCGCCAAGGAGAGTGACGACGCCGGCATCCACCGCAGGAGTTGATCCAGAGACAGGGAGATCAATCAGATGCACACTACGTTTCAAAGCTTCGTCATGAAGGAGTCCGGAGACCTCGGGGGAGATCGTACTCATCTCAAGAATGATCGTTTCGGGCCGAACATTGGCAAATACACCATCTCGTCCGAGGTAGACCGCTCTGACGGCATCATCGTTTCCCAGCGAGGAGAGCAATACCTCGGAGCTACGTACTACATCGCCAAGAGAGACAGCAATAGTGAGGCCATCATTCTTCAGTGGAGCGGAGACATCCTTACTACGGTTCCACCCCTGAATCTTCCATCCCTCAGAGTGCAGCCGACGAAAAAACCGACTTCCCATCAATCCAAGTCCAATGAATCCCAAATGCGTTTTTTGTTTACTAACGATGTTGTCACTCATGGCGTTCGATAGTCTCCCCTATCTATTGATGAAGTCGTCGACGCATTGGTCGCGCTATATGTCGATTAAGCTGTAGCGCAAACGATTTGGCCGCCGTTGACCCTAGTTGGCTCATGGCTAAAAACACCTCTTCGCGCTCGTTGATGACAGCGGCGCGCCAATATGTGGGACAAATGGCTTTCTGAGGTCAACTAGCGATGACAGATCATTGCACTCATTGAATGAGAATTACGCGACGACATCAGGATACGTAAACCGGCTCGGCGAGGAGCTGGTGGAAGAAGCTCTTCTCCTATGGGAGGAGATATGGTCATGACCTGCGATGAAGCTAGTCGGCCCGCTTGCTGCTCGCTCGCCGGGGCTTCGTCTTGCTCTTGGCTTTCGCCTTGAGATCGAGATTGAGCGCCACTGCGGCGCGGATGAGATCCTTCAAGGCCGCCTCATCAACCTTGTCGCCTTCGTGGATGTCGATGGCGCGCCTGACATTTCCTTCGAGGCTGGAGTTGAATAGACCTGAAGGGTCCTTCAACGCAGCTCCTTTGGCAAATGTCATCTTGACGACGTTCTTGTACGTCTCTCCCGTGCAAACGATGCCGCCGTGGGAGAAGACGGCAGTCCCCGGCGACGTCGGCTTCACCCACTTCCGTTCTTCGACGATCTCCGGGTCTGCCTTGTGGATGATCTCGCGCACCTTCGCGAGCATCTTCCCGCGCCAGTCTCCAAGCTCGTTGATCTTCGCGTCGATGAATGCAGAGGCAGATTCCACCGGGACGGTCCTTTTCATATATCGCTCCCACTCTCGCACCTATCTTCGCTGCGCTCAGAGTAACCTGCAACCTCCGGCTAATTTGAAAATGCTTACATCCCATATGAGGGCCTGAAAGGATGGCTTGCATGCCCTTAGAGCCTGTTATGAACCAGGATCACTGCTTCCCTAGGACCCCCTCCCCCCCGGGGGGGTACTTTGACTGCAAGTCATGTTAATTCAGCAAGTTAAGTGAATCTATCGCTGCAAATTCGTCATTATAAACGGGTTACGGCTAAAGTCGTCTTTCTAAAAGGTTTATTGGATTAAAGAGAAAAGCCCCGGTGGGTTGGCCGGGCTTTTTATGACTCTTAATTAACTATAGCCGATTGGGTAAAACTAATATGCCACTTTGCGGAAGACTATTTTCGGAGGCTAAGGTCTTGTTTTTGTTTGATTTGCGTGCGGAGATGCGTATTAGTTTCTGCTGCAGGGGCTTGACAGGAAAAAAAGGAGAGCGGAGGGGCATTGGACAACAACTGGCGTCAACAGCAAAAGACACAATGGTTGAAACGCAGGCCAGTTCGCAAAGTGCATAACAGCCTCTAGAGCAACGCGCGGCTTTCGTGGGTGGTTGGGCTATTTCTGGTTTTCCTCACACTACGAGGCATTCCGGGCTGCGGGATGTCATAAGAATGGTGCGAGAAACGCATTGGATATGGGGTATTCATTCCTGTAATGATCGGCATGGGATACGGCTGGAATAGCTATCTGCTAAACGATGGTGGAATCCTGACGCCTACAACATCAAGTGGTAGTCGGACTGTAAATTTCAAACTGGCCCGGTACCCAACGTCGCCGCCTCCTCGCACTTCCACGACCTAAACTGTGTTGCTGCTCTCGCGTTTATACCGGTACGCTGTCTTTCGCTGGAAGGAGGATACCGATAGTACGGCTTGGGGGTCGCAGTGCCCACGATGCCACAGTAAGACCAGCAAGAATGAGAGGGGCGAGGACGTGGAAGGCATAAGCGCCGTAACCGCCGACCGCGGCGCAGGATGCGGCCGCGCCTGTCAGATCAAAGAAGATGCCGGCATACGCCCATTCCTTGAGCCGCGGATAACGCGGCACGAGTATGGCAATGGCTCCAAGCATCTTCCAAAACCCAAGGATGGCAAAGAAATACATTGGGTAGCCAAGGAGAGGCACGACGCCATGGGGGTTGCCCTTAAATTGGGCCACCTGCGCGACACCGCCGCTTCCGATAAAAAACGCTATGAGTGCGGTCGTAGTCCAATAAACAATGTTTTTTGTTTTCAGGGTCATTTCAACCCCCCAACGACACGCTCCAGGTTGTCGAAGAATCTCTGCCAGCCGTATTTTGCGCCACCATAAGCTTGCTGCTGATCGGGACGGAAGCCGGAGTGCTCCATGCGAAGGTGGGTGCCGCCCTCCGCCGGGGTCAAGGTGAACAGCACAACGGAGTCGAGCCCTAAAGCGCCCCAGCTATAGGAGAGTTGTTTTAAGGGATCGACGACGAGCACCTCACAGTCGATAACACCATCCCACTGCGGCATGGGTTCGGATCGAAACTGGAACTTTCGCCCGACCACCGGTTCGAAGTCATTCCTCAGCAGCCACTGCGCGACGATCGGGCTCTCGGTGAGCGCGCGCCACAGCTTTTCTGGCGGGTGGGGGAATACCCTCTCGATCACAAGGGTACGAGTACTCTCTGCTGGATTGCTCCCCTCTGCTGTATTGCTCATGGTTACTGGATCATTCATGGTTCCATCCTTTCCAGAAGTCCTTCAAGACGGTCAAACCGGTCGCTCCAGAAGGCACCGTAGTGACGCAGCCAGCCCACCATTGGCGCCAGCGCATCAGGCTGCGCGCGATAGTGAGTTTCGCGTCCCTCGCGGCGATGCCGTACCAGCTTTGCCCTCTTCAGCACCGTCAGGTGCTTGGAGACAGCAGGCTGGGACACGCCCGCATAGCGAGTCAATGCGTGGACGGTCTGTTCGCCCTGCCGGGTCAACTCCTCGAAGATGGACCTGCGGGTCGGGTCGGCAAGAGCACGGAAGACGTGATTGGCATTGGCCGGCTTCACGCAACAAACCATAACCGTTAGGTTATGGTTTGTCAAGAGAGACGTAACACCATCGTCGTTCTGTCGTAGACTGGCGACCGCATCATCGATGAAGAGCGCAAGGCGTTCGTCCCAGAAAAAATTTGCGTTACATTCGTGGCATTCGAGAAAAAATGTCTAATACAGGTGATAATTGGTCAGCGACCATTCTCTTTTTCGTTCGGTTTGACGTATTACTTCTCCATGTTCTTGAGGTGAAATCAAAATGCCATTCCAGCTCAACATCAATCGGAAACCTCAAACGGTCGACGCCGCAGACGACACGCCGCTACTTTGGGTGCTTCGCGACACGCTCGACCTGAAAGGCACGAAGTACGGTTGCGGAATAGGTATGTGTGGTGCATGCACCGTGCTTATGGACGGCCGCGCGATCCGCTCCTGCCTGACTCCAGTGTCCCAGGCGACGGGCAGCATCACAACGATCGAAGGACTGGGGGAGAGCGACAAACTGCACGCGCTGCAACAGGCCTGGATCGACCTGGACGTTGCCCAGTGCGGCTATTGCCAAGGCGGACAGATCCTGAGCGCGGCGTCGCTGCTGGCGCAGCACCCCAAGCCCAGCGACGATCAGATCGTCGCAGGGATGTCAGGCAATCTATGCCGCTGCGCCACGTATAACCGCATCAAGGCGGCGATTCATCAGGCTGCCGGCTCTCAAGCCGAGACGAAGGGAGACAACAATGCCCATCGCTAATACATTCGCGCAATATGATGCCGATCTGCAGGCCCTGATCGCGGAGGTCGAGACGATCTCGCCACCGGTTGCGACGATGGGGCGTCGATCTTTTATGAAGCTGGCTGGATTTGCCGGCGGCGGACTGGTGCTGGCCTTCAATCTCGATACGCGCGTTGCCCGGGCGGCTGATGGGCACAAGCCGACGGAATCCAATACGCTGAATGCTTTCGTGCGGATTGCGCCGGATAACACGGTCACGCTCTTTTCCAAGGGGCCGGAGATCGGCCAAGGCATCAAGACAGCGTTCGGCCTGATCATCGCTGAGGAACTCGATGCGGACTGGAAGACAGTCAAGGTCGATCAGGCGCCGATCAATCCCAAGGTTTATGGCTATCAGGGTGCGGGCGGATCCACCTCGATACCGCGCGGATGGGACCAGTTGCGCCAGGCCGGCGCTACCGCGCGCGCCATGCTGGTGAGTGCGGCGGCGAAGCAGTGGAACGTGCCGGCGAGTGAATGCAACGCCGCTTCCAGCTGCGTCAGTCACAAATCTTCTGGCCGCAAGCTGTCCTATGGTGCCTTGGCCAAAGCGGCTGCAGCCGAGCCTGTGCCGGATGCGACCAAGGTGCCTCTGAAGACACGTGCCGAGTACAAGTTGCTGGGCAAGCGCTATACCGGAGTCGACAATCACAAGGTTGTCACCGGCAAGCCTCTGTTCGGCATCGATGTGCAGATGCCCGGGATGTTGTATGCCAACTACGTCAAGTGTCCTGCCGTCGGCGGCAAAGTGAAGAGCGCCAATCTGGACGAAATTAAAAAGATGCCGGGCGTGGTTGACGCCTTTGTCCTCGATGGCACCGGCAATCCGCTCGAGGTCATGCCGGGCGTTGCGATCATAACCAAGTCTACGTGGGAGGCATTTAAAGCGAAGGCCGCGCTGAAGGTAGAGTGGGATGAAAGCAGCGCATCCAAAGACTCGCTGACCCAGGCGGCGGCCAAGGCCAAGGAGATTGCGGCCAAGATGCCTGCCCCCGCCGACAATGTGGGCGATGTCGATGCAGCTTTTGTCTCCGCCGCCAAGGTGGTCGAGGCGTCCTACGATTACGCCATGGTCTCGCATCAGCAACTGGAACCGGAGAACAGCACCGCATGGTGGCATGACGGCACCATGGAGATATGGACGCCCAGCCAGCAGGCAGACCGGGGCCTGAAGACCGTCGCCGATATGCTGAAGTTGCCTGAAGACAAGGTGACCGTTCACCAGACCCGCGCCGGAGGCGGCTTTGGCCGCCGGCTTATGAACGACTATATGTGCGAGGCCGCGGCCATCGCCTTGAAGGTCAACGCTCCGGTCAAGCTGCAATGGAAGCGCGAGGACGATTTCGCCCACGACTTCTTCCGCGCAGGCGGTTATCACTTCTTGAAGGGCGCGGTCGATAAGTCGGGCAAGCTGACGGCCGTGCAGAACCATCTCGTCTCCTTCTCTGTCGATGGCACTCGTCCTGTGTCAGGGGGTGGGCGCAGCAACAACAGCTTCCCCACTGACATGGCGCCCAACGTGCGTTATGCCGTCAGCCTGATGCCGTTGCAGATTCCGTGCGGTCCCTGGCGCGCTCCTACGGACAACGTTCAGATGTTCGTGGCGGGGAGCTTCCTGCATGAACTATCGGTGGCGGCAGGGCGCGACCACGTGGAGTTCCTTCTGGAGTGGTTCGCCCGGCCTCTCGCTCCAACCTCAGGGCCTGCTCCCGATCCCAGCCGCAGCTTCAATCCCACTCGGGCTGCCGGTGTGCTCAAGATGGCAGCAGAGAAGTCGGGTTGGGGCAAGAAGCTGCCTTCCGGGCGCGGGTTGGGCATCGCCTTCGCTTGCTCCTACGGTGGTCATGTCGCCGAGGCTGTCGAACTGAGCGTTGACGCGAAGAAACACGTCACTGTCCACAAGATCACGGTCGTCTCCGACATCGGCCCCATCATCAATATGAGCGGCGCCGAGAACCAGGCTCAGGGCGGCTCTATCGACGCACTGTCTACCGCCATGGGATTGGAGATCAATGTTGAGCAAGGCCGCATCCAACAGACGAACTTCGCCGAGTATCCGCTTTTGAGGATGAGCAGCGCCCCCCCGGTGGAGGTCCACTTTATCCAGTCGGATTTCCGCCCCGCTGGGTTAGGTGAACCCTGTGTGCCGCCTCTGGCCGCAGCACTGGGCAACGCCATCTTCGCGGCTACCGGTGAGAGGGTGCGCACCATGCCTTTTAAGCGCGTGGGGTACACGATTTAGAAAGAAGGTCAATAGAAGGAAAGGGTGCCAGTCACCGCGTGAGAAACAGATCGCGCTTTGCGCGATTGCCCACCTTAGGCGCGATGGGGCCGCGCCGAAGATGGGCAATCGGTACAAGTGGATCATTCAGTATCTGTGGCGACATGGGTGAGATGCGGGTTCTTCCCTTCGACTACGCTCATGGTCAGAACGACGATTTAAGTTTTATCGTTGCCCGTCAGCCCAAGGGGCCTTTGGAGTCTTTGGGGCGGGGGTAGAAGGCTTCAACGATGGTCGAGATGCCTCCGCGGGGGCGGAAGTCGCCGACTACCTTGACCCAGATGGGATCGGTCGCTTTGACTACGTCGTCGAGGACCTGGTTGACGATGTTCTCCTGGAAGATGCCCAGGTTGCGATAGGTGAAGAGGTATTCCTTGAGGCTCTTGAGCTCCATGCAGCGCTCGCGGGGCATGTAGCGAATGGTGAGGCGGCCGAAGTCGGGTAGGCCGGTCTTGGGGCAGACGCTGGTGAACTCGGGGTCGTCGACTAGGATCTCGTAGGCCTTGAACTGGTTCGGCCAGGTCTCGATTGCTGGGAATTTGGTGGCGAGGCCAGATTTGGCGTGGTCGTCGGTGTAGCCCGTGGTCTTCTCGGTGGTCATAGGGGTATTTTACCGGGGTTTTGGAGGAGAATGGGGCGGGTAGCGAGCAGTATGGAGAACCAGCAACGGTGACAAGCCTCTGCACTATGTAGCTAATCGAACTATAAAAATCAGCAGCTAGTCGAGCTAATCAGCCTAGTTGCGGCGACCTAGCGTTGGGCGGTCATCACCGGTGCTGGAGCCGTTGCCGCTGGGATTGTTGGGGTCGTTGTTGCCGCTGCCTGCGCGGCGGAGAGTGGGCTTGTTGTCCTTGCCCTTGTCGTTGAGCTTGCGCTTGTTCTCGATGCGTGCGAGGCGGGTTTTTACGTCGTCGAACTCGGAGGTCGTGACGACGTAGTCAGGCTTTGCAGGCATGATGGTCGCGATCTCGTCCTCGGAGCGGGCGATGCGATCGGGAGTCTGGGGGTGATCGGAGAAGACCTTGGAGAGGGTGCCGGGCTTGTGCTTCTCGAGAGCGTCGATCTTCTCAAAGAACTGGATGAAGGCCTGCGGGTCGTAGCCGGCCTTGTACATGTACTGGAGGCCGAGCCAGTCGGCCTGGCCCTCGTCGATGCGCGAGAACTTGAGGAAGGTGATCGGGATCGCGAGCTGGCTGGCCTCGTAGATGCCGTAGCCAGTCCAGGTGCCCTGGGTAAAGATGATCAGCGGGATGGAGCCGATCTGGGCGTAGTTCATCTTGGTCTGCTGACGGGCGGCATGGTGGGCGCAGACGTGGGCGGTCTCGTGGGCCATGACTCCGGCTAGCTCGGCCTCCTCGTCGGCGGCCAGGATAAGGCCGGAGTTGACGTAGAAGAAGCCTCCCGGAAGGGCCATGGCGTTAATTTCGTCGGAGTCGATGACCTTGATGGTGAAGGGCACCTTGCAGTCGGAGTTCTTGACGATGTTCTGGCCGATGCGGTTGACGTACTCGACGACGACGGGATCGGTGACCATGTGGGCGGACTTCTCGATCTCCATGGAGTAGGCCTTGCCGTTGCGGATCTCCCAGTCGGTGGAGTACCAGTTGCCCATGCCTCGGCCGCCGATATTACGGTTGCCGACGGCGTTGACGTCGTCTTCGCTGCCGGACTTGATGTGAGGGTCGAGGGCCTCGCCGGGAGAGGGGAGCGAGTCAGTCTTCGCCTTGGCGGTAGCGGCGGCGGCCTTGTTCTCTTCCGGGGTGGGCTGCTTGCTGGTGTCGGGGGTCTTCGGCAGAGGGGTTTCGACCGGGACGTTCGCAGGAGCCTGAGCGTAGGAGAAGGTCGAGATAGCAATGAGGGCGGCTAGACCGAGGTGCGTGACGGGACGCATGGGATTTCTCCTGGTGGGCCGCTTCCTGTTGTCTGGATGCAGCTCGATACTTTATTGGACTAGTATGCGCTCTTTTTGTGAGCCCTAACAACAGGCATCTAAGATCATGCGATCTCTGGGGTTCCCTGGTCTTACCATGTTGAATATGCGGTGCCTTCGGAGGAGGTCTGCTGGGCCCCGGAGTGGACGTCGGTGATGCCCGGCTGAGTCTGGTCGGTGGTGATCATGGTGTCGCCCTCGACGGGAATCCATGTGTCGGTGCGGTGGGTGAAGGGGTCCTGGGGCATTACCTTGAGATAGCCGGCCTGGACGAGATCGTCGAGGCTTTGGGGGCCCTTCTGCTTGTCGACGGTGTATGAGTCGATGGCGGTGCGCATGGTGTGCAGGTCTTCGCGTAAGACAGCTTCTTTGGCGTTGCGGATGTTATTGGTGTAGGAGGGGATGGCGATGGCGGCGAGCAGGCCTATGACGACCATGACGATCATGAGCTCGAGGAGGGTGAAACCTCTCTCTGCAGATCGTGCGATACGGGATTCAGGCATGGCTACCATGTGGAGTATTTTGTCCCGTCAAGGGCGGTGCCCTGACTCTTGGTGTGGACGTCGAAGACGTTCTGGCCACCGAAGGAGTCGGAGCCGGGGTCGTCCTGGTTGGAGCGGAGTCCCCAATCGGTGGTTCCGGTCATGGGATCGACGGGGATGCGACGAAGGAACTTGACCTTCTTGCCCTGGATATCGACTCCGTTGACGAGGGTCTCCAGGTCGGGGGGATAGTTGTAACTATCGGCCTTGGTCATTATTCCACCTCTTTCCGCGGCATCCTTATAGTGGTCGATGGCATCGCGCATCTCCCATAGATCGCGGCGGAGCTCACGCTCCTTGATGCGCTTGACCTGGAAGCGGGCGATGGGAATGGCGGCGGTGGCGAGCAGGGAGACAATAGCTACGGTGATGATGAGTTCGATGAGGGTGAGGCCCGCCTGGGGGCTGGTGGAGGCTATCCTTTGGGACGGAGCCGCAAAGGATAGGATATCCGGCTTGTTTCGAGCGATCACTTCACATGCACCACGGCCTGCGAACCGACGGCCGGAAGATTGGCCTGGACACTATTGCGAGCGCCAACCTTGACGAGGGCCAGATTGGAGTCGCCGGCAGCAGTGGCCTTGAAGGTGAGAGTGGCCACGCTTCCCTGCCCATTGACCCCGGCAACGTTGGGTGGGCGGGAGGTGGAGATGGTGACGAGGCCGTTTCCTTCGTCACGGTGGACGATGGCGACTGCCTGACCGTCGCGGCTGAGCAGATCCCCGGCGTCGACGTTGACGAGTTGGAGGACGGCCGGATTGAACTGGAGCTGGAGCGGCACGGAGTAGACGTCGCGCGCGTTATTGAGCATGACAGCAACCTGGAAGGTACTGCCGACTGTCTGATTGGCATTTGCTGGAACAACCGTGAGGCTGACCGGAGGTCCGGCGGGAGCGGCTTGCGGCTGTGCCTGAGTTGGACCGAGCACGGCAGGCTCGCTGGGCAATACACCAGGATCGGGCTGGGTGGGCGGCAGAGCCTGCTGCTTGAGCTGCTGCACCATTGCGTTCGCCGCATTGGCTGCCGTGGTGGCAGGGCCGGTGGGGCGAGGAGCAGCGTGAATGAGACTGGAGTTGTCGAGATCGGTCTGCTGCGCGGTATCGCGGTGGAGCTCGACCGACTGACCGGTGCCGGTGTCGATGGCGCGGGTGTTCAGGCGAGAGAGGACAGACTCACGCACGATGTGAGGGATGAGCAGGAAGACGATCTCGTTCTGCTGGGTCTCCTTGGACTGGGAGGAGAAGAAGTATTTGAGCAAGGGGAGCTCGCCGAGGCCAGGGGTTCCGCTGATGCCTTTGATGTCCTGCTTGGTGAGGATTCCGGCGAGGATGCTGGGTTCCCCATCCTTAAGCTGGATGACCTGCTCGACGGTACGCTGCGAGATGATGGGCTCGACGACACCGCTGATGGTCGCATCTCCGCTATGAGACGAGACCACCATCTTGAGCTTGAGGGTGACCTGCCGGTCGAAGTGGACGGTGGGCGTCATGTCGATCTCGACACCGACATCGAGATACTGGAACTGCGTCTGGACTCCGATGCTGCCTACGCCGGTAGAGACTCCGGCGTTATAGGAGCCGGTGGCTACGGGAATCCTCGAGCCGATCTTGAGGTCCGCGCGCTGTCCGTCGGTAGCGCGGATGCGGGGATTCTGGAGGATGCGCGTGTCGTTGTCGGTGAGCAGCGCGTTGAGGGTGCCCCCGGTGATGCTAACCGCGAAGTTCTGTGCGTTGAGGTTGGCGAGGGTGTTGAGCGTGAAGTTAGAGGGGGTGGTCGTGGTACCGGTGGTAGAGGTGGAGCCGGTGGTCGTAGTGGTCGGCGACGCCTGAGGTGTGAGGGTAACGGACTGTGGCAGGGTGATGCCGATATTGCGCACTTTGTCGCGGTTGACCTCGAGGATGGCGACATCGACAACCACCTCGGGCTTGGCGCGATCGAGATCGTTGAGGAGCTTCTGCGCGAGGAGAAGCTGGTCCGGCGAGGCTCGCATGACGATGGCGTTCTGGCTGGGGACGAGATTGATCTTGATGCTGGGGTCGAGGAGGCTGCGAAGGGCGGTCTGGATCTCGTTGGCGTCGGCCTGCTGGCTGGCGTTGGTGAGATAGAAGGTCTGAACGGCCTGCGAGTCGAGATCGGTGCGCTTGGTGCGGGTGTTCTGGGCGACGAAGATGGTGTTGGATGTTACAGGCTTATAGAAGGTCCCCGAGATGGTACCGACGATGTGAAGGGCGTCGAAGAGGGTGACATTGGTGAGGTCGACAGGGATGCGCTTGGAGGTGTAGTCAGGATCGAAGAGGACGTTGAGTCCGGCTGCCTTGCCAATCGCCTGATAGATGTTCTTGACATCTTCGACCATGTGGAGCGTGATGGGGTCGTTGGAGACGGGTTTAAGTTCGACGGGGCCGGAGATGGAGCCGATGTTCTTGAGGGTGTCGTCCCGCCCGGATGGCGGCAGAGGCGGTGGAGTGGAGCCGGCCGCGCCAGGCGGCTGTTGGCCCCAGAGGATGTCGATCTCCTGCTGGGCCGCCTGGTTGGATGGGTCGATCTGAAGGGCACGGGTGAACTCGTTCAGAGCGCCGGTGAGATCGCCGCTCTGCTTGAGGACTCGGCCGCGATCGAGGTGGCCGACGGCGGCCTGGAACTTCATGCGTTCGTAGTGAGCCTTGAAGCGAAGGTCTTTCGGGTTTTTCAGGATCGCCTGGCGGTAGGCCTCGTAGGCGGCGTCATAGTCCTGACGGGTCTCAGCGTCCTGTCCACGTTTGTTCCAGGTGTTGGCTGACTGCGCGTGTGCGGCAACCGAGGTCGCGCCTGCGAGGCAGCAGACGAAGAGGAGGAGCGCGAGCGCCCGGATGGCGCATGTCGATGATGTGCTGATTAGATTGTTCCCGCGACCCATGCTGCTTCCGTTTGCGTCCTTTACAGCGTGAAGAGTGTGGCGTTTGCCGGAGTACACGCCTGCCCCAGTGTTGCAGATGGGGAGGACGCTGCCTGTTGGGGCGGTGCCTGCCAGGCTGTTGCGCTCGGGTGAGTATACCATTCGCTGCAAAGATACCTCGCAAAATAGGGTACTTCTTATGGGCCTTCGCGGGTGCTTTGCTGGGCGGCTCGCGGCTGTGTCACATCGTGACTTATGTTGATCGTCTGTGGTGAGAAAACTGAGGGTTAGACGCACTGGAACGCCATGGGTGAGGCGATGGTTTCAGGCATGTTAAAGTAAGAGATTGCATGCCTCGTTCGCTCTCCAATCCGACAGTCTCCCATCAGCCCAAGGCTGTTGTGAAGGAGAAGGACCGGGATCCGGTGGCGTCGGGGCTGCGGGATGCGGCGTTCAATCGATCGGCGAGCTTCAACTACTTCCTCACCGACAAGTTCGAGGCGGGCGTTGCCCTGCGAGGGACTGAGGTCAAGTCAATTCGCGAAGGCAAGGCCAACTTGAAGGATGCCTATGGGTTACTCAAGGATGGAGAGTGCTTTCTGCTGAATGCCCATATCGGACCGTTCTCTCATGGCAATGCGATGAACCATGACTCTCTGCGCACACGGAAGCTTCTGCTGCACAAGACCGAGGTGCGGAGGCTCGAGAATATGACCAGGCAGAAGGGTTTTACGCTGATCCCGACTCGACTCTACTTCCGCAATGGACGAGTGAAGTGCGAGCTGGCGCTGGCCAAAGGCAAGCAGGACTGGGACAAGCGCGAGACGGAACGCAAACGCGAAGCAGACAAGGAAGCCAAGGCGGCGGTGGCTCGGAGTCAGCGGCGCTAGAGAGCACCATAATCAATCTCTATTTCACAGAGGGCGCCTATGAGAAAAGGCCAGTGCTGAATACTTTGTTCAAGTTGTGGTTTTTTGATGAGGGCGACAGGCAGAGTCGCGCTACGATAGAAGCCTATGGATACTAAGCTTCTCTTTCAGGATGCGGCTGTGTTTGCCACGCCGATGCTTGCTGTATTTGCAGTGGATATCGCCACGGGGAAAGATGCGGAACCCTTGCTGGCGTTGTTGACGACCTCGGACGCGGTGACAGATGCAGCGGCGAAGGTGCTGGAGTCGGGTGAGTTCAAGGCTACGGTAGGCGAGTCACTGCTGCTCCATGCTCCGAACGGGCTGAAGGCGGAGCGGCTTTTGATCGTGGGTCTGGGCAAGGCCAGCGGACTCTGCGCGGATGAGGTACGCAAGGGTGCGGGGACGGCAGTGCGAGCGGCCAAACCTCGTGAGGTGCGAGATATGGCAATTGCATTTCCCGAAGACCATGCGCTCTCCGATGAGCATCTTGAGGAGTTGCCATGCACCTTGACGGCCCGGGCGCTGGTCGAGGGTGCGGAGTTGGCGAATCTCGACTACGACACCTATCGGAGCGACCGCAAGGACCGATCACTACAGACACTAACCGTGATTGCCAAGGAGTCGGAGAAGTCGACTATGGCGGAGATCCACACGGGGTTCGACGAGGGGCTGATCGTTGCCGCAGCGCAAAACTTCACCCGTTCGCTGGTGAACGAGCCGGGCAATGTGCTGACGCCGACGGTTCTGGGCGAACGTGCGGCGGCCATGTGCTCGGAGATGGGGTTGAAGTGCGAGGTCTATTCGACCGCGAAGCTGCAGGAGCTGAAGATGGGAGCATTCTCGGCGGTGGCACAGGGCTCGGGCGAGCCACCGGCGCTGATCGTGATGACGTATGAGCCCAAGCTTGCGAAGGGGCAGGCATTAGCTGCGGATGCTCCTGTGCTGGGACTGGTGGGTAAGGGCATCACCTTCGATACCGGTGGAATCTCGATCAAGTCGGCCGATGGGATGGAGAAGATGAAGTACGACATGGCGGGCGCGGGTGCAATGATCGGGGCAATGCGGGCGATCGCGGAGTTGAAGCCGAAGGTGAAGGTCATCGGAGTCGTGTGCTCGGCGGAGAACATGCCGGATGGCAAGGCATTCAAGCCGGGCGATGTGGTGACGGCGATGTCGGGCAAGACAATCGAGATCATCAATACGGATGCCGAGGGGCGGCTGGTCCTGGCCGATGGGCTGCACTATGCGAAGACGCTGGGCTGTACGCATTTAATCGATGCGGCGACGTTGACTGGAGCTTGTGTGGTGGCGTTGGGCATATTGAACGTTGGATTGTTCTCGAACGACGAGGCGACCTGGGACAAGTTCCAGCAGGCGATCAAGTCTTCAGGCGAGAGGTTCTGGCGGCTGCCCTGCACCGACGACTACAAGGACCAGATCAAGAGCCAGATCGCCGACATCATGAACACAGGGAAGACCCGCTGGGGTGGGGCGATCTCGGCAGCGATGTTCCTGAAGGAGTTCGCGGGCGACACGCCATGGATACATCTGGATATCGCCGGATGCGCATGGAACGATGAGAACAAGCCGTGGCTTGCCTATGGGCCTACGGGAGTGGCGGTGCGGTCGATCGTGGAGTGGGTGAGGAGCTACGACAGCTAAACCTTTATCGAAGAGCAAAGAAGAGGCTCCCCGCACGGGAGCCTCTTCTTATTGGATTTACGTACAACTCAGGCCGCCGCGTGGTGTGCAACCGAGTGGCTGAAGAGTTCGATCATTGCTTTGTTGAAGGCTGGGATGTCATCGGGTTTGCGACTGGTGACGAGGTTCTTATCCTCCACAACCTCGCGATCGACCCACTGCGCTCCCGCGTTGCGAAGATCGGTTTTAAGTGATGGCCAGGAGGTTATCGTCCTTCCACGGACTGCATCAGCCTCGATGAGAGTCCACGGGCCATGACAGATAGAAGCTACCGGCTTGCCTTCTTTGATGAAGCTCTTTACGAACTCCACGGCCTCTGGATCGATTCTTAGGCGGTCTGGGTTTATAACTCCACCGGGAAGATGCAAAGCATCATATTTAGCGCTAGATGCGGAGGATAGTTCGACGTCAACTTTTATTGTGCTACCCCAATCGGTCACGTCCCACGCCTTGATGTGCTGGGACTTGATGCCCGATGCAGGAGCGATAATATCCACCTTTGCTCCGGCGTCCTCGAGGGCTTTCTTCGGCTTCGTCAGCTCTACCTCTTCGACACCCTCAGTGGCCAAAATGGCTACTCGCTTTCCCTTTAGCTTGTCTTGAAACTCGTTGTTGAAAATGGCCATATTCACTCCTCCACGACGGATACAGGATCCGAAGTTAGCTACGTGAGATTCGTGGCTCCGGCCTTTTGTTGCCCTGTGGAAAGCGGATAGAACCGATAGTTTACAGACAGAGAATTATCCCTGGACCAACGTGTAGAGGCGCCGAAATACGCGGGTTACATCCTCTCCGGAGCCTCGATGCCGAGGTAGCCGAGGGCGCGGGTCATCTCGCGCTGAGCTACGGCGGCCGTAGCGAGCAGGAGCGCCTTGCGGGTAGGATCGATCTCGTGGAGGACATGGTGCCGATGGTAGAAGTTGTTGAACTGCTGGGCGAGCTGGAAGGCGTACTTGGCCAGGTAGGCAGGCTCCGCGGTAGCGATGCACTGGTCGATCATCAGCGTGAGCTTCGAGGTGAGAAGCCATGTCTCCCATAAGCTGCTTCCCTCTTCGCTGTCGAAGATGTTGCCGAGGTCGAGAGCTGCGATAGCGGCTGTCGAGGCCTCCGCAGTCGTGCCGGCCTTACGGAAGATGTTCGCGGCGCGGACGATGGCGTATTGCACGTAGGGGCCGGTCTCGCCCTCGAAACTGAGCGCGTCCTTGAAGTCGAAGGCGATGACGGTGTTGCGGGTGAAGCGGAGCATGAAGTAGCGGAGCGCGCCGACGCCGATCTGGGTAGCGATAGTGAGGCGCTCGGCCTCTTCGAGGTCGGGATGACGGGTATCTACCTCGGCTTTGGCGGCGGCGATGAGCCGATCGAGCAGGTCGTCAGCCTTGACGCCGAAGCCCTTGCGCCCGCTGACCTCGATGTATGCCTTCTTGCTGTCCTCTTCGCTAATGGTGTAGCCGAGCTCGATGGCGCAGCGTGGGGTGAGGGCGACCATCTCGTAGCTGAAGTGGGTGTAACGGTCGGCGGCCTCGGTGAAGCCCATGCCGCGCAGGGCCTGTACGACCTGGGTCTGTGGGTCGTTCTGGCGAGAGTCGATGACGTTGTAGATGGCGTCGGCCTTGCCGAAGATGGGGTGCGGGGTCTCGCCGTCGACGGTGGAGATCCAGCAGGTGTGCGTGGGGTACTCGTGGAACTTCGCGTAGCCGAAGTCTTTTCCCGGAAGGAGGCCGAACTTCCAGAGGTGATAGGCGATGTCCTTGCCGACGTAGGTGACGGTGCCGTTGGAGCGAACGATGACCTTTGCGTCCTCGTCGGGGATGTCGCTTCCCTCTTCCTGAGCCTCGGCTCCGGCGCGGCGCATGACGTAGCAGCCCTTGTTCTTGCCGGAGGTCTCGAGATAGAGGACGCCCTTTTCCATCATCAGGGTGCGCGCTGCGTCCCAGAAGTGCAGGGAGAGGATCTCACTCTCGCGGGGAAGGAAGTCGTACTCGATGCTGAGGCGCTCCATCGTCTCGAGATGGCGGCGGAGGACGGCGGTGGAGATGAGATCGGCGATGGCGGCGGTTTCGTTGCCTCCGGTCTCGAGCGCGTGGAGGGTGTCCAGGCGGATCTGTTTCCGCGCGGCTGCCTGAGTGGGGTCGGCGGTGTACCACTGGGAGACGCGGGCGTAGAGATCCCAGCAGTAGAAGTCGATGCGCTGGTTCGTCGCAGCGAGATCGGCGAGGAGTTCTCGGGTGCTTGCAAGGTTCTTGCCTTCGAGGTGGGCTAGGCCGACGACGACGTCGGCTACCTGGACTCCGGTGTTGTCGATGTAGTTCTGGACGCCGACCTCGTAGCCGCTCTTGTAGGCATCGGGGCGGAGGAGGCGTTGGAAGGTGTCGCCGAGGATGGCGTTGCGGAGATGGCCGATGTGAGCGGCCTTGTTGGGGTTGATGCTGGTGTGCTCGACGAGGCGGAAGCCGGGGCCGCCGATGTCGGCGTGCTGGTCGGCGGCGATGCGGCGGACGGCGGCGGCGCGGTCCAGACGGATATTGAGATAGCCTGCGCCGGCTACTTCCACGCTGGCAATCCCCTCCAGATCGGGGAGAGCGGCGGTGAGTTCAGCGGCCAGCTCAGTCGCGATGGCGCGGGGGGCTTTGCGGAGGCGCTTGGCCAACTCGAAGGCGACGGGCAGGGCGAGTTCGCCGAGGGCGATGCTGGGCGGCTGCTCGACGGCCAACTGCGCAAGGGTGACATCGTATTTGGCGAGGAGGATGGCCTGAATGCGGGCCAACAGGGACTGCTGAATTGTGCGATACATGCTTCGGGTTCACCGCTGGAGGAAGTGTTGTAGGGCTTAGTTGAGTTAGTTTACGCGAGGCGGGTCTGAGCGAGAGGCTAAGGAAGCTCGGCGGGGAGGGTTTCGATCTCCTTGAGTAGCGGTCTGGTGTTGTGAATGCGGAAGCGGTGAATGAGAAAGATGAGACCGCCTGCTCCGGTAACGGAGATGAGGAGCCAGGCGTGAAGGGCGAGGCCGTAGATGGCTGCTTGCGAGGCGACAGCTCCGTGGCTGAGGAGCGAGGTACGGACGGCAAGCTCGAAGGTGCCGATGGCCCCGGGGGAGCTGGGAATGAGGTAGGAGAGGTTGGCGGCGGAGACTGCCTGCCAGGGGCCGATGCGGTCGGTGACGAGGCCGATGAGATGAGCCGCTGAGACGAAGATCATGCCCTCGCATGCCCAGATGACGGCAGACTGCAAGAGAAGCAGGAGCGAGCCGGAGATACCGATCTGGCGGATGCAGTCCAGCGCAAGTACAAACCAGTGTTCGATCTTAGCGAGCTTGTGGTTCTGCGGGAGCCGGGCGAAGAGCCTGCGGATGGGGGCTTCGAGGATGCGGGCGCCGAGAAGGATGACGAGAAGCCCAATCGCAGAGATGGCGAGCGTCAACTCCGCAACCAGACGATAGTGAGGAGCGACTCCCGATCCCATGAAGACGACGAAGAGGAGGACAAGGGTGAAGATGTCGAGGAGCTTTTCGAGGATGACCGTGCTGAGGATCGCGGAGGGGGAGGCTCCGAGGTCTCCCGCATAGGTGAAGACGCGCATGATGTCGCCGATGCGCAGGGGGAGGATGTTGTTGGCCGCCAGCGAGGTCATCAGAACGCGGGCGCAGACGGGAAAACTCGCTCCCGTGGGACGCATCATGCGGGTCCAGCGAACGCAGCGCAGGGTATAGCTGGCTAACGTGAAGCCGAGGACGCCGAATATCCAGGACGGGTGCGCAAAACGAAGGGCACGTATCTGCGCGAAGGAGATGCCCTTGAAGGTGTACCAGAGGAAGAAGGCACTGATGAGCAAGCCGGGGAGGGTCTTGAGGAGATTGCGGCTGCGGGTTGAAGTCATGCAGGCACCGCGTTCGGGGTGGTGAGAGCTATCCGGAAGGCGGCGACGATACGAAAGGCTGAAAGATGCATAACTGCTTCCATTGTATCGTCGCGCGGCACAAACTCCAGGACGCGACTTCTTGTTGTACATCGTGTCTAACGGCTGAGGAAAGTTACCGGGAAACTGTTTTTACCGGAAAGCAGTCTACCTATAGGCAGGCGTTGTATTACACACCCAGGTCCCGTCGCAGTGCGGGGGCGGAGCGACAGGCAATTTGACCACAACCTTAGTAACACACCCTAAATCTATAGCGGCGGTACAGCGCGGCCTGGGCGGGCCGGAGCGGAGATTCGCCGCCGGCCTAGTGACGGTCCTGACAGTTCTGGCGCTGGCGGTGCACGGATACCATCCTTATGCCGAGGATGGCGGCCTCTACATGGCCGGGATCAAACGCATTCTCGATCCGGCGATGTATCCGCACGGAACCGAGTTCGTCGTGGAGCACCTGCGCTTTTCCCTCTTTGCCCCGATGGTTGCCGGGCTGGTTCGCGCTTCGGGCCTTAGCGTTGAGATGGTGCTCCTGCTGCTGCATATCGCAAGTTTCTGGGCGACGCTGTTTGCTGCGTGGATGCTGGCGGAACGATGCTACGAGAGGCGCGAGCTCAGGATAGGAGCCGTAGCCCTGCTGGCCGCCTGGCTGGCTCTGCCCATTGCCGGAACTTCCCTGATGCTGATGGACCCCTACGTGACGGCGCGAAGCATCTCGACGCCCTGCGCGCTCCTTGCCCTGGTAGGCGCATTGGGCTTTCTGCTCCCCTGCGAAGGAGTAAGCGGCAAGCGATGGTGGGGGCTGGCCCTATGCTGCGGAGCTTTGGCAATCGCGGCGGTGATGCATCCTCTGATGGCGGCCTACGCTCTCGGTTGCGTGCTGACGCTTGGTTGCATGCTGTTTTCAAGCCGGAGTTCGCGAGCGGGTGCGGTGGTTGGATTGTGCGTCGTCGGAGTGGCTACGGCAACTGCGCTCCAAACCCTGGCGCTACCGGAGGATGGAGCGTACCTGCGTGTGGCGTTGACACGGCGATACTGGTTCCCCAGCCAATGGCACTGGTATGAGTTGATTGGGTTGGTGGCTCCGCTTGTAATCCTGAGTTATGTCGCTATGACACGACGGAGAGAGGGTGATTCCGCCCGGATTGCGCTGGCAAGAATGGCCGTGGTGGCTGGATCGGCGGCAATGATCGTGGCGACGCTGTTTGCGCGGATCGGAGTGACGACGCACCTGGTGGCACGGCTGCAGCCATTACGCGTCTTTCAGACGATATACATCGTGATGATCCTGGCTGTGGGCGCAGCGTTTGCAGAGCGAGTCTTGCAGCGACGCGCGATACGTTGGGTGACGGCGTTCGCCGCGCTGGCAGCAGTGATGCTGTTCGCAGAGAGGGAGACGTTCCCAGCCTCGGCACACATTGAGCTGCCGACGGAGTTGCGATGGAGCACACCGAAGAATGCTTGGGTGCGGGCGTTTCTCTGGATAAGACAGAACACTCCCAAGGATGCGCTGCTGGCGCTCGATGCGGACTACATCACGAAGCCGGGTGAGGACGCGCAGTGCTTCAGGGCAGTCGCGGAGCGGAGCGCGCTGCCGGACTACTCGAAGGACGGTGGCGAGGCCTCCATCACACCTGCATTGACCGATGCCTGGATCGCCGGGCAGACCGCACAGACAGGGCTCAGCACGGAGACGGATGCGCAGAGAATCGCCGCGCTGAAGCCGCTCGGCGTCGACTGGGTGGTGCTGGAACGCAGCGCCGCCACGGAGTTCGCCTGTGACTATGCGAATGAGGCGGTAAAGGTCTGCCGTCTGCCCCAGGGTGCGGAGCAGACGGCGGTTGCATCAGTTCGTTGAGGTCGCCGATTTGGCGGGAGTTGCGGGAGCAACGGTGAGGACGACGCTCTCCTGGTCCTTGGTCTCGAACTTGCCGTAGAAGGCGCGGAGCTCGGCGTACTCCTTGGGCATGTAGAGGATCTCCCCAAGGTGTAGTTGCGCCGAACGGTGATGCTGGTTGGGGTGGACTCGGTGGATAGGTCGTACAAGGCGAAGGCCTGAAACTGCTGATGCATGTTGGTGGGGTGAGATTCCACAGCGAGGCTCGCAGGGAAGCTCACGCGGACAGCATCCTGATCGTAGTAGGGATAGTGAAAGGAGATAGGTGTCTCGCGCTTCTCGTGGGGAAAGGTGGCTTTGGAGTTGGTCTCGAAGAGGTCTCCGGTGAAGAGGAGGCGTTTGCCTGTAGAGGCGCCGATGGCTCCCTTGACGGCAAAATTGACGGTCAGGGGCGACTCATAGTCCGCGAGTTTGTCGATGGAGGTCACCTTGACCTCCATTCCCTGAGGAAGGAGATCTTCTACGCTGACGCGTAGCTCCCGCTCCAGGCTGGTGGCGTCGCCGGTGAGTGAGCGCTGCCGCCAACTAAGAGCAGGCGATCCTATGAAGGTCATTTTTACGACGCCCGAGACCAGTCCATGCTCATCCATCTTGAGGTCCGCGACCCTCTGGGAGCGTGAGGCGGTGTATGGCTCGCCCGGAGAGTCGAAGATGGTGGAACCATCCTCAGTCTGGCGGATGCCCTGGGTCGCGGTGTGCCGCCAGGCAAGATGCCCGTAGGCGCAGTAGCGGGACCCAGGATCGAAGTAGCGCTCCTTGCCATCGACGTTGACGACGGCGATGTAGTCGTCGAGCTGCTGAAAGCTGAGATAGCTGGAGAGGAAGAGATGTCGGCTACGGTCGGGGACAAGGGCTAAGTAGGCTTTCATGCCGGCGGCACGGGCCATTGAGACGAAGAGCTCCGCCAACTGGTCGCCGCTGCCGCGCTTGTGCTCCCAGATGTCGTCGGCAGTATGGACCTCTTTGAGGCCCTGTGCCTTCTCCTCGGAGCTGGTGTGCTCACGGGTGAAGTCCGTATTCTCGAGCTGCATCACAGCGGCGTATATCTTGCGGAGCTTCTGATCCTGGGTGTCCGTCGGGGTGGTGACTTGTTGGACGGCGGAGTGAACTTTGCTGCCGGAGCCGATGAACTTGTCGCTCAGCTTCGCCCAGTGCTTGCCCTCACTCTTCCAGTATTCGCCGGCGGTGCGATAGGCCGAGTAGTAGAAGAGAACGCGATAGGTGAGGCTGCGAAGAGGCGGCATGTACTCCTCGTCGGGAGCAGGCTCGACGTCGTGTACGTCGAGCTCGAAGACCAGTTGGCCTTCGTTTCCAGTACCGGGCAGGCGGGTGTTCTTCAGCTCGGTTCCGGCAGGAAGGATGGGAAACCAGGCGATGCTGTTGGTGAGTTGACCCCTGTCGTCGTTGCTTATCAGCTGCTTTTCGGTGGGCTTCCACATGTAGTGCGCTTTGCGGGTGTAGAGGTCGGATTGAATGTACCATCGCGGGGATATGAAGTATTGATCGTCGTAGCGGAGCTTGTAGCGGTATTCGATAATGCTGCCGACCGAGACATCGGGCATGCTGAAGACCTTGGCCATATATTTGTTGTTCTGTGTCTTCTCGATCAGCTTCTCGTACGGCTTGCCCGCGAATGGAACGATGGTGCCATCGGGGTGGATGGTTCTGCCGGAGATGTCGTTGACGGTGTAGCCGCCGCCACCGCTCCCGGAGGCATATTCCAGCTCGACGTTGCCGTACTCCTTGCCCTTCTCGGTGAGCACCTTGAGACGGACATAGACGCTGAACATGTGCAGTTTGTCTTCTGTCGTCTCCTCGCGATAGAGATAGACGGCGGCAGCGCCGGGGACCTTGGGCTCCGAGGTCATGGAGAGCTCTTCGGGTGTAGGCGCTGTCCACTGGTCCGCATGGGCTTGTGGTGCGGCAAGGCTGAAGAGTGAGGCAAAGAGCGAGGCGCAGAGGAGCCGATGGCCAATCGTCCGGTTCATTGTGTTGTTCCTTCTTCCGTTCTTATTGATCTGCTGAAGTCTTAGGGTTACTGCTTCTTGAGAACTGCGTGGTTCTGCTCGTCTGCTGCGATCACACCGGCCAGCTTCTGGACGTCGCCGTATCTCTCTGCGGGCAGTGTGACCTCGCGGACCGTATAGGTGCGGGTGTAGTGCAGGACGTTGTCCTTGACGTGGCTCGAACTCTCGTAGGCGGCGAAGCCCAGGTCGAGTTTGACGGGCTCGGGGATCTCATCGACGGCATAGCCGGGAGGCAGCTCGATGTCGTAGTCGTCCTTCGCCTGCATGGTCTCCCTTAGGTCGATGGGAACGCTGCGGATCTTGTGCTCCGTTTGCAGACCTTCGCTGCCGAGGAGGCGGGGGCGAATCATCAGCAACGGCCCCATGGTCTTGCCGAAGCGATCGGCGTCCAACGAATAGCTCATCGTGAGATCTTTGTTGAGCGCCTGGGCGTTCTCCACTTTGACGTCGGAGACCTTGAATGTGACGAAGTCCTGCTCGAGGACGTGGTCGAGATAGTCGCTCTGCTGCTTCGCGTCGCCTCCGGTGTACAGACTGCGGTGACTCTCTGAGAGATCGCCAAAGCGCTTCTCGGTGACCGTGCCCTTTACCGAGCCATCGGGCTGCAGATGAAAGCTGGCGGTGCGGCGAATGGTATTGAGATCGGGAGCGAGGAGGGGGAATTTAACGACCTGACTGTCGCTCCCTTCCATGAGAACGCCATAGCCGCCCTGGAGGTTGTGCTCCAGTTGACCGAAGGCGGTCTTCTCCCAGGTGGGATCGAAGATGAGGTACTGCTTCCCTGTCTTCGCAGTAACGACACTGCGCAGCTTCGGCGAGCTATAGCCTTTGGGGATCTCGATGGCTGCGATCATGTGGTCGCCGACGATCGAGGGCGCGTCCGGGTCCACGACTCCGCGACGGTGGTCCACCATAACGAGCGCCGAGTGGACGCCGACGGTCGAGAGCATAGCGGAGAGCAGCGTCGCCTTGTCCTTGCAATCGCCATAGCGGTTATGGAAGATGTCGCCGGCGAAGTGAGGCTGATACCCGCCGATGCCCATCTCGATGACGAAGTAGCGAACCTGCTGTTGCACGAACTCCGCAATAGCCTCCGTCTTGTCGTAGAAGTCGGCCTTGCCATCGGCCAACTCTTTTGCCTTGGCGGCGATCTCCGGCGTGGCCACGAGGCGGTCCTTTGCCAGCGTCTGGTACCACTCGCCGATGCTCTGCCAGGTGCCTTGTGTCGCCGAGGCAGCCCCCGGAGCGCCGTAGTGCACGGTCATGCGACCGGAGAGGGCCATACGGGCCGGATGCATGAGAACGTGATCGAGCTCGATGGCGGGAGTGTCCTTCATCTCCCACCGCCAGCGCTGACGTTCGAGGTCGACTGCCTTCTCCTGCTCGTGATGAGCCCAGACGGTGCCGTAGGTGTAGCCGGGTGGAAGCTCCAGCGTGAAAGATTGGCTGAGTCTGGGAAGGTCGCTCTGGAAGAACCAGGTCTTCTCGGTCAGATAGGGGCGGATGCGCTGCTCGTACTCGTAGGCGACGATGCCACCGGGATCGCGTCCTGGAGCCTTGGCAACCTTGATCTTGTCATCCACGAAGAGACTGCCCTGGCCGGGGTAGCCATACTCGACGATCTCGTTGTCCTTCAGGGCGTACTCGTGCCCGTCCGGGCCGATGCTCCAGACATGGAGCGAGAGGATTTTGGTGTCCTTGTCGAAGGGGACGGCGACAACCGCATCTTCCCTGCCCTGGGGGCGCAGGATCTTCACGACCGAGCGGTAGTGCTCCGTAGCAGTGCCGTCGAAGGCAACGGAGTAGGTTGTGTCTTCGAAGAGGATGACGGCGCTGGTCTCCGGCGAGTAGGACGGGAGTTTTTGCGCGGCGGCGGTGCGAACCCACTCGGGGACGCTATCTTGCTTCGCGAATGCGGGTACTACAGCGTGTAGAAGAACGGCAGAGACGAAGAGAAGCCTGTGTATCCTTCGCAATAGAACAATGCAACCAATCATGAAGCCTCGTGCGCACTACTTTCCTTCGGGTCAGCGCGCACCCGCCGATCCTAGAAGCCCAGGTTATGTGCGTGCCCAAGTTATACGGCGCAGCAAGATGCAGATCAAGACAAATCGGCTTGAAGTTACCCGGAGCTCCCGGAATGGAGCCGCTCTGGTTACCGCTCGCTCCAGCGCACGTTCCGGTAGCCTGCGGTAGCCGGCGCGGCAATGGTGCGGAGCCAGGTTGCGACGTTCAGATAATCCTCGGATATGGGCGACTCCGGGGCATAGTCCACCACGGTCATGCCTTCGGCCAAAGCCTCACTGACCGCCGGTGCGCGGCGAATGACGAAGGGGAGAAGCCGATCGCCAAGCTGACGCCGCAGGACCTCGCGAACGTCGAGATGCAGCGGAAGCGAGGCGTCAAACTGGTTCAGCAGATAGTAGGGCTGAATGGGCCGGCCATCCCCGTCGATGACACCGTGGAAGAACCTCTCGACGGCCTGAAGGCTGATAACCGAGTTCATGTCCGGGGCTACGGGCACGAGGATGGTGGGGTTCATCCGACCCATAAGGCGAACCACCCATACCGAGTTGACCGTGAGATCCAGCACGGTACGGTGGGTGCCGCGACTGCTGTTGAGGATCTCTTCGACGAGAAGCTCCTGTGCGGCCTCGTCTCCTATCTTCGAATCGATCTCGTAGTTGACCAGATAGATTGGAGCATCCGTACTTCCGCTCGGCGGCGAAAAGGTGCGGACAACTCCCTGCCGCAGTTCGCTGGCGCCGAAGTAGAACGGCAACAATCCGTGTGACGTGGTGTCGGTGAGGAGAACCTTCTCGCCCAGCGAAGAGAGCGAACGACCAACTGTGGCCACGAGGCTGGTTTTGCCGACTCCTCCCGCAAGGGAGAAGACTGCCAGCACCGGCGTACGGGTCTCCTTCTGTCGTATGGGCGCAGCCTCTAACGGCTCATGGCCCGGCTGCTCGAAGACCCCCTTCAAGGCATACCAGCGTGCGGCTACCCGTTCGCGCGAGTGCTGCAATGTTTCGGCAACGGAGGCCTGTGGAGGCAGTACGGGAGCTACCGGGGGCTTCGCCTGCTGCTGCGAGATAGGAGGAGCATACAGCCACGCCGGTCCCGCAGGATCGGCAGTAGACGGCTCTTGTTGCGATGAAGGTTTCGTCTCTAACTCCAACTCCGGCGCAGTCGGTCGGGATGGGTCGGAGTACACCGATGCAGGCCAGTACCCAAAGTCATCCTGTGTACGGCATCCTCGCGCGGAGCCTGGAGACGACAATGGAGCCTGCGAAAACGAAGAAGCGCCTCTGACGGGACGGGAACCTGACCTAGCCCACTCAGTCACTGTCTCGTGTCGTCCTGAGAGATTTGCTGGTGAGATGTCGGCCATAGGGTCCTGGCTGGAGTCGAATTCGGAGGCGAACGTACTCCCTGGGAGTCCTTGCAGATCATCCGTGGGCACCGTGGTAACGGTATGCGGACGAATGCGACTCTTCCATGTCTGCGGTTGCGGGTCATTATGCCGCTTTCCCCCAACCACGTATTGACTGGGCTGCGAGGTATCACGTGCGGCAGAGGACTGCTGAGAGTAACTGTTCGATTCTGGCGAAGCGTCCACTTGCTGGGAGGAAACGGGGGGCACGGCAGGGATAAGCACCGGTCGAATCCGGGGAGAAGCCTGACCCGTAGAACCGGCTCCTGCGTCTTCATGATGCGGCACATCATACCCTCCCTGCGGCAGTTCACCTGGATCAGCCATATCTGCGCGGTGTACCTCCGAGGAGGAGTATCGGGCTGCCTGCCTCTGTGCAGGGGCAAACGACAAATCCCGCGCTACTGGATCTGCCTCCGCCTGGCTCGGCGACACCTCATCGCGCACCGGCTCCGTGGGACGGTGTCTCAGCTGGGTACGATACTCTCGCCGCGACGCTGAAAGATCGCGATACCTGGCCCCTTGCGACTTCGCTAATGGTGAGAGGGCGGTCCCATCTTCGGGTGCCTCTGGCTCTGCGTCTTTCATCTTTTCTTTGCCATGCGGTTCCATATAATCTTGGCCCTATATCTTGTAACCGGCATTCGTTATCGCTGGAGCTGCGCTTCCGCAGCGATCCTCACAAAGCCCTTGCAAATATTTCCTATGCAATAGACGAGGCTACTGCCCTGCCCATGCTAAGTCAATGAAGTGCATATGTTACTTAAGTGTGAGTGAGAGCGGACAACGGTATGTATAAAGCC
This sequence comes from Edaphobacter sp., assembly GCA_025462645.1. Taxonomy (GTDB): domain Bacteria; phylum Acidobacteriota; class Terriglobia; order Terriglobales; family Acidobacteriaceae; genus Edaphobacter. The sequence continues at coordinate 66,581 of JAOAPB010000033.1, read as the reverse complement.
TATCTCTAATCCCTGAAGAACAGCTTAAGGAGAACAGCTATTTTTTTCATCGCGGCAAACTTCGAAGATAAACCTTTCGTCTTCGCAAGCAGCCCGGTCGTTTATTCGTCGCTCCACACTATGCGGAGCGCTGCCTGAGTCGACGGAGAGCCATGATCAGCGAGCAAATTTGCACTGACAACTGTGCTAACTTTATAGAGTGGTCTGAGAGCGTAGCTCAGTTGGTAGAGCATCGCCCTTTTAAGGCGTTGGTCCTGGGTTCGAGCCCCAGCGCTCTCACCATCAAACATAAATAACTTAGTGTTTTTTTTGACAGTGGCCCGCTCAACCGGATGTGTGTCTTAAACCCGGCCTTTAGAAATAAATCTAAAGTGCAGGCTCCTCGGCAAACGTCTGCGTGACCCCATCTTCAAGCGAGGTGAAAGGCGCGGTATACCCAGCGGCGCGCAGACCCGTCACATCGGCCTGCGTGTAGTGCTGATACCTGTTCTTCAGATCACCGGGAAACGGGATGTACTCAATCTGCCCCTGCCCATGCACCTGCATCAAGGCCTCGGCAACTGCCTTGAAGGTACGGGCCTCGCCGGTTCCCGCGTTCACTACCGCATGGACAGGCTTCCTGGGGCCTTCGTGCAGCAGTCCGGCGAAGAACATGTTGATCCGCGCCAGATCCTTCACGAAGACGAAGTCGCGCCGCTGCTCGCCGTTGCCGTAGCCGCCCGAGCCCTCGAACATGCGGATGGTCCCGGTGTCCTTCAGTTGACGGGTGAAGTGGTGGATCACGCTGGCCATGCGGCCCTTATGCTGCTCCCGCGGACCGTAAACGTTGAAGTAGCGCAGGCCGACCACAGTGCTCTTCATCTCCGGCATGAGCCGGCGAACATAGTTGTCGAAGACCAGCTTGGAGTAGCCGTAGACATTCAGCGGACGCTCGTTCGCGGGAACCTCGGTGAAGCTCGTGCTCGCCCCGTAGGTCGCAGCCGTCGACGCGTAGACGAAGGGAATCTTGTGCTCCAGCGCGAAGTGAAGCAGCTCCTTCGAGTACGTGAAGTTGTTGTCCATCATGTAGCGGCCATCGTCCTCAAGCGTGTTCGAGCAGGCTCCCTGATGCAGGATCGCACGCACCTTCGTCTCCTCGAAGTCGCCTTCCTTCAGGGCGCTGCGGAACTCCCGCTTGTCCATGTAGTCGGCGTACTCTGCTCCCGCCAGATTCAGGAACTTCGGCCCGGTCAGATTCGGAGCCGGGGCGAAGTTGTCGACCAGAAGGATGTCGCGCTCACCGGCCTGGTTCAACTGCTGGATAAGGTTGCTGCCGATGAAGCCTGCCCCGCCTGTAACGATAATCACTCTTGACTCTCCTCGCTCTACGCCAGATTCGCTGTAAGTTTCTTCACAATGTTAGTCGTCGAAAACCCTTCGACCGTAGGAACGATCTCCACCCGGCCACCATAGCCGAGCACGTCCTCGTGCCCAACGACAGTCTCGACGTTGTAGTCGCCGCCCTTGACCAGGACGTTCGGTTTGAGCGCACGAATCAGCTCCAGCGGCGTGTCCTCCTCAAACAGCACGACGGCGTCCACCGCAGCCAGAGCCGCCATGACGCGTGCCCGCTCCCGCTCGCCTACGATCGGGCGCGTCGGCCCCTTCAGGCGGCAGACGGAGGAGTCGGCGTTCAGCCCCAGGACGAGCTTGGTGCCGAAGCGGCGGCAGTCCTCGAGCAGCGTGATGTGCCCCACGTGCAGCAGGTCGAAGCAGCCATTGGTAAACACAATCGTCTCGCCGGAGGCACGCCACTCCGCAACACGCTTCTGGATGCGCTCCATGTCCAGGATCTTCTCTCCCGCACTCAGACCCGAGCTCGGAGTCAGCAGCGCGATCAACTCGTGCTGCGCAATCGGCACCGTACCGACTTTGCCAACGACAACTCCAGCAGCAAGGTTTGCAAGCTCCACCGCAGTCTCGATCTTCAGGCCTCCGGCAAGACTCGCGGCCAGTGTCGCGATCACGGTATCCCCTGCGCCGGAGACGTCAAAGACCTCCCGAGCCCTCGCAGGTGAGTGATAGCTGCTATCGCGGCGAAGGACGCTGATTCCCTTCTCGCTCATGGTTACCGTCAGGAACTGGAAGTCATGCTCCGCAACCAGAGCCTGGCCTGCCGCCAGAATCGCCTCGGTATGATGCGAGGACACGCCAGTCGCCAGCGAAAGCTCCCCCAGATTCGGACACACCGTTGTCGCCCCGGAGTACTTGCTGAAATCGGGTGTCTTCGGGTCGGCCAGAATCGGAATGCCGGCCCTGCGCGCAGCCCGGATCACAGCCGCACAGAGAGCCTCCGAGAGCGCCCCCTTGGCGTAGTCCGAGAGGATCACGGCATGAACCTTCCCCGCCAGCTCCGTGGCTCGCTCCAGCAGTCGCTGCGCCTCAACAGCCGGAGGATTGTCGCGGCTCTCGATATCCAGCCGCAAGAGTTGCTGCATGCGCCCGATAATTCGCGTCTTCGAGATGGTAGGCAGCGAGCTCGATACAACCCCGACGGTATCAATTTTGGCGCGCTCCATAATGCCCGCCAACTCCCCCTGCTCCGCGTCGCTTCCCCAGAAGCCCGCGAGAAACGTCTGGCAGCCCAGCCCGGCGAGATTCATCGCGACGTTCGCCGCCCCGCCAGCCCGCTCATACCGCTGCGCATGACGAATAACCGGAACCGGAGCCTCCGGCGAGATGCGCTCGACCTCGCCGTGGATATAGCGGTCCAACATGATGTCGCCTACTACCAGTACTTTGAGTTGGCCGAAGCCACCTTCGAGCAGGTTCAGGATCGAATGAAGTTCCGGCAACATGAGTAAACAATCTCCTTGGAACCATCATCGCATCTTCACCGCGCTACAAAAAACACCTGAAGGCCGGCGGCATACTCTCATCGGCGAAATACGTGTTGTTTGTTGTCCGCGATTGCCATCCGTTTCACCACGTCATGACCATCAAAACACCACGCTCTAACGCTCGTTTTCCTCAAAACGCTCCAAAAATGGAAGAATCTCGTTCATGTGGTTACGCAATATTTTTCTGTAACAAAGAGGTTAAATATCAACCAAGGATAGCTCGAACCTCTCCAACAACCTCTTCCACCGTAATCGAGGTCAAGCATCTCTTCCGCTCGACAACGCACGTCTCCAGCCCGCATCCCCAGCAGTCGGTCTTGTGGTAGACGACTCGATGCTGCCTGCCATAGGGGAACCAGACCCGAGGCTTGTTTCGAGCGGCAAAGATGGCCACGCAGGGGGTCTGCACAGCGGCAGCGAGGTGCATAGGCCCGCTGTCATGCCCGATAAAGATACGGGCTCGCGCAAACGCAGCCGCGCTCTGACGCGGCGTAAGCACACCGCAGAGATTTACTACCGGCTCCGATGAAGCCTGCCTCCAGCCCTCGGCTGCAAACTCACTGGCCTCGCTCTCCTCCGGCGCGCCGCTAAGAGCCAGGGCATAGCCGGGATAGAGCGCTGCTATCCGAGCCAGAAGTGCGCGCCAGTTCTCCCTCCCCCAGTCCTTCGATTGAACCTTGGTCCCCACACTGACGGCGATCAAGGGACGCCCCGCAACCAGGGTAAGCGCCTCCGCTGCACGAGCGTGTTCCCCTTCGGTCAGATGAAGGTCCCAACTCGCAGGATCGTCGAGACGGGCATCGCCTAGTTCGGCGATATTGCGGGTCAGGCGCGCCCCTTCGGGCTCCAAGGCCTGCTCTTTCTCGTCCCAGAGGTTCTGCTGCATCTCTTCCGTAGTTGAGATACCAATCAAACGCTTGATACCACAGGCCCGAAAAAAAGCCGCATCGCGACGAGCGGATTCGACACCTCGGCGACCTCCCAGATAGACCAGCACCGTGGGACGCCAGCGAAAGAGCTGCCACCATAGCGAAAGCAACTCGCGCGGGCTTCGCGTTCCAACGGCATAGCGAAAGAACCCGTGGACAAGACCGCTGTTTTCCAGGATCGCAGCCGCTGGAGGAGCCTTGACGTTGACGGGAAAGTTGGTCAACATCCGGCGCTCGGCGTCGGGAAAGGCCCGAGCCACCAGGTGCAATGCGGGAAGTGCGATGAGAGTGTCACCGAGGCTGCCAAGGCGATAGATCAAAACCCGTTTTATCGAGGTCGTCATGTCTGCTTCTAGTCTGCTTGGTTCGCCGGCTTCCGGCAACTCAGGCCGTGTACAAACTGATAGAGTTTCTCTGGATGTCTTCGAACGGAGTGGAACCTGGGTATGCTCGATGCTCTTTTGATTACGCGAATGCAGGACGAGATGACGGTGGCATTACATGGAGCCGGAATCGAACTGGATATGGAGTGCAACGCCGATGGGCTGATGACGATTGCCATGGCGCAGCACAGGGCCAACTTCGATCTCTGGCACGAAGAGGACAAAGCGCGGGCCCCGGGGGCAACCGATACGGACATCGCCAGGGTCAAACAAGCTATCGATGGGCTGAATCAGAGGCGCAACGATCTTGCAGAGAAGATGGATGTATGGCTATTGGGAACGCTGGAGCAGAATGAGGAAGCTCCCCTGCACTCCGAGACACCGGGGTTGATGATCGACCGGCTCTCGATCCTTGCGCTGAAGATCTATCACACTGGTGAGGAGGCACACCGCGAAACAGCCACGGAAACGCACCGGCAGCGAAATGCAGATCGGCTGGCGCTTCTCGAGGAGCAACGGGAAGATCTGGCAGCATGTCTGGATGTGCTGTGGACTGAGGTTCTGCAAGGAAGACGACGATTCAAACTATACCGACAGATGAAGATGTATAACGATCCTGAGTTGAACCCTGCTATCTATGGACGAAAATAGTAGCGGTAATGCAAGTGCAGGATTTGGCGCAAGCGGCATGAGAGTTGACCTTAGAGCCAGGTCTGCGTATAAAACCGACACTGGAACAAACAGAAAAAAACCGCTGCCTAGTAATATTAGTAAGCTCAGGAGCGCCTCAGGCGACAGATATTGACCATGGCACAGACTAAGACAGAAACCACACCCGCTACAAAACGTTCACCCCGCACACTGGCTGGAACCGTCCCTGCTATCGCTGACAGCAGACGCGCGCAGATGCTCTCTAACTACGAAGCCGCGCTGCGACTGATGCAGGAAGGCAAATACGACAAGGCACATGCTGCTTTCGACAAGATGCTGGCAGCAGGTCCGGGCGATCTCGGCGACCGTATACGGATGTACATCAACGCCTGCCTCCTGCAGGTTACGAAGGGGAAGACCAGCTTCGCGAGCCACGAAGAACACTATGACTATGCCATCTCCCTGCTGAACGATGGTCATTACGAGGATGCTCGCGAACAGTTCAAGGCCATCTTGAAGCAGAACGACAAGGCCGACTATGCGTTCTATGGGCTGGCGGTACTTGCCAGCATGACCGGCGACTCGCATATGTGCCTGGAGCACCTGACAGAGGCCATCCGGCAGAATCCTCGGAACCGTATTCAGGCGAGGGCTGACTCGGATTTTCAAGATATGGCAGACGATCCTCGCTTCACGGAGCTGTTGTACCCCGAAGTGTAACGACATGTCAGCCCATATCCTCTAACATGAGAGTCAAGGAGGGCTACGCGTGACGATACCGAACTCGATCGAATCCAGCGACAGATCGCTCCGCGTGGTTGCCATAGGTGGAGGGACGGGACTCTCTACCTTACTGCGAGGATTGAAGCGCTACGTTGCTGCGCCGGATCGGCGAAAGGGCAGGAGATCCGATCGCGCGGAGGATCAAGGGCGATCGGTTGAAGCATGTTCCGATTCGGAGTGTGTCATTAGCGAACTCTCCGCCATCGTAACGGTTACCGACGATGGCGGCTCGTCCGGGCGTCTTCGAGAAGACTTCAAGATGCTTCCTCCGGGCGATATCCGGAACTGTATGGTTGCCCTCTCTGAGGATGAGCATCTGCTGTCGAAGCTGTTCAAGTATCGCTTCGACCAGGGAGAGCTTGAGGGGCATAGCTTCGGCAATCTGTTCGTTGCAGCTCTCTCGCACATTACCGGAGACTTCGCCCAGGCCGTGCAGATGTCCTCGCAGATTCTGGCTGCGAGGGGACGGATCTTCCCGGCGACGAATACGAACGTCACCCTGTCCGCCGCGATGGACGACGGCTCGGTTGTGCGAGGCGAGACCAACATCACCGCGAGCAGGCAGAACATCGTGGAGTTGAGGCTGGAGCCGTCGACGGCGGGCCCACTGCCTGAGACGCTCGAAGCAATCGCCAATGCGGATCTGATTACGCTCGGTCCCGGTTCGCTCTACACCTCGCTGATCACGAACCTGCTGGTGCACGGCATTCCCGAGGCGCTTGCCGCATCGCCGGCGACGAAGGTGTTCGTCTGCAATCTGATGACACAGGCGAACGAGTCGCTTGGACTTACGGCATCGCAGCATATTGAGAAGATCCTGCAGCATTGCGGAGGGACAGACTCTCCGATCTTCGACTACGCACTCATCAACACGGAGTCCATCTCCGAGGCTCGGCTGGAGCAGTATGCTCGCGAAGGCCAGCAGCCGATCGAGGCCGATCTCGACCGGGTACGCGCGCTCGGAGTGGAGCCGGTGACCGGTAATTTTGTACATGAGGGTGACGTTCTGCGGCATGACTACGACCTGGTCGCGGAGACTTTGCTTGCGCTCGGGCTATCGCGGCCCGTGCCTGCTCTGGCGCATCTGGATTAAAGTCCGTTGATGTGCTCCCCAGGCAACTTTAGATCTATGGCTGCGATGAAGTTCGGTGAGGCGACGATGGCGATAGAGACGCCGGTGTTGGATGGCACGAAGGTCAGGCTGGAGCCGCTCACGGAGGCGCATCTCTCTGCGATTGAGAGGATCGCCTATGACGACCGTATCTGGCGATACATGACCGTGCCAGTAAAGACACAGGATGACCTGCGTCAATGGATGGAGGCAGCGATGCAGGGGAAGGCCGTAGGCACCACCCTGCCGTGGGTGACGATTCTGAAGGACGGGAACCGCGTCATCGGGAGCACTCGCTTTGCCGATCTCGACCTGACACACCGAACGGTCGAGCTGGGATATACCTGGCTCCTGCCGGAGTACCACGGCGCCGGGCTGAATCCGGAGGTGAAGCTGTTACAGCTTACCTATGCCTTTGAGGAGCTGAAGCTCAACCGGGTGGCCTTGAAGACGCACCATGAGAATCTACAGTCGCAGGCAGCTATGCGGAAGCTGGGGGCGATCGAAGAGGGCACCTTCCGCAACCACTACATCATGGCGGATGGCACGCAGCGCCACAGCGTCTGGTTTTCGATTATCCGCGAGGACTGGCCGCAGGTGCGATCTCGACTAGAGGAGCGGTTGCAGCGGGAGAGGTCTCCAACGTCCGCTTGAGCTGGCCGCAGGCAGCGTAGATGTCGCGTCCGCGGGGCCTGCGGATGTACGCGGGCAGCCCGTTATCGATGAGCATCTTCTGGAAGACCGCCACATCCTCCGGCTTCGGCTGGGTGTAGGCGATGCCCGGTCCGGGATTCCAGACGATCAGGTTTACCTTGGCTTTCATCCCTTGCAGTAGCTCCAGCACCTCGCGCGCATGCTCCGGCTGGTCGTTGATCCCTCCCAGCAGAACGTACTCGAACGTGACCCACTCCCGTTTGCCCAGCGGCAGTGTTTGCACCGCCTCAAGCAACGCCGCGATGTTCCACTTCCTCGTAATCGGCATGATCTGCTCGCGCACCATGTCGTTCGAGGCATTGAGACTGAGCGCCAGCTTCGGCCGTAGGGGCTCCTCGGCAAACTTTCGGATGGAGGGCTCGATGCCGCTGGTCGAGACCGTCATCCTCGACTCGGGGATTCCGATGCTCTTCACCAGCAGGTGCACGCTTCGGATGAACTCCGCGTAGTTCAGAAACGGCTCGCCCATGCCCATGAACACCAGGTTGATGCGGTCACGGCCGATCTTTACCCCGTGCCGGTTCAATACGGCCGCCACCTGCCCAGCGATCTCTCCCGCAGTCAGGTTCCGCTTGATGCCCAGCTTCGCGGTCAGACAGAACTGGCAGTTGACCGCGCAACCGACCTGGCTGGAGATGCAGATCGTTGCGCGGCTGTACCCGTTGCGCTCCAGCGCGCCCATGTTTCTCATGTCGCGCCGCGGCTCGGAATTGCCTTCGAGCCCCTCGGTTGCCTCTTCCTCTGCCGCAGCCTCGCTGCCATCGCCGCGCTCGCCGCCGTCTCCGTCCGGCATCCAGACCGTCTCCACGGTCTCACCATCGGCCAGCCGTACCAGGTACCGCTCTGTCCCATCGACCGACCGCGCCGTCTGCACGATCTCCGGCATCTCTATGCCGTAGCCGTGGGCCTCCAGTTCGTCTCGAAGTGAAACGGGCAGTGCCGTTATCTCTTCGAGGCCGGTAACTCGCTGACGATAGAGCGCTTCCGCGATCTGTACCGCGCGATAACCCTTTTGGCCCAGCTCCGCCATCAGATCTTTCAGCTCCTCGGGCAACATCCCGAAGAGGGCCTTCGAGGGAGGCATCGAAATGAAATCTATATCCTTTATTTTCTGGTACATACTGATAGACTCTTCATCAAGCTCTCTACTCTCCAGTGTACTCTCCCGGCCCCGGTCGCTACGAATCTTGTGAAACAATAAAGATCAAGGGAGCCGCATGTCTGCAACGCTTACTGAGGAAGTTTCTGCAACCAAGAACGCCTCGCGCAATATCCGCAAAACTGTGCTGTCGAATGGATTGCTGGTGCTGACCGAGAGCATGCCCCATCTTCGAAGCGTGTCGATGGGAGCCTGGATCGGATCGGGATCACGCGACGAAGCCCCGGAGGTCAACGGGATCTCGCACTTCGTGGAACACATGGTGTTCAAGGGAACGACATCGCGCTCGGCCCAGCAGATTGCCCGCGAGGTGGATACGATCGGCGGTAATCTCGACGCCTTTACCGGCAAGGAGATGGTCTGCTTCAACATCAAGGTGCTGGACGAGAATGTGCCTCCGGCGTTGGACGTCCTGTCGGATCTCGTACTGCACCCTACCTTCACCCCGGAGGAGCTGGCGCGGGAGCAGGGTGTGATCCTCGAAGAGATCAAGATGGACGAGGACAATCCCGACTATCTGGTGCATGAGATCTTCACGCAGAACTTCTGGAAGGGCGATGCCCTTGGGCGGCCCATTCTAGGGACGGTGAAGACCGTCTCCAGCTTCAACCAGCAGGTCGTCTTCGACTTCTATGCCAGCCAGTTCACTCCACGGAATATGGTCTTCTCGGCTGCGGGAAACCTGGAACACGATGCCTTCGTGGCGCAGGTGGAGAAGCAGTTCAGCTCGCTGGCGGCGAGTGGCGAGAGCCTGCCGTCGAAGATGGCGGCTCCGGTCGCGACTCCGCACATTACGCTGAAGCGAAAGAAGTCGCTGGAGCAGGTGCAGCTTTGCCTCGGCGTTCCCGCTCCACCGGTGAATGATCCGAGCCGCTATGGGGTCTATCTGCTGAACACGATGCTGGGCGGGGGGATGAGCTCGCGGCTGTTCCAGACGATTCGCGAGGACCAGGGACTGGCCTACTCGATCTACTCGGAGATGAATCCGTTTCGCGATACCGGGTCGCTCTGCATCTACGCCGGGACCTCCGTCGATAAGACGGAGAAGGTGCTGCAGCTTACCCTGCAGGAGCTGCGACGTCTGAAACAGGAGACAGTGAACGAAGCTGAGCTGAAGCGGGCCAAGGACCAGTTGAAGAGCAATATGGTGATCGGCCTCGAGAGCTCGGGTAGCCGGATGTCGAATCTGGCGCGGCAGCAGATGTACTTCGGACGCTTCTTCGGGGTGGATGAGATCATCGAGGAGATCGAGGCGGTAACCTCTGCCGATGTGCAGGAGCTGGCTCAGCGCCTCTTTCAGCCGGAGGCTATGGCTTTGACGCTGCTCGGAAATCTTGGCACGATGAAGATCGAGCGGCAGGACCTTGCTTGCTGATAGAGTTTTGTTCGGTGTAAGAGATACTGGATTGCCGAGGATTGATGAAGACCATGACCGTACTTGAACGACATGCAGCACGCCTGGGCGCAGAGCGATCGACTGAAGAGGGCTTTACCCTGATTGAACTTCTGATCGTCATGTCCGTCATGCTGATCCTGATGACCCTGGCCGTGCCGCAGCTCCTGAAGCTGAGGAAGCAGGCGAATGAGACCTCTGCGGTCCAGTCTGTGCGGACAATTGGGCAGGCAGAGTTGCAGTACAACTCGGCCTATCCCGCCAATGGATTTTCTTGTTCTTTGACAACCCTGGGTGGCGATCCGAAGGCAGGAGCGCCTACGGCACAGGCGGCGCAGCTGATTGCACCGGACCTGTCTACCGGCCAGAAGGCGGGCTATACGTTCGCGATCACCAACTGCACCAAGGTGACGGTAAACAATCAGGACATGTATACCTCGTATGAGATTACGGCTGTGCCTCAGTCGGTTGGGAAATCCGGCGACCGAGGCTTCTGCTCCGACGAGAACAATACCATCCGCTTCGATCCTGCAGGCGGAACGAACTGCACGCAGCCCATTCAGTGATATCTGTCAGGTTCACCAAAGCTCTTCTTGTAATGGTCGTGTGCTGTTCGGGACGCCTGTTTGCACAGGATGCCGACGTGCTCATCCGCAAGGTCGACGACCACTACAACCATCTCAGCTCTCTGCGTGCCCGCTACACGGAGCACTATGCCGGCATGGGAATGGATCGGAGTGAGTCAGGTACGCTGCTGCTGAAGAAGCCAGGGCGGATGCGATGGACCTATGACCAGCCGGTCGGCAAGGTCTTTGTGCTGGATGGGAAGTTTGCCTGGTCGTACACGCCGGGAGCCGATCAGGCGCAGCGGATTCCAGCGAAGCAGCTCGATGACCTGCGCTCTCCTCTGCGATTCCTGCTGGGACATACGCAGTTGAAGAAGGAGCTGGATAGCCTGACGGTGACCTCTGATGGTTCTGGCTTTCGCATCGCAGGAGTGCCCAAAGGGATGTCGCAAAGAGTGAAGCTGCTGACGCTGGGCGTGACGGCGACGGGCGCTATCGAGCGGATGCGCCTCGAAGAGCTGGATGGAGCCGTGACCGAGTTTGCCTTCTCCGAAATGCAGGAGAATATCCCTGTAAAGAACGAGGACTTTGTGTTTACTCCGCCAGCTGGGGTGACAGTGGTGGATGGGCTGCCGCCTATCTGACTCTTGCTCAATTTCCGGTCAATGCAGGGCTCTCTATGCCTATCAGAATCGGATGGTTCACATCGGGCGAAGCGAAATAAAACGACGATAAGAGCAATGAAATGCTACTCTTTTGGACGAATGCCAGTCATCTGATACGAGACATTCCCCGATCGAAATGGGAACGCAACGGGTAACGACTGGTGGGGAGAGCGCGTAATGAATCGTCGCCAACTGTTGTACGGTACTGGGATGGGACTGATGGCAGGTACCGCTGCTCGATCCGCGATGATCCCTGCCGCGTCCGCAGAGCCGACAATCCAGCCCAAGCCGCTCAACCTGGCCGACTATGAGCCGAAGAGCATGCTCCAGGTGAGGGAGACGCACGTTGAGCGCGCGCGCTTCCCTGTCGTTGACATTCATACGCACATTTCATTCTCAGCCAAGTCCGTCAATGGCGTGGAGCTCTCCCCCGAGCCCAACTATCTCGGAACGCGCGAGGAGTTGCTGCCCGTCATGGACCGCAAAAATATTCGTGCCATGGTCAATCTAACCGGGGGGTACGACAAGGGACTTGCCGAGGCTGTAGCTAAGTACGACAAGACATCTCCGGGACGCTTTTATACCTTCACGGTGCCATCTTACTCGCGCTTCAAGGAGCCGAACTACCCTACGCTGCAGGCAGAGGCCATTGCCCAGGCTCACCGTGATGGGGCTCGCGGCCTGAAGATTCTCAAGACACTGGGGCTCTATCTGCGGGAAGACATCACCTCGGGAACGCTGGTTAAGATCGACGATCCCAGGTTCGATCCCATGTGGGACACTTGCGGCCAACTCAATATGCCAGTCGCAATTCATGTCTCGGATCCCATCGCTTTCTTCAGCCCTGCGGATCGCTTCAACGAGCGTTACGAAGAGCTCAGCAATCATCCGGACTGGTCCTTCTACGGGCCCGGGTTCCCCAGTAATGCGGAGTTGATCGAGGCACGGAACCGGGTCATCGCAAAGCATCCTAAGACGCACTTCATTGCGCTGCACGTCGGCAACTTCTCTGAGAATCTCGCGAACGTAGCCGAGAACCTGGATCGCTTCCCTAATATGTCCGTGGATATCGCGGCACGCGTCGGCGAACTGGGGAGACAGCCGCGGACGTCGCGAGACTTCTTCGAGAGATATCAGGATAGAATTCTGTTCGGCACCGACGCCACTCCGCATGGAGACGAGTTTCCCCAGCAGGTCTTCAATGACAGGCTCTACGAAATCTACTACCGTTTTCTTGAGACGGATGACGAGTACTTCGACTACGCTCCTGCTAACGTACCTCCGCAGGGACGATGGCGCATCTATGGTATCAAGCTGCCTGACTCCATCCTGCGCAAGGTCTACAACGGCAATGCGGAACGCGAACTGGGAATCACGATCTGACGGAGGCTGGCACTCATAAGAATAGGCTCTTCGCCGCCTTCCCTCCTCCATCACTTATCCACTTGAATCAAATTCAGCCTGGACGGCAATAACTACGAAGGGGAACCACTGGACACGACGACAAAACAGGCGGGAGCGGGAGACGCAACAGCGTTTGCTCCAGGGTTACGCCGTTCGCTGAAGCTATGGCACCTGGTGGTCTACGGCATCATCATCATTCAGCCCACGGCGCCGATGGGCATCTATGGCGTTGTGAGCAACGTGGCTGGTGGGCATATTGTGACGACCATCCTGATCGGCATGGTGGCGATGCTGTTCACGGCTGTGAGCTATGGGCGCATGGCACGGGTGTATCCCAGCGCCGGCTCCGCCTATACCTATGTCGGCAAGGAACTGCACCCGATACTTGGCTATGTCGTGGGATGGTCCATGCTGATGGACTACCTGCTCAATCCGATCATCTGCGTCATCTGGTGCAGCGCGGCCGCGCAGAACGTCTTTCCGAATGTTCCCTATGCGGCGTGGGCTATGGCCTTCGTCGTTGTCTTTACAGTGCTGAACCTTCGCGGTGTCAAGACCTCCAGCCAGGTCAATGCAATCCTTGCCCTTGGCATGAGCATCGTCGTTGTCATCTTTCTGGCATATGCCATTCGCTACCTTGCGCTGGTCGCAAAGCCTGTCGCCGGACAGTGGCTGCTGCCCTTCTACGATCCGGCAACCTTCTCCGCGTCGCGACTCTTTCGCGGCACCTCGATCGCCGTGCTGACCTACATCGGGTTCGACGGCATCTCCACCATGTCGGAGGAGGTCGAGAACCCGCGCAGGAACATCATGCTGGCAACGGTTCTCACCTGTCTCGTGATTGGCATTCTCTCCATGGTGGAGGTATATGTCGCGCAACTGGTGTGGCCCTCGCATACGCCGTTTCCAGAGTCGATGGTCGACACCGCCTACGTTCATGTGGCGGAGCGCGTCGGGGGAAGGTTCCTCTTCCATCTGCTGAACGCCACGCTGCTGATCGCCAACATGGGTTCAGGGATGGCAGCACAGTTCGGAGCGGCGCGTCTGCTCTACGGCATGGGACGAGGAAACGCACTGCCACGGCGTTTTTTCGGAGCAGTGGATGCAGCCTCGGGGATTCCACGCAACAACGTGCTGGCGGTCGGAGCCTGTACGCTGGTGGGAGTCTTTCTGCTTACCTATCAAAAAGGCGCCGAACTCCTAAACTTTGGAGCCTTTATCGCTTTCATGGGCGTCAACGCCGCAGCACTGCTTCACTACCGCTTCCGTTCCCAGCAAAAGGTCTTCCTCGCGGCAACCATCCCTACTCTGGGTCTGCTCGTCAGCGGCTTTATATGGCTGAATCTCAACCATAGCGCCCAACTTCTGGGCATCGCCTGGATCGTCATTGGATTGCTGCTCTACTTCGTGATGCGCCGCAATGCCTCAACCAGCTCGCTTGAGCCCGGCTTCGAGTAAGGGCGATTCTTCCCAAATAAAGAAGAGCCCGATGGGCTCTTCTTTAGGGGATTTGACGATTGTAGGTTGACACCTTCTCAGAAGGTAAAGGCTACTCCAGCCTGCATGGTTCGCGGAGATTGCGCCAGGAACAAGGTCTGTCCATCCTTCGACAGGAACGGGCGATATCCCTGAGAGAGCAGGTTCGTTACGTCGATGGTGGCTTCCAGTCCGGGGGGGAGCAAGTTGCCGCATCGTATCGGCTGCCGCAGATAGAAGCTGAGATAGGCCTGATCGCTGAAGGCCTCATACGGGTTCACTGCCGTCACCAGCCGCTCCGGCTGCCAGCGGTAAGCCGCTCTCACCTTCGTCCCGCTATGAATGACTCTTCCCTTCATCGCCAGTGTCAGGGACTGGGAGTTTATGAGCTTCAGATCAGTCGCCACGCCTGGAAGCGTCATCGACTCGCCGTCACCATTCGACAATGCAGCCCCTTTACTGTACTCCAGTGCCACCCACATCCCGGGCGTGAGAGGCTCCGTCAACATGATGTTCATGCCGTGGGTCTTGTAACCGGCGCTCAGGAGCTTGAAGGTGTCTGTCGAGGGATCAGCCAGGATTCCGCTCGATGCCGTATTCGCTCCGCCGGTCACGGCCAGATCCGCTGCACTCAGGGAGCCTCCACCGGATATCGCCACGCGCTTCAGGTTGTCGTGATAGTATGCCACCTCGACCCGGCCCTTCCCCACCTTGCGGCCGACCATGAACTCCTGATGCAGTCCCTTCTCCGTCTGCATCCTGCCCTGTGACACGACTGCAACCGGCAATTCCATCTGCACGGAATCAAGACCCGCAAACGACTGTAAATTGCGAGAGGTGGCCATCCGGTATCCTACTGACCAGGCAGCCTGCGGATGCGCCGTGATTCGTAGAAAAGGCTGGGAGCCGACTGTGTAATTAGCTGTTCGGACGACATAGACCGTGCTTCCCGCCTCGAGTTCCACAGCGTCCCCGAGCTGTGTCTTCTGCGCGGTGGCCAACTGCATGACATCTAGGCCAGACGCACGACCCGAGCCGATCATCTCAGGATGAGATTGGTAGCTCACTACCGTTCGCGAGGCGCCATCGAACCCCAACCGTCTTTGATAGCCAGCCTCAAGCTGCATCGACGGTCCACGGATGAGTGGCCCGATCGGTGTGCCAAAGTCCGTACGCAACGTCAGGTTGGACCCATCGTCAAGCACTCTATCCATCGAAAAGACATTGTGGATGCCGCCACCGCCAAATCCACCATCGCCGGTCGTAACCGACGCCCTTGCGCGAGTCGAGGGAGGGTGCGTCTCCGTCGCACTCGACGAGACCATGACCATCTCGCCATCTTCCACCAGTCGCAGGATCGGGCGATTCGCAGCAGAACGAAGCGTCCACTTCCAGTCATCGGCTGGTTCATCCGCCTTCCGGCGTTCGGCAGGCAACCATGAAGCCGTATCGAAGAGCGCGTTCAGCGTGAGATTCACGATGGCTTTCGCTCCCGAGCGGAGTTGAAGATTGCCCCGCAACGCCGGCACGAAGAGCGCCGCAGTCGCCCGCACCTCATACTTTCCAGGAAGAAGGTCCGTAATCAGATAGCGCCCGTGGAGATCGGTAGTTGCCGTGCCCACCATTACGGAGTTCTGCGCCAGAATCTGAACCAGGGCTCCCATCTGCGCCACACCCTGCGCATCGCGAACCTCGCCTGAGACTGCCGCTGGCGGACCCACAGCTCTACCGGGAGCCGCCACGATCAGCACCAAGGCCAGAAACGCGATGTTCACCTGGGTTAGTTGCACAGTTTTAACACCTGGGTGTAGAAAGCTCTCCTGAATTGACGCGCCCATAAAGACGAAGATCCGCGTTTAGAGGCTGCAGCAAAGGCCGGTTATCGCATGTCCGTATTCGCGTAACCGTGCCTCCTTACCTGCGCGTGGCCCTTAGTCGACTACAAATGGCGCAGACTCTGCGATCTGCTGCTTCGATACTCCATCGTTAACCTTGATGGTGATCTGGTATTTTCCGGGCTGCAGACTTGCCAACGGCATCGATCTCTCCAACGTGACCTGATCCGAATTCGGATTCGTCTTCGACGTCAGCTCCTGCGTCTGCAATACGGTCTGATTCGTGGTCATGTTCACTACCTGGTAATCGATTGTCGCGGCGTTCTGCTTGCTCTTTTCGTCGATACCGAGGTTATACACCTGCATCCAAAAGTTCAAGCTCTGCGCGCGATGGAAGGTAACCGGAGCGGCTATCCCCGCGGGGACGCGAGGACGGATTCGCGTATTTCCGATCACAAAGTTCCCCGCTCCGATGTCCTTGGACGGTACTCGCTCCATCTGGTCCGCAAGGATAAGGGAGGAGGCCGACAGCTTGTCATCGTCATACTTCGGAACGTTGACGCTGCGTCTCCAGGTCCCGATATGATCGGGATTATTGACATCCTTGATCACGATATCGACCTTGTACAAGCCGGGACGCAACGGCAACGACTTCCAGTAGACCGAGACGTTGTTCTGTGTCCGAGCCAATAGCTCGCTTGGGACCTGCACAGTTACGGTGTCTTCAAATGTCTGGATCGGCTTGTGGTTCAGGTTGGACACGCGGCCCAAGATATTTACCGTACCCAGGGCGACGCCGTCCTTGTTGCTGAACGTGATGTCCTTATTTCTGATCTGTAGCGTCAGCGGCACCAGGATCGTCTCGTTCGTCACCTTCACATAGTCCGTCCGGACGTCGAAGAGGAAGGGCGGCCCGGTCAGAATCTTGGAGGTCGCCATAAACGACTCCAGATCCTTGAACTTGATCGCAGGCGGAGCCATCAGCTTTGCCATGCGATCCAGGCGGTCGAACTGCTTGCTCTGGTTCTGCGACGCCATCGGCCCGGCGCCAAGCTGCTCCAGACCACCGCCGGAGAAGCGATCCGCCTTGGTCGATTGGCCCGTCTGCTCGTAGAGCGTCGCACCTGCGCCCGGCACATGCTTGAGAGCATCTTTCTCCGAGCGGTCGATGGTCATGTGGTAGTCGCCGCACATGCAGCTATCGACGAACTCAATGTCGATGTTATCGCCCACGCCTTCGAGATAGCGATAGTGCCAGGTCTCAAACGGAAAGGTAGAGGTGTTGCCGCCACCCTCTTCCATGGGGCGCTCGTAGTTGCCGCCGCTCGGATGAGAGTCGATGCTGTCCGCCTTGCCGTACGCAATATAGATGTGGCCGCGGTCGGTCTTCCATCCCGGCTTGCCCGCCGCAAAGTGCTCGTTCGCGTATGCGATGCGGGCGTAGTGCTCTTCCCTGAACTCATTCTCCGGCGAGTCCGGATTAGGATTACGGCGCAGCCAGAACTGCTCGATGAACTGATCCCGCTCCTCGTCATTACTCAGGCTCTTGAAGGCCTGCATCTCCTGATCGGTGATGATCCAGCGAACGTCCTGATCGAGCCAGACCTTGTAGGTTCCGTGCAACTCGCCCTTCAGAGCCTTCTGCTGCGCAAACTTCTCTTTGTCGGTCAACTTCCGCTTCAGAGGGTCGGGCTTCTCTTCGGTAACGGGGCCCTTGGTCACGCCATCAGGCGCTGGCGTCTTCGTCGCTGGTGCGCTGGTTGTATCCTGAGCCGGTAATGCACGTGCTCCTACCATCGCCAGAAATAGTAGAGCCGTTCCAGATACAAGATGCCGCGACGTCGTCATAATGAGGGGTGCACTCCTAATGCCAAAACTCATTGTAAAGCGGTTATATCCCCCGGTACAAGCGGTTCAATCATAATCGAACCCTGATATCATCTCCTGCACTTAGACAATTGCCTGCAAGCACTCGTCGAAACGGCGGTCTGCTAACGCAAACTGAGGGCTTACGGAACGTTAGACGTTTCATCTCCGTAATATCTATCAGACACAAGGTCAACATTTCCAGGATGCGTCGCCGATCTCAAAAGACGCAAAGAAAGCAGCAATGAGCGCGAAGAAAATTGTTCTAATTGTCGTCGTCGTCCTGATTCTGGCAGGCATCATCGTTGGTTCCATCCTTCACGGCCAGTCCTCCGTTACGAAGGTCGCGACCGGCAAGGTGACGCGCCAGGATCTCGTCTCCATCGTCAATGGCACAGGCCAGATCAAGCCGAAGACCTACGTCAACGTCGGCGCCACCGCCTTCGGTCGGATCACCCATCTCAATGTGAAAGAGGGCGACCACGTAAAGGCCGGAGCCACCCTGGCAACTGTCGAGAACGTACAGCCTACAGCGACGGTCGCCGCCCAACAGGCCGCCATCACCTCCTCTCAGACTGACGTCAACAGCCTTCTCGCTGCCGAAAAGACCGCTGAGGCAAACATCGCCCAGGGGAAAGCCGATCTCGAACAAAAGAGACTGGACTTCGAGCGTGCCCAGTCTCTTTACAACGAGAAGCTGATCGCAAAACAAGACTTCGACGCTAAAAAAGCGGCCTTCGACATGGCCTCTGCCACGCTCTCCCAGCGCCAGGCTGCTTTGGCTCAGGCACTTGCGCAGACGGCCTCGCAGCGTGCGCACGTCAATCAGGCCGTCGCCAGCCAGCGGGCCAACTATGATTCTCTGGATAAAACCATCAGCCGCGCACCCTTTGACGGTCTCGTTACCAATGTGCCCGTCCGCGAAGGCGAGACCGTCGTCGTCGGAATTCAGAACGCCGGCGGCTCCACCATCATGACCCTGGCCGATATGTCCGTCATCACCGCCGAGGTCAAGGTCGATGAGACCGACATCGTCAACGTCCGCATGAACCAGCCTGCGGACGTCACCGTCGATGCCCTGCCGGGCCGCATCTTCAAGGGTCACGTCACCGAGGTCGGGGATCAGGCCCTGCTGCGAACCACGGGCCTCTCGACGACGCAGAGCACCACCGGCACGGAGGAGGCCAAGGACTTCAAGGTCGTCGTCACCCTCGATACTGCCTCGGAAGAGCTCCGCCCCGGCCTCTCCGCCACCGCCAAGATCACCACGGCACACAAGGTCAATACCCTGAATATCCCGATCCAGGCCCTGGTTCAGCGTAGCGTCTCGGCTGAGAAGGCCCTCGCTGCCAACGCCGGCAAGCCCTCCTCGGGATCGGCCCAGGCCCAGACTACCCCAGCCGCAAAGACCCCGCTCGTCCAGGGCGTCTACCTGCTGCAACCTGACCCCAAGAACAAGAGAAAGCTCCGCGCCACCTTTGTTCCCGTTGCCACCGGCGTTACCGGATCGACGGACATCGAGATACTCAGCGGCCTCAAGGAGGGGGATGAGATCGTTACGGGGCGCTACAAGATCCTAAGGGCACTAAAAAGCGGCACAGTCGTCAAAAAAGATAACACTCCGGAGTCAGCCGGAGACGCAGATAAGTCGTAAGATCATCGCAAGGCGCTGCCCACTACGCCTTGACTACGGGTGGACGCAGGCCACCGCCACGGAACCATCTCGTCGGCGCAAACGTACTATTCTGAAACCTGTACGAACCGGAGAACCGGATGGCTATCGAAACCGCAGTAGAAACCACCCTTAGCAACGCCTCAGGACCCGCCGAGGGAGATGTCATCGTCACCGACAATCTCTGGAAGACCTACGAGATGGGGGATCAGCAGGTCCACGCGCTCCGCGGCGTCAACCTGCGCATCCGGCACAACGAGTACGTCGCCATCATGGGCCCGTCCGGCTCTGGCAAATCGACGCTGATGAACCTCATCGGCTGTCTCGATTCACCCTCCCAGGGCAAGTACTGGCTCAATGGCCACGACGTCTCCGAGCTCAACGACGACGAACTCGCCCGCATCCGCAACAAGGAGATCGGCTTCGTTTTTCAGACTTTTAACTTGTTGGCCCGCGCCACCTCGCTCCACAACGTCGAGTTGCCGTTGATCTACAACGGTACCCCGGCTGCCGAGCGTACCGAGCGTGCCAAGGCAGTGCTTGAGTCCGTGAACCTGGGATCCCGCATGATGCACAAGCCAAACGAGCTATCCGGCGGTCAGCGCCAACGCGTAGCGATTGCCCGCGCCCTGGTGAACAGGCCCTCTATCATTCTCGCTGACGAGCCTACTGGAAACCTCGATTCGAAGACCGGCGACGAGATCATGGCGCTGTTCGACGAGCTCCACGCCAAGGGCAACACCATCATCGTCGTCACCCATGAGCCCGACATCGCCGAATTCGCCCATCGAATCATCACCATACGTGACGGTGTTATCGCAGGCGACCATCTCTCCACCCGCACCCGAGGACAGTAGTAGCGAACCGCCTACCCTTAATACCGTGTACACCCGAGATCACCTCTTAGCCGTCTAAAATGGAATGATGGCAAAGTTTCCCGGGCGCCTTGGCTCCGCTGGATTTATTACTGCGTTCCTCCTCAGCGGCTCTCTTCTCTATGCGCAGGCTGCTGCGCGTTTTGACCTCGCCGGTCCCAAGGTTGAGGTCCACGTCACCCGTGCTGGCAAGACCCTTCCCATCGCCTCAGTCCCTAACCTCCAGGCGGGGGATAAACTCTGGCTGCACCCCGACCTCCCTCCCAGCCAGTCCGTCCATTACCTGCTCGTCGCTGCCTTCCTTCGCGGTACCACCAACCCGCCACCCGAAAAATGGTTCATCAGAATTCCGACCTGGGATCGCAAGGTTCGCGAAGAGGGCGTAACCGTCACTGTCCCAGATGAGGCCCAGGAGGCCATCCTGTTTCTTGCTCCCGAGACCGGCGGAGACTTCAGCACGCTGCGCTCCACCGTCCGCGGGCGTCCCGGCATCTTCGTTCGCGCCTCCCAGGACCTTGCCGAAGCCGGCTTCGAACAGGCCCGCATCGAAAAATACCTGGCCTCCATGCGCCTCGTTCCACCGTCGGACCCGAAGGCACTGTTGCAGCACTCTAACCTTCTAGCCCGCACCCTCAACCTGAAGCCCAACGAAGAGTGCTTCCAGCGGCCGGTCGACATGCAGTACAACTGCCTGACCCAGACCGGCACCCAAAGCCTTCTGGACGACGGACATGGCCAGACGGTCGTCGCCAGCCTCACGAGCGGAGCGAACGCCGACTTCATCAACGCCGCGAGTTACACCGGCATGGCAGGTGCCGGCATGTATAGCGCGTATGTGGGTGCCGTAGTCGACCTGGTGAGGGTTATGAGCGGACTACATACCGCTCACTATCAGTACATTCCCGCCATCGCCTTTCCCGACGGCGACAGCCTGAACCTTCGCCTCAATACCCCACCCTCCTTCAACAATCCGAAGTCCGTGATCGTCATCGGGCTTCCCGCGATTCGGGTATCGGTTCCTCCGCCCTTGCGCCCTGCGGACCCCAGGGAGGTCAACTGCCTCCTCAAGCCTTCGCTGGTTTTGCCGGTCGAAGGGGCTCCGCTCGTCTTCTCCACGGCCTTCGCCCATGACCTTACCCTGCACATCAACGGAACCGCCCAGGACACCGATATCCCACTCCACGCCGACGCGTTTCAGGGTGGCCTCGTACTCACCGCACATGCCTCCAAACGCAAAGTTCTGCCCACACCGTCGGATGAGCCGGATCAATCTTCCCCTTCGCCCGCCCCGTCCGCTCCTCCCACATCGCAACCTGCCGCACCGCGCAACAACGGCCTCACGGGAACTGTCAGCGGTTTCTGGGGCTTCGATGCCTTCACCGGCCCAACCCTACAGCTACAGGACACGCCTGGCAAAGACTGGAAGCTCTCCGCCGACGATATCCTGATCGCAGGCCGCGAAAACCACCTCTCGCTGACCGCCTCGGGAACCGCGTGCATTGACACCATCACCCTGGACAATGCCTCCGGAAAACAGGTCAAGACCCAATGGAAGCTGGCGGACAAGCCTCATCTCGTCGATGTCACGGTTCCCCTTCAGTCGTTTGATCCTGGCGACCTTCATCTCTCCGTTCGCCAATTTGGCGAGTCCAAGGCCGACACCGTCGCCGCCCAAACCTACTCCGAACCCGCACGGCTGGTCTCTCTCCAAATCCACGCCGGCGACACAACCGCCACCCTCACCGGCACCAGTCTCGATCAGGTGCAACAGCTCTCGCTCAGCGGCCTCATCTTCACTCCGGTTCCTTCCACTTCAGACTCCGCCGCCAGTCCTACCGGAGGTTCTAACTCCACCCTTCAGCTGGCGCTTCCGCCAAACACCGAAGCTCCTAAATTCAAGCCCGGCGACAAGCTCACGGCGGGGTTCACCCTTAAGGACGGCCGCAATCTTACCCTTCCCGTTGTCATCGCTGCGCCGCGCCCCTCCGTCTCGCTTCTCAGCAAGAGCATAGGACAGACGAGCGGCTCACCCATCCGTCTTGCCAACCAGGACGACCTGCCCGTCAACCAGCTGCTCACCTTTTCGCTGCGCTCCGCTACTCCCTTTCCGCGCACCGGCCAGATCGAGATCAGCAACGCCGACGAATCCCTTCACACCATTCTCAGCGTAGCTACGGGTACTCTTGTCCTACAGAACCCACACACCATCCTGGCTACGCTGGACCCACTCAAGACCTTCGGTACCTCCGCCTACGGTCCTTTGAGCCTCCGAGCCGTCTCTCCGGATGGGATCGCCGGTGATTGGCTCCCTCTTGTCACCCTGATTCGCCTTCCCGCGCTCAAGGACCTCCACTGCCCACCTGACGCCGCCAGTGCCTGCACCCTGACTGGCACCGACCTCTATCTCATCGACAAGATCGCCACCGACCCCGACTTCACCACCCCCACTGAGGTTCCCGAGGGCTTCGTTGGTAACACCCTTTTACTACCTCGCCCCGCTAAGACCGGATTTTATCTTCGACTGCGCGACGACCCTACCGTCGCAAATACCGTCGTCATGCCCATCCTGCCGCTACAGGCTACGACCGCAACCGAACGCAAAGACGCCCCGCAGTAGCCGGGCGTCTTGCCTTCTTAAAACTACTTCAGGCTATCCTGCAGGCCTTTGGCCGCCAGCCTCACCCTGCTGTGCTTAACGCTATAGCTGAAGTAAACAACCAGTCCGACGATAAGCCAGACGATCAGCCGCGCCCAGTTCAACCATCCTAGCTTCACCATCATGTAGCCGTTGAACAGAATCCCCATCATCGGCACGAACGGAACCCAGGGCGTACGGAACGGCCTCGATTTGTTCGGATCAGTCTTCCGCAGAATCATGATCGCGATGCAGACGATGACGAACGCCAGCAGCGTTCCGATATTCACCATCTTGCCGATATCGTCGATCGGCGTAAGTGCCCCGACGACTCCTGCCAGCGTCCCCACCAGGAAGGTATTCTTGAACGGCGTCCTGAACCTCGGATGCACCTCAGCGAAGAACTTCTTCGGAAGCAGTCCATCGGTAGCCATGGCATAGAGCACGCGCGTCTGCCCGAGTAACATCACCAGCATCACCGATGTGAGTCCAGCCAGCGCGCCCAGCGTGATGATGTCGCTTGCCCATCCCAGATTGCGATCGGCAAACGCCCGCGCAATCGGCGCTTCGATGTTCACCTGCTGCCACGGCACCATGCCAGTCAGCACGGCCGCAACGCCTATGTAGAGAAGCGTGCAAACTCCGAGCGAAGCAATGATCCCGATTGGAAGATCCCGCTGTGGGTTCTTCGCCTCCTGGGCTGTTGTCGAGACTGCGTCGAAGCCGATATACGCGAAGAAGATGTAAGCGGCTCCAGCGCCGATACCCCCGAACCCGTAAGGGGCAAACGTGTGCCAGTCATGACCCCAGTTCGCATGGCTCACGTACTTCGAGCCAAGTCCGAGCACAAACAGGACCACTGCAACCTTCGCTACCACAATCGACGTGTTGAACTTCGCGGACTCCTTGATTCCGATTGCGAGCACCGTCGTCACCACCAGAGCAATCAGGAATGCCGGAAGATTGATCCCAATCTCATGTCCGAACAGTACCGGCGCGCCCAGCACCTGATGCGCTCGCGACAGCATCTCCGCTGTAGGCGCAGCCTTCAGGGACCCTAGCTGGGCGATATACTCCAGCGATCCTGGAACAAGCGTTGAATAGGTCGATGCCATGATCTGCCTGCCCACCGTGTCCACGGCCACGCCGAGCCCGGTCCAGTGGTCATACGCCAGCCAAAGCGGAAAATTGATATGCGCTATGCTCATCAACTCGATGAAGTGATTCGACCAGCCTGAACTCACGGTGCTTGCGCCCATAGCGTATTCCAGCGTCAGGTCCCAGCCGATGATCCAGGCGATCAGTTCGCCCAGCGTCGCATAGGCATAGGTATAGGCGGAACCTGCCAGCGGGATCATCGCGGCGAACTCCGCATAGCAGAGTCCTGCGAACGCGCACCCCAGGCCACTCAACACAAAGGAGAGCATCAGCCCCGGACCGGCATAGTGCGCGCCCAGGCCGCTCAAGACAAAGATGCCCGCACCAATCACTGCACCGACCCCAAGAGCTGTCAGCTGGAACGGCCCAAGGCACCGCTCCAACGTCCCCGCGCCCTCAGCCTTAGCTTCGGCCAGCAGTACATCCATTGATTTCTTCGCAAACAGCATCGACATCGTTTGTTCGTTCTCCTTTACGTCCCGGTTGCTTCTAAATCAGCCGCATCCACTGCAGCCGCAGTTCCCTGTCGCTGCCACACCATATACACCGGCACACCAAGCAGAACGATAATCAGGCCCGGCCACGTATATTGAGGTTTGTAACGCAATAGTACGACACAAATCCACGTCGCCATCACGATATACAGCCCCGGCAGAAGAGGATAGCCGAGCGCTTTATATGGCCGCACTGCATTCGGACGTGTGCGCCGCAGCACAAACAACCCGGCAATGGTCAAGATGTAGAAGATCAACACTGCGAAGATGACGTAATCCAGTAGCTGCCCATAGCTTCCCGACAGGCACAGCAGGCAGGTCCACAGGCACTGCACCCACAACGAGTTCACCGGCGTCTTCGACCGCTCGCTCAGCTTGCCGACAGACTTGAAGAACAGCCCATCGCGGCTCATCGCGTAGTACACGCGCGCCCCCGCCAGCAGCATCCCATTCACGCATCCGAAGGTCGAGATCAGAATGGCCGCGGCCATCAGCTTCGCGCCGTAGCCGCTAAAGGCGCGTTCCATCACTGCTGTCGCCACCCGGTCTTCGGTGGCAAACTGAACTCCCCTCCCCGCGATCGTCCCTGCCGCCGGATCGCCTGCCAGAGGAAGCACGCTCAGGTAGACGAAGTTACAGAGGATGTACAGCAGCAGCACGACGCCGGTTCCAATCACCAGTGACAAGGGCAGATTCCGCTTCGGATTCTTGATCTCCCCCGCCGTAAACGTGACGTTGTTCCACGCATCCGCGCTGAACAGTGAGCCCACCTGCACGATCGCGAGGATGGTGAACAGACCTACATAGTCTCCAGTGGTCACTCCCGCCTGTGCCGCATGGAGGGTATGCCAGCCTGCGCCTGCCCAGAAGTTGTGCCAACCCGCACCGAAGTTAGCCGCCATCGCGGCCGGATCCTTTACCAGAACTCCGACCAGCACCACCACAGCCAACGCCAGCACCTTCGCCGACGTAAACAGGTTCTGCACCGCCGCGCCCATCTTCACGCCCATCGTATTCAGGACTGTCAGCAGAACGATGATGATAATTGCGGCGAGATTGGCCGTATTCAGACCAATGTCCATGTTCCCCAGCACCATCGGCCCCACGTGCCACGGCGGGACATGCCCGATATGCCAAAGCCAGTTCTGCGCGCTCACGGAGGGAAAGAACACGCCCAGGAACTTTCCGAACGCGACGCCCACCGCGGCAATCGTCCCGGTCTGGATGACCAGGAAGAGTGTCCACCCGTATAGAAATCCCCAGAGCGGCCCCAGCGACTCGCGGAGGTAGACATACTGCCCACCTGCCTTCGGCATCATCGCGGCAAGTTCGCCATAGCTGAGTGCCCCGATGATGGTCATCAGCGCCGTCACCAGCCACGCCGCAATCAGAAGCGCCGGCGACCCCAGCGACCGCGACATATCCGCCGAGACGATAAAGATGCCCGAGCCGATCATCGAGCCCATCACGATCGCTGTCGCGGAAAAAAGTCCCATCCCCTGCACAAACTGCGGCGCCGAGGGGGCTACTGTTGTCTTGTCTACACTATTCACGTTCCGTCATTTCTACCGTAAAAGATCGAGAAAGTCTCCAACGACCTTTTCGACCGCCGCACCTTCCACTAATAGCTCGCTGATCACCGCCACGGAATCCGCCCCGGCATCGACCACACCCCGCGCATTCGCCCGGGTGATTCCGCCGATCGCGACCAGTGGCCTGGTCGTCAGCGCCCTGGCCCGTCGCACGCCTTCCAGTCCAATCACCGGCTCTGCGTCTGCCTTTGTGCTCGTGGCAAAGATGGGCCCTATTGCTATGTAGTCCGCATCGCTCAGCTCAGCGAGGCGAACCTGTTCCTGCGTGTGTGTAGAGACACCGATCAATCGCGTCGGACCCACGACGTGGCGCGCATCCTCCGGGGATAGATCGCCCTGGCCCACATGCACGCCGTCCCATCCGGCGAGCACGGCCAGATCGGCCCGGTCATTCATGATCAGACTGCACTCGCGTCCTGCAAGCAACCCTTGAATCAGCGCCGCACTCCGCAGTACGTCCTGTGGGGTTCCATTCTTATCCCGGTACTGCAACAGAGTCGCGCCCGCATCCAGAAGGGCTTTTGCAAACTCCTCCACCCCAACCCCTCGCGCCGCAAGCACCCCTGCATCCAGAATTGGATAAAGTCTGGGCAGCCTAAGAGAACGCACGCGCCTAGCCCTTACTATTCTTCTGGCGTTCGAAGAACCGTTCCATGAACTTCGTGTCAAACTTGCCCAACCGGAACTCCTCATCCGCAAAGATCTTCTGATGCATTGGAATCGTCGTATGAATCCCCTGCACTACGAACTGCGACAGCGCGCGCTGCATCTTGTTCATCGCCTCTTCGCGATCCTTGCCATGGCAGATCAGCTTGGCGATCATGCTGTCGTAGTACGGCGGCACCACGCCCTCGGCATACTGCGCCGTATCCACGCGAACGCCATTGCCCCCCGGCACATTGAACGCCGTGATCTTCCCCGCGCTCGGCGTGAACGTCTCCGGATGCTCCGCATTGATGCGGCACTCGATGGCATGGCCGCGAATGACCACCGGTTCTGGCACAATCGCGTTCAGCTTCTCTCCCGCTGCGATGCGCAGCTGCGCCTTCACCAGGTCGACCCCCGTCACCATCTCGGTGACACAGTGCTCTACCTGGATGCGCGTATTCATCTCGATGAAGTAGATCTTCCCATCTTCATCCATCAGGAACTCGATCGTCCCGGCGTTCCAGTAGCCGATATTCTCGAGCGACTTCTTGATCGTCTTGCCCAGCTCCTCGCGCAGCTTCGGAGTCACCATCAGGCTTGGAGCCTCTTCAATCAGCTTCTGGTGTCGCCGCTGGATCGAGCACTCGCGTTCTCCCAGGCTCATCACATTGCCATGCTCATCCGCCAGCACCTGGAACTCGATGTGCCGCGGCCGCTCGATGAACTTCTCCATGTAGAGGTCGCCATTGCCGAATGCGTTCGCCGCCTCAGTCGAGGCCTGGTTGAACAGTGCCGGCAGCTCCTCGGCGTTGCGGCAGATGCGCATCCCGCGCCCACCGCCACCTGCAACGGCCTTCAGGATCACCGGATACCCTACACTCCTGGCCCACTCCAGCGCCTCGCCTTCATTCTCGATCACGCCATCGGAGCCCGGCAGAATCGGCACCTTGGCCTTCTTCATCGTCTGCCGCGCCGTCGACTTCTCGCCCATCATCCGCGTCACTTCGGGCGGGGGTCCGATGAACTTGATATTCGAGGCTCGGCACACCTCGGCGAAGTTCGCATTCTCGCTCAGCAGCCCGTATCCCGGATGGATCGCATCCACGTCCGCGATCTCAGCGGCTGATATCACTGCCGGAACATTCAGGTAGCTCTCCGCACTGCGCGGGGGACCAATGCAGATCGCCTCATCCGCGAACTTCACATGCAGCGAGTTTCTATCCGCCTCGCTGTACACCGCAACCGTGCGGATGCCCATCTCCTTGCACGCGCTGATGACGCGCAGTGCAATCTCCCCACGATTTGCAATCAATACCTTACGAAACATAAACGCAGATGCCTTCCGTCGAGCTTATGTCACAGCTCATTGCTGCTCTGTATTTGATTAAGCTTTACCGCGCCCTGATGGCAAACAGCGGTTGCCCATACTCCACAGGCTGTCCGCTCACAGCAATTCGCTTCACCACTTCGCCGGCGACGTCCGATTCAATCTCATTCATCAGCTTCATCGCCTCGACGATGCAGAGCACCTGCCCTACCTCCACCTGGTCCCCTATCTTCACGAACGACTGAGCGCCAGGAGAGGGCGACTCGTAGAACGTTCCCACGATCGGCGACTTCACCTCATGCAGAGCCTCTTCCGCCGGAGCAGCCGCAGCGCTCGCTGCCACAGGTATAGCAGCCGCTGGCGCAGAAGAAGGAGCCGAAGCCATCAGCCTGCTCAAATGCGCCAGATCGATCCCACCTGTCGCCGCAGGCTCACCGGCGAACTTGATCCGCACCTTCAGGTCAGCCTGCTCCATGTCGAACTCGGCAATCTCATTCGCCTTCAAAAATTCGACGAGCTCTCGCAACTCATTCAACTTATTTCCGTCCATCATGTCTCTTCCCGTGCCTGTTGCGGCACTGTGTTTCGTTTTTACAGTTCGATCCAGGCCTTCACACTTGGCGTCAGGATCTCTCCGCTCGTTCCCGTCACCAAAACCATATCTTCGATCCGCAACCCGAACCTACCCGGCATGTACACACCGGGTTCGATTGTGATCACCATACCTTGCTCTAAAACCTGCGTCTGTTTCGTCGCAATCCTCGGTCCTTCGTGAATCTCCAGCCCAACTCCATGCCCGGTCGAGTGGCTGAAGTACTTATCCAGTCCAGCCCTCCGGAGCACGCTCCGCGCTGCCTCGTCCACTTCACCGGCAGTCACTCCCGGCGCCACTGCGGCGACAGCAGCTTCCTGCGCTTCCAGCACAAAATCATACACTTCCCGCTCGCCGTCCATCGCCTTGCCGAGGTGAACGGTGCGCGTCATATCGCTGCAATACCCGTCGAGCATAACACCGAAGTCCAGCGTCACGAACCCTCGCCGGGGCAGCTTCGCCGTCGTGGCTCGCCCATGCGGCAGCGCCGAACGCTCCCCGCTGGCGACGATCGTCTCGAACGACATCGCCTCCGCTCCAGCCAGCCGCGCCGCATGTTCCAGCTCGGCAGCCACGGCAACCTCCGTCAGCCCCGGCTCCAGATAAGTAAGCATGTGATCGAAGAGTCCACACCCCATCAGGGCGCCCCTTCGCATCCGTTCGATCTCCTCCGCGTCCTTTACCTCACGCAGTCGAGCGACGAGCGAACCCGCAGCGACAAACAGCCCGCGCCGCACCTTCGTCGACACCGCCTTCCGCATGGTCTCCAGCGCCGCCACCGTCGTGTGCGCCGCATCAAATCCGCATCTCCGCACTCCAGCAGCTTCTATCCACTCACAAGCTGCGATCACCGCCGGCTTCTTCGCGATCACCACCCGCGTCCCTTGCGCCTCGGCCTTGGCCTGTGCGGTATATCGGCCATCGGTAAACAGCACCGGCCGTCCACCCGCCAGCACAAGGGCCGCATAGGATCCAGTAAAGCCGCATAGATAGCGCACATCTGGCAGATGCGTCACCAGCAGCCCATCCACCCCCGTATCCCTGGCCGCAGCCATTGCCCTCTTCTTCCGCGCACTCAAATTCATCACTCTCTGAATTCTACCCAACTACGCCGTTCCGTTCGCCTTTCGAGCGCTCCACCCGTTATCATGGCCTATGTCCGGCGTTAAATCCGATCAGCCATCACGCTTCACCCGCCGCAGATTTCTGATTGGCTCCGGAGTCACCGCCGCCGGGCTCGCGCTCTACTCCGGCGAGATCGCCCGCCACGCCATCGACATCATCCATCGCCCTATCGCTATCAACAACCTGCCCGATCCTTTCCATGGCTATCGCATCGTGCAGCTCAGCGACATCCATCTCGATGAGTTTACCGAGCCCTTCTTTCTCGAACACGTCATCCACAGGGTCAACTCCCTCAACCCCGACCTCGTCCTGCTCACAGGCGACTTCATCACTCGCGGCTCCCTCACCTTCATCACCTCCGAACACGCCGCCCACCGCTGCGCCGAGATCATCAGCACCCTCACCAGTCCGCTGCGCTACGCCATTCTCGGCAACCACGACGTCTCCGTCAGCGCCTCGCTGGTCATCGAAGCCCTCAGCAGCAAAAACACTCCCGTCCTGGTCAATCAGCATGTTCCCATCGAGCGCAGAGGCTCCCGCATCTGGCTCTGCGGTGCCGACGACCCCGGCACCAGCCACCCCGACCTCAATCTGACTATCCCCGCCAAGCCGGACGGCCCAGTCGTCCTCATGGCCCATGAGCCCGACTATGCCGACGACGTCGTCAAACACCCCCGGGGCCCCCTCGTCGACCTCATGCTCTCCGGCCACTCCCACGGTGGCCAGGTTCGTCTCCCCTTCACCGGGCCGCTTATCCTCCCGCCCATGGGAGAGAAGTACGTCGAAGGCCACTTCCACTTCAACCGGATGCAACTCTACGTCAATCGGGGTATCGGTACGGTTGGCCTTCCCTTCCGTCTCAACTGCCCACCGGAGATCACCCTGATCACCCTTCAGCCAGCCTGATGCTTCTTGCGGCATTATGAGAGGCATTGAGGCTCCTGCGCTCTGCTATCGTACGATCCACTCACCCCATGACAACTCCCGATAAAACCCGTCACACTCCCTCCTCAATGGACACAAACCTCACCATCGACGAGCGAGCCAGCCACTGCTTCGGCTGCGGTCCCGCCAACCCTCAAGGACTGCACCTCGTCTTCACCACCGATACATCCAATCCAGAAGCTCCGGTAGCCACAGCGCACATTCAACTCGACCGCCTCCACGAAGGCCCTCCCGGGCACATTCATGGCGGCATCGTAGCCACGCTCCTCGATGAGGCCATGAGCAAGCTCAACCGCCCCCTCAACGTCCTGGCCATGACCCGTCACATGGAGGTCGACTACCTCCGTCCCGTTCCGCTCTACCAGTCGCTGGTCCTCGTCAGCCGCCATCTCAGCCGTCAGGGCCGCAAGCTCTTCCATCAAGCCGAGATCCAGCACCCCGACGGCACCGTTCTCGCCCGCGCCAAAGGCCTCTTCATCGTCGTCGACGAAAGGCTCCTCGCCCTGGCCGGCCTCACGCAACCGGAGTCGTAGTCGCTAGACCTCGGCCTCGGCCTCGCCCCAGTACCCCTGATCCCGCAGAAAATATCCATCGTCCCAGCTATGCATCATGGTCTTGAAGAACATCCAGACCATCCGACCATGCCCCAGCTTCTTGAATCGGCGATTCGTCGTCAGCACCTTGCCGCGCACGATCCGAAACCGTATCCGTGCCACACCCTTCGATAGCAGATAGTCCTCCGCGAACAGAGCGCGCTCATTGAACCCTCCCAGCGCCCAGAACGCCTCCCTGTCGAACAGCATGAACATCCCCGTGGCGAACGGCTTCAGAAACGAGCCTATGTACTGCATCAGGTTATTGCCCGCATACAGCGCATCATCGAAGAATCCCCCATGCCGGCAGGCGATATTCGTCGTTGCGAGATGCAAATTTCGTCGCCGCATCCTCCACAGCGCCCGCCGCAGCAGTGTGGGTTCTGGCAGCTCGACATCCGCATCCAGAAACAGCACATACTTCGTTGTCGCCAACCGAGCCCCGGCATTGCGCCCTACCGACGGCAGCCCACCCGGTATCACCTCCACCGCCAGGCGATCTCTGAAGCTCAGAGCCACCTCCACCGTTCCATCGGTCGAGCCTGCGTCTGCCACCAGCACCCGGGTCTCGCTCATCCCCTCGTAGTCCTGCTTGCACAGCGACTTCAGCAGCTTCGGCAGCATCTTTACTTCATTTTTGGCCGGAATCACAATCGTCAGCTCAGCGTCCATCCACACCTCCAGCATCTCCCAGTGGCAATCCGCATACCGCCCTAAGCGCAGCTTGAGTGATTCACACGGTATCGCTGATAAA
Source organism: Edaphobacter sp. (assembly GCA_025462645.1). Lineage (GTDB taxonomy): Bacteria > Acidobacteriota > Terriglobia > Terriglobales > Acidobacteriaceae > Edaphobacter. The sequence goes on along the minus strand of JAOAPB010000033.1, from coordinate 34,357 downwards.
TCGCAGTTGAATTTTCAGCCAAATTCATCTTCTCGGCCTCACGCTCGTTAATGCTTGCCCGGAAGATTCATCATCCGCCAACAAAGCTGCTAGACTTTAAACTCTCGCGGTCAAATGAACCCAATAGCTTCGCAACCGCGACCCGTAAGGAGATTCGTCATGGCAGACCACACCACCAACGGCAACTTCGCCTCCTCCTCCCTTCGCCTAAAGACCGGCCTGGCAGAGATGCTTAAAGGTGGCGTCATCATGGACGTCATGAACGTCGAGCAGGCCCGCATCGCCGAAGAGGCCGGTGCCATCTCCGTCATGGCCCTCGAGCGCGTTCCAGCCATGATCCGGGCCGAGGGCGGCGTCGCCCGCATGGCCAATCCCAAGCTCATCAAAGAGATCATCAATGCTGTCTCCATTCCGGTGATGGCCAAGGCTCGCATCGGCCACTTCGCCGAGGCCCAGATCCTCCAGACTCTCGGCGTCGACTTCATCGACGAGTCGGAGGTTCTCACCCCCGCCGTCGTGGCCTAGCAGATCGACTAGCACGCCTTCACCACGCCCTTCGTCTGCGGAGCCCGCAACCTCGGTGAAGCGCTTCGTCGCATCGCTGAAGGCGCAGCCATGATCCGCACCAAGGGCGAGCCTGGTACCGGCGATGTCGTCCACGCCGTCCAGCACATGCGTCAGATCGTCCGCGAGATCAAGGCCCTCACCGTCCTTGGCGACGAAGAGCTCTACAACGCAGCCAAGGTCCACGGCGCGCCCTACGAGCTCATCCGCATGGTCGCCAAGGCAGGCAAGCTCCCTGTCCCCAACTTCTCCGCCGGTGGCATCGCCACCCCGGCCGACGCCGCACTCATGATGCAGCTCGGCGCAGAGTCGATCTTCGTCGGCTCCGGCATCTTCATGAAGGAGCGCGCAACCCCGCTCGACGTCGAGAACGACCCGAAGGAGCGTGCCGAAGCAGTCTCCCGTGCCAAGGCCATCGTCATCGCCACCACCCACTACAACGATCCGAAGATCGTCGCCGAGGCCTCCGAAGCCGTTCTCGGCTCCATGAAGGGCCTCGCGGCAGCCGCCATCGAAGAGTCACAGCTCATGCAGACCCGCGGCTGGTAGTTCGCGTTATTCCAACCCATTAGGGTCAGACCAAAGCGAAGGTCCTCTTCCAAAGAGAGGCCTTCAACTTCATCTGGAGCTGCGCCTCATCCTTTCCAAAGTAAAATCAAATCAACCATGCCCAACTCCTTCACCATAGGTGTCCTGGCCCTCCAGGGCGCGTACGCCGCCCATGTCAAGACCCTCACCTCCCTCGGCGCAACGGCGAAGCTCATCCGCACCCCCGACGAACTCACTGGCGCCAACGGTCTCCCAGCGATCGACGGCCTCATCATGCCCGGCGGTGAGTCCACGACCATGCTCAAGTTTCTTGAGCACCACAACTTCTTCGACACACTCCAGTCTTTCGTTGCGACCACCCCCACCTTCGGCACCTGCGCCGGAGCCATCCTCCTCGCCAAAGACGTCGAGCATCCCTCCCAGAGGTCCCTCGCAGCGCTGGATATCACCATCGAGCGAAATGCCTACGGACGCCAGATCGACTCCGCCATCCTCACCGCCCCAACCAGGCTCGAAGGCGACCCTCTGGAGATGGTCTTCATTCGGGCTCCGCGCATTACCCGTGCCGGCCCGGGGGTCGAAGCTCTCGCGACTCGCGACGGCTTCCCCGTCCTTGTTTGCCAGGGCCACATCCTCGCCGCGACCTTTCACCCCGAGCTGAGTCAGGATCCCAGAGTTCATCAGCTCTTCATGAACCTTATTCGCAATCATTCGCGTTAATCGCATTCTTGCGTTTGCTTAAAGTGCAAGGCATGATGAACCATGCCGCGGCCACTTCGATGGAGTTTCAACGTGATAAGACAATCTCTCTCGAAGGTGCTCCTGTTGATTGGAGCGTTCTCGGGACTACTCTGCGGCACACTCCCCACTGTCTACGCACAGTCATCGCCTTCGCTCAGCGCTCTCCTCAAGGCCTGCACCGACAAGGCCAACGCAGGCGACAACACGGCCGCATTTAACGCTGTCCTTAGCCTGGCAGAGGCCCTGGGCAAGGCGCCGCTGACTGAGGTCAAGGAGGTTCTTCCCTCCATCCTTCAGGCAGTCGATGACAAGAACCCCACCGTCCGCACCCTCGCTCTCAGCAGCATCGTCGCCATCCAGAGCCGCTCCAATCCCGACCACTCCCTTCGGGGCGACGCCCTGCCTCTTCTCGAGCCCGACATCTCACGCATCGCCGCCCATCTCACCGACGACGACACTCACATCCGCAGCACCACCGCAACCGTCCTTGGGGGCTTCGGCAGCAAGTCTTCTGAGATCGTAATCCCACCTCTCGTCGCCTATCTCAAACGCGATGACGCCGTCTCTTCCGTGGGCTCAAGTGTGGTCTTCCAACTGGTACGTCTCGGCCCCCAACATCCGGCCGTTTCAGCTGCGATCATTGCCTTCCTCGACCGCCCCAATCAAACTCCCGAGTGTCTTACCAGCTCAATCGATGCCATCGCTCACGCTCAGATTCAGAACGAAGAGATCGACATCGACATCGCCCGTCGCCTTGATACCGGAAACCCGAATGTCCGGGTCGCCATTATCCGCGATCTTCCCGAGCTGCAGCTTCCGGAAGAGGTGTTCACCACGACCAGGACCCGCGTCCGGGCCATCGCTTCGAATGAGCAGGAAGACCCCTCCGTCCGGGCCATCGCCAATACCATCCTTCCCTGCTGGGTCAACGACCGCCGCAAGCCCTGCCCCACCTTCATCCTCCCGCCCCCGACGCCACCCTCTATCTCTGGCCCAGCGGAAGATGCCGCAGCCGTCTAAAGGTGGAGGCCAGGAGATTATTCCGCCCCAGCAGCCACACGCGCTATCCTGAGCTGTGACCCACATCTCCCAGCAGGCGGCGTTCCTGTCCCCTCTCTCCTGGGGGCTTCCTGCTGACGCCAGCGCTCATGGCTCTGCTCTCGATCGTCACCTGCTGCTCAACCTCTGGATAGCCCTCGCTCTCCTTGCCCTGTCCCATCTCATCCTCCTCATCGGCCTGCTTGCCCGCCGCCACGCCACTCAGCCCTCGCGTCTCTGGCGCATCGAGCATCTCCCGCTCGCCGCCCTCGCCCTCCTCTTCGCGACCCTGACCGTCAAAGCGGAGCGCCTCTGGGCTGCCACTCGCTACACCGGAGCCGACCCTGCCGCCCTCCAGGTAGACGTCACCGGCGTCCAGTTCGCCTGGTACTTCCGCTATCCCGGCACGGACGCTACCTTCGGCATCACCCGACCCCACCTCGTAGCCCCCGGCGAAGGCAATCCGCTGGGCATCGACGCCACCGACCCGCATAGCGCCGACGACCTCGTCACCTCTGAACTGGTTCTACCCTCAAACCGCGAGGTCGACCTCCGGCTCGAAGCGCAGGACGTCATCCACGGCTTCTCCGTCCCCGAGATGCGCCTCAAGCAGAACGCCGTCCCCGGCCAGACCATCCATCTCCACTTCACCCCTACCACTCCCGGAACCTACGCCGTCCTCTGCACCCAGCTCTGCGGCCTGGGCCACTTCCGCATGAACGCCAGCCTGCGCATCCTTCCACCCGCCGAGTTCGCCGAATGGCTAGCTGCGAAGCAGAGGACGGTGCAGCCATGAAGCGCAATCCATCCTCCGGAGCCAACCTGAGCCCTGAGCGCTATACACTGCGCCCCACGCTGCTCGGCCGCCTCACCGACCACCGCACCATCGGCCTCCAATACCTCATCCTCGCTTTGATAGCAGTGGTGATCGGTACGCTCCTCTCGCTGTTGATGCGCATCCACCTGGTCTGGCCCGGCTGGCCCTTACCGCTGCACGGCCCCATCCTTCCCGAAGACTACCTCGCCCTGGTCACGATCCACGGAACGGTCATGCTCTTCTTCGTGCTGACCACAGCACCTCAAAGCGGCTTCGGAAACCTGATCCTCCCTGCCCAGATCGGCGCTCGTCACATGGCGTTCCCGCTGCTCAACGCCAGCAGCTTCTGGCTCACCGCAGCAGCTCTCGTCACCCTGCTCAGCTCCACCTTCGTTCCAGGAGGCAGTGCAATCTCCGGATGGACCGCCTACCCCCCTCTCTCCGCTGTGGCCGCAGCAGGACCCGGCCAGGGCCTTGGGATGGACCTCTGGCTCCTCTCCATCGCACTCTTCGCCATAGCCTCCACCATGAGCTCTATCAATATGCTGGTCACCATCATCCGCTGCCGCTGCGAGGGCATGACCTGGGACCGGCTCCCCCTCACCGTCTGGGGATGGTTCACCGCGGCTCTGCTCAGCATCATCGCCTTCTCGGTCCTCCTCGCCGCGCTCCTGCTGCTCTTCTGCGACCGCCACGCTGGAACTAACTTCTTTCTCCCCACGGGAGACCTCGTCAGCGGTGTCCTCCATAGCGCGGGATCGCACAGCGGTAACGGCAGTCCCCTCCTCTGGCTCCATCTCTTCTGGTTCTTCGGACACCCGGAGGTCTACATCGCCATCCTTCCCGGCATGGGCCTGACCTCGATGCTGCTGGCTAACTTCAGCCATCGCCGCGTCTTCGCCTATCGAACGATGATCGTGACGACACTCGCCATCGGCCTCCTCGGCATCTTCCTCTGGGGACACCACATGTTCGTGGCCGGCCTCAATCCCTTCGCCAGCTCCGCCTTCTCCATCACGACCATAGCCATCGCACTGCCCGCCTCCGCCAAGGTCCTGAGCTGGCTCGCCACCACCTGGCGCAGCCGCCCGCAGTACACGGCAGCCATGCTCTTCTCCCTCGGCTTCGTCTCCCTCTTCATCACCGGAGGCCTCACCGGCCCCATCCTCGCCCAGCCAATTCTGGATGAATACCTCCACAACACCTTCTTCGTCGTGGCCCACTTCCACCTCATCATGGCAATGGCCGGAGTCTTCGCCCTCTTCGCCGCGACCTACTACTGGTTCCCTCTCATCACGGCTCAGGGCGGGAAGCCATCGCGTTTAATGTCCGAACCCCTCGGCCGCCTCCACTTCTGGCTCACTATCGTCGGAGCCTACGCCACCTTCCTCCCGATGCACCTCACCGGCCTCGCCGGGGAGCCCCGCCACTACTCCCAGCTCACCGGCGTACCCGGCCCCGGCGGCTCCCTGAGCCCCGCCGGCCATCTCCTCGCAAACACCCTCCCCCTCAACCGCCACATCACCTACGCGGCTATCTTTCTCGCCACCTCGCAGATTCTCTTCTTCGTCAACCTCGCCCGCAGCCTCCGCCGTGGGGACCTCTCGCCCGAGAACCCCTGGCAGGCCACTACACTCGAATGGCACCCCGCCTTACATCCAACCGCCCATCCTGAAGCATCAGATGAACGTATCACCGCTTACTGTGCACCTTGTCAATACCGCTCCACCCCTACCGGAGATCTCTTCCGCCCTCAATGGATCGCAGAAGATATCCTCGGCCTTACCCGAACCCTTAAACCGGAGTAAGCTGTCCACAACGAGTGCGAGTAAACCTCCATGCCAACCATCACGCCTCTCACCGAAAACGAAAAAAAACATCGCGTCGAAGACCACGACAATGGCCATGGCCGGCGTCCACCTACCGACAAGCGCACCGGAGGCGGAGGAGATAACGACAACTGGAACGACCGCCCCCAGGGCAACCGTGGCCCGCGCGAGAAGCTCGGACGCTTCCGCCTCGCCGTCTTCTTCGCCCTCTCCGGCGACCTGATGTTCTTCGTCGCCATCGTCAGCGCATTCTTCGTCTCCCAGACCACCGGCCACTACAATGCCTACAACCAATACATCAACGAATGGCTCCCCACCGCCATTCCTCCGATCCTCTGGCTTAATACAGCCGTCCTCATCCTCAGCTCGATCTCCATCGAGATTGCCCGCCGCCAGATGTTCCGCGAGAACGACGTAATGGACGAGTGGCTCGGCCTCGGTAAACCCATCACCCGCCGCGCCATTCCCTGGGTCGCCGCCACCATCGTCCTCGGCTTGGGCTTCCTCATCGGCCAGTGGATGGCGTGGCGCCAGCTAGCCGCCCAACACGTCTTCTTCCGCTCGAACCCCAGCAGCCACTTCTTCTTTCTCATCACCTACACGCACGCCATCCATCTCTTCCTCGGCATCGGCGCTCTCGTCGCCACGCTCGTCGGTCTCTACGTCTCGCGACAACTGGAGGCACGGCAGATCCTCGTAGACAGCACGGCATGGTACTGGCACGCCATGGGACTCTTCTGGATCTTTCTCTTCGTCCTCCTTGCCTTCTTTCAATGAAGCTGAGCCGGTTCGTGAAGCTCAGTCGTGTCGTGCTCGTCATCGTCCTGCTCACGATCACCTCTGCGTCTGCGCGTGCCCAGGGCTGCACCCAGTGCCGCGACAACGCCGCCGCGACTCCACCCGCAACGCAGCGAGCCTATCGTCACGCCATCGTCCTGCTCACCGTCACCGCTGGAGTCTTCTTCATCGGTACGGTCGCGATCCTCAGACGCCAGCGCTGATCAAGCCGCTTAATGTTTTAATTTGATCGGTAGATCCACAGATTCACGAAATAGATCCACGAAATCCGTGGATGCCTCTTTGCCTTGCCGTCCCTCGACTCCAATCCGCAGCCGCCGCAGCCATCGCAGGGTCGAAATAGAGATCTGCTGGTCCCGTGGTTGCTTGTCGCTGGCCTCTTCGTCGTCTCTCTCATTAGCGCCATCGCGACGATGCTTCATGGCATGGCTCGCATAGGGATCGACAAAGCAAATCTGTCCTGGTGGTTCCACCCACTCACCCTTATCAGCGAGTGCGGCCTCATCCTGAGCACAGCCGGCATTCTTGCCCTTGTCATCGTGTCCTTCCGGCGCGCCCTCAAGAGCCAATGAAAAAGGGCACCGCCCCAGGCGATACCCCCTTCATTCCCTAACGGTAAACCGGGCCCACGGTTAGCTTGATTAGCGCCCCTTCTTGGCCACAGTCTTCGCGCCCTTCTTAGCCGGTGCGGCCTTAACAGGAGCCTTCTTTGCTGGAACAGGCTTAGCCGGAGCCTTCTTCGCTGGCGCCTTCACCGGAGCCTTCTTTGCCACAGTCTTCGCCGGCGCCTTAGCCGGAGCCTTCTTTACGGCAACCTTCTTCGCCGGGACCTTAGCGGCCGCCTTCTTGACCGGCGCTTTGGGAGCAGTCTTAGCCGCCGCTTTCTTCGCCGGTGCCTTGGCAGGAGCCTTCGCAGGGGCAACTGCTTTCTTCGCCGGAGCGGCCTTCACCGGAGCCGCAGCCTTCTTGCCGGCAGTCTTCGCCGGAACCGCCGACCCGGCCTTCACTACAGCAGCCTTTCCGGTCTTTGCCTCAATCGGTGACTTAGCCTGCGGCGCACCCTCGGCCAAAACCTCACCCTCAACGGGTTTCTCTACAATCTTCTTCCTGCTCTTCGCGGGCTTCGCATCCTTCTTGGCCGCCCGTGCTCGACGCAGATGAACCGGAGGCGGCGGTGCTGGCGGCGAGTGGGGCTCCAGGTAAGCCTTCATCTCTTCCACCGTACTCAGTTTGTTATCCATCAACTCGAAGAAGAGTTTGTCCAGAAGTTCGTCGTATCCAGGCAGTTCAGGGACAATCCTCATCTCCTGCATCAAGGTGTAGGGCAGTCTCTGTCGAGCTTGCGGCCATTCCGCATAGAAAGCCTTGAACTTCGCCTGAATCGGCACGCTCTTCGTCGTATGCGCCACCCAAAGCACCGACTCCGGCTTGGCCGAGTGCAACAGCTTCCACGCCTGCGAAGGCAGAGCCGCACCTTTGCCGGAGAGCTGCGCCGCAAACTCCTTCGACTCGCCCTCCAGCGCTTCAATCTCTGCCACAAACCCCGGCCGCGCAAAGCTCTCCTTCAACGCGGTGATCTCCTTTGGAGCCATCTTCGCCGTCAGAAGCGGAAAATTCGCCGCCGAGACCTCGGGATGAATCCCCTGCAGCTGCAATTGGGTCTGGCTATCCCGTAACCGCTCCAGCTCCGTCACATTCGCCTTTGCGGAGACCAGAGCCGGGAACAGGTGCTTCATCCACCCCTCCGCCTCCAGACGCCTCAGGACGCGCAGCGGATCCTCCTCGTGGAAGATCTCCTCCGTCTCATAACCGCGATGAAAGCTATCCATCGCCGAGATATATCCTTCCTGCTTTCCGGTCTCATACCGGCTCAGGGTCTTCTCATCCATCTGCCAGCCCAATCGAGCCATGAACCGCACCGCGCGGATCATCCTCGATGGGTCTTCGATAAACCCGTAGTTGCTCACCAGCCGCAACTCCCGGTTCTCGATATCGGCCACCCCGTTCAGCGGGTCCATCAGCAGCGCGTAGGACCCTTGATTCAGCGAAAGCGCCATCGCGTTCGCGGTAAAGTCACGCCGACGCAGGTCTTCGAGGATATTGGCCGCATGGAACACCGGTTTACCCGGTTTTGGGTAGGTCGCCGACAGGGTGCTGCCGATCTCCATCCGCACTCCACCGGGAAATCGCACGAACAATGACTGCCCGGTCTCCCACTCTCCGACAACGACTCCACCAATCTTCTCTATATCTTTCTTTAATTTAAGCGCATTTCCCTGAACCGCCAGATCAAGGTCGCGCACCGGTGAGCCACTGGTCAGGTCGCGTACCGCCCCGCCTACCAGAAAAATGGTAAGCCCTTTGGCGCGAGTCACTTCGCTCACTTTAAGCAGCGCTGCCTGCTGCGCCATGGAGAGACGGTTTTCAAGTAGGTACATATAATCGGCCATATCTGCTGTATACGCTCCAAGCCGGTCTTAAACGGGACGCGCACTTCTCATAAACTAAGACGAATCAACCGTTTAGAAAGATCTGTTAAGCCAGACACAAAATGTGAATGTAACACAGCAGTGGCAAATTGACTACTCTTCACTCACCTTTTTCGCTTCTTCACCCCGCCCCATGCGACAATCCGCCAGACCATGTCCTCGTCCCACAAAAAGGTGCTCCTACGCCGCTTCACAGGAGAAACGCTCCCCGGCTACCTCCCTCTCTCCACCTTCGTCCGCAATAAATCCGTCGATCTCCTCGATCTCAGCGGTCGCGTTATCTCCATCGCGGTCAGCGACATCAAGTACATATGCTATGTCCGCGACTTCAATCTCAGCGATACCTCTAACCCTGAGCGGCTCACCCGCCGCACCTTCCTTGCCCGCCCCCGTACTGAAGGGCTCTGGCTCCGTCTCACCTTCCGCAGCTCATCCTCAACATCAGATCAGCTCGAAGGACTCGCCCCCACGGATGCCACCCTCCTGGACGATCTTCTCAACGATGCCGGCCTGTTCCTCATCCCTCCCGACACCCGTTCCAACACCCAGCGCATCTACGTTCCGCGGACCTCTATCACCGATCTCCAGCTCATCGCCGTCATCACCTCTCCATCCCGTCGCAAGCCCCTTCCAGCCGCCTCCGTTCCAACCATGCAGGAGGACCTCTTCGATACGATGATCCCTCCGAATACCCGCCCCAACTAGCCCTCACCCACCAAAGTTCAGCGCAATCAACTAAAATCCACCCCATGAAGCTCGCCGACTTAGCCAAGCATCTGGGAGCCACCCTCCAGGGCGACCCCGCCGCCCAGATCACCGGAGTTGCCGCCATCGATACAGCCGCCTCCGGCGACCTCACCTTCGTAGCCAATCCCAAGTACGCCGCTCAGGCCCGCACGACCAAAGCCACAGCCGTCCTCGTCGAACCCGCCTTCAGCGAGATATCCGCCGCCACCCTCAGGATCGAAAACCCCTACCTCGCCTTCGCCCGTGCCATCGAACTCTTCTATCAGCCCCCCGCCTATGCCCCCGGCATCCACCCAACCGCCGTCATAGCGCCCACTGCCAAAATCGGAGCCAACGCTCACATCGGAGCCTATGTCGTCGTCTCCGACCACGTCACCCTGGGCGACAACGCCGTCCTCCTGCCTCACGTCGTCCTCTACCCCAACGCACGCGCCGGTAAAAACCTCTTCGCCCACGCTCATGCCGTAGTCCGTGAGCACTGCCAGCTCGGCGACAATGTCACCCTCCAGAACGGAGCCATCATCGGAGCCGACGGCTTCGGCTTCGCCCGCCAGTCCGACGGCTCCTGGTACAAGATCGTCCAGTCAGGCCCGGCGGTCCTCGAAGATGCCGTCGAGATCCAGGCCAACGCCTGTATCGACCGCGCCTCCATCGGTGAAACCCGCATCAGGGCCGGAGCCAAAGTCGACAATCTCGTCCAGGTAGGTCACGGCTCCGACGTTGGCCAGAACACCCTCCTCTGTGCTCAGGTAGGGTTGGCCGGCTCGACCACCATCGGAAAGGCCGTCATCCTCGCCGGGCAGGTCGGCGTCGCTGGTCACTGCAAGGTCGGCGACGGAGCCATCGCCACCGCGCAGAGCGGTATTCCCGGCGACGTCGAACCCGGCAAGGTCGTCAGCGGCTATCCGGCAATTGACAATCGGCAGTGGCTCCGTTCGGTTGCCCTCGTCAACCGTCTCCCGGAACTCCTCCGCAGCTTGAAGTCCTCGAAATAGCGGGATTTGGAGACCGCAGTCTCCAGGGTGAACTCAAGTCCATCTTCCCGCATCCAAACAACACGATGGCTGAGCCCCCCGATCTAGGTGTGTCCCTAGACTCCCCCAATGTTCGCGTTCTTTTGCTCGATGATGAACCGACGAATCTGCATCTTCGCACCGCTATCCTTCGACAGCACGGCTACCAGTGCATCCCGGCTTCCACCATCGAGGAGGCCATAGAGCTCTTCAACAACATCGACATCGCCGTCCTCGACTACCACCTTGGCTCCGGACAGTTCGGGACCGAGGTCGCCAATCTTCTTCGCCGCCGCCGTCCCCATGTTCCCATCATCATCCTCTCAGCCACGCTCGATCGCTACTTCGGGGGTTCCGAAGACATGCACCTCCTCAAAGGCTACAGCTCGGTAGAAGATCTCCTCGCCGCTCTCAGCTCGCTCAAAGCCAAGCGTCGCGGCTCTCCCGTCGTCGTCGACGCCCGCGACTTCTTCTACTCCCGCATCTCGATGGCCATCGGCTCCGACGTCCTCGTGCAGATCTTCGACAATCGCGGTATCTGGCTCCACTGCAACGACGCCGTCGCCAACTACCTCGGCCAGCCCCGCGACTGGTTTCCCGGCCGTTGCGTCTTCGACGAGATGCCCACCCTCATGCGCGACTGGCACGATGTTCTCGATACCGTCTCCAACACTCGTGAGACCTACATCGACCGTACCCGCCGAGGACTCCTCAATGTTTCCAGGGAAAATGAGAAGAATGTCACCTGGAGCGTCCTCGCCTTCCCCATCACCCTCCACGACAACCGCAGCGGTGTCGTACTTACTGCCCGAATCCTCGAGCGCTCGCCCTCCCTCTACGTCTAGCTCCGCTCACTGCTCCGATTGCCCTGATACCCTAAGACCCTATGCGCTCTCTCCGCATCTTCACGCTATCGGCACTCCTCGTCTTCGCAACTGGCTGTCACTCTCCTTACGTTGAAGCAACTGTCAGCAATCGCACCTCGCAGCCCATTCTTCTCCTTGAAGTCGACTACCCAAGCGCCAGCTTCGGCACCCAATCCCTCGCCCCCGGAGCCGACTTCCACTATCGCTTCAAGGTCCTCGGCTCCGGCAATATGACACTCGTCTACACCGACAGCGACCACCACGATCAAAAATCCCAAGGCCCTTTTCTGAAAGAGGGTACCGAGGGTCCCATCACCATTACCATCGCTGCCGACGGCACTCACTGGCAGCCGGCCTTCACCTCCAAACCCTGAGCGCTCTCTGCGATAAACTCCACCCATGTCCCGCGGTTATTTCATCACCTTCGAAGGTCTTGACGGCTCAGGCAAAACCACCCAGCTCCGCCGCCTCGCCACGCACCTTGAGGCGGAGGGCCACAAGGTCGTCACCCTCCGCCAGCCCGGAGGCACCGCTCTCGGCGACCGCATCCGAAGCATCCTGCTCGACTCGAAGTCCGAGGCCACCCTCGGCCCCATCGCCCCCGCCGCCGAGATGTCCCTGATGTTCGCCGACCGCGCCCAGGCCATCGCAGAGGTCATCCTCCCCGCAATAAACTCCGGCAGCATTCTCCTCTGCGACCGCTACACCGACTCCTCCGAGGCCTACCAGGGAGGAGGCCGCCAGCTCGGCAGCGAACGCATCCTCAGCATGCATCGCGCCGCCTGCGACAACCTCCAGCCCGACCTGACCATCCTTCTCCTACCCTCCCTCGAAGCCTCCCTCCGCCGAGCCCGCCGCCGCAACCGCCGCCACACCCAGCAGCAAGGCACCGACGAGAACCGCTTCGAACGCGAGTCCGACGACTTCTACCGCCGCATCTACCAGAAGTACGAAGAGATCGCCGCCCGCGAGCCCCACCGTGTCATCCCCATCCGCGATGACGCCTCCATCGACCAGATTCAGACCCGCATCCGGGAGCTGGTCGCCACACGCCTTCCCGCCCCCGTAGCCTGACCATGACGACCCCACCAGACACCGGCCCCTGGAACCTCCCCCCCGGTCTGAAGCGCTCCCTCCCCTTCTACGCCCACAAGCCTTGGGTCAAACTGGGCTCGCCCATCCTGCTCTTCGATCATCTGCTGAAGACCTACGGCAACATCGCCCACTATCGCCTCTTCGGCACGCCCATCGTCTTCATCAACGATCCCGAGTACATCCGCGAGATCCTCATCAACCAGGCCTCCTCCTTCGTCAAGGAGCGCACCGTCCGCCGCATGAAGGTCCTCCTCGGCGAAGGCCTCATCACCTCAGACGATCCCATCCACATGCGTCAGCGCCGCATCGCCGCCCCGGCCTTCCACCGCCAGCGCATCAACGCCTACGCCGACGAGATCGTCACCTGCGCCGCCACCCAACGAGACACCTGGCAGCCCGGCCAGCAGCTGGACATCTCCGCCGCCAGCATGGCGCTGTCTCTCGAAATCGTCGCCCGCACCCTGTTCAACACCGAGGTTACCGGCGACATCCGCCGCATCAACGATGAGGTCAACACCATCATGGACCTCTACAACTTCATCGTTGCCTTCCCCAGGCTCGAATCCTTCCTCCACCTCCCCATCCCCGGCCTCATCAAGTTCCGCAGATCGAAAGCCCGCCTTGACGCCGTCGTCAATCGCCTCATAGCCGAGCACCGGGCCGCAGCTATCGACAAGGGCGATCTGCTCTCCATGCTCATCTCCTCGCGCGACGAAGAAGACACACAGAACGCCGGCATGTCCGACGAACAGATTCGCGACGAAGTCCTCACCATCTTCCTCGCCGGCTACGAGACCGTGGCCAACGCCCTCACCTGGACCTGGTATCTCCTTAGCCAGAACCCGGAAGTGGAATCCAAGCTCCACGCCGAACTCGATGCCGTCCTCGGCACCGGTCCCGCCCAGCGTCTCCCCACCCTCGCCGACTACCCCACCCTCCGCTACACCGAGCAGGTCTTCGCCGAATCCATGCGCCTCTACCCACCCGCCTGGGCTATGGGCCGCATGTCCACCCAGCCCGTCACCCTCGGTCCCTACCGCATCCCCGCCGGAGCCCACTTCTTCTTCAGCCAGTACATGATGAGCCGCACCCCCCAGTACTTCCCTGACCCCCTGCGCTTCGACCCCGACCGCTTCACCCCGGAGAACAAAGCCGCCCGTCCTAAATTCACCTACTTTCCCTTCGGCGGAGGCGGTCGCCAGTGCATCGGCGAGAGCTTCGCCTGGATGGAGGGCGTCTTCGCCATCGCCACCATCGCCCAACGCTGGCGCATGACCTATCTCGGCGCCGCCCCACCCGTCCCGCAGCCCAAGATCACCCTCCGCCCCCGCGACCCGCTCATGATGCAGCTCGCCCCGTGCATTTGACTGTGGTTCACTCCTGTTGATTTGTCGGGGGCGGCACAACATCTTCCGCCGCCACAATCTGCCAGTTACCCCGTCGCTTGACCCATACATCCGTCCAGATGAAGCGGCCATGCTTCTCGTCCGAACCCCTCCTCTTCACCCACGATTCGCTTCCCTGGGCCACTGCGGTATCCCCATAGAAACGAACCGTCACCTCGTCCAGATGATTCGACACAAAACTCCCCGGGCCATCACGAGCATCCGCAATCGCCTGCGCCTTGTTCATCCTTGTTCCATTCAAAATCCACACAAAGTCATCAGCCAGAATCCGCTCCAGAACCGAGCTATCGTTGGCAGTAACTGACTCCGCCCACTGTCGTTCGCTCGTCTCGATGTACTGGCGCGTCCGCTCCTGCGATTCATTGCAGCCGACAAGACACATCAGCGACATACTAGCCACGAGCTTCAGCAACATTCGCGAGGGCCCTTCACCAAACCGGTAATTGGGCGAGGTCATAACGCGCACAGTATGCGCAACCACAGAAGCAGTCAAGCCGCTCAGCTCAATCCGAGCCGATTCACAAATCAAACTGACCCTTCGAAAGGTCCGCACCTGATGTGATTTTCCCTCCCGACAGGCGTATCCTCTGAGGCAAGAGGTGCGCCCATGCTCAGGAGAGACTTCCTTCGCGGAACAGCCACCGGCCTTGGTGCCGCCTGGCTCACCAGCAAGTCAACGCTAGCCTCCACCCTCGCCTTCGAAACCCCATCGCGCAAATTCAACGCCCACGACGAAGTCACCCTTGGCCGCACCGGTATCCGAACCAGCCGTCTCGCCATGGGCACGGGAACCATCGGGTCTGGTGGCCACTCCAACCAGACCAGGCTCGGCATGAACCCCTTCTCAAAGCTCCTGCTCGACGGATACAACGAGAACGGCCTCCGCTTCTTCGACACCGCCGACTCCTACGGCAGCCATCCCTACGTCGCCACTGCCCTCAAGCAGATTCCCCGCGACAAGGTCACCGTCCTCACCAAGTCCGACAATCGCAATCCCGCTGGCCTACGCACCGACCTCGACCGCTTCCGCAAAGAGCTGGGCATCGACTATATCGACATCGTCCTCATCCACTGCGTCACCGAGGGCGACTGGACCACCCGCTATCGCGGCTGCATGGACGTCCTCTCCGAGGCCAAGCACAAGGGCATCATCCGCGCCCACGGCTGCTCCTGCCACAGTATCGAGGCCCTCCGCGCCGCCGCCGCCTCACCGTGGGTCGAGGTCGACCTCGTCCGCCTCAACCCCATCAGCTCCCACATGGACGCCGACCCCGACACCGTCATCGGCGTCATCAAGCAGATGCGCGCCTCCGGCAAAGGCATCGTCGGAATGAAGATCCTCGGCCAGGGCGACATGCGCAGCCGTCCCTCCGAGGCCATCCGCTACGCTCTCAACAGTGGAGTCCTGGACGCCTTCACCATAGGCGCCGAATCCCGGAGAGAGCAGGACGATCTGACCCAAAGGATCGCCGCCGCCTGATCCTTCGCCTCCAATAGCCTCATTTCAACTAGCCTCATTTCAACCGGCCAACGCATTCGTCAACCAACCGACACGCTCGTCATTCTGAGCGTAGCGAAGAACCCCCGCATTTCGCTTTTGCTGTTGTTTGTTCCGGCTGTTGTTTGTTCCTGCTGTTGTTTGTTCCCCTCGTCCCCCAAAGTGCATCCTGTTACGCTGTTGCAATCACGTAAAGGAGCCTCTGGATGCGGCGAAGCAGTGTGATGTGGCTTACTGGTCTGATCGCAATATTCGCAGCAACACTACCGGCTTCTAGCGCACAACCCTCTAAAAACCAGCACATAGACCGCGACCTCAAGGAGATCTCAGTCCCCGCCCTGGAACGCCTCTACGCAGAGCATCGCTACACGGTCACACAAGTAACGCAGTGGTATCTGGATCGAATCGCCCGCTACGACGGCACCTATCGCGCTCTCCTGCACGTCGACGCACAGGGAGCCCTCCGCCGAGCCGCCGAAGAGGACGCCTCCCCGGCCAAAGCCCAGCACGGAGAGCTATGGGGGGTACCTATCCTCATCAAGGCCAACACCAGCGTGAAGGACTGGGTGACAAGCGCCGGATGGAAGGAGTACCTCATCCCCGGCAAAAAACTCATAGCCCCACACGATGCCCTCGTCGTCGCTCGCCTCCGCGCAGCCGGAGCAATCCTGCTCGGCCAGACCAACATGCCCGACTTCGCCGCCAGCGACACCAACATCAGCACAGCCGGAGGCCGCACCGGCGACGCCTACGACGTCCGCTTCTCCCCCGGAGGCTCCTCCGGCGGAACGGCAACCGGCGTCGCCGCGAACTTCGCCGTACTCGGCACGGGAACCGACACAGCGAACTCCATCCGCCAGCCCGCAGCCAACAACAGTCTGGTCGGCATCCTGCCGACACGAGGCCTGACCAGTATCGCCGGAATCCATCCACTCGACTGGCTGCGCGACAACACCGGCCCTCTGGCCCGCGACGTCACCAGCGCGGCGATCGCCCTGGAGGTCATGCAGGCGGAGGATCCTCTGGACGCCTGGACCAAAGGCTCCGCAGAGAAAGCCGAGCCAATCCCATACATAAAGTACCTGAAGAAGGACGCGCTGAAAGGCAAGCGCTTCGCCGTGCCATGGTTCATCCTCGAAGGCTCTCCAACCGTATACGGCAACGGTCCCGACGCCCCGCCACAAGCCGGGGCTGTCGTACCCGAGACACGCGCCGCATTCATGCAGGCAATAGACCAGCTGCGCGCAGCCGGAGCAACCGTAATCATCGACAAGGAGATCCTGCCCGAGAGCTTCTTCGCCATAGCGCGCAAGATGAATACCCGGCCCTACCGCAAAGAGGGCGTAGACAACTTCCTACGCGACTTCGGCCCCCCGCAGTACCACTCTGTAGCCGAGTATGAAGCGGCAACCGGCGAGCAATTTCCCGCCTTCATGATAGGCGGTGTTCGCCCCGGAATCGACACAGGCGCGGCCTCGTCGCAGCGCATCCTGGAAACCGATCCTGAGCGCGAGGCGAACTTCTACGCCCCACAGCGCAAGGCGCTCGATGAGTACGAGGCAACTCTCAAACGATGGAAGCTGGACGGCTTCGTCTACCCAGCGCTTCAGATCCCCACCTACGACGAGACGCTACCCGGCGCATCCAAAGCTGGCCCCTACAGCGAAACCGGATGGATAAACCGGATCGGAGTTCCAGCCGTCTCCGTACCCGGCGGCTTCTACGCCAACGGCCTGCCCTTCGGCCTGGAGATCTCCGGCATCCGCTGGAAGGACGGCGATCTGCTCGGCTACGCCTATGCCTACGAACAGGCAACGCACAACCGCAAACTCCCGAATCTGGTTGAGAAGCCCCAATAGTTGCCGTTACAGCTTCCTTTCCTATTGGTCATCCCGCAGGGATCTGCTTCCGCTGTTGCCTTTAGTTGTCATCCTTCGTCGCAGAGCGGAGGATCTACCTTTGCCATTGTCTTTTTCGCTGTCATTCTGAGCGCAGCGAAGAACCCCCGTATTTACGAGGGGAGCGCAGCGACCCAAGTGCCTTGTATGTTCTTGTTGCCCATCGAACACTAGTCCAAATTCTGCCAAGCAAAACAAAATAAAACCACTTACGCCAAGAAAATATCCCTGTGGCAACCTGCCGACGAGTTATACCAACCCTCTATACTGGAAATAGCAGAAAAACAAGAAAGAGCGCTAACATAAAAAGTACAATCCTAATGCTTTTATTTACAACAATTTACACAAAAACCAGAGAAGAGGAGCACCCTCAACCCGAGCAGAAAGGAGAGAACGAATGACCGAGCCAGCAGGCCTGCCCGCCACCTTCAACGACTTCCTCGGCAACTCCAACGCCGTCGAGCACCTCCGCACCGCGATCTCCGCAGGCCGCCTCCCCCACTCGCTCATCCTCAGCGGCCCCAGCGGCGCAGGCAAATACACCCTCGCCCTCATGCTGGCCATGGCGGTCGAGTGCGAGCGCCAGCCGCGCGACCTCTGGTCCAACGGCCAGTCCCTCGCCTCCTTCTGCGGTGTCTGCCACAACTGCACCCGCATCGCCTCGGCCTCGAACCTCGAAGAAGAGGTCGACAAAGCCGTCGCCGCCCGCGAAGAGCTCCGCGAGACCGACAAGAAGGACACCCGCGTCCTCATCCAGCCCCATCCCGACGTCCTCATCGTCCCGCCCGATCCACCCCAGCTCCTCATCAAGCTCGGCCAGGTCCGCACCATCATCCAGCGCTCCCACACTCTCCCCGGGGAGGCGCCGCGCAAGATCTTCATCCTCACCGCGGCCAACTTCATGAAGGAGGCCGCCAACTCCCTGCTGAAAGTCCTCGAGGAGCCACCCGACTCGGTTCACATCATCATCCTCGCCGAGAACCCAGGCGAACTCCTCCCGACGATCCGATCCCGCTGCGCCACCGTACGTCTGGGAGCATTGCCCGTCGAAGAGATCGAGATGCTCCTCGCCGACCGCCGCCCCGACGTCAACCCGAAGCAGCGCACCCTCATCGCCCGCCTTGCCCAGGGAGCCGCAGGCAAGGCCCTCGGCTTCGACCTCGAGGCCTACATCGCCGCCCGCGCCGACGCTCTCCTGCTCCTGCGCAACGCAGCGTCCGAGCCCGACCACACCGCCCTCTTCAAGATGACCGAGACCTATCGCGCCGGAGCCGAAGGCCAGCAGAAGACCTCTGCCCTCCTCCGTACCCTCTCCCTCCTCCTCGAAGACCTCCTTCTCCTCCAAGCCGGGACCCCCGAACTCCTCCGCAACACCGACCTCCGCCCCGAGCTCGACCGCTTCGCACAGGCCCTCTCCTTCCACTGGATCGAGCAGGCCTCACGCGGCCTAGATCAGGTCCAAAGCGGAATGCGCCGCAACCTCCTCCGAAGCCTCTCCCTCGACGCCTTCGCCGGACAGCTGGTCAC
Organism: Edaphobacter sp.; assembly: GCA_025462645.1. Lineage (GTDB taxonomy): Bacteria > Acidobacteriota > Terriglobia > Terriglobales > Acidobacteriaceae > Edaphobacter. The sequence goes on along the minus strand of JAOAPB010000033.1, from coordinate 15,482 downwards.
CGCAGCACGATGAAGACCGAGTATCTGGACGCCAGAACCACCCACAGCGCAACCGAATCCATCCCCAAAGCCGCTCAGATCCTCCGCGCAGGCGGCACCGTAGCCTTTCCAACGGAGACGGTCTACGGCCTCGGTGCCAACGCCCTCGATCCCGCTGCTGTAGCGAAGATCTTCGCCGCCAAAGACCGCCCCGACTGGGACCCCCTCATCGTCCACATCACCGACCGCAGGATGCTCGAACAAGTAGCCCGGGTAACTCCAAAGGCAGAGAAGCTGATCGAGGCCTTCTGGCCCGGCCCCATGACGCTCCTCCTCCCCCGCACAGCGAACATCTCCGACGCAGTCACGGCAGCAAGGCCTCTGGTAGGCGTTCGCATGCCCGCGCACCCAGTCGCCGCCACCCTCATCCACGAAGCAGGAGTTCCCGTAGCCGCCCCCAGCGCCAATCGCTTCGGCAGAACCAGCCCTACCACCGCGCAGCACGTCCTCGAAGACCTCAACCACCGCATCGACGCCATCCTCGACGGCGGACCGACAACTGTAGGGGTAGAGTCCACCGTCCTCGATCCCGGCGAAGCAGGCGAGCCGATGCTGATCTACCGCCCCGGCGCAATAACACCCGCCATGCTCGAAGCAGTGGCGGGTGAAGTCAGCATCTTTCAATCCACGGGCAACCCAGCCACCCCCCAAAGCCTGCCCTCCCCCGGCTTAGGCATCCGCCACTATGCCCCCCGGGCAAAACTCCTCCTGGTAACCACCGAATCGGAGTTCGCCTCGCGGGTAGAGCAACTTACAAAAGATGGAGAGCGCGTAGGAGTCATGCTGCCACAAGGCTGGCCAGCAAAGGGCGCCACAGAGGTCTTCCAATGGGCCTCGTGGAACGACGGAAAGACCCTCGCACAGCGCCTCTTCGCCGGCCTGCGCGAACTGGACGCCCACAACGTAACCACCATCGTCTGTCCGCTCCCCGAAGCCGAAGGCGTAGGCCTCGCCATCCGCGACCGCCTGCAGAAAGCAGCCCGCTCGAAGTAGCCGTATACTCACCCAATGCAGGCAGCCGAGATAGAACTCAAGTTCCCCGTCTCCGACCCGGAAGCCCTCCAGTCCCGCCTCCCCCAGCTCGGCTTCCATCTCGATACCCCTCGCACCTTCGAGCACAACACCCTCTACGACACACCCAACCGCGACCTGCGCGCAAAGCGTCAGCTTCTCCGCCTGCGCCAGTACGGCAATCTCTGGACCCTCACCCACAAGCGCCTGCCGGACGAGCCCGCCGACATCACCCGCTACAAGATCCGCATCGAGACGGAGACCGCCATCGCCGATGGCCCCGCTCTCGCTGCCATCTTCGAACAACTCGGTTACGCCCCCGCCTTCGTCTACGAAAAGTTCCGCACCGAGTGGTCCCACACCATCGAGCAGTCCGCTCACCTCGTCATCGACGAGACCCCCATCGGCAACTACGCCGAACTCGAAGGCCCGACAGACTGGATCGACCGGACTCTGGCCGAGCTCAACATCGATCCCTCCACCTGTCTGACCGACAGCTACGGCAAGCTCTTCCTCGACTGGAAGCAGCGCACCGGCAGCCCCGCCGACAACCTGACCTTCGCCGAGATCGCCGCTCCCATCCTGACCTCCCGCTAAAGCTCCCGAACCTCCTGCCGATACAGCCTTTGTATCCGGAGGTTTACTTTGGCACTCACACGTCGCATCCCACACTCTCTCCTTCTCGCGGGAAGTCTCTTCCTCTGCGCTGGCAACGCCTCGGCCGCCAGTGTCCATCGAGCTGTAGTCACTCGCGTCCCCCCCGTCTATCCCGAGCTCGCCCACCGCATGCACGTCGGAGGCAAGGTCGTGCTTCTCGTCGTGATCCAGCCCGACGGCAGCGTCTCTGACGCCAAGGTCGAGTCTGGACACGCCCTTCTCACCGCCGCCGCGCAAGATGCCGTTCGGCGCTGGCGCTTCTCCCCCAATCCCGAGGCCTCTGAATCGGAAGTGGAAGTCAACTTCAACGTCCAGTAGTCCTCTCGTCACTGACAACCATCGCGTAGGTAAGGATCATCATGAAACTTGAATCGAAGCTCGGCCTCGCAACAGGCGCTCTCATCTGCGCAATGCTGCTCAGTGCTTTCACGGCAACCATGCGCATCCAGGAGGCGAATCATCTCGCCTCCTCCGCCACCGCTCAACACATCCCCATCAACTCCACGACGCGTGACCTCCGCATCCAGCTCGTCTATAGCATCCACGCGCTCGAGTCCTACATGCTCTTCGGCATCGACCCGGCCTCCGCAGCCAGTTACCGCCGAGCCCGGCAGCAGAACCTCGCCGAAGCAGATGCCGCTATGACCAAGCTCCGCGAGTACGCCTCGCGCTTCAACCTCGGTTACGATGCCACCCGCATCAACCAGCTGGACTCCGGCCTCACCTCGTTGAAGTCACTCGAAGACAAGGTCGAGCAGCTCAACGAGTCCAAGACTCCGCAAGGAACGGCACAGGCCTACGACACCTTCCAGAACCAGATCCTTCCTCTGGAAAAATCTCTCTTCTCCATGTCCGGAGACCTCGGAGAGTCCCAGATGTCTCAGGCAAACGCCGAGATAGCCCAGCTCCAGCACGCCAACTCCGCGACCCTCTACACCCTTTGGATCGCGACCATCCTCGGCGCCCTCATCGGTGGAGTCGTCTCCGTCCTTCTCGCCCGGCGCATCACCAAATCCATCGACCTCGTAGCCGAGCGCGCCGACGCCATCGCCGAAGGCGACCTCACCGGCAAGGACCTCGACCACCTCTACGGCAGCGACCAGATCGGTACCCTCGCCGTCGCCATGCAGAAGATGCAGAGCAGCCTCGGCTCGATCATCAGCACCGTCGTCGACACCGCAGGTTCGCTCACCGGCAGCGCCGCCTCCATGCGAACGGCCAGCGACCAGATCCACCGCCGCATCGACCAGCAGAGTCAGCAGACCCAGCAGGCCGCCACCGCCATGCAGGAGATGTCCGCCTCCATCGCCGAGGTCTCGCGTCACACTCAGTCAGCCGCCGAAACCGCACGCAACGCAGCCCAGACCGCACGCGAAGGCGGAGACATCGTCAAGCAGGTCCTCGGCTCCATGCACTCCATCGCAACCGCGGTCAGCGAAACCTCGTCCACGGTAGGCCTGCTGGGCGACGACTCGAAGCGAATCAGCCAGATCGTCACCGTCATCGATGAGATCGCCCGCAAGACGAACCTCCTCGCCCTCAACGCAGCCATCGAGGCCGCCCGCGCCGGCGACCACGGACGCGGCTTCGCCGTCGTAGCCGGTGAGGTCCGCCGTCTCGCCGAGAGCACCGCTCAGGCGACAGGCGAGATCGCAACCATGATCCAGGAGATCCAGGACCGTACCCGCATCGCCATCGCCAGCATGGAGAGCGGCACCGGAACCGTCCAGCAGGGTGTCGTCACCACCAACCAGGCGGGAGAAGCGCTGGAGCGCATCATCGGCATGGCCGAGCGCGTCGACAAGATGATCGCCCAGATCGCCATCGCCGCCTCACAGCAGGCTGCCGCTGCGGATCAGTCCAGTGCAAGCCTCGACTCGATTCACTCGCTCAGCCACGACAACCTCCTGGAGATGGCCACCACGGCCGCTGGCATCGAGACCCTCCGCACGACAGCCGTAACGCTGGAAGAGCAGGTCGACCGGTTCCATCTGCAATCGAACAACGAAGTAAAGCTCACTCGCTCCAGCAACGGGCGTATGCAGCGTGCAAGTCACTCCGCGCAGGCTGCATAACATCCACACATCCGCGCAAGCAAACAAAGAGAGGCCTGCTTGTTCAGCAGGTCTCTTTCCTTCGCTCAAAACTAGAATATCTGGAAGTTTACTTCGACGTTCAGCTCCACCAGAACCGGCTTTCCATTCTCCATCGCCGGCTTGAACTTATACTGCAACACGGCTTCCTTCGCCTTCTCGTCCAGACCCATTCCAACGCCCCTGATCACGCGAACGTGACTCGGATTGCCATTGGTGTCGACCCATAGATTGACCAGCACATTCCCCGCGACCTTGGCCTTGCGAGCCTCCTCGGAGAACTCCGGCTCGACTGAGAAGATCAGCTGCGGCGCCGAAACTCCACCGCCAATGCGCCTCGGTCCGCCGCCAGTATTTCCTCCCGAACCCGGCCCAAGGCCTGAGCCGTTCCCGGAGCCCAGACCGGTGCCTCGACCGTTGCCCATCGACATCCCGACCAGCGGCGAGTTTGCCACGCCGATCTGCGGGATGCTGCTCGCCATCTTCACGTCCTTCTGTACCTCGATGGTCGGCTCGATCTTGATCTTCGGCTCCACAAGCGGAGGAGCCTTCGGAGGAACGATCTGCTCGTCGGCAAACTTCGGAGGCGTTCCCTTCGTCACCGGAGTGGGTCCACGCTGTCCGCCTCCGCCGCCCATCGCCTCCAGCTTCGGAGGAGCCTTCGGGGGAACGGCAATCTCGGTCACCAGCGTCGTCTTGGCTGGAGCTGCCAGCGGAATCTTCTTTACCAGAACGTAGGCGATCAACAGAATCACCAGACCATGCAGCACGACGGCGATTGCCGTCGACTTCGGGTCTCGCTTCACCTTCATCCGGTCGACAACCGCGATGGGCTTCGACTCCAGCACCAGCGGCGGCAGTTTGGCCGGAAAGAAGACATCGCGGATACTGCTCCACAGCGACGCGAAGACGCCTTCCTCATTGATAATCAGGTCGTTGTTCTCGACTGGCTTCGACTCCAGCACCAGTGGAGCTTCCGTTGTCTTGCTGAACACGTCCTTCAGGTTCGAGAACAACGAGGCCCACAGGGAGCCTTCTGTCTCCTCGTTCAAATGCGGAGCATCCGCCGGACGTAATGTCGGGCTCTCCTTGCCTGGGTCTATCTCCGGTGGTGTCAACATTGAATTCGCCATAAGCTGCTTTTCCTCGGTAGCAGGTGGCCGAGACCCCCGCCTACCCATCTCGAGAATCGTGCGTAATCTATCTCTCTACGTTCCCGGTCTTGTGCCGGTTTCCTGTCCGAAAAACCACGCACGGCATCTGGCTCCTGAGACATTCTACAAACATTCGCCCACCAATGCTTGACTCATTGGACGCATCTCACCTTGCGAATGTCTCGCCCGCATCCCTTTCATCACCCCTCCCCCCGGCTACAATAAGAGTTTGGCGCAAACTGCACTTCTGTCGACAAGGAATAAAAGAGGAACGAATGCCGGAAGCACCCGCAAAAACTATCCCCGAGCAGCCCGTCAAGGCCCTGAAGTCCACACTCAATCTACCGCAGACTACCTTCCCCATGAAGGCCAATCTGCCGCAGAATGAGCCCGCCCGCCTTGAGGCCTGGCAGAAAAGTGATCTTTACGCCCAGATTCGCGCCGCCCGCGCCGGTTCGCCGAAGTACATCCTCCACGACGGCCCCCCCTACGCCAACGGAGCCATCCACCTGGGTCATGCCCTCAACAAGTGCATCAAGGACTTCGTCGTCAAGACCAAGACCATGGCCGGCTTCGACTCTCCCTACGTCCCCGGATGGGACTGCCACGGCCTCCCCATCGAAATCAAGGTAGACGAGCAGTTAGGCCGCAAAAAGCTCGAAATGAATCCCTTAGCCGTGCGCAAGGCCTGCCGCGACTACGCCCAGAAGTACGTCGATCTCCAGCGCAGCCAGTTCGAGCGTATCGGCGTCTTCGGCCGCTGGGACAACCCCTACCTCACCATGTCCTTCGGCTACGAGGCCAGCATCGTAGAGACCTTCTACGACTTCTTCGAGAAGGAGTTCGTCTACAAGGGTCTCAAGCCCGTCTACTGGTGCATCCACGACAAGACCGCCCTCGCCGAGGCCGAAGTCGAGTACGAGCAGCACGTCTCGCCCAGCGTCTACGTCCGCTACGCCCTCACCAGCGACCCCGCCGCCATCGACGCATCCCTCGCAGGCAAAAAAGTCTTCACCATCATCTGGACCACCACCCCCTGGACCCTCCCCGCGTCTCAGGCCGTAGCCTTCAACCCCGACCTCACCTACATCGCACTCCAGACCAACGACGCCGTCTACCTCATCGAGGAGACTCTCGCTCCCACTGTCATCCAAAGCTGCCAGCTCACCGGCACGACCGGCGCTCCCGCCTCCGAAGCCGACATCCTCGCCCGCTTCCCCGGCTCCCGGCTCGACCGTGTCACCTTCCAGCACCCCTTCCTTGATCGCTCGGTCCTCGGCGTAGTCGCCGACTACGTCACCGCCGAACAGGGCACCGGAGCCGTCCACACCTCCCCCGCCCACGGCGCCGACGACTTCTACACCGGCAAGCGCTACGATCTGCCCGAGATCCAGTACGTCGACAACGCCGGTCGCCAGCGCAACACCGGCGGCGCGCCCGATGCACCGGACCAGCCGTACGAGAACCTCACCGTCTTCAAATCCAACCCCGTCATCATCGAGTTGCTCAAGGAAAAAGGAGCCCTCCTCAGCGCCACCAGCTTCGAGCACTCCTACCCGCACTGCTGGCGCTGCCATAATCCGGTCATCGTCCGCGCCACCGAGCAGTGGTTCATCGGCATGGAGACCCCGATGATCACCCAGAACGGCACCGAAACCACCTTCCGCCAGCGTGCCCTCGACGAGATCGCCAAGGTCGTCTGGGACCCCTCCTGGGGCCAGGAGCGCATCTCCAACATGATCGCCACCCGCCCCGACTGGTGCATCTCCCGCCAGCGCATCTGGGGCGTCCCCATCGCGGTCTTTCTCTGCGAGCGTTGCCACAAACCCCTCAACGACAAGGCCATCAACAAGGGCATCGTCGATCTCTTCAAGAAGGAGGGCGCCGACGCCTGGTACACCCACGATGCAGCCACCCTCCTTCCCAAAGGAACGAAGTGCACCTGCGGCAACGAAGAGTTCCGCAAGGAGATGGACATCCTCGACGTCTGGTTCGAGTCCGGAGCAAGCTGGCACGCCGTCCTCGAGCAGGAGCCGGAGCTCCACTTCCCCGCCGATCTCTACACCGAGGGCGGCGACCAGCATCGCGGCTGGTTCCACTCTTCCCTGCTCACCTCAGTAGCCATCCGCGACAAGGCTCCCTACAAGATGGTCGCCACCTCCGGCTGGACCCTCGACGAACAGGGCCGCGCCTTCTCGAAGTCCCTCGGCAACGGCGTCGACCCCGTCGACATCGCCAAGCGACTAGGCGGCGAGATCATCCGCCTCTGGGTAGCCTCCGTCGACTTCCGCGAAGACGTAGCCGCCAGCGAAAACTTGATGCAGCGCGTCAGCGACAACTACCGCAAGCTGCGCAACACCTTGCGCTTCCTCCTCGGCAACATCCACGACTTCGACCCACATACAGACACCATCGCGTTCTCTGCGATGGAGCCTTTAGACCAGTACATCCTCGCCCGCCTGGCCGAACTCATCGCGAAGATCCGCGCCGCCTACGACGACTTCGAGTTCCACCGCGCCTATCACGCCCTCAACGAGTTCACGAACACCGATCTTTCGGCCCTGTATCTGGACGTCTTGAAGGATCGCCTCTACACCTTCGCCCCCAACGCGCCCGGACGCCGCTCAGCGCAAACCGCCCTCTGGCGCATCGCCGAAGCCCTCACACGCCTCGTCGCCCCCATCCTAAGCTTCACCGCCGACGAAGTCTGGCAACTCCTTCCCAAGCTCGAAGGCCGCGAATCCAGCGTTCACCTCGCCCTCTTCCCTGATCTCGCCGACATAGTCCCCGGCAACACCACCAGTATTTTCAAGGACTGGAATCATCTCCTGAACCTCCGCGAAGGTGTCTTCCTTGGCCTCGAATCCCTGCGCGTAGACAAGCAGATTGGTAAGTCGCTTGAGGCCGCGGTTGACATTCAGATAGTTCAGAACGCCGACAACTCCATCGATGTCGACCTCACAAAATATGCCGATGCACTGCCAGAGCTATTAGGAACATCAGCAGCATCGATCACTAAAGTCAACGCAATCAGAGCTGACGATTCACCATTCCGCATCGATGTGCACAAAGCATCCGGCACCAAATGTGAGCGCTGCTGGCGCTATACCGCAGACGTAGCGGAAGACTCCCGCTACCCCACCGTCTGCCTGCGCTGCGCCGACGCTCTCACCGCCATCGACTACCCTCCCTACACCGCCCCGCCATCCACTGCAACGGAGCCCCAAGCCTGATGCCTCCACGATACGAATATCCACCCACCGAATTCGACCCCAAGCCTCGTCGCGCGCCACGGTCTGGCACCCGCAGCTACTTCCTTCCGCTGCTCGCCCTGGCCGCCATCGTCGCCATCGTCGACCGCATCACGAAGCACCTCATCATCCACCGTCTGCCCACCGGCGACGCCCGTATCATCATCCCCGGCATCCTTCGCATCACTCACGTTCGCAACACCGGCGCCGCCTTCAGCATGTTCGCCGAATCCGCCTCACCCGCCGCCGTCCGCCACGGCCTCATCCTCTTTTCGCTCGTAGCGGTCTGCATCGTCTTCGCCATGCTCTGGCGCGCCAGCAAAACCATCTCCATGACCTCCATCGCGATGGCGCTCATCCTCGGCGGAGCCATCGGCAACGTCTACGACCGCGTTCGCTACCACTACGTCGTCGACTTCATCGAGGTCCACATCATCCACTACCACTGGCCCGACTTCAACGTCGCCGACAGCTGCATCGTCATAGGGGCCTGCCTCCTCCTCATCGAGATCTTTCGCCCGCAACCCGTAACAGAGTAACGACGCAATGAATGACCAGATCACAATCCGCGGCGCTCGCACCCACAACCTCAAGGGCATCGACGTCGACATCCCCCACAACGCCCTCACCGTCGTCTCCGGCGTCAGCGGCTCCGGCAAATCCTCGCTCGCCTTCGACACCGTCTACGCCGAGGGCCAGCGCCGCTACGTCGAATCCCTCTCCGCCTACGCCCGCCAGTTCCTCGAGCGCATCGAGAAGCCCGACGTCGACCACATGGACGGCCTCGCCCCCGCCATTGCCATCAAGCAGAAGAACCAGACCCGCAACCCCCGGTCAACAGTCGCGACGGCAACCGAGATCTACGACTACCTCCGCCTCCTCTACGCCCGCTGCGGCACCGTCACCTGCCTGCACTGCGGCGGCATCGTCAAGCACGACACCGTAGACGAGATCGTCGCCAGCCTCCTCTCGCTGCCGGAAAACACCCGCACCTACGCCCTCTTTCCCATCGTCCGCGCCGACCTGAAGATAGAGCCGATGCAGGTCCCCACTCCCGCAGAAGAGGCCGAAGCACCGAAGCCACCAAAGAAGGCCGCAAAGAAATCCAGCAAGAAGTCGGCTGACTCCCCAACCGCTATCAACATCACGGACTCACTCAAGGACCGCCTCACCGAACTCCGCCGTCGAGGTTACAACCGCCTCTACCAGGCCGGAAAAATAGTCGAATTCTCCACCCCCGAGTCCCTCCTCGAACTCGACTTCACCCAGCCCATCTTCGTCCTCGTAGACCGCCTCGCCATCAGCCCCGACGCCCGCGCCCGCATCGTCGACGCCATCGAGACCGGCTACCGCGAGTCCGGCGAAGTCCAGTTCCACACCCTCCCCCGCAGCGAAAGCACTGCGAACCAACAATCTGTCATTTCGACCGGAGGCGGCGCACTTGCCGCCGTAGCGGAGAAACCCGCTTCTCTACCCCAACACCTCCGCTTCTCCGCCGCCTTCGAGTGCACCACCTGCCACCGCGCCTACCGCGAGCCCGAGCCCCGCCTCTTCTCCTTCAACAATCCCTACGGAGCCTGCCCCCGCTGCCAGGGCTTCGGCAACACGATCGACTTCGACCCCAACCTCATCATTCCCGATAAGTCGAAGACCCTCTCCGAAGGCGCCATCGCCCCTTGGACCACCACCAAGTACCGCCCTCACCACGGCGAGATGATGCGCGCCGCCAAAGCCGCGAACATCCCCACCAACATCCCCTGGTACGATCTCACCCCCGACCAGCAGCGCTTCCTCGAAGAGGGCAGCGGCACCTTCCCCGGCATCCGAGGCTTCTTCGCCGCGCTCGAGCGCAAGAAGTACAAGCTCCACGTCCGCGTCTTCCTCTCCAAGTACCGCGGCTACGCCACCTGCCCCGACTGTCGCGGCCAGCGCCTTCGTGCCGAAGCCCGAGCCGTCTTAATCAACAATCAAAATATCTGCGAGGTCTCCGCCCTCACCATCACCGCGGCCCAGAACTTCTTCGACAATCTGCAACTGTCACCGTCACAAATGGAGATCGCCGGAAAGATCCTCGAAGAGGTCCGCCAGCGCATCCACTTCCTCCATCAGGTCGGCCTCGACTACCTCACCCTCGACCGTCTCAGCTCCACCCTCTCCGGCGGCGAATCCCAGCGCATCCAGCTAGCCACTTCATTGGGATCGCGCCTTGTGGGCGCGCTGTATGTGCTGGACGAGCCCAGCATCGGCCTCCACACCCGCGACACTGCCAAGCTCATCCGCATCATGAAAGACCTCCGCGACCTCGGCAACACCATCCTGGTAGTCGAGCACGACCCCGACGTCATCCGCGCCGCCGACCATCTTCTCGACCTCGGCCCCGGAGCCGGCGAACTAGGCGGCTATCTCCTCGCCTCCGGCACCGTCCCCGAGGTCACCGCCAACCCCAACTCCATCACCGGGAAATACCTCTCCGGCCGTCTCACCATCCCCGTACCCAAGCACCGCCGCGAGCCCGGCCGCGAGCACCTCAAACTAAGCGGAGCCCGCATCCACAACCTCCGCGGCGTAGACATCGACATCCCCCTCAACCTCCTCTGCTGCGTCACAGGAGTAAGCGGCTCAGGCAAATCCACCATCGTCCACCAGGTCCTCTACCGAGCCCTTATGCAAGCGCTAGGCCAGACCGAAGGCGCAGACCCCGCCCACCTCTACCGCGAACTCTCCGGCACCCAGCACCTCAACGACGTCATCCTCGTCGACCAGTCCCCCATCGGCCGCACCCCGCGCTCCAACCCCGTCACCTACATCAAGGCCTTCGACGACATCCGTGCCCTCTTCGCCGCGCAGCCCGACTCCAAACGCCGCGGCTTCGGCCCCGGCCACTTCTCCTTCAACGTCCCCGGCGGCCGCTGCGACGTCTGCGAAGGCGACGGCACCGTCACCGTCGAGATGCAGTTCCTCGCCGACATCGAACTCCCCTGCGAAGAGTGCAACGGTACCCGTTACAAATCCGCCATCCTCGACATAAAGTATAAAAACAAAAACATCCACGACGTCCTAAACATGACCGTCAAGGAAGCCCTCATCTACTTCGCCGGCCACCCAAAAATCGTCGACAAGCTCTACGTCCTTGACGAGGTCGGCCTGGGCTACGTCCGCCTCGGCCAGTCCGCCACCACGCTCTCTGGCGGCGAAGCCCAGCGCGTCAAACTAGCCTCTCACCTGGCCACAGCCCGCTCCATCACTAACCGCAGCACCACCAACGAAGCCGCCGCCAAAGCCCGCAGCCGCACCCTCTACATCCTCGACGAGCCCACCACCGGCCTCCACTTCGACGACGTAGCCAAGCTCCTCGCCGCCTTCCGCAAACTCATCGAAGGCGGCGGCTCTCTCCTCGTCATCGAGCACAATCTCGACGTCATCAAATCCGCCGACTGGGTCATCGACATGGGCCCCGAGGGCGGCAGCGGCGGAGGCCAGATCGTAGCCACCGGCACCCCCGAAGACATCGCCGCCAATCCCGCCAGCCACACCGGCCACTGGCTAGCCCCCATCCTCAAACCCGCCGTCGCCAAACCAGAACCAGAGCTACAGGTAACAGCATGATTCACGCCACGTCTTTCGCCGCCGTCTCCGCCAATGCCTCAAAAAAGATCTGTCATCCTGAGCGATGCGCGAAGCGCGAGTCGAAGGACCTGCAGTTGCCGTTGTTTTTGCAATCGTTCTTCCCCAACCAGATCCAAAAGCATGGGTGGGACTGTATAAGCTTACCCAGCCAGCTCTTGCCGTTGCTTCCAGGTACCCCAAGGCTTCAGCCTTGGGTCTCTACCCGCCGCAACGAAAAAGGGGCTTTAGCCCCTGGGGTATGCTCTCCTATCCCTTGCCGCAAAAGCTCGCGTCCAAAACAGGGCCTCGTCCAAGCCTCATCCTTGCTCTTCCTTATCATCCTCCTGGCGCCATCCCTCCAAGCCCAACTCCCCGCCGGCACCACAGACACGACCCAGCCAACCCAAACCCAACAAGACCCTCTCCGCACCCAGGCCAACGAAGCCCTCGACAAACACGACTATGCCACCGCCTTAAAACTCCTAACCACCCTAACCGAGAAAAACCCCACCGACGCCCACCTCCAATATGACCTAGCCTCCACCCAGGACGCGCTAGACCAGACCTCCACCGCCGAACAAACCTACCGCCGAGCCATAGCCACCGACGCCACCTACTTCGACCCACACCTCGCCCTGGGCCTCCTCCTCGCCCGCGCCGGCAAGCTCCCCGAAGCCCACACCGAACTCACCACTGCGACCACCCTCAGCGGTAGCCCCGCGCTCAAAGCCCGCGCCTACCGAGGCCTCGCCCGCATCGACCAGACCACCCGCCCCGCCGACGCCAGCGCCGACCTCCTCGCCGCCCTCAAACTCTCCCCCGAGACCCCCGATGACATCCTCCTCACCGGCGAGCTAGCCGAATCCTCCGGCGACCCCACCGCCGCGGAAACCGCCTACCGCCGCCTCCTGGCCGCCAACCCGCAAAACCTCGACGCCACCGCCGCCCTCACGCACCTTCTCCTGCACCAGCAAAAACCAGAAGAAGCCGAAGCCGCCCTAACCGCCGCCCTGGCCAAAAACCCCGACGACCCCACCCTCAACGCCCAGCTAGCCAGCCTCTACGACACCCAGAATCAGCCCGAAAAAGCCCTCCCCATCATCGAAAAACTCCACACCACCCACCCCACCGATCCCAACCTCACCCGCCTCCTCGCCCGCCTCTACACCCGCAACAAACAGTACGACAAAGCCGCCCCGCTCTACACCACTCTCCTCGCCGCCACCCCGCAGGACCCCACCCTCCTCGACGACACCGCCGACACCCAGATTCACCTCCGCAACTTCGCCGAGGCCGAAGCCCTTCTCAAACGCGCCCTCGCTCAGCCGTCCGCCTTCCCCACCAAAGACGACCTCGGCCTCGCCGCCTCCCACCTAGCCTTCGCCGCCTCCCAGAACAACCACCCAGCCACCACCTTGCAAGCATTGGCGATTCGTGATAAAGTGCTGCCACAGTCACCGTCGTCCCTGTTCCTCGCGGCGACTGCGCACGACAAACTCCACCAGGTCAAACTTGCATCTGACCTGTACAAGCAGTTCCTCTCCGTGGCAGGCGGCAAGTTTCCGGACGAGGAGTGGGAGGCCCGCCACCGCCTCGTCACCCTCGATCACATGAAGTAGCAGGCGCTCCCTTAGAGGTGCGTTATGAGCTTTCACTTTCGGTCTTCAGTTCTCCTCGTCACAGTTCCTCTATTTCTCACTCTCTGTACCCCGGTCCACGCCGCCAGCAGCATCGACGAAACCCTGCCCGACGCCCAGGCGCTCAACCAGCTCGAACTCCGCGCCCAGCAGGCCAATCCCCGCGACCAATGTTTCCTCTACACCCAGCTCGTTCACACCATGACTGAAATCGCCGGCAAAGAGATGCTCGACGGAAACACCACTCAAGCCAGCGCCACGCTCAAGCAGATTGAGCACTACGCCGCGCTCATCCATCTCGGCCTCTCCAAAGACACCAAGCGCCTCAAGAACGCCGAGATGCTCATGCACCACACCACCTACCGTCTCGGCGGATACCTCCACCTCACCTCGGGTGACGATCACACCACCCTGCAGGCCACCCTCAAACAACTCGATCAAGTCCAGGACGAGCTCCTCAACCAGGTCTTCAACCACTAGGCTCGAATGCCCCGACGACTCGCCCTCACCCGCCTCGCTCTCGCCCGCCCCCTGCTCGCTCTGATCCTGCTCTCGCTCGCCCTCCCCGCCCAGCCGCAGCGCAACGACAGCGCCCTCTCCGAAGGCGAGGTCGAACAGCTCCGCGAGTCCGCCTACGTCCCCAACGACCGCGTCCTGCTCTTCATCAAGCTCCTCGACGCCCGCGCCAAATCCATCGAAGACCTCTACGCCCATCCCCGCAAACCCGGCCGTGAACAGGACACCCACGACCTCCTCGAACAGTTCACCTCCATCGCCGACGAGCTCGCCGACAACCTTGACGACTACGGCTCCCGCCACCGCGACGTCCGCAAATCCCTTCCCAAACTTACCGACGCCACCGAGCGCTGGGGCTCCCAGATCAAGTCCGCACCCGACAACGAAGCCTACAACGTCTCCCGCAAACTAGCCCTCGAAGCCATCCGCGATCTCCGCGAATCAGCCACCGAACTCACCTCAGACCAGAAGGCCTGGTTCGCCGCTCACCCACCCGCCAAAGAAGATCAGAAAGATCAGAGCAAACCCGAACCCACCGAACTCCCCCGCTGACCACTCCTCAAGAATGGTTCCAGACAAGCTATATATACAGAACTCAAGCGACCCAAAAATATTGTCATCCTTCGCCGTGGGCCGAGGACCTGCTTTAGCTTGGCACATCACCTTGAAACTGTTCGCATCCGTGCACGCTTTGACGCCGTCGCCCCGTCCCCCTACTCTTTGATCAGCAGATAGATCAGAGACAACCACATGACAGAACAACACCCCAACGGCATCCGTGTCGGCCTGATCGGTTACGGCTACGCCGGCAAGACCTTCCACGCCCCGCTCCTCCGCGCCACTCCCGGCCTCTACCTCACCGTCATCGGATCGAGCCAACCGGAGCGCGTCCATGCCGACCACCCCGCCGTCACCGTCTGCTCCGCCATAGAAGCCGCAACCCATCCCGACCTCGACCTCATTGTCATCGCCACGCCCAACCAAAGCCACTTCCCCCTAGCCACCGCCGCCCTGAACGCAGGCAAGCACGTCGTCGTCGACAAGCCATTCACCGTAACCCTCGCCGAAGCTCGCACCCTCGTCCAACTCGCCCGGCAGCACAAGCGTCTCCTATCCGTCTTCCACAATCGTCGCTGGGACAGCGAAGTTCTCGCCGCCAAATCCATCCTCACCTCCGGCCTCCTCGGCGACGTCACACACTTCGAAGCCCACATGGACCGCTTCCGCCCCAACGTCCGCCAGCGCTGGCGCGAAGACCCCGGCCCCGGTGCCGGCCTCTGGTTCGATCTCGGCCCTCATCTCATCGACCTCGCCCTCCACCTCTTCGGCTTGCCCGACTCCGTACTCGCCAGCTTCGCCACCCTACGTCCCGGAGGCCAGACCGACGACTGGGCCCACGTCCAGCTGCTCTACCCCAATCTCCGCGTCATCCTCAACGCCACCCTCCTCTCCTCCGGAGGCGCAGCGCGCCTCCTCCTACACGGCACCCGCGCAAGCTGGGCGAAGTACGGCGCCGAC
>JAOAPB010000050.1 GCA_025462645.1 Edaphobacter sp. | reverse complement strand
GACAACTATGACTATATGCAGGAGGAGCTCGTGACTGTGTTGCGGGCGAAGGTTCTTCCGCTGTTGCGCAGGGCTCGCGAATGAATTCAGTTTTGAGGTAAAGCCAGATGAAGACCCGCAGCTTGTTAGCGATGATGCTCTCCGGATGTTTGTTGACGTCTACACCTGTGTTGCACGCGCAGGAGGCGACGCCGAAGCTCGTTGATCCCACTTCGATCGTGTTGCCTGCGAGCAAGCTGGACGAGTATGTGGGCCAGTATCGTGTGGTTGCAGAGCCGGACGTGGTGGACTCGGTGTCGCGTGAGGGAGACAAGTTATACATCGAGGCTGAGCGGTCGCCGCGGATAGAGCTGACGGCGACGTCGGCGGACCACTTCTTTCTGGCGGGAGCGCCGCTTCGTGTGTCGTTTGTCCGGGATGCCAGCGGGAGGGTGTCGGGATTGACGACGGAGCATGACACGAGCCGGGGCGGGGCTACAGGTGGGCAGACGATGGAGCGGTTCAGCATGGAGTCCGTGCGGCTGAACCACTTTCGTGAATATACGCGCGCGGAGGTGATGATACCGATGCGCGATGGGGTGAAGCTTCATGCGATCGTTCTGCGGCCTGCGGGGTCGGAGAGCTCGGGTCCAGCGCTGCCGTTTTTGATGGAGCGGACGCCTTATGGCACGGATAACAGCTCCTCGAAGAGTGTGAATGCGAGCAAGCCTGAGCTGGCGGCCAGCGGTTACATCTTCGTGTATGGGGACATTCGCGGGCGGTATAAGTCGGAGGGGAAGTTCGTGATGAACCGGCCCATCGTCGCGCATACGACGAAGACGGATGTGGATGAGACGACGGATACGCGGGACACGATCGATTGGCTGCTGAAGAACGTTGC
This sequence comes from Edaphobacter sp., assembly GCA_025462645.1. Classification (GTDB taxonomy): domain Bacteria; phylum Acidobacteriota; class Terriglobia; order Terriglobales; family Acidobacteriaceae; genus Edaphobacter. The sequence goes on along the minus strand of JAOAPB010000050.1, from coordinate 38,633 downwards.
GAACAACAATGGTCGAGTGGGCGTGATTGGGGTCTCGTATCCGGGGTTCCTGGCGATGATGGCGGGGATCGATGCGCATCCGGCCGTGAAGGCGATCTCGCCGCAGGCTCCGATGACGAATATATGGAAGGGCGACGACTTCTTCCATAATGGAGCGTTTCGCGAGACGTATGGCTTCGACTACGTGCAACAGTTGGAGGCACAGAAGACGGATGTGCGCGTGGACTCGAAGGAAGATACGTACGACTTCTTTCTGCGGAATGTGAACTTCGCGGGGGCGGCGAAGTCGGCGGGGATGAGCGAGCTGCCGACGGCCAAGGCTTTCCTGGCGCAGCCTGCGTATACCGATTATTGGCAGGCGATGGCGGTGGAGCCGCACCTGACGAAGGTGGAGGTTCCAACGCTTGAGGTCGGGGGCTGGTGGGACCAGGAGGATATGTGGGGGACTCAGGCGGAGTACGCTGCGCTGGAGCCGCATGATGCGAATCATGAGGTCTTCATGGTGCTTGGACCGTGGAACCATGGCGGGTGGTTTCCGACGACGCGGCACCTGGGGACTCTGGACTTCGGTGCGGCTACGGGAGACCAGTATCGGAAGACGATCGAGACGCCTTTCTTCGAGAAGTACCTGAAGGACAGGGCCGGGTTCGATTTGAAGGAGATCGCGAGCTTTCGGACGGGTGTGAATACGTGGCAGCGCTATGATGCGTGGCCGCCGAAGGTGGGCTTCCACGAGGCGAAGCTGTATCTGACGGGTGGGAGTGGTTTGAACTTCGATGCGCCGACTGCCGAGTCGAAGACGGCTTATGTGTCGGATCCGGCGAATCCGGTGCCCTATCGGAATCGGCCGATTCAGGCTACGTATGGCAATGGGTCGAAGTGGCGGACGTGGCTGGTGGAGGATCAGCGGTTTGTGAGCGGGCGTAAGGATCTGGCTAATTTCTCTACTCCGGCGCTGGATAAGGATGTAACCGTAACGGGGGATGTGCTGGCGGACATCTTCGCTGCTACAACGGGTAGCGATGCTGACTGGGTCGTGAAGCTGATTGACGTTTATCCGGACGATGCACCGGGAGGTATGGGCGGGTATCAGCTGATGGTGGTCGATGAGATCTTTCGCGGGCGGTATGCGAAGAGCCTCGAGAGCCCGGAGGCGATCAAGCCGGGCGAGGTGACTGAGTACAAGTGGAGTCTGCATGGCGCGGACCATACTTTTCTGAAGGGACACAAGATCATGGTGGAGGTGCAGTCGAGCTGGTTTCCGCTGTACGACCGGAATCCGCAGACGTTCGTGCCTAACATCATGACGGCTCCGGCGAGTGCGTACAAGGCGCAGACGCAGACGATCTATCAGTCGGCGAAGTATCCGTCGCACCTGGAGTTTTCGGTTTCGGAGTAGAGCTGCAGGATTAGCAGGTCAGCTATTTTGCCTGGAGGTTGTTTGGTGATCAAGACGATTAGTACTCGTGAGGTTTACCGGAATCCGTGGACCAGCGTTCGTGAGGATGTGATTGAGCGGGCGAACGGGCAGCGGGGAATCTATGGGGTGATCGACAAGGACCCGGCTTGCATTGTGATTCCTCTGGAGGTGACGGCGGAGGGAGAGTTCGTCTATCTGATCGAGCAGTTCCGGTATACGGTGGGGGGGCGTCACTGCGAGTTTCCGCAGGGTGGGTGGGAGGTCGCTGACGTCGTTCCGGAGGAGCTGGCCCGTGGGGAGTTGCGCGAGGAGACGGGGATGACGGCGGAGACGATGATGCTGCTATCGACACTACAGATCGCCTATGGGGTGATGAATCAAAAGCAGTATGTTTTTCTGGCCGAGGGGCTGACGATGGGGTCGGCTGATCCGGATCTGGAGGAGAACGATCTGGTGGTGAAGCGGGTGAGGGTGGAGGAGTTTGAACAGATGATTCTGGATGGAGTGATTGTCGATGGCTGTTCTGTAGGGGCCTGGGGGCTTTATCGGCTGTGGCAGGGAAGACGGTGAGGGCTCTCACCGTCGCGAACTTCGATTGGCTATGAATTGTCTTTGTAGGTGGTGGCGAGCAGGTGGGGTCTCTCTGCGGCGACTTTGAGGATGAGTTCGCCGAAGAGGGTGTTGGCCCAGGCAAACCAGGCGCGGGTGAAGTCGGTGGGGTTGTCCTTCTGGAAGGCCTCGTGCATGAAGAGTGTGTCGCCGGTGGTGTTGCGGAGCCAGCGGAGGCAGAGGGCTATCTCCTGATCGCTGGTGGAGGTGAGGGCGCGCACGATGATCGACATGGGCCAGATGTAGTTGAGACCGATGTGAGGGCCTCCGATGCCCTCCGCGGCTGTGCCTCGGAAGAAGTAAGGGTTGTCGGGGCTCAAGGCGAAGCGGCGAGTGTTTTGGTAGATAGGATTTTGTCGATCGACGGATTCGAGGTAGGGGAGGCTGAGTAGGCTGGGGGCGTTGGCGTCGTCCATGCAGAGGGTGTTGCCGAAGCCGTCGATCTCGTAGGCGTAGATCTTTCCGTGGGTAGGGTGAGTGACGATGGCGTGTTGTTGGATGGCCTGATTGACTTCGTCGGCGAGCTGATTGCACTGGGTGGCGAGATCGGTGTCGGAGAAGATGGCTCGGGACATCTCGGTGAGACGGCGGAGGGTGGTGACGGCGAAGAGATTTGCGGGGATGAAGAAGGGATAGGTGCAGGCATCGTCGGAGGGACGGAACATGGAGCAGATGAGGCCGTTGGGGCGGATGGGATTGCCGTAGCCGGAGAGCATGAGGGTGTCGGTGGGGACGGGGGAGCTGCGCTGGAAGTGGTAGGGGCCGTGATCGGATTTGCGCTGCTGTTCTTTGAAGGTGCGAAGGATCTGCCAGGCGGCCTTGTGCCAGGTTTCGTCGAAGGGTGAGATATCGCCGGTGGCGCGCCAGTAGGCGTGGGTGAGGCGGATGGGATGGCAGAGGGAGTCGATCTCCCACTTGCGTTCGCCTATGCCGGGGTGCATGTCGGTCTGATCGTGGACGGACCAGGAGAGGGGCGGGTCGGTGGGGTTGCGCAGGAAGGCGTTGGCGTAGGGGTCCAGGAGAATCTGGCGGGCCTGGCGGCGAATGACGCCCTCGATGAGGGAGGCGAGGGGCTTGTCGTTTTTGCAGAGTGCGACGTAGGGCATGACCTGCGCGGAGGAGTCGCGGAGCCACATGGCGTCGATGTCGCCGGTGACGACGAAGGTGTCTGGTTTGTCGTTGAAGGTGCCGACGGTGACGGTGGTGTCGAGGGTGTTGGGGAGGCAGTTCTGGAAGATGGCGGCTAACTGCGGATCGCCGATGAGTTTTGAGGTTTGCTGGAGGGTGCGCTCGACCGCCGTGCTGGTGAAGCGGCGTTGATCGAGGGATGGGCGCTTGGTGAGGATGGGCGCGGCCTGGAGGGCGAAGCTGGTGCGAGGGCTTATGGCGGTGAGGAGGCAGAGGGCGCTGGAGCCGCGTAGAAGCTCTCTGCGCGTGAGCGAGGTGAAGGGCTCGTTGGTAACAAGGGGTACAGGCTGCGATGTTTCGTCGTTCACCGGAAGAGTTCCTTTCATTGCGGCGCAGTGTGATGCGCTGTGAGGCTTCGCTTATGTTACTGAAGTCTGCGGATTGGGTGCGCTAAGGCAAAGATCGACGTTACCTGGGGAGCAGGTTTCGCATCCAACTCCCAAGCGAGAGATTTTGAACGACACTACGACCAAGCTCGATAAAAGTACACGTGCCGGAAGGCGGCGGGGCGTATGGGGATGGATTGCAATCTCCCTGTTGCTCGCGGTGATTGTGATAACGGTGATCGCGGAGTTCATGATGCATCGCGCGGAGCCCATCCTGAAGGGTCGCGTGGTGGAGACGCTGAGTACTCGCTTCGATAGCAGGGTGGAGATGGATGGGTTCCATGTCTCCGTGCTGAAGGGGCTGGAGGTTTCGGGGGATGGGTTGAGAATCTATCCGCCCGATGATGTAGTTGCGGCGGGAGCGAAGGATCCGCTGATCTCGCTGGGGCATTTTTCGTTTCATGCAAATCTGGGGGGGCTGTTCGTGAAGCCGATGCACGTGGGTACGGTGTATGTGACTGGTATGACGATCAGCATTCCTCCGAGAGAGATGCGGCAACAGGGCGCGAAGAGGGAGCGTCATGTGGGGAAGATCAAGATTGTGGTGGATGAGATCGTCTGCGACGACTCGCACTTGATTATTGGCACAGCCAAGCCCAATAAAGATCCGAAGGACTTCCAACTGGGCCACATCGTGATGCACAATGTGGGGCCGACTGATCCCTGGCGCTATGATGCGACGCTGGTGAATGCGATTCCGCGAGGGAATATCCATGCACAGGGAACGTTTGGGCCATGGGTGAATGAGAGTCCGGGGGATTCGACGGTTACGGGGAAGTACACCTTTGACCGTGCGGATTTGAATACGATCAAAGGCATTGCCGGGATACTGACTTCAGTGGGTGAGTTCAAAGGACAGCTCAACAGAATTGAAGTGGAGGGAACGACGGAGACGCCGGACTTCTCCCTGGATACCGCGAATCACAAGATGCCACTGCATACGAAGTTTCACGCGATCGTGGATGGGACAAGCGGCGATACGTATCTGCAGCCAGTGGAGGCGAAACTGGGTGGGTCGGAGTTTACGTGCAAGGGCGCGATCGTGAACGTGAAGGGCAAGGGACACATCATCGATCTGGATGTGGATGTGCCGAATGGACGCATACAGGACTTTCTGGAGTTGGCGGTAAAGACGCAGCCGGTGGTGATGAGCGGTCGCGTCGGGATGAAGACGAAGCTGCATATTCGTCCGGGCAAGGAGAGTGTGTCACAGAAGCTTGGATTGAAGGGTGGATTTACGCTGCGTGGAATTCACTTCATAAATCCGGAGGTGCAGGACAAGGTGGATATGCTGAGCCTGCGGGCGCAGGGTGCCCCGAAGATGGCGAAGCCAGGTGCGGAAGATGTGCCGTCGCAGATGGTGGGCAAGTTTGCGATGGAGAATGGCAGGTTGAATCTCAGTGATTTGCTGTACACACTGCCAGGTGGAACGGTGAGGCTGGCGGGAGTCTATTCGCTGGATGGGAATGAGTTCGACTTTTCGGGAAAGGTTCGGACCGATGCGAAGCTCTCGCAGATGGTAGCTTCCAAGTGGAAGTCGCTGCTGCTGAAGCCGGTCGATCCGTTCTTCAAGAAGAATGGTGCGGGTGCGGAGATTCCGGTGAAGGTGACTGGGACGAAGGGGGCGCCCAAGTTTGGGTTGGATTTGAAGCACAAGGATAAGAACAACTAGGCCTGGGCCTGAGTGTGTTTGCGGAAGCAAGGGTGTTCCACAGGCTCCGCTCGCAGCGCGATAAGGCGCTGCTCCGGTCGGAATGACGGAATTGTGGCGTGTGTTAGAAGCTGCTGTCGTCGCCTCCGCCGGAGTCGAAGTCGCTGCCGAGATCGGAGCTGTCATCGAAGTTTGATGAGTCGTCGGCGAAGTCGTTTGTGTCGCTGGTGTTGTTGGTATCCATCAAGCTGTCGCCGTGGTCGTTTTTGTCTACGGCCTCGGAGAAACGCGATTCGCCGCGGCGATCTTCGATATCCGGGGAGAGATGTTCGGAGTGCTCATGGGGAGATGCATCGCCATAATAGTTGTTGATGGTCTCGGGGCGATCCGATTCTCCAAAGCTGCCGAGGCCTGAGCCGTAGCCGGCGGTGTGTCCAAAGCCGTGCATGAGGCTCTCGATGCCTTGAAAGGCCAGAGCGCCGGCGGCTACGCCAGTGGCGGTCTGCAGGGCGGAGCGCAGGAAGCCTCCCGACTGGGGCGCGCCGTAGGCTGGAGCATAACTCGCAGGGGGAGGGTAGTTGGGGACCGGGGTGTACTGCGGTTGGGAGTATTGCGGCGGAGGAGGCGGTGGAGGAGCAGGGCGCTCGGGTTCGTCGTTGCCGCCGAGGAGGCTGCCGAGGAAGCTGGTGGCGCGTTTCGGCTGCTGTTGCTGACGGAGTTGATCGAGCTGCTTTTGAGCCTGATCGAGGGCATACTGCTGGACGAGCACGGTCTGGGCGAGGATGTAGAGCGCGTCGGGATTGCGGCCGAGGGTCTGCTGAAGGAGTTGCTCGGCGTCGAGATCCTTCTCGGGAAGTTGAGTCTGGTTGATGCGCTCGATGAGGCCCTGAAGCATCTGCTGTTCTTGCGGGGTCATGGAACTCCTCCCTGGTGCTGGGATATATGACGCGAATGGGGCGGGAAGGGTAGGCGCGCGATACAGCTTTCAGGTCTGAGGCTTGAGCTGTCAGTATGTGTGGTGACTAATGAGTAGTCTTCTTGGCGCAAAGCGCTCAACTAGCTGATTCGTTCGAATCTAATGGATCGTCTTCATTCGGCGGGACATGAAGTCCATCAGGAGGTAGTTGCCGAGGGTTTGCGGGGTGGTGAAGTAGGCTTTGCCACGGCACATGGCGCTGACCTTCTGGACGAACTGCATCAGGGTGAAGTCGTTTGCAAGCATGAACGTGTTGATCATGATGTTGGAGCGCTTGCAGCGAGCGACCTCCTGCAGGGTCTCTTCGATGACGAGGGGGTCGAGGCCGAAGGCGTTCTTGTAGATGCGGCCGTCGGGAAGGGTGAGGGCGCTGGGCTTGCCGTCGGTGATCATGACGATCTGCTTCATGTCCTTGGTCTGGCGGGCGAGGATGCGCTGGGCGAGGCGGAGGCCTTCGCGGGTGTTGGTGTAGTGGGGGCCGACTTTGACGCGGGAGAGCTGCGAGACGGGAATCTCCTCGGCGGTGTCGTGGAAGAGGACGAGGTTGAGGGTGTCGCCGGGGAACTGGGTGCGGATGAGATGAGCAAGGGCCATCGCCACGCGCTTGGCGGGGGTGAAGCGGTCCTCGCCGTAGAGGATCATGGAGTGGGAGCAGTCGAGCAGGACTACCGTTGCGCAGGATGAGGTGTAGTCGGCTTGCTGGACGTGGAGGTCGCTGTACTCGATGTTGAGGGGGACATTCTCTTCGCCTTCGACAGCGGTGCGGATGCCCTCGCGAGCGAAGACGCTGGAGAGGGTTGTAGTGATGTCGAGGTTGAGGGTGTCGCCGAACTCATAGAGTTTTGAGGAGCCATTGGTTTCGACGCCGGAGGCCTCGTGGCGGGTGTCGTGGCGGCCGAAGTTGGATTTGCCAAGGGGGCCGAGGAGCTCGCGGAGGGCTTTGTAGCCGAGGAAGTCCATGCCCTTGTCGGTGACCTCGAAGCGGGCCTCTGTGTTGCTATCGCCCTGCTGACCCTGACCCTGCTCGGGCATCTCGGCGTTGATGAAGTTCTGCTCCTGCATCTTCTGGATGATCTGGTCGATGAGCTCTTCGACTTGATCTTCGGAGAGGGCTTCGAATTTTTCCTGGGCCTCTTCGTCGAATAGCTCTCCGGACTCGAGGGCCTGCCGGATGGCGTCACGGAGATTTTCGAGGGTCTGGTCGTTCATCTCCTGAAACTGGGAATAGGGATCATTGAAGCCGGAGTCGAGGAGGAAGTCGGACAGGGCCTGCATGAGGTCTTCGAGGCCGAAGCTGGAGGAGAGGTCGCCGGTGAATTTTGTGTAGCGGACGCGTTTCATAGATAGCCAGCGAGTTAGCGGTTAGCGAGTCAGGATGAGGTGCCGACTCTGGTAGATGTTTGCGCAATCGAGAGCTAACTTGCCGACTCTTTCTTAGCTGACTCGCTTGTACTAGTTGAAGCCGCGGCGGGTACGGTTTTTGGCTGTGTAGTCTTCCTGTTCGCGTTCGCGGATCTTTTCGGCGTAGTTGGCGGCGTCATTGGTGCGCTGCTTCTTTTCTGCGGCGGTAAAACTGCGCTCTTCGGTGCGGCTGAGGCGCTTGTGAGCGTACATGCCTTCGAGGAGGAACTCGGCTGCGCTTACGGCTGTCTCTGGCGATGACTTGCCGTTGACTTTGAGGGGCGACAGTTTTTCAAAGAGGCCCTGGATCTGCTGGAGTTCCTTTTGGGAATCGGCTGCGGCTTGCGCGTCGTTGAGCTGGACTGTGCCGCCAAGATCGAACCACTGCTCGATCTGCTGGGTGTTGGTTCCGCCGAAGTACGTGTCGAAGACGGTGGCTACGGACACGCGGATGATCTCGCGGACGACGGTGTCGGCTCCGCGCATCTCGCCCTCGTACTCGAGCTCGACCTTGCCGGTGATGCCTGGAAGAGCGGCGTAGATGTCGCCTACGCGGGGGACGACGAGCTGCTCGTCGTGGAGGAGGGCGCGGCGTTCGGCGTTGGAGACGACGAGCTCCATGGTGCTGATGGGAAGGCGCTGCGAGACTCCGCTGCGCTTGTCTACTTTCTTGTCTTCGCGGGCGGCGAAGGCGATCTGCTCGACGATCTGGCGAATGTAGTGGGGGATTTCGATGTTGCTGGCCGGGCGGGTGGACCAGGCCTCCTGCGCGGTGATGCTGATGCCCTCTTCGATGTCCTCTGGGTAGTGGGTGCGAATCTCGCTTCCGATGCGGTCTTTGAGCGGTGTGACGATCTTGCCGCGAGCGGTGTAGTCCTCGGGGTTGGCGCTGAAGACGATGGCTACGTCGAGGGGAAGGCGTACGGGATAGCCCTTAATCTGGACGTCGCCCTCCTGCATGATGTTGAAGAGGGCTACCTGAATCTTTCCGGCGAGGTCGGGGACCTCGTTGATGGCGAAGATGCCGCGGTTGGCGCGGGGAAGCAGGCCGTAGTGCATGGTGAGCTCGCTGCCGAGGTCCTGATTGCTGCGTGCGGCCTTGATGGGGTCGATGTCGCCTACGAGGTCGGCTACGGTGACGTCGGGGGTGGCGAGTTTTTCGACGAAGCGGTCGTCGGGGGTAAGCCACGCTATCGGCGTGTCTTCCCCGAGGCGGGCGATGAGGTCGCGGGCGAACTTGGAGATGGGGGCGTAGGGGTTGTCGCGGGTTTCAGCACCGGCTACGTAAGGCACTGCGGGGTCGAGAAGTGTGGTGAGCGAGCGGAGGATGCGCGACTTCGCCTGGCCACGGAGGCCGAGGAGGATGAAGTTGTGTTTGCTGAGGACCGCGTTGACGATCTGGGGAACGACCGTGTCCTGGTAGCCGACGATGCCGGGGAACAGGGGCTCCTTGGAGCGGAGCTTGGCGATCAGGTTATCGCGGAGCTCGTCCTTTACGCTGCGCGCGAGGCGCTCGGGGGTGAATTCGCTGGTGCGGAGAGCGCCTAGGGTCGTTGGGAGGGTCGCCATGGTTTAAGTATAGATGTTTGGCGGCGATGAAGGGTTCGGTGTGGCGAGTTGTCAGGCGAGATCTTCGCGCAGGGCCTCCATCTCGGCGAGCGCGTGCTGGTTATTGGTGCGGTTCGCGGCGGCGATTCCGTGATGGAGACGGTCGAGAGCCTCTTCTGCTCGGCCCAGTTTTGCGAGGGTCTGGGCGGACATCTGGTAGCCAGGGACGTAGTCCGGGTTGTGCTGGATGAGGAGGGTGAATTCGGAGAGGGCCGCGTCGGTATTGCCCTGGGAGATGTGTTCCATGGCAAGGCCGTAACGGGCAAAGGCGTTTGCGGGGTCTAACTGCAGGATTTCAGAGAGGGCGGCGATCTTGTCCATTCCTTTATGGTGCGGCGTTACCGGAGGAAAGACAAGTTGCCTGGAAGATAAGAGGGAGCGAAGTGCGAGATGAAGACAGGCTCCCGGTTAGTGTCGAGGGTCGCGGCGATTTAGACTTATAAGAATGAGCGATTTGGTTTTGGAGCGAGCAGTGACGGAGTCGCAGTCGGAGCGGAGTGAGATTATCTTTCCGGCGGATGCGAATGCCCTGGGAAATCTGTTCGGCGGACGGTTGATGCAGTACATCGATCTGGTGGGTGCGATGGCGGCGAGTCGTCATGCGCGGGCCATTACGGTGACGGCGAGTATGGATCATCTGGACTTCGTGGCTCCGGTGCGGGTTGGCGATCTGCTGATTTTGAAGGCTAGTGTGAACCGCGCCTACAGGACGTCGATGGAGGTAGGCGTGAAGGCCATGGTGGAGGATGTGAGGAAGAATCGGCTGCGTCACGTGTCGTCTGCATACCTGACTTACGTTGCGGTGGATAAGGACGGACTGGGATTAGTCGTACCGCAGGTTGTGCCGGAGACGGAGCATCAGAGACGCAGGTATGAAGATGCGGCGCGGCGACGGCAGATGCGGGGAAGCGAGACGCAAAGGAAGAAAGAGATGCGTGCGGCTCTGCCAGAGGGATGGCACGTTTAGGTTTTAGGAAAAGGACTCGTTCCTTTCGATAGGTAGACAGTCAGGAGAACGTTATGGGACATATGGGAGCAGGAGCACCGCAGGGGCCGCAGCCCTTGCCGGGAGTGGCGCATGTGGTGGCCGTTGGTAGTGGCAAGGGTGGGGTCGGTAAGACGACAGTGGCGGTAAACCTAGCGGTTGCGCTGGGGAAGCTGGGGTATAAGGTCGGGCTGCTCGATGCGGATATCTATGGGCCAAATGTGCCGATGATGCTGGGCGTGACGCGGCAGCCCAATGTCGTCGGGGAGAACCGGATTGAGCCGATTCTGTCGCATGGAGTGAAGTTTATTTCGGTCGGATTGATCTCGCCGGGAGACAAGCCCATGGTGATGCGCGGGCCGATGCTACATCAGATCATCAGGCAGTTTCTGCAGCAAGTGGAGTGGGGCGAGCTGGATTTTCTGATCGTGGACCTGCCTCCTGGTACGGGCGATGTGGTGATTTCGCTGGTGCAGACGGTTCCTCTGACCGGGGCTGTGGTGGTCTCGACGGGCTCCGGCGTTGCGCTGCAGGATGCGCGGAAGGCGCTGGAGATGTTTCATCAGGTGAAGGTCGAGGTTATCGGCATGGTGGAGAACATGTCGCAGATGACGCTGCCCAATGGCGAGGTGATCGACGTGTTTGGAGCGGGTGGAACGGAGCGCACGGCGGCACAGTTCGGGCTCGCGTTTCTTGGGGCGCTGGAGCTCGATCCAGCTATTCGCGAGGGTGGAGATAAGGGTTTGCCTGTAGCTCTGGCGGGACCGGACTCGAAGATTGCGAAGGACTTCTACACGGTCGCCCGGAAGGTGGCGGACAAGGCGAAGGAGATTGCGTCTAAAAGTGAGGATGTGCTCGAGATCAGCTAAACAGCGCGCAGGCTGCTTGACTGGAGCGATAGACTTAGGCAAGTAGCACGATGGAGGTGGGGGAATGGCGGATGCGGAGCGGGTTACGGCGCGGCAGAGAGTCATTCTTACGGCCATTATCGAGAACTATATCGAGACGGGTGAGCCAGTAGGGTCGGGTACGATTGCCCGGTTGCAACATGGCGAGGGCTCAGGGTTTAGCTCGGCAACTGTACGGAATGAGATGGCGGAGCTGGCGGAGGCTGGGCTGCTGGAGCAGCCGCATACCTCGGCAGGGCGAGTGCCCACGGCGCGGGCCTTCAGGATGTATGTGGAGCAGTTGAGTGGGGGGGCGCATCCGCGGATCGATGTGGCGCGGCTGCCAGCACGGTCTCGTCGGCAGATTGATTCGAGTTTTGCAGGGCTGGCGGGAACGCAGGCGGTGCTGGAGCGGACTTCGCATGTGCTGGCTACGCTTTCGAGCGGCGTGGGCGTGGCGATTGCCGCAGCGGCGGAGGGTGACATGCTGGAGCATGTGCATTTTTCGCGGCTGGCGCAGGCTCGGGTGTTGGCGGTGGTCGTTACGCGATCGGGGTTGGTGCGAGATCGGGTGCTGGCTCTCGATAAAGACCTTTCCCTGGTGGAGTTGGAGGTTGCGGCCAATTTTCTGAATGAGAACTTTCGCGGGTGGAGCGTGGAACGGGTGAGGGCGGAGATTGCGCGGCTGGTGGAGCGGGAGCGCAGTGAATATCAGAGGATGTTGAATGCGGTGCAGCAGCTTTGGGTGAAGACGGTACCGGAGAGTTCGGTTCAGGTGCAGATGGTCTATGTGGAGGGAGTGGCGAATCTCGTTGGTAGCCAAGAAGATAGGGAGCGGCTGCGGGAGGTGCTGGCGGCGCTTGAGACGAAGCAGCGGGTGGTGGAGCTGCTAAATGCCTATATCGATGCTCGGCAGGAGAGCGTGCGGGTGGTGTTCGATCTGGAGGAGCAGGCTCCGGAGATGGCGGGATTGGTGCTGATTGCAGCGCCTGCGCTGGCGGCTGGGGAGAGCCGCGGGACGGTGGGGGTGATTGGGCCGAAGCGGATGCACTACGAAAATACGATGAATGCGGTTAGCTATATTTCACAGGTCTTCGATCGAATGCTGCATCCTATTGAGTAGAATTTCTTGCGATTTTTTTGTGCGCTGGTGGAGCGGTGTTTTTGCTGGGGTTTTTGGCGAAAAATGCATGTTGGATGTGGTGTTTTTGTGGTCAGGTTGTGGTGGAATGCCTGGTAACGCTGGATAGTGGAGGGACGTTTCGCGGCCTCGGGGATTCGGCACGATTTCGGGATTTATTTTTTGAGGTGCGGCATGTCTGCCGATGTGAGTCATTGAGGCTCATGGTGCTCATATTGGAAACAGAGGGGTTAGGGGATGACGGGTAGGGAGCGACTCGCGCGATGGGCCGGAATGGGCAACAATAGAAGAGGAAACGACGATATGAGGAGACATGAACCGATGCAGGATGAGATGACCGTACAGGCTGTGCAAGAGGGCGAAGTTGTGACAACCCCCGCGGCTGAACCGGTGAGTGAAGTGAGCGTTCTACAGGCGGAGCTGGAGCTGGTGAAGGGCGAGAGAGACCAGCTGCTGGATCGGCTGGCCCGGCTGCAGGCTGAGTTCGATAACGCCCGCAAGCGCGAGGCGAAGGAGCGCGCGGATACCCGGGACTATACGATTTCGAATACGGTGGAGCCGTTCCTGGGAGTGATGGACAACTTTCAGCTTGCGCTGAAGGCGGATGGAACTGCCGAGCAGCTGCGGACGGGAGTGGAGCTGATCCTGAAACAGATGGAAGATGCGCTGAAGGGGCTGAACGTGGTGCCGGTGGAGTCGGTTGGGGCGCAGTTCGACCCCAGAATCCATGAGGCTTTGGGTAGCATCGAAACCAAGGAGTTCCCGGACCACCAGGTGCTGGAGGAGATTCGGCGGGGATACAGGATTCGGGATAAGCTGCTGCGGCCAGCGCTGGTCAGAATTGCGGTAAATGCGGATCAGGTTGCTGAGTAGGGATTTTGGTTGCGGACGGCAAGAACAACGGCGACGGCAAGAGCAGGAGAGTTGGGTGCTAAAAAGAATCTGACAGTTGTGGCCAGGAGAGACCTTCGGGATCCTTCGCTGCGCTCAGGATGACGACAAAACTTACGATGACGACAAAACTTACAATGAGTCGATGGCGAGCTTTGGCGTAGCGGAGTTGGGAGAGAGATTTTAGAGATATGGCGACAGCGAACGTGACGAAACTGGATTACTACGAAGTGTTGAGTGTCTCGCGGGATGCGAGCGATCAAGAGCTGAAGACCTCTTATCGAAAGCTGGCGATGCAGTATCACCCGGATCGAAATCCGGATGACCCGTCGGCGGAGGAGAAGTTCAAGGAGTGCAGCGAGGCTTACTCGGTGCTGAGCGACGCGGAGAAACGGGCGGCCTATGACCGGTATGGCCATGCTGCGTTCAATGGCGGCGGTGGTGGGGGGAATCCGTTCACCGGTGGCGGGTTCAGTGGTGCGCAGGATCTGGGAGACATCTTCGGCGACCTGTTCGGCGAGATGTTCAACATGGGCGGCAGTGGCGGACGCAAGGCTTCGCGGGAGCAGCGCGGGCGCGATCTGCGGTACGACCTGACGCTGGAGTTCGAGGAGGCGGTCTTCGGGAAGGAGAAGGAGATCACCATCCGGCGGATGGAGACCTGTGTCGATTGCAAGGGCTCAGGCGCCGCGAAGGGGAAGGCCGCGGTAACGTGCACGCAGTGCGGCGGGCGCGGACAGCAGAGGTTCCAGCAGGGATTCTTCTCGGTGGCTCGGACCTGCTCGGTCTGCGGCGGGACGGGAACGCTGATCGTCGATCCATGCACGACGTGCCGGGGCGAGACGCGGGTGCAGACGGAGCACTCGATCCTGGTGAAGGTGCCGGCGGGTGTCGAACAGGATACGCGGATCCGGTATCAGGGCGAGGGCGAGGCTGGGAAGTTTGCGGGTCCGTCGGGCGATCTCTACGTTGTGCTGAATGTGAAGGCGCACAAGTTCTTCGAGCGTGATGGCGACGACCTGCATTGCGTGATGCCGATCTCGTTTCCGCAGGCGGCGCTGGGAACGGAGTTGGAGATTCAGACCCTGGAGGGGCCGGCTTCGATCAAGGTCCCCGAGGGGACGCAGAGCGGGAAGGCGTTCCGGCTGCGCGGGAAGGGCGTGCCTCATCTCAACTCGCATGGCAAGGGCGATCTGATCGTCGAGATTCGGGTGCAGACTCCGAACAAGCTGAACAAGCAGCAGAAGGAGTTGCTGCGGCAGTTGAGCGAGACGATGGTGGTGGAGAATACTCCTAGTTCGCCTGGGTTGTTTGAGAAGGTGAAGGAGATCTTCAGCTAGCGTTTTTTTCGTTGTGAGAGTGCCCGGGCTTCGGCTCGGGCATTTTTTGGTCACAAGCATTTTTCTGGTGGGATGACGTGAATCGTTGTGGCCGAGCCCTGCCTTTGTCGCCTACCGCACATAGAGGCGTAAGCTGAAGATACCGCTGATCTGTGAGTTTGTATTCCTCGTGGACGCAACGGAAGGAGATAGGGTGGCCCTCGCCAAGGTTTTGCTGGTCGATGACGATGCGTCAATTCGGTATACGCTCGCTCTCATTCTCGAGCAACATGACTTCATTGTGACTGTCGCCGCCAATGTGCCGGAGGCTCTGAAGAAGATTAACGCAGAGATCTTCGATGTGTTGCTAAGCGATTTACATATGCCGGGGGCGGGGGATGGTCTCACGGTTGTGAGTGCTATGCGCCACTCCAATCCTAAAGCCGTCACGTTATTGTTGACTGCGTTCCCGGCGATGGAGGCGGCTGCTCAGGCCATTCTGCTTCAGGCAGACGAGATCCTGGTGAAGCCTATGAATGTAGAGATGCTGATCGATGTGATCAAGCAGAGGCTCGCGATTGGACCACCGCGTTCCCGCATTGTGGAGAGCGTGGCGACTATTCTCGAACGGTCTGTCGAGAGCACGATTCAGAGCTGGTTTGAGCTTGTCCAGATGGAAGCAAAGCTGATGGCGATACCCCTGACCTTTGAACTGCGCTGCGGCCATCTGACGCAGGTCTTCCGGGACCTGGTGTATCGTCTTCGCGCATCGAAAGAGCTCGGCACCAAAGAACTGTTGTCGGCAGCCGCTGCAGAGCACGGGGTAACTCGGCGCAAGCAGGGCTACACGGCGGCGATGATGGTGGAAGAGTCTCGGATATTGCAGGTCAGTATCTTTAAAACATTGCAGAACAATCTGGCGAACATCGATTTCAGCGTGGTGCTGATTGGAGTGATGACTATCGCAGATGAGGTCGATTCGCAACTCAGTCAGGCGATGGACAGCTATATCGCAGAGTCACTCGGCGATGCGCTGCCCGCTTGAGTCGAAAGCCCATCGGGCTGCGACGATAACGATCAACTGAAGTGCAGGGTGAACGTCTCTCCAGCTTTGACGGGGAGCGATATCTCGTCGGCAGCTTCGGCGGAGACGGGCTTCGTTCCACCTAGTCTGACGGATGTGATCGATTGGCCTTTGGGGGCCGCGATGCGGTGAGTGTGGTCGATCGCGGCCTTGAGAACTGCCGTGGTGGCTTTGCCATCCTGCCAGGCGAGGCTGACCTCGAGACCGCCTCTTGCTTGCAGGCCGCGGAAGCTTCCGGTTGGCCAGGCCTTGGGGAGAGCGGGCAGAAAGCGGACGACGTTTGTGTTTGGTTCGGAGCCGTTCGCGTGTGACTGAAGCAGCATCTCGATGAGAGCGGTAGGGCCGCCGAGGTTGCCGTCGATCTGGAAGGGGGAGTCTTCTTTCAGACCGCATACGTCGAAGAGGTTGCGGCGGGTGGATTGGCGGAAGAGCTGAAGCACGCTCTGGTAGGCTGCATCGCCGTCTTCGAGGCGGGCCATGCAGTTGACGATCCAGGAGCGAGACCAGCCGGTGCTGCCTCCGTCGGCGGCAAGGCGGCGGTCGAGCGTGGTGCGGCAGGCCTGGGCCAGCTCGGGTGTGCCGCGAGGCGTGATCTGGTCGTCGGGGAAGAGGGCAAAGAGGTGGGAGATGTGGCGGTGGCCGGGCTCATTCTCAACGTAGTCCTCGGGCCACTCCTGCAGATTGCCTGCTTTGCCGACTTTATAAGGCGGGAGTTTGGCGAGGGCAGAGCGGGCCCTGGTGTGGAGGTCTGCGTCAGCGGTAAGGCTTGATTCGCCAAGGATGGTTGCGGATTGCAGGAGACGGGTTAGGATGGCCCGGGTGATCTCGGTATCCATCGTTGGGCCCATGCAGAGGTTGTGAGCGGAGCCGTCGGGTAGTTTGTACTTGTTCTCGGGAGAGCAGGAGGGGCCGGTGATGAGGTGTCCGGCGTATGGCGTTCCGTCGGGCGCGGGGATGAGGTAGTCGAGAAGGAAGAGGGCATTTTCGCGGAGTCGTGGATAGGCGCGATCGCGGAGGAAGGCGGCGTCGCCGGTGTAGTCGAAGTGGTCCCAGAGGTGGAGGGAGAGCCAGGAACCTCCCATGGGCCAGATGCCTCCGCCGAGAGCGTCGATGGGAGAGGTGTCGCCCCAGATATCGGTATTGTGATGAACGACGGTGCCGCGGGCTTTGTAGTACCGCTGCGCAGTAATTGCTCCGGAGGCGCGGGCATTGTCGATCAGGTCGAAGAGGGGAGCGTTGAGATCGGCGAGGTTGGCTCGATTGGCTAGCCAGTAGTTCATCTCGGTATTGATGTTGATGGTGTACTTGGAGCCCCAGGGCGGATCGACGGACTCGTTCCAGATGCCCTGCAGATTAGAGGCGAGCGTGCCGGGGCGTGAACTTGAGATGAGCATGTAGCGGCCGTACTGGAAGTAGAGGGGGAGTAGGTGGATGTCTTCCCCGCCGTCCTTGATGTGCTGAACACGTTTGTCGGTAGGGGTTTTAGCGTTGGGATCTGGACCGAGAGAGATTTCAGCGCGACGGAAGAGACGCTGGTGGTCGGCGACGTGGCGGCTGCGGAGGTCGGCGTAGGTGCGAGTGCGGGCCGCGTTAAGGTTTTTGGCCACTGCCGCTTGCATGGCTTCGAGGCCCGCGGGATAGCGGTAGTTGGTGGCGCAGTCGATGAGCAGCGTTACCTCTGTTGCATTGGAGATGGTGAGGGTGGTGTCCTTTGTGGTGGCGGTTCCTTTGGAGTCGGTTAAGGCCAGGAGTTCGGCATGATATTTGATGCCGACCTGACGTTCCTTGATAGGAAATCTGGGATTGTCGTTAACCGGAAGAGCTTCGCCTGAGAGCGTGAGACGGTTGGGGGCGATAGCTGTGGTGGCAAAATGAGCGGGGCGATCGAGTGTGGCGGTGAAGTTCAGTTTGCCGGGAGTGCTTGACGTGAGCCGGATGGCGATGACCTGATCAGGGGCCGAGCTGAAGACCTCGCGGGTAAAGTGGGTGCCCGCATGGGTGAAGGTCGTGGTGACGATGGCGGTGTCGAGGTTAAGTTCGAGGCGATAGTTCTCGACGCTGCCGATAGCCCCGAGATCGAGGTGGAGATCTCCGAGGGTCTGATAACACGGCATTCCGCGTGGAATGGACATCATGTCGGAGAGGGCGAGGGCCTCGGCCTCTCGAACCTTTCCGGCGAAGAGGAGCTCGCGGATCTTCGGGACGGCCTCTCCAGCCTTCGGGTTGGTGCGATCGCGGTGCTCGCCGTCCCATATCGATTCTTCGTTGAGTTGGATGCGCTCACGGGCAGTGTCTCCGAAGACGCAGGCTCCGAGGCGTCCGTTACCCACGGGAAGCGAGTCGAACCATTTGGCTGCGGGCTGGTTGAAGAAGAGTTTGTAGGGGGTAGCGTCATCCTGCGGCACTGGGGCGGCGGCGAATGCGGCTTGCTGGGAGAGGGCTGCTGCTGTGGCGGCGGAGGTAGCGAGAAAGCGGCGGCGCGTCGTGCGGGTAGTCATTCCATACTCCGTAGAGTTAAGGTCAGGCGATGCTGTTTCTTTCAAACTGATGCAGGTTCGCTCAGAAAGATCATTCTAGTTGAGGGAGCAGTGTTTTGTTTTGATTAGTGAATCTTGAGTTTCATGTAGCCAGGATGGGCAGATTCGGATAGAGCAGCTTGGTGTCTGGTTCCCACTCTACTAGAATCATCGACACCATGAAGATAATGACAAACGGGATGCGTGGCTGCCGTAAGGGCCCAGAGGCTTGGTTTACCGGCACGGTGTGGATCGATGAGATTGTCGCGGGAGCTGCGCCTTCGAGGATGAAGGTGAATCGGGTTTCCTTTGAGCCGGGTGCGCGCACAGCCTGGCATACGCATCCGGTAGGACAAGGGCTGCATGTGCAGGCCGGACTGGGACGCGTGCAACTGAAGGGCGGGCCTGTGCAGGAGATTCGGCCTGGTGACTCCGTATGGATCGAGGCGGGCGAAGTGCACTGGCATGGCGCTGCTCCGGGACATACCATGGTGCATCTGGCCATGCAGGAGACTGATGCTTCTGGCCTTGATGTGGTGTGGCTGGAGCATGTAACGGACGAAGAGTACTCCGAGGCCCTGGGATAGGCTCCCAAAGCAGGGCCAGGGATACGCCGCTGCATCCTCTTGCGGTCTATCTTTTCTACGGTTGAATGTGGAGCGTTGCCTGCAATGGAGTCTCGCGGGACGATGCTCCTGCCATCACCTTGTAGTCTCCGGATAGAAGCTGCCATGCGTTCTTGTCTGTGTCGAAGACGGAGAGGTACAGCGGATCAAGCTTCAGAGTAACGGCCTTCGACTCCCCGGGAGCCAGCTTTACGCGCTGCCATGCGACCATGCGTTTGTAGTCCTCTTTCGCTGCAGCGGGTAGAGCGACGTAGACCTGGGCGATCTCCGTGCCTTCGCTTGAGCCAGTGTTGCGAACCGTGAAGTGGACTGTCCGTTGGGTGTCGTCCACAGTGAGATTGGAATAAGCATAGTTGGTGTACGACAAGCCAAACCCGAAGGGGAACAGCGGCTGTTTGTTCATCGCGTCGAACCACTTGTAGCCGACCCTGGCGCCTTCGGTGTACCTAAGGTCGAAGGGTCGAACCTTATCCTGGTGATCCTCTAGTGTTGTCTTGCTGACAGGATCGAGTCCGGGAACGATGGGATGAGGGAGGTCGGCGTCGCTCCTGGCGAAGGTGACAGGGAGCTTGCCCGAGGGATTGACGTCGCCGAAGAGGATGTTCGACAATGCCTGCGCCCCGCCGATGCCGGGATACCACATCTCGATGATTCCCTTGACGTGCTGCGCCCAGAGCATACTGACGGGGCCGCCGTTCTCAAGGACCACAATGGTATTTGGATTCGCAGAGGCTATGGCTTCAACAAGCGCGTCCTGATCGTCCGGCAGCGACAGCGTGGGTGAGTCGTGACCTTCGCTCATCCACTGGGTGACGAAGACAATCGCGAGGCTGGAGCTCTTCGCGAGCCTGGCTGCGGCGGCCTTGTCCTGTCCATCGATGTACTGGATATTGGCCTGTGGGGTCTTCTGGTGAATGAACTTGAGCGGAGAGGAGGGGAAGTAGACCGGCTTGCCCCATACGGAGCCGCCGGATCTGGGGTCGATAGCGTTGCCGCCGGGAGCGTCGACCTGCGCGGAGCCGCCACCGGAGAGAACGCCGACGTCCGCATGTCCTCCGATGAGCGCGATAGAGGATGACTGCGATGCCTTCAGCGGCAGCACATGATCGTTCTTCAGCAGAACGATGCTCTCTTCGGCGATGTGCTGGGCCTCTTCGAGACCACGAAAGGGATCGACTACCGTACGGACCGGTGGGTCGTCGACGACCCCTGCGGCGAACATACTGCGCAGGATGCGGTGGACCATGTCGTCAAGACGCGCCATCGGCACCTGTCCGCTCTCGATGGCTTTCTTCAACGGCGGGCCGAAGTAGTTGTCGTCACCGGGCATCTCCTGGTCGAGCCCATTCAGCGCGGCCTTCACGGTGCTGTGGGTTGCGCTCCAGTCGGAGAGAACCCAGCCCTTGAACTTGAAGTCTTTCTTCAAAACCTGGTTGAGGAGATAGTCGTTCTCGCAGGCCCAATCCCCCTCGACGAGGTTGTACGAACACATCACGCCCGAAGGGTCGGAGATCCCGATCGCAATCTCGAAGGCCAGCAGGTCGGACTCGCGCATGGCCTTCTTGTCCAGCAGCACGTTGACGACGGTTCGACCGGTCTCCTGGTCGTTCAGCGCATAGTGCTTGATGTCGCTCATCACGTGTTGCGATTTGACGCCGTTCATCAGATAGCCGGTCATGGTCCCGGCGAGGACGGGATCTTCCCCGGCGTACTCGAAGTTGCGGCCGTTGCGTGGCTCGCGCGTGATGTTGACGCCCCCGCCGATGGACATGTTGAAGCCTTGAGCTCGCAGCTCGCGGCCAATCACAGATCCATAGAGGAAGGCCGAGTCGGGGTTCCAGCTTGCGGCGGCTCCCAGGGTCGAGGGCAGCAGCGTGGAGTAGCGGCTCTGGTAGGCAGCCATTCGGATGCCCACCGCGGAATCGGCCAGGTTGATGTCGGGGATATTCAAGCGATCGATACCGGCCATGAAGCCTGCACCGAAGTTCGAGCGGGCGGAGATGGGAGCACCCTTGCGCAGAACTCCCCAACCGGTGCCATGAACCATTTGTATCTTCTCGTCGAGTGTCATCTGGCCCAGGACCAGGTTGGCGCGCTCATCGGGGGCTAGGGCCTTGTTCATCCATGGCATCTTCGAGGTATCGGGTGTTGCCTGGGCTTGTGCAGCGCCGGGTCCAAAGGAAGCCAATGCAAGTACAACGAAGAGGGAGGTGGTCTTCAGACCGCCCAATGATTTATTGCGTAGCATTCATGCTCCTTTGGATTGAGCGCAGTCGATCGTATCCCTCCCCGCTTGCTAAGCAGGGACTTGTTGAACGCCGAGAAGTCTAATTGAACTAAAACGATATAGTAAAGGAATTTGACACTTCTTGTCGCAAGATCCGCATGGAGAGACGCGATCCCTAGCGGCTATCGATAGCCGCTAAGGGATGCAAATTTCAACTCACAAATTCGGAGGGCCAGGGGTGTAACGCTGAGTCGTGGAATGTGGAATGTAGAAGGCTACTTCGCGAATAGCTGGCCAAGGTCGGCGAATGCTTTGAATTCAAGAGCGTTGCCCGCGGGATCGAGGAAGAACATGGTGGCTTGTTCGCCTATCTCACCCTTGAATCGAATATAGGGTTCGATGATGAAGGTGATCCCTGCATTGCGGAGACGATCCGCGAGTGCCTCCCAGGTTGTCATCGGCAGGACTACCCCGAAGTGGGGAACAGGGACATCATGACCATCCACGGGGTTGTGGTGAGCCTTGCTTTCAGAGCCAGTCTTCAAGTGCGCGACGATCTGATGGCCGAAGAGGTCGAAGTCTATCCACTGGGCAGAGCTACGGCCTTCGGGGCAGCCGAGCGTGGTGCCATAGAAGGCCCGAGCGGCGTCGAGGTCGTCGACGGGAAAGGCGATATGAAAGGGGGTAAGTGACACGAGAGAACTCCTGGCATCCATCATACGATGTGGGGGAGGACCTCGAGCCTGTACCGCAGATACAGACTGTCAGCTACTTAGGCATTTCGGTGGGCAAGTGGACGACGAAGTCGGTGTTTCCCGGCTCCGAGGTGAAGTGGATGGATCCGCCGTACTGCTCGACGATGCGATGGACGATCCCCAGTCCTAGACCTGTCCCCACCCCAACGGGCTTGGTGGTGTAGAAGGGGTCGAAGATGTGTGTCTGAATATCGAGGGGAATGCCGCTGCCATTATCGTTGATGCGGATACAGAGGTCGGTGCGAGGACTTCCGGTTCCAGAGATCGTTTTCTCGGCCCACGTTCGTACTCCAATATGGCCGTGTTGCGGAACGGCATCGATCGCGTTGTCGAGCAGGTTGGTCCAGATCTGGTTGAGGCCTGTGCACTCCGAGTGCAGCAGCGGGAGGTCGGGGGCAAAGTCTTTCTCCACCACAATCTCCTTCTCGCGCAGCTTGTGGCCGAGGATAACCAGGGTCGCATGAATGCTGTTGTTGATGTCGACCGTCTGGCGCTGACCCTTGCCCTCATACGCATAGGACTTCACGGCATGGACGAGATCCGAGACACGGCCGATACTCTCTTCGACGGTTCCGACGAGTTGCATGCTGGAGACCAGCGCGTCCAGCCAGCTAAGCGCATCGGAGAAAGTAGGCCCAGGGAACACGCTTCGGGTGCACTCAAGCTGCTTCGCGTCGAGACCGACGGATACCAGAGTGGGCGCCATCTTCCAGGCGTTTTCGATGTGCGCTGCTTCCATCCACTCTGCCAGCGCCTCTTCGGCATCGCTCTGCTCGATTGAGTTCATGAGAAGGGGCTGCTTAACGGCGAGGGCATGCTCCTGCAGTTCATACATGCACTGCTTTTGCTCTTCGTTGAGCGTGGTCCGGCTGAACTTGGCGGTGAGCTCGTGCATTCGCAGCAGATTCTCCCTGAGTTGGGAGGCGGCCCGGCGGGCAGCTGCACCTGGGTTGTTCAGCTCATGCATCAGGCCCGCGGCTAGAGTGCCGAGCGAGGCCATCTTCTCCTGCTGCAAAGTGACGCTTTGCAGCTTCTGGAAGCGCAGGGCCATGTTTCCCAGGATGGCTTTGCGGACGTCGGGGCAGGTCGTCATCAGATTCCAGAACTGCTCCTCATCGAACTGCACTAAGTGGCATGGCATTGTCGCCTGCAGACCGGCGACGTTCGGGATATTGGACAGCAGCGGAAGTTCGCCGAAGGCGTTTCCAGCCGGGATGGAAACCAGCGTGACCGCGCGACCGTCCGCAACGGTTTGATAGACCCGTATCTCTCCTTCGAGCAGAATCCAGAAGTAGTGCGCGATCTCGCCCTGGTGGGCCAGAATATCGTCCTTTTCGAGATGGATCTCCTGCACTCCATTCAGGCAGTGGAGCTCTTCATCTTTCAAGGACGACAGGATCGGGACAGTCCGCAACTGCGCGAAGAGGTCCTCGCTCATCTTCTCCGTATTCTTGCTCTGGACGATCTGGGTTTGTTGGCTCATCACAGTACTGGGGTATCCGCCTTTCAAAGTGTTGCTAAGTATTGGTGCACAAACTGAATCGCGATGGATCCCTCACCGACGGCGGAGGCACATCGCTTTACTGAGTTGTAGCGAACATCACCGGCGACAAAGACGCCGGGGACGCTGGTTTCGAGTAGATAGGGCTCTCGGTCAAGCCGCCAGGACTCTGGAGACTTCGCCTTCAGGTCGGGACCGGCAAGAATGAAGCCCTTGCTGTCACAGGCGACCTCTTTCGGGAGCCAGTCTGTCTTCGGGGCTGCTCCTATGAAGATGAACAGCGAGTTCGCAGTGCGGGTCTCCTCGCCTCCAGGCGTCTTCAGCATGAGACTTTCGAGGTGGCCATCTCCAGACATTGCAATGACTTCAGTGCAGGTCTCGACGACGATGTTCGATGTGGCTTCAATCTGGTCGATCAGATACTTCGACATGCTCTTCTGTAGCGAGTCGCCGCGTACCAGCATATGGACCCTCGCGGCATACCGGGAGAAGTGCATAGCGGCCTGGCCCGCGGAGTTGGCGCCGCCAATGATGTAGACGACCTCGTTCGCGCAGGACATCGCCTCGGTCAGCGCCGCACCGTAATACACCCCCGCGCCGCTCAATCGGTCAGCGCCAGGCACGTCGAGCTTGCAGTACGAGACCCCGGTTGCGACCAGGCAGACGTGGCATGTGATCTCGCTGCCATCCTTCATCTCGGCGATCAGATACTGGTTCTCAGAGCGGATACTGGTGACCCGTTGCAGGAGAAACTCAGCTCCCAATCGGCTTGCCTGCAGGAACGCCCTTTTGGCCAGCTCTTCGCCGCTGAGGCCGGCAGGGAAGCCCAGGTAGTTCTCGATCTTCGAGCTGGATCCAGCCTGCCCACCGGGAGCATTAGGCTCGACAATCAGCGTGCGCAAGCCCTCAGAGGCGCCATAGACGCCCGCGGCGAGGCCAGCCGGCCCTGCGCCTACGACAACAACGTCATAGAACTTCTGCTGTGCCTGCGTGGAGATGCCCACCTTGTTGGCCATATCGGTCGAGGTCGGCTGAAGCAGTGCTGTGCCGTCTCCGAATAACACGACGGGCAGCTTCGCGTCGTCGAGGCCCTTCTCCTTCAGCAGCACGAGAGCGTCCGGATTCTCCTCCGCGTTGAGCCACTGATAGGGAATGCGGTTGCGCGAGAGGAACTCACGCACCTCGTGATCCAGAGCCGACCACCGGACGCCGATCACGCGAATGCCTTCGAATGGGGGCTTATAGCCCTGCTTCCAGGCCTCCAGGAGGTCGTCCAGCACGGGATAGAGCTTCTCCTCGGGCGGATCCCAGGGCTTATTCAGGTAGTAGTGAATCTTGGCTGAGTTGATGGCACGAATCGCCGCCTCGGTGTCGGCGTAGGCCGTCAGCAGGACACGCTTGGCCTCAGGATAGATCTTGAGAGCCTGTTGGAGAAAGTCCACACCGGTCATTCCAGGCATGCGCTGGTCGGAGAGGAAGAGAGCAACGATATCGCTTCGTTCCTTCAACTGACGGCAGATATCGAGCGCGGCCCCTCCTGAGGCGGCACGAACGATGCGGTAGTCCTGACCATAGTTGCGGCGCAGGTCCTGGACCACGGCTTCGAGCACGCTGGTGTCGTCATCGATTGCTAGAAGAATTGGCTTCGGCATACCCTTGTTATACTTCGGGAACGTCTTTTAAGACACACCGCACATATGATTCGATTGTGCCCGACGGCTCAAGGGTTCAGAAAACATATCATATTGATAACGAGGGTTCCGGGTGCGTTTAGGAGATAGCGAGGGAGTTGTCCGAATTGGAGACATTGTTTTGACCTGCCATCGTTCGCCGATGAGGGGAATTGGCGGTAATAGATCCGCGGCAGGAGACAAAAATACCTATGAATCGACTTATTCTCGCGGATAATCAGGCAATCTTCCGGGCTGGTGCGGCACGTGTTCTGGCGTTGGAGGACGATATGCGCATCGTCGCCCAATGCGAAGATATGGCGAAACTTTCAAGCGTCATCGATGGATTTCGTGGCTGCATCATTCTGATCGCCTCAAGTTTGCGCTCCGACTTGTCGGTTCTCTTGAGCAGGACTCAGGCGATAGGAAGCCGTGTGATTCTCGTCGCTGAGAACACAGAACATGTCGCGGACGACCTGGCTGATCAGCTCGACGGCATCGTCTGCAGAAATGTGACTGGGACGGACCTGTTGGACTGCGTACGTCGCGTGGCCCGCGGACAGCGCTGTGTTCAGCGCGCGAATGTGACGACTATGCATGCGGCCGATAATGTCGGAACAAGGGTTCGAGACCGGCTTACCCCTAAAGAGATGCAGATCGTTGCCCTGATCGTGCAAGGGTGCAAGAACAAGGAGATTGCGACCCAACTTGGCACCAAGGAGCAGGTCATCAAGAACTACCTGCGCGGCATCTATGACAAGACAGGTGTCTCGGATCGGCTGGAACTGGCGCTCTTTACCATTCATCACCGCGTTCTGGCGGAGGCGGCAGCTAAGGCCGGCAATCTCATCCAGATGAAGACGGCGTAGGGTAAGGGGCATCCTCAGCTTGAGGAATGCCCCTGCGTGTCCTACAGCCCCATAAGTTCGGATTGCTTCTCGGCTGCGGCGCTTGCGTGACCGAGCTTCTCCGCGATGCTCTTCGCCTGCGTAAACAGCAGCAGATAGTCGGGCCCGCCGGCTTTGGAGTCGGTTCCGCTCATGTTGAAGCCGCCGAAGGGATGCGCCCCGACCATGGCTCCCGTGCATTTGCGGTTCAGATAGAGATTGCCGACGTGGAACTCCTCTCGAGCGCGATCGAGCTTCTCGCGCGAGGTGGAATAGATCGCTCCCGTCAGCCCGTACTCGGTGTTATTTGCGATGGCAAGCGCATCGTCGAAGTCTTTGGACTTGATGACCGCGAGCACAGGTCCGAAGATCTCCTCGAGCGCGATGCGGGCCGTCGGGGCAACGTCCGCGATGACAGTTGGCGCAATGTAGTAGCCGCCCTCCGGTGTCTCAATCGCGTGGCCGCCGTTCAGGACTGTGCCCTCGCCCTTACCAATCTCGATGTAGCCGAGCACCTTGCGATAGGACCGCTCGCTGATCACCGGTCCGGTATAGAAGTTTTTCACCGGGTCACCGGTAGCGATCTTCGCCACACGCGCCTGCAGCCGGTCGCAGAAGATGTCGTAGATGCTCTCATCGACGATCACCCGCGAACACGCCGAGCACTTCTGTCCATTGAAGCCGAAGGCGCTGACGGTGACTCCTTCGATGGCTGCATCCAGATCGCAGTCGCCATCCACGATGATGGAGTCCTTCCCGCCCATCTCGAGGATCGTCCGCTTGATGAAGATCTGGCCGGGTCGTGTCTTGGCCGCACTCTCATGAATCTCCAGCCCGACAGCCTTGGAGCCGGTAAAGGCGATGAAGCGCGTCTGCGGATGCGCGACAATGGCGCTACCGAATCCTGGCCCCTCTCCCACACACAGGTTCACGACGCCATCCGGCACCCCTGCCTCTTCGAGCAGGCTCATGAATCTCGCGGCAATCGTAGGGGCATCGACGGACGGCTTCAGAATCACTGTGTTGCCGCACACGATCGCAGCGGAGGTCATTCCAGCCATGATGGCGAAGGGGAAGTTCCATGGCGGAATCACAGCACCCACGCCGAGGGGAAGGTAGCGTAGTTGGTTGCGTTCGCCGGGGAATTGAATCGGCGTAGCCGCCTTATCCAGCCGCAACGCCTCCCGGCCGTAGAACTCAAGGAAGTCAATGGTTTCGCCCACATCTGCGTCAGCCTCGGCCCAGTTCTTCCCAACTTCGTAGGTGAGCCATGCGCAGAACTCGAACTTGCGCTCCCGAATCAGATCCGCAGCGCGAAACAGCAGGGCAGCGCGCTCTGCGACGGGGGTTCGACTCCACGTCTGGAAGGCGGCCTGCGCGGCTTGCATCGCCTCCTCAGCGTGCCCGGCGTCAGCCTTCTGGTGGATGCCGATCACCTCTGCCGGACGGGCGGGGTTGACGGAGACAATCTTGTCTGTCGTCCGCAGATGCCTGCCGCCGATTACGAGATCGTATTCGTGGCCAAGGTTGATCTCCACCTCGGCGAGAGCGGCCTGCATGGCTCGCTTGTTCTCGGCGGCGGTGAAGTCAACAAACTTCTCGTTGGCGAAGGGGGTCTGCGCGGTACGCACGGGGGTAGAGGTGGAGAGAGTCACAGTAGCCATAACGCATCGATTCTAGCGCGAGCAAAGGCTCCCGTCGCTGTCTGGTGGGTCGGGGTAGTCCGCCCATTCTTTGATGCAGCAGGGACGGGTGTACGATTCTTGTCCGAAGTCTAGAGGCTGTAATGAACTTTGCGAACTGGCCTGCGCCTCAACCCTTGCACCTTTTGCTGTTGATGCAGTTGGTTTCCTATGCCCTGAGTCTCGCTCCCTGTTTTTCCTTGTCAAGCCCCTACAGCCGAAACTAAGACGCAGCTCCGTACGCAAATCAAACAAAAACAAAACCTTAGCCTCTAAAAATAGTCTTCCGCAAAGTGGCATATTAGTTTTACTCAATCGGCTATAGTTAATACAGAGTCAGAAAAAGCCCCGGTCAACACCGGGGCTTTTCTCTTTAGACCAATAAACCTTTTAGAAAGACGACTTTAGCCGTAAACCGTTTAGAATGACTAATTTGCAGCGATAGATTCGTATAAGTCCCTGAATTAACAGGACTTGCAGTCAAAGTACCCCCCGGGGGGAGGGGGGTACTACGGAGAGCAGTGATCGTAGTTCATAACAGGCTCTCTGGAAGATTAACTGTCTTCGGTCAGTTTTTCCGTGGCCTTCGACATCTTGGCCGTACGGTCGAGCTTATCCCAGTTGAACGACTTGCCATCGATCGCGCGCTTGACCGTCTTGAACAGTACTACGGAGAAGAGTTGCCTGTAAGTAAAACGCTGAATCCAAATATGAACCAGAAGCCATGCGTCGCCTTTGCTTGCCGGGTGCTTCCGCTCCAACGCGAAGGCAAGTGCGGATGTGACGAAATCGATGATGAGAAAGAGGAGAAAGAAGCTGAGCAGCTTGTGAAAACTCTCCGCCGAGGCAGCACCCGGATGAAAGTGCTTGTCGATGAAGTAGTGCAGGACTCCAGCCGCGAACATCAGGTCGATCAAGGGTGAGACCAATGGCAGGAGGATCTGGAAGATAAGAATGTTGGGCAGCGCGAAGAGGCCCATGGCACGATGTTTCGAGATTGCGCCTCGGTGCTTGAAGATGGCCTGGAGGATGCCGAAGGACCAGCGGAAGCGCTGCCGCATCAGGCCGTCGGCGGTGACAGGAGCCTCGGTGAAGGCCAGCGCCCGATCTTCGTAGATCACGCAGTAGCCCTGCTCCAGCAGGTTCATGGTCAGGTCGGCGTCTTCAGCCACGGTGTTGGAGTGGTACCCCTCGCCCGTCTTGACGGCTGTCGTGCGCCACGCGCCGATTGCGCCGGGAACGACGACGACAACATCGAAGAGGTCGAGGGCGCGGCGTTCGAAGTTCTGGCTCGTGATGTACTCAAGAGCCTGCCAGCGAGTCCACAGATTCACCCGGTTGCCGACTTTGGCGTTGCCCGCAACGGCGCCGATCTTCGGATTCGCAAAGTGTGGAACCAGCCGCGCAATCGCGTCGTGGGCGATGACGGTGTCGGCATCGATGCCGACGTAGATCTCTTCGTCGAAGTGCCGGAGGGCGAAGTTCAGCGCCTCGGCTTTGCCCGCGTTGGGCTTGGTCAGCACGGTCAGCCGGCCGGAGGCGATATCGGCCGGGTAGGCCTCGCGGGCGACGTCGTAGGTTCTGTCTTTCGACCCATCGTCGATGACGATGATGCGAAGGTTCTTATAAGTCGACATCATCACAGACCGGATCGTCCGCACGATGACCTTCTCCTCGTTGTACGCCGGAATCAAGACCGCAATCGTGGGGGCGTAGTCCGGTGTCGCGTAGTTCTTCCTCGTTCGCAGGCGGTCGATGATGGCGCAGATGCCGATGATAATGAGGCGCGCGCTCATAAGGATGTCGCCGATGAAGAAGACGCCCACCACGAAGTGGTTGAAGAAGCTGATGAGGAAGAATGCGATGGAATCGGCGTGGGCCTGCCAGCGCTGATGCGGTGTCAGCGGCGGCATCACCTGGTCTCGGGTCTTTCCCACCAGTTGCGATACCGGAACAATCTGGTAGCCTCGCGCGTGTAGAGCCTCGATCAGCACTGGAAGCGCTGCTATCGTGGCGGACCGGTCGCCGCCGCCATCGTGCAGCAGAATGACGGAGCCTCTGTTCCACGGATGCGTCTCCATGTCCCCGATCTGCTTGAAGACGCTGTCGGTTATCTCTTTGGGAGATTTGCGCGGGTGTTCGTCCCAATCGTTCGTGTCGATCTTGTTCCCGATGATCACGTATCCGAGGCTCTGGACATGGTCCACCGGAGCTGCCTGGTCGTTGGTGTCGGGTTCCTGGTCGATCGAATAGGGTGGGCGGAAGTAGAGCGGTTGCACTCCCAGTTTGGAAGCGAACAGGCGCTCGCTAAGGTTTAACTGCAGCTCCATGCTGCCGGTCGAGATTTCGCTGATGTCGGGGTGGGTGAAGGTATGGTTCCCAATCTCATGTCCCTCGCGATAGGCCCGTTGCATGAGCCCTACATTGTTCTGCGCCACCTCGCCGATCATGAAGAATGTGCCGTGCACACCATACCGTTTGAGGATGTCGAGGATACGCGGCGTCCACTCTGGATCGGGCCCATCGTCGAAGCTGAGGGCTACCTGTTGCGGGTGGTAGCCGTACTGCGTCACCGTATAGGAGAGCGGATACGAGGCCATCGACTCCTGCGTGATCGAGCGATGCTCCACCGGGATCGAGTCGTCGTCATCCATCGTGATGGTGCGCTCACCGGTCTGCGGCTTGCGCGTTACGCGAAGGATGTCGCCCTCGCCTTCGGTATCCACGTCGTATCCGGGCTCGACTTTGGACAACTCCTTCACGGGATCCGACCGCATCGGAGAGTCCCAGATCTTCCACAGGGAGTTGTCCTCGGACCCCAGCCGCCAAAGGGCAACGGTCTGGATGCCTAGCTCCCGCGCCGCCCTCATCTGATTCAGGACGGTCACAGCATCGAGGAACCAGACCTGGTGACGGATATGAGCGTCCTCATCGTCATAGGCGAAGTGTACGTTCAGAGAGTCGTCATCGAGGTCGATCTGCGAGTCGGAGTCCGACGCTGCCTGCCAGGCCTCCTGGGTCGACATGTTTTGCGCTCCGAGCATCTTTACCGGCGGAGCAGGTCTTCTGCTGCCTTTCTTGACGGGCGCGGGGAGGCTCGTAGTCCAGTCATACCCATAGCTTCCGATCGCGCAGATTACCTTCTCTTTGGGCACCGTCTTCAGAACAGTCTTCAAATTGTCGATGAACCAGTCCTGGGAGGCGATTGGCCCCGGTTCGCTTTCGGTCTGGTGCTCGTCGTAGTTCATCATCAGCAGGCCGTCAGAGTGGTCCGCAAGATACTTCAGGTCGAAGTCGTCGTCGCCCACCGGGGCATTGACGTAGAGACGTAGATTGCGTGGATGAAAATCGTCATACAGCGCGGTGACCAGTTCCTTGAAGCCAGGCTGTGCGCTGGTCGGAATCTCTTCGAGATCCAAAGACAGTCCGCGATAGTTGGGGTTTGCGGCAAGAAACGTGTGAATCTGCCTGACGAAGTTCGCGCGCGCGGACTCATTCGAAAGAAAGTTGCCAACTAACGGGTCGAAGATCCCTTTGACCGGGTCGTAGTTGTTCACTAAGGGGAAGATTTCCGTATTGACGTGATTGGTTGTGATGGTCCGGGCAACCTTGTCTTCGCGATCCACGGTATGGACACCGCCCCCATCAACGACTGCGAATGGGCGATTGTCCAGGGTGTAAGCGGTCAGGCTGCCATCCGGCGTCACGACATGCAGCCATTCGGGAAAGAGCAGATCGACCTGGCTGATGTGCTGCTTCAGCGACGAGTAACTCGCGGGATCATCTTCGACGTAGTACGCCGCACGCAAACCTTCACCGGAGTTCAGGGGCACGTCCGAGGGCTTCAGATCGGTCTTTCGATGGGCTGACCGGCGTAGCTTCTGTCCGGGCTTCAACGCAGATGTCTGCTGATTCGCCAACGTGCGATAGTTGCGCTTCTGAGTCTGCAGCAGAAGCTCAGGCAAAGGTTTCATGCGGAGCAGGCCGATCAGGAATATCGATCCCACCAGCAAGCCGAGCAGAGCTAACACGTCCAGGAATCGGCGCAGTCGCTTCCAGCGCTTGCGTTGCGGGTCATAGAAGATTGGCTTGTTCATCGAGAAAGCTTGGCGACCGTGCGCATGCGACCTAGCTCAATCGTATGCAGTAGACTCAACCGAGTCAATGTGAAGGGTAAAGAACAGCATCGTCCAAAGTATGATGCACATACATGACCAGAAGACGACTCCAGAGGGAGATGTATGTGGCGCTGGCGCTGGCCCTTGGGCTTGCCCTGCGGCTCTGGTTCATCACCCATGTGGCGCGCATCGCCGGCGATACGTTAATTTACGGCGACATAGCCAAAAACTGGATGGAGCATGGCGTCTACGGCTTCTCTCAAACGGCCGCGGGGCCTGTGCCAACCCTGATCCGACTGCCTGGCTATCCGCTCTTTCTGGCGACTTGTTTCCGACTCTTCGGAGCCGACCACTATCCCGCCGTGATGTGTGTTCAGGGCGTCATTGACCTACTAACCTGCCTGCTTTTGAGCGCGCTGGCCGGCCGGTTGTTCGGTCGACGCGCGGCGCTGGCGACGCTCTGGCTGGCGGCGCTGTGTCCATTTACGGCGAGCTACGTCTCCGCGCCCCTCACCGAAACCCTGAGCCTTGCCTGCATGGCAGTTGCCTTCTACAGCCTGGAACGCTGGCGGGCAGCAGGGCTCGGGTTCAACTCCTGGCTATATGGCATCTCGGCCGCAATGGCTTACGCGGTACTGCTGCGACCGGAGCAGGGCCTGCTTGCCGCTGCCATCGTTCCGACGATGCTCTGGATGGTCCTTCACTCACCTAACCGGCAACCGGAACGAGGGTTGTTGCGGCTCGTCTATCCGGTCATCCTCGCCATCGTGTGCATTGTGCTTCCGTTGGTGCCCTGGACAGTGCGGAACTGGCGCACCTTCCATGTCGTTCAGCCTCTCGCACCGCGCTATGCGACCGATCCGGGAGAGGCGGTTCCGCATGGCTTCCAGCGCTGGTATCGAACCTGGGCCATCGACTTCACCTCGACCGAGGAGGTCTATTGGAACTACGACGTCGCCGCGGTGGAGATCGGTGATCTGCCTCCTCGCGCCTTCGACTCCGACGACCAGTACGCCCGCACGGCCGCGCTCCTGGAGGAGTACAACGAGACCGATAACGCAACCTCCGCCTTCGATGCCCGCTTCGCTGCCCTAGCCAAGGAACGCATCGATGCCGATCCTCTGCGTTACTATGTTGCCCTGCCGGTGGCTCGTCTCGTGAATATGGCTCTTCGTCCGCGCACAGAGATGTTTCCCGTAGCCCTCGAGTGGTGGAGGGGAGACAAGCATCGCGGTCAGACTGTGTTCGCGGCTGCTTACGCCACTCTCAATCTGGTCTATTTCGTGTTGGGAGGCGTTGGACTGTGGTGCTGGCGACGCCATGGCTGGGCCGCAAACCCTGCGTTGGCGTGGTCGATGATTGGGTTTGTCGTTCTACGCTGCGCTTTGCTGCTGACGCTCGACAACTCGGAGCCACGGTACACCCTGGAGTTATTCCCAGTGATCCTGGTGTGGGCGGGGGCCGTGTTTTCACGCTCCGGTGACGGCCAGTCTAACGATGGTCGATCGAAGTATTCTTGTCTGTCTTGATCGCGAAAGGCTTGGTATCGACCTTTTCGTTGTAGCGAATGTGCGTATAGACCGCCGTTGTCTGATCTTCTGAGGGTGTAAAGAACTGCTGCTTCAACGAGATGCCGCGCTGCGGATCGACCCAGATTACGATGTGGGTGAACATGTTGCGGGCGTTTGGGTCTTTCGCGAACAGATCCAGTTTTTCCGTGGCTACTGTCTTATCGCCATCGCTCATCTGCTCGGCTCCCAGGTCCGAGATGGTCCACGCCTTTGCGAGATCGCGCCCGCTGCCGCCAAAACCAAGCGTCAGAAAACTCTCATATTGGGCTTGTTTGTTCCCGGCAGACAGGAGGGTCAAGTGGTTGGAGGTTGGGTCGAAGATGCTGAGCGTACCCCTTCTATATTCGATCGTCTTGGCATACGGCGGAAAAAACTTTGCTCCCATCTGGGTAAGGGCTCCGTCGCGCAGGAAATAGATGGTTCCCGTCTGCGTCGTCGTCTGTCTCACAACGCGTTCATAGATGTCCCGTTGAAAGTCCGCCTGCGCCGACTTGAACTTGGTGCTCGCCTCGTCCATCTGGCGTAGCACAATGTCCAGATTGCCAGGTTTGGGCTGGGCTGCCGCCGATCCGAGCGTAGTGCCGAGAACGAGAGCGGGGAAGAGGAGCGAGGTGGCAATATGGCGGACAATCGGCATAGTAGAAATTCTCCCTGCAGTTCGAGACTTCAGCTCAGGTTTCAGCATTAGCGAAGAATCCACGCATCATAGGCGATTACCTTGCCTTGTGCGTCGTAGACGGGTTCGTAGCGTTCCAGCGTCACCTCGCCGGAGATAGGTTCGATCACTCGGAGAATGGCTGCACGCCGCTCGCCGTCCGTCGTCGCTCCGCCCATATCATCGGCGCGAATCTGGTACAGGAAGCGGCTGCTCTCCTCCGTGCTTCCGGCCTCTTTCACCAGTACTTCGCTGGCATGCAGCGCGACCGTCTCTACCGGCTTGTCTTTGAAGTCGATCAACCGTGGGGCAAGAAACATGAAGAGCAGGATCAGCGTCACCATGACGTCGTAATGGAAGCTGCCGCGCTCATAGGTCCACCAGAAGTAGCTTTTGATCAGTCTTCCCATGTTCAGCTCCTGCCCGCCTGCAAATGCTTGCCGATGACGGTATCGCCGTTCATATACGGGACCAGCACATCAGGTATTCGGATGCTTCCATCGGCCTGTTGGTAGTTTTCGAGCACAGCGAGATAAGTACGACCCACGGCAAGCCCGCTGCCGTTGAGCGTATGCAGAAACTCGCTCTTCTTCGCTCCGGCAGGACGGTAGCGGATATTCGCCCGCCGCGCCTGAAACGCCTCGAAGTTCGAGCACGAGGAGATCTCGCGATACAGCTCCTGCCCCGGCAGCCAGACCTCCAGATCGTAGGTCTTGGCGGAGGCGAAGCCCATATCGCCCGTGCAGAGCAGTATCCGGCGGTAGGGCAGTCCCAGCCGTTCGAGCACCGTCTCGGCGTGGCGAGTCAGCCTCTCGTGCTCGGCCTCTGAGTCCTCCGGCCTGACGAACTTCACCAGTTCGACCTTCTGGAACTGGTGCTGCCGGATCATGCCTCGTACGTCCTTGCCATACGAACCGGCCTCAGAGCGGAAGCAGGGCGTGTAGGCACAGAAGGACGTAGGCAGCTGGTTCTCTTCGAGAATCTCGTCACGGAAGAGATTGGTGACAGGTACCTCTGCGGTCGGAATTAGCCAATGGTCGTTCTCCTGGTAAACGCCAGGCTGATACGGACCCTTATCGTCGCAGTGGAAGAGGTCCTCGGCAAACTTTGGCAGCTGCCCTGTCCCGAAGAGCGACTTCGAATTGACCATGTACGGCGGCAGCACCTCGGTGTAGTGATGCTCGCCGGTGTGCAGGTCCAGCATGAAGTTGGCTAGCGCTCGTTCCAATCGTGCCCCCTGACCGAAGTGGACGACGAATCTCGACCCCGAGATCTTCGCCGCGCGGTTGAAGTCCAGAATCCCCAATGCCTCGCCCAACTCCCAGTGCGGCTTGGCAGGGAAGTTGAACTCCGGCTTTTCGCCCCAAACCTTCTCCTCGCGATTATCGTGCTCACTCTTGCCTACCGGCACACTGTCCTGCGGCAGATTGGGCAACGTCTGCATCAGCTCCCGCAGGCGCTCGTCAGCCGCGGCGGCCGTAGCCTCCAGAGAGTCGACCTCCGCCTTCAGCGTCCGGGTCTGTTCCGTCAGCGCTGAGGCATCGCCCCCCTCGCGACGCAGCTTTGCGATCTCTTCAGTCAGCTTGTTTCGCTGGGCCTTCAGCGTCTCTACCTGGGTAATGGCGTCCCGGCGCTCGCGGTCCACGGTTGCGAAGTTACCCAGCGCAGCCTCGGGGTCCATGCCCCGCATGCGCAGCTTTTCCTCTACAAGGGGCAGGTTCGCCCGTACAAACGCCAGATCGATCATTACAAACATTTTAGCGTCTTACGGTGAACCGGGGCCAACACGAGGCACCTGCAACACTCCCTCAACATACTCTCGATACCCTGACTCGATGCGAAAGTGTGTCGTCGCCCGCCTCGGTGTCAAGGCCCCTCCGCCCGCATAGGCCGTGTCCTCATCGAGGCCTTTCGCAAATCAGCGATCAGCGCAGTAGACGATGCAATCAACAACGCAAGTACGGATAGAACAATCTTTCTTCACTCTGTTTTGTCCGTGGTCGATTCACACTTCTGCAAAGTCTATTATTTCTATACATGCGTCTTTCAAACGTTCTCGCGACCGCCCTCGCCGGCCTTCTCATTACAGGTGCGCCCTGTTCTCTTCACGCTGATGCCTACCACGCCAAGCCTAAGCTTGTCGTCGTTCTTGTCATCGACCAGTTCCGTGGCGACTACCTCGATCGTTACCGCGACGACTTCAAGACGGCGAATGGCTTCAACCTCTTCCTCAAGCGTGGGGCCTACTTCACCGATTGCTACTACGACTACGCCAACACCATGACTGCCCCCGGCCACTCCACCGTCGGCACCGGAGCCTACACCAACGGCCACGGCATCTCGCTCAACGAGTGGTGGGATCTGAAGCGTTCGACGACCCATCCCGTCAGCTCGGTCGAGGACGAGCGCTACGCCATCGTAGGCGACCCTGACTCCAAAGACGTCGGCGCATCGCCACGCAATCAGCTCGCCTCTACGATAGGCGACGAGGTGGTTCTGGCTAGCCGTGGTCAGTCGAAGCTTTTTGGCATCTCCATGAAGGATCGCGCCGCCATCCTGACCTCCGGTCACGCCTCCAACGGTGCCTTCTGGCTCGACCACACCAGCGGAAGATTCGTCACCTCCACCTACTGGAGCGCGCAGTTGCCCGCATGGGCGGAGGCCTTCAACAACAGCGACCGCCGTGATCAGGCGCTCCATGAGGCCAATGTCAAACCGGGTCACTTCTACGATGAGGTGGGCAAGTCTCCCGCCTCCGTCTCCTACCTGCTCGACTTCGCGAAGTCGTTGGTAGCGGGCGAACAGATGGGTCGCCACGATGTCACCGATGTCCTGACCATCAGCATTTCGTCGACCGATATCCTCGGCCACGCCATCGGGCCCGATGCTCCGGAGCAGCGCGCCATGATCGACGCCATCGACGTTGATCTCAACGGGTTCTTCACCTGGCTGGATAAGCACGTCGACGGAGGTATGGGCAATGTCTGGGTGGCGGTGACCGGCGATCATGGTGTCGCGCCGCTGCCGGCAGTCGGTGCAAAGCTCGGCATGCCCGCTGTCGTCTTCGACGTAAAGAACTTGATCGCGGAGCTAGACACAAGATTGAACAAGCGCTTCTCCCCAGGGAAGCAGAAGAGCTATCTCTTCCCCAGCGAGCTGCCCTACCTTGAGATCGATCCCAGAGCCTTCGCGCAGACGAAGGTGACGGAAGCGGAGGCCGAGCAAGCGGTAGCCGACATGTTGCCAGAGGCTCTCGAGGCAACGCTGCCCCCGGAGCCTGCGGGTATCAGCCAGACCCGTCTGCCCCCTCGCCCCCTTCTCCGCCACGTCTACACGCGCCTGCAGATGGCAGCTAGTCAGGTCCCCGATACCGAAGAGGGCAAGCTTATCCTGCACAGCTACTCGCCCAACGGCGGATGGTACGTCATGTTGTCCCCTGGGATGTATGAGATGGCCGCCGGCCACGGGACCACGCACTTCACCTCATACTCCTACGATCGCCACGTCCCGCTTGCCTTCTTCGGCTCCGGATTCGTGCCGGGAATCTACCACGACCGCGTTGCCCCCGTAGACCTGGCCGCTACCTTCGCCTCTATGCTGCGGGTCAACCAGCCATCGGCTGCTGTAGGGCATGTACTGACACAGGCAATCCGCCCCGAGCCTGTTGCAGTATCCGAGCGAACCCACCAAAAGGCGGCTGGCCAATGAGCAAAGGACCCGATATGCGCGTGACCATTGCGGGCGTAGAGCTGTGCTCACCCGTGATCGCCGCCAGCGGAACCTTCGGCTACGGCATCGAGTTCGAGGACATCGTCTCGATTAATCGCATAGGAGCCTTCGTCACCAAGGGCCTCTCGCGCGAGCCGATGGCCGGCAATCCCACTCCGCGCATCATTGAGACCCCCGCCGGCATGATCAACGCCATCGGCCTCCAGAATATGGGTGTTCACCCCTTCATCGCGGAGAAGCTGCCCAAGCTCCAGCGCATGAAGGACGTCGTCGTCATCGCCAACGTCTTCGGCTTCACCATCGAGGACTGCCTCGAGGTCATCCACGCCCTGAACGACGCCCCCGGCATCGCCATGTACGAGCTCAACGCCAGCTGCCCCAACACCAGCCACGGCGGCATGGTCTTCGGCACCGACCCTGAACTCCTCAACGAACTCGTCTCGCGCTGCAAGCAAGCCTCGCAGCGGCCCCTGATGGTCAAGCTCTCCCCAAACGTCACCAGCATCGCGCAGATGGCAAAGGTAGCCGCCGACGCCGGAGCCGACGCTGTCTCGCTCGTCAACACCTTCGTCTCGCTCGCCATCGACATCGAAACCGGGAAGCCCCGCATCGCCAACGTCACCGGAGGCCTCTCCGGCCCGGCTATCAAGCCCATCGCCGTACGCATGGTGCACGAGGCGTCAAAGGCTGTCAGCATCCCAGTTGTCGGCATGGGCGGCATCGTCCGAGCCGAAGACGCAGTGGAGTACATGATGGCCGGCGCCACCGCCGTTCAGGTAGGCACGGCCAGCTACGCCGATCCCCGAGCTGTGGAAAACATAGCCAACGGCCTCAAACGCTGGTGTTCCAGCCACAACATCGCCCACGTCACCTCGCTCACAGGATCGGCACTCCTCTAAGCTGAAAGCATTCAGGGGTTTTAGAACCGCTTATGACACCCTTAGGTCCCCCTCCCCCCGGGGGGTACTTTGACTGCAAGTCATATGAACTCAGAGACTTAGCCCAATCTATCATTGCAAATTCGTCATTCTAAAGTGGTTACGGCTAAAGTCGTCTTTCTAAAAGGTTTATTGGTTTAAAGAGAGAAGCCCCGGGGGTTGGCCGGGGCTTTTCTGACTCTGTATTAAGTATAGCCGATTGAGTAAAACTA
>JAOAPB010000023.1 GCA_025462645.1 Edaphobacter sp. | reverse complement strand
CATCTCCCGCCGTCGGCATCCCCGCAAGAAAATAGACGTGCAGCGAATCTTCGACCGCCCCCGCCTTCAAAAACGGATTGCTCCGCACCACCTCACCCAACTCCGCCGCCGTCCGCAAGACCACCGGCACCTTACACCCGAATCGCTCCTCAATCTGCTGCGTGATCAAACCGGCGAGCTTATCCACAACGCCATCCTCGGCACAGAAGACAACATTCCCGCTCTGGATATAGGTCTTCACATCTCCACATCCGGCCGCGGCAAATATCTTCGCCAGCTCAGCCATCGGCAGCATGTTCTTGCCGCTCACATTGATTCCGCGCAGCAGCGCGACATGCCAGCTCGTTGTCTTCGATCGCGAAACTCGTTGCACTCGCCCTCCTCACATGGCTACGGAGCCACACACCGCATAAACGACAGCCCTGCCTCCGCACGCACGATGACCTCACCGCCCCCAACCGGTACCGCTACAGCCCGCCCCGGCAGAATCTCCACCTCAGTCGCTCCGGTCGTCACCACGCCCTGTCCACTCAGCCCCACGAGGCATCCAGCGCCATCCATCACGACCTTCACCTCAGCCGACGCAACATCAAACCGATCAACCACAAAGTACTTCTGCTCGATCAGCCGTGTAAACCCATCCATCACCCGAGGCGCAACCTTCCCCGCCGCGGTCTCGGTCTTGATTACCGCAAGCCCCTTCTCCAGGTGCAGCTCCCTCGGCCGCCCATAGTCATACAGCCGATACGTCACATCACTCGTCTGCTGCGTCTCCAGCAACACAACGCCGGGCCCTATGGCATGAACCGTCCCGGCATCCACAAACAACATATCCCCTACCGACACCGGCACCTGCTCGATCAGCGACTCCATCGTGCCATCGGCCACCGAAGCCGCAATGTCGGCAACCGCAACACCCTTCTTCAATCCGAGCGCAACAGTTGCCCCCGGCTCCGCCTCCAGCACATACCAGCACTCCGTCTTGCCCCGCGCCTCGCCCACCGCCTGTGCCTGCGCATCATCCGGATGCACCTGCACCGACAGCTTCTCATTGGGAAACAGCAGCTTCACCAGCAGCGGAAACTCCCTGCCCAGTTCATCGGAGACCGAAGCCAGCGTCCGCCCCGCGAACTCCCCCGTCTCCACAACGCACTGAGGCCCCGTCAACCAGGCCTCTCCCACAAGCTCCGTCGTCCCCGTATCCGAGTACCACGGCGACAGATCCTTCTTGCCCCAAACCCTCTCGCTAAACCACGGCTTCAATCGAAACGGCGCAACCTTAGTCGTCATCATCATCCTTCTTGGCTTTCTTTCTCTTCTCGAGCAGCAACCCAGGAACCGCCTGGTCGCCCATAGCGTCCTTCCATAGGATAACGTTCAACTTCTGTGCGTCAGCCCGATCCGCGTGACGAAAGTCCATCTTGCTCGACTCCTTCGCCCCCAGAGCCGTCCTCGCATTCGCCGTATAGATCAGCTCATTATCTCGATTCGCGTAGTTCGCCGTAAACGCACCCTGATCCCCCGCCCCGGTAAACAGCGGCGACATCATCGAGCTGAACGCATCGTTATTATTCATCGGAGGCAGCCCCAGCAGCGTCTCCATCGTTCGAATCACGCTGACCGTCGAGTAGAACCGGCTATCCACAAACGCCCCGCCATCCGTTGCCTTTGGCGAATACTTGCTGATCACCAGCGCCAGACTCCGATGCGCATCCACATGATCCGCCCCATTCTGCGCATCGTCCTCCAGAATAAAGAAAGCCGTGTCATCCCAATAGGGCGAGTGCGAGACCGCCTCTACCGCCCGGCCAATCGCCAGATCGTTGTCCGCCATCGAAGCCTTCGGCGTTGGGCTCCCCGGAGTCGTGCCTGCGGTATGGTCATTCCCAAACCGCAGCATGACGAAGTTCGGCATGGTGTCCTTCCCCGCCTCGCGATCCGCCACCCACCCCTTGAAGTGCCGCAGAAAGACCTCTGCCCGTATCTGCTCCGGAACCTTCAGATTGAAGTCCGCCTGCTCCGCCGCAAAGTGACCCACCAGCTCCGGCTTGGTCGCAATGTTCTTCGCCAGCAGTGGAATCGCCCATGGCCACTTGCTCACTCCGCCGCCCCACTCCGCCGGAATCTCATCCCCTTGTTTGATCGAAGGCCGCGCACACTTCAATCCCTCCAGCAGCGGCCCCTCCTGCGAACTCCCGCTCTTCTTCACATCGCAAAAAGTGGAGGAGATGTACTCCCCAAAGTGGTAGTAGGTCTTCCCATGCCGAGCCAGATTCCCCCAAAGATACCCACTCGTAGGCTCGTTCACATCCGGAATATGCTGCAGGATCGGATACCCCTCCGCCACGACGCCCTCGAAGTCATACGTCCGCTGCGAACCCCGATAGCTCTGCTGCCACGTCTTCTCCAGGTAATCCGTGCCGATCCCCGCCGTCGACCACACATGCCCATCCCCCGACACCTCACCCGAGTCGTAGAAGTTATCCAGCACCCCAAACTGCAGCGCCAGCGCATGTTGGTTCGGCGTAATATCCTGCCCATACATCGTCAGGCTCGCATCCCCATTCCCCACAGCCTTCCCGTTCTGCTTCAGATCCCCGAACACCTGATCGTAGGTCCGGTTCTCCTTGATGATGTAGATCACATGCTTGATGCGGTCCTGCCGTCCACCCGCAAACTGGATCTTCTCCTCTGCCGCTTTCATCCGGTTAGACTCCACCACCTCCGCCGTCCACCGTGGCAGCTCTTTTTCCATCGCCGTCATATCCAGCACCGCCAGCGACCCATACAGCAGCGTCCCAATATAGGTGGAACTATTCTGCTTCGCTCCCTGCTTCTTCTGAAACTCGGTCTGTCGTTGTGGAAAGTTATTCGGCCCCGTACCCTTGCCCTTGGCCGTAGCCACATAGAGCTTGCCGCCGGTAAAGGCCATCGACATCGGCATCCACTCCGTAGGCACAAACCCGATCGGCTCCACCATCCCCTGCTTCGCCGCCTTCGCCGTCAGCTTCCCCGTATCCATCACCGCAATCGCGTCGGAGATCGCATTCGCCACATACAGCCGCGACCCATCCGGCGACAAGGCCAGCGCCTCAGGCTCCGCCCCAAAGTAGCTCTGCCGCGGCAGCCGTGTATCGAAGTAGCCCTTCACCGCAAACTGCCCTGCCCCGACATTCACCGCCGCCACCGCATCCCTGTTCGCCAGCGCAACATACATCGTCCTTCCATCCGGCGACATCTCCAGCGCACAAGGATGCGTCCCCGCAGCCGTAGCGCCCTTAGGCTTCAGCAACGCCAGCCTCCGCCCCACCGTGCCCTTCTTCAAATCCAGTTCAACCACTTCGCTCGCGTTCCACAGCGCCACAAACGCGCGCGTCCCATCCTTCGAGACGCTCAACGCCACCGGATACGTCGAAGGCACAGCATCGTTCTCCGACAGGTCAAACCGCGTCACCACCTCACCCGTAGCCGCATCCATCAGCAGCACATCATCCGAGAGATTTCCCGCCACCAGCAGCCGCTCCGACCCCGCACTCCCCACCACGGCTATGGCCGCTGGAAACGGAAGCCCCTTGTCCCCCTCCACTCCGCCGATCAGCATCGTCTTCCGTCCTGCCGCCAGCTGCTGCAGTGGAATCTTCATCATCCGTTCCCGCGTGATCTTCCCCCCATTGGAATCCGAGCTGAACCCATACACCACCACCCCACTCCCCGTACCCCCCTTTGCCATCCCCAGCGGGTCGGTCTCCGACCCCATGCTCGCGTACACATGCCTCCCATC
Organism: Edaphobacter sp.; assembly: GCA_025462645.1. Taxonomy (GTDB): domain Bacteria; phylum Acidobacteriota; class Terriglobia; order Terriglobales; family Acidobacteriaceae; genus Edaphobacter. Next base: position 11,046 of record JAOAPB010000023.1, on the reverse strand, counting down.
GCTGCTGAACGCCAGCCCCGAATACAGCGTCTGCTTGGCTTTGTTCGGCGTCCGGTCGTCGGGAAAATCGGAGACCGCTCCTGTCTGCGTATCCATCACCGCGAGCGACTGCATGTACTCCGACTCGAACGTCCCATACCCCGCATTCACCGTCACCACATAGCGCCCATCCGGCGACACCGCCATCGACATCGGCAGGCTATTCAATCGCTGCGGACTCCCCGGCACAGGCCGTACAATCTGCTTGCTCGTCGGCAAATCGATTGCCTGCCCAACTGCCTGTCCAATCGCCTGCTGCCCCTGAGCCCAGCCCGTCCCGATCCCAACCGCCGCCACAAACAGTCCACTCACTTTTCTCATCCATACACACTATCAACCCCGGCTACCAGGGAGCATTACAAAAGTCTTACAACCGAAATTCCTCTCAAAGGGGGCATTACAAAAGTCTTACACCACCTCTCGCTGCGGCCCTGTTAGCGTTGTTACTAGCAGCTCAAGGAAGGCGAAATCCATATGACTCCGACTCTCATCTCCACCGAAGAAACCAAGACAGCCCAGGCACGGCCCGCGGCCATACCCGCCGTCGTCGAAATCAAGCAGAAGGTCAAGCAGGACCTCCGCATGGGCCGCGAATATCAGCAGGGCCGCATCAACTGGGTCACGACCATCGCCATGGGCCTCTTCCACGTCGGCGCCATCGCCGCGCTCTTCTTCTTCTCCTGGACGAACCTCGCCGCATTCGCCATCATGTACTTCCTCGCGATCAACGTGGGAATCGGCGTGGCCTATCACCGCCTCCTCACGCACCGCGGATACCGCACTCCCAAGTGGGTCGAGTACTTCGTCACCATGTGCGGCTGCCTCGCGCTCGAGGGCGGCCCCATCTTCTGGGTAGCCACCCACCGCGTCCATCACCAGAACTCCGATAACGAAGGCGATCCCCACACACCGCACGACGGTACCTGGTGGGCCCACGCCGGCTGGATCCTCTCCGGTCGCGCCATGCACTCCGAGACCGCCCTGCTCGGCCGCTATGCCCCCGACCTCACCCGCGATCCCGTTCACGTCTGGCTCAGCAAGTACCACTACGTTCCACTCGTCGCCAGCGGCGTCCTCCAGATCATCATCGGCGCAGCCCTCGCAGGCCCCGGCCACTACGTCATCGGCGCTCTCGGCATGCTCCTCTGGGGAACCTTCCTCCGCGTCACCCTCGGCCTTCATGCCACCTGGCTCGTCAACTCCGCCACCCACCTCTGGGGCAAGCGCCGCTTCGAGACCAAGGACGACTCCCGCAACAACTGGTGGGTTGCCCTCCTCACCGGCGGCGAGGGCTGGCACAACAACCACCACGCTCATCCGGTCAGCGCCCGTCACGGTCTTGCCTGGTACGAGTTCGACATCAACTACTACTGCATCTGGCTCCTCTCCAAGCTCGGCCTCGCCGAAAAGGTCCAGATCGCCAAGTTCGACAAGAACAACCCAAAGCCCGCCGGCATCTAACCCGTCGGCCTTCGAAAAAGACAACGGAAAACGACAACGGCGCAGAGCACCATCTCTGCGCCGTTGTCGTTGCCTCTGGCTGTTCTTCTCACATACCCAAGACATACCCAAGAACAGTCATTTCGAACCGGAGGCGGCGCACTTTGCCGCCGCAGCGGAGAAATCCGCTTCTCCACCAACCTCTTTCCACCAGCCAACTGCTGCTCTGCCGTCTCGCCGCGCCTGCTCCCCATACATCCCCGCAATACCAGCCGCATCTCACTCGACAGACCAATACCTCAAGCGTATCCTCGTCCATCGAAGGCTAGATACACTTCGGGGATCGCCCCCTGTACCTCCATCTTCTGGAAGCACGAATCCACTTCGAAAGAGGGCACTATGATCCGCACAGCAAAACTTCTCCTGCTTTCCACAGTCATCTCTCTAAGCGCAGCGTACGCTTCCTCTCAACCCCTCCTCACCACCTCTGGGCTCCTGCCGATGGCCGCCGGCCTTCAAGGCTACGATCAGGGTCAGGGCCAGGTCATCACCTGTTCGTCCGATGATGGAAGGCGTAACTACTGCAATGTAGACACCCGCCGCGGAGTCCGTCTCAGCCGCCAGATCAGCGGCAGCGCCTGCGTCGAAACGCAAACCTGGGGCTACGACAATCGAGGTATCTGGGTCGACCGAGGCTGCCGCGCCGAGTTCGTTGTAAATAGCCGCGGAGGCAACTGGAGTGGCGGCGGAGGAGGAGGTCAGGGACAGGTCATCACCTGCTCCTCCGATAATGGTCGTAGAAACTACTGCCAGGTCAGCGGCGACCTCAGACGCATCAATCTCACCCGCCAGATCAGCGGCAGCCCCTGTGTCCAGAACCAGACCTGGGGCGTCGACAATCGCGGCCTATGGGTCGACCGCGGCTGCCGCGCCGAATTCTCCTTCGACGGTGGTGGCGGCGGCGGTGGTTGGCGACCCGGCCAGGGACAGGGCCAGCGCCAGACCATCACCTGCTCCTCCGACGACGGCCGCAGAAACTTCTGCTCCGTCAGCGGCTACAACCTCAACAGCGTCGTCCTCACCCGCCAGATCAGCGGCTCCCCCTGTGTCCAGAACGACACCTGGGGCGTTGATCGTCGTCGCGGCCTCTGGGTCGACCGCGGCTGTCGCGCCGAATTCCAGATCAACCGCTAACCCTCTTCACCCAGGGCCACCTTCAGTACAAAGGTGGCCCTGGGGTCCTTCGGAAGGCTTTGGGTCTTCGCAACTTCTCGGACGGAGGGCAAGCAGCGTACTGGCCGGAGAACTTTATGAAGCTATAACAAGCCAGCAGCTCGGAAGCGATGCGGGCGACGCTCCTCAGGATGAAGCTCATAGCAGTTCGTCAGCAACGAGAAACGCGCAGCTCGTCAGTAATGCGTTGCTCTGAGTCGACCTTAGCGACTCGAATGCCATTACCTTTCACTACACCCCAAGAACCGTCATTTCGATCGAAGGCGGCGCACTTTGCCGCCGAAGCGGAGAAATCCGCTTCTCTACCCATACCTCTTCCCGGCCCATACCGCCGTTGCTGTTGCCGTTGTTTGTTTCCGTCGTCATCCTGAGCGGAGCGAAGGATCCCGAAGGTCTTGACTCACACCACAACAGCCCCGGACCTTTCCAACAAACCAGATCCACCGCCCTTGCCGTTGCCTGCCTTGCAGTTGCCCTTGTCCTTGCTGTTTGACGTTGTTTGTTTTCGTCGTCATCCTGAGCGGAGCGAAGGATCCCGAAGGTCTTGACTCACCACAACAGCCCCGGACCTTTCCAACAACCAGATCCACCGCCCTTGCCGTTGCCTGTCCATGCCTTCGGTGGGAGCGCAAGGTTTTAGCCCTGCGAACAAACTCCGCTAAGAAAAGGGGCGTCAGCCCGGGCAGTTCCCCTTGCCTTGCTTTTTAGTTGTCATCCTTCGTAATAGGCGGAAGATCCACTGTTGCAGTCGTTTGTTCTACGTCCCCACACCACCCTGAGCGTAGTCGAAGCCGGGGAGCGCAGCGACCCAAACCCTTGTCAAATCCAAAAACCATCCAACCCATAGAAAACAAACCAAATAAACAATGCCGATGAGTTCCCCTCAACCCGCTATACTTAAAACAGAATCAAAAAAGAGTCCCGGCAAACCGGGGCTCTTCACTTTTAAACGCTCAGGAGACGATAACCTTTTTCGCTGCACTACTTTGGCCACAACTCCTTTGTCTGCACGACTTTGCAGGCCCGACGCCTCCACAAACAACTGAATCAAAGGACTTTACGCCAAAAGTAGGGAGGGGGGTACCCCCCAAAGGGAGGTCCATGCACAACCCGCAGTATCATCCGGATATGCTGTTGCCAGACTCGCCCCTCCAACCTCTGCTCCAATCCACCCTCACCCACGCCCTCACCTACCTCTCCCCCGCGAACGAAACCTCCGTAGCCGCCACCGCCAGCCTCCAATCCCTCCGCCAGCGCCTCGACCTCCCACTTGCCGACGACGGCCTCCCCGCCCCGCAAGTCATCGACGATCTCGTCGCCGCCGTAGCCGGTGGCCTCCACAAGATCACCGGAGGACGCTTCTACGGCTGGGTCAACGGAGGCTCCCTCCCCGCCGCCCTCGCCGCCGACTGGCTCACCTCCGCCTGGGACCAGAACGCCTCCCTCTACACAGTCGGCCCCGCCGCCTCCGTCGTCGAAGAGGTCGTCGGAGCCTGGCTCAAAGACCTCCTGCACCTCCCCGCAACCGCCAGCTTCGCCCTCGTCACCGGCTGTCAGATGTCCCACGTCACCTGCCTCCTCGCCGCCCGCCACTCCGTCCTCGCCCGCGCCGGTTGGGACGTCGAGCAGGACGGCCTCCAAGGCGCACCACGCATCCGCATCCTCACCAGCAGCGAGCGTCACGGCTCAACCGTCCGCGCCATCCGCATCCTGGGTCTCGGCGAGAAGAGCATCGTCGACCTCCCCACCGACCCGCAAGGCCGACTCCTCGCCGACACACTCGAGCAGCACCTCGCCACCGAACCCAATACCCCCACCATCGTCGTCCTCCAGGCCGGCGACCTCAATATCGGAGCCTACGACGACTTCGAGACCCTCATCCCCATCGCCCATCGCTACAACGCCTGGGTCCACATCGACGGAGCCTTCGGCCTCTGGGCCGCCGCTACGCCGACCCATCGCCATCTCATGCGCGGAGCCGCCAAGGCCGACTCCTGGGCCACCGACGGCCACAAGTGGCTCAACGTCCCCTACGACTGCGGCTACGCCTTCGTCGCCGACCCCGCCTCCCACCGCGCCGCCCTTACACTCCAGGCCGCCTACATCACCCACGACACCGATGCCCGCGACCCCATCGACTGGAACCCCGAGTGGTCCCGCCGCGCCCGAGGCTTCGCCACATACGCCGCCCTCCGCCAACTCGGCCGCACCGGGGTAGCCTCACTCATCGACCGCTGTTGCGAACACGCCCACGCCCTCGTCACCCGCATCGGCAACCTCCCCGGAGCCCAGGTCCTCTGGGAGCCGCAGATCAATCAAGGCCTCCTCCGCTTTCTCGATCCCAGGCCCAACGCAACCGAAGCCGACCACGACGCCCATACCATCGCCATCATCGTCGCCATCCAGGCCAGCGGCGAGGCCTTCTTCACCGGAACCACATGGCGCGGTCGCCGCGCCATGCGTGTCAGCGTCTGCAACTGGCAAACCTCCATCGCCGACGTCGATCGGATAGTCCAATGCGTCGCCGAGGTCCTCAAAACAAACAACACCCAAACCTAAAGCTCTCCCAAACCCCGCTATACTTCCCCAAAGCCCATGAACATCACCCGACGACGCGGAGCCATTGCCTTCTTCATCACCCTCGGCGCGCTCCTCGTCGGCGCTCTCATCACCCTCAACATCGGCTGGATCTTACTCAACGAGCGCAAGGTGGCCCTCGCGGTTCTGGGAGTCATTCTCTTCGCGCTCCTCATCGCCGGCGTCGTCCTCAACACCGTCTTCCTCGTCCGCGAGATCCGCCGCAACGAGCGCCAGGACTCCTTCCTCAACGCCGTCACCCACGAGCTCAAGACCCCCATCGCCAGCATCCGCCTCTACCTCGAAACCCTCCAGCGGCGTCCCGTCGACGAACCTCAGCGCCAGCAGTTCTACGCCAACATGCTCTCCGACTCCGACCGCCTCCTCGCCACCGTCGAACAGGTCCTCAAAGCCGGCCAGCTCGGCCAGCGCCATCGCCAGCTCAACCGCACCCTCATCGACCTCGAGTCCCTCGTCGCGGACTGCATCGCCACCGTCCTCCAGCGCCACCATCTCCCACCCGAGGCCATCGTCCTCGAGCCCGTCCCCGGAGCCGTCCGCCTCCACGTCCTCGGCATCGCCGAAGACCTCCGCATCGCCATCCTCAACGTCCTCGACAACGCCGTAAAGTACTCCCCCAGCGGGGTCCACATCCGCTGCTCCCTTGCCATCACCCGCTACACCTGGATCACCCTCCGCATCACCGACACCGGCCTCGGCCTCCCCCCCGACCAGACCAAGCGTATCTTCAACCGCTTCTACCGGGTCCCTGGTCGATACACCATAAAAATCAAGGGTACCGGCCTCGGCCTCTTCCTCGTCCGCAACATAGTCCGTCAGCACGGGGGCGACGTCTCGGCCCAAAGCCCCGGCCTCAATCAAGGCACGACCATCAGCCTTACCCTTCCCCTGGCCACCTCGGCCGCCTCACCACTCTCCCCAGCCCCATCCAGTGTGGCCACCCAATGAAGCGGGTCGCTGCAACGTACAATCACCGGATAGATTTCGATCGTGGAGAATCATGCTCCTGCTCTGGGAATATTTCGTTCTGGGCTTCAGCGCCCTGCTGCCGCTCGTCAATCCGCTCGGATCGGCCCTCGTCTTCCTCGGTCTCGTGGGCATCTCTCCACCCCACGTCTACCGCGCCCTCGCCCGTAAGATCGCCATCAACCTCGTCATCTTCTTCGCAGTCGTAGAGTTGGTAGGCTCAGCCCTTCTCAGCTTCTTCGGCATCTCCCTTCCCATCGTGCAGGTCTCAGGGGGCATCGTCCTCGCAGCCATGGGCTGGTCCCTGCTGAACGAGAAGAGCGCTGCCCCCAACCCGGAAAAAATACAGGCAGGCTCGCCAGTCGAAACACCAGGTGAGATCGACACCCTCACCGAAAAAGCCTTCTACCCCTTTACCTTCCCCGTAACCGCCGGTCCGGGAAGCATCGTCGTCATGCTGACTCTCAGCGTCCACGGCTCTCAGGGAAACCTCACCAGCAGAGTCCTCTCGCACGTCGGTCTCTTAATCGCTGCCATTGTGCTTAGCGCATTGGTCTATCTCTGCTACGCCTACGCTCCTCGCATCACGCGCTCCATCTCTCCCTCCACCGCCCACGGCATCCTGCGCGTCGTCGCGTTTATCCTTTTATGTATCGGCGTCCAGATCGCCTGGAACGGCCTCAGCGAACTTCTCAAGTCTGTCGTCCAACGAACCTAGTCCCAGAGCTCTATTCAAGTCATGACTCGATCAATCGCCCCTCTCATCGTCGTAGTCGAAGACGAAGATCACCTCGCCCAGGGCCTCCTCTTCAACCTCCAGGCCGAAGGCTATCGCACCCACCATGAGGCCGACGGCGACGCCGCCCTCGCCTACCTCCTCTCCACCCAGGATCCTATCGCCGCCATCGTCCTCGACTGCATGCTCCCCGGCTCCGACGGCTTCACCATCGTCCGCGCCCTCCGCGAAGCCCAGCACTACACTCCCGTCCTCATGCTCACCGCTCGCTCTCGCCCCGAGGACATCCTCGAAGGCCTCGAAGCCGGAGCCGATGACTACCTTCCCAAACCCTTCGACCTCAACATCCTTCTAGTCCGTATTAAATCCCTCCTCCGCCGCACCGCCTGGCAGCGCCAGCAGCAGACTTCGACCTCCGGCGAGGTGGAATCAACCGAGCCAACATCCGAGTATCACTTCAACCACCGCACCATCCGCTTCGACGCCCTCGAGCTCATCGCGCCCAACCGCACGACTCACCTCACCCTCATGGAGGCCGACCTCCTCCGCTACCTCACCGACCGCGAAGGCCAGATCGTCCCCCGCAAGGACATCCTCGAACAAGTCTGGCGCGTCCACGAGGACACCGACACCCGCGCCATCGACAACTTCATCGTCCGCCTGCGCCGCTACATCGAAGACGACCCCGCCGCCCCCGTCCACCTCCAGACCATCCGAGGCATAGGCTATCGCTTCCTCGCCAACCCATAAGCAACAAGAAGTACCGTTACCCCTATTTCATTGCCATCGCTCTGCTGTTGCTGTGCCTTGCTGTTGCTGTGCTTGTTAGCCCTTTTGGTTGTCATCCCGTATGCGATTGCATCTTCTCAACCACCAGAAAAATCGTCATCTCGACCGGAGCAGCGCAGCTTCATCGCGCTGCGTAGCGGAGAGATCCCCGCATTTGCTGTGCTTGTTCTGGTCGTTACCGTTGCCCCTGAAGTAATCGGTCAGAGACAACCAAAGCCCCTTCGCCTCGATACGCCGTACATCGGCAGGTGTATACGCGATCTCCGCCAATCCCGGATGCTCTTTGGCGATACTGACGATGCTCTCGTACTTACTCTTAGCATCGGTCTGGCCTTCACCAGCGTCTCCAGGAGATATGCGGCGGCTGCACCAGGATGGCCACCGATGCTCCCTTCAACTCACCACGCTTGGCCTTGCTCAGGTCGAACTGCGAGGTGCTGTCGTCCTCAGCAGGATGCTCCTTCGAACCCAACGCGCTAAACTCAAACGAAGCACTACCGATCGCATGCGCATCCTCACCCGTTACATTCTCCGCGAAGTCCTCTCCCACGCACTCCTTGGCGGAGCCCTCTTCACCTTTGTCCTCTTCATGCGCGACCTCGGCAAGATCCTCGAGCTCGTCGTCCGCAACTCCGCCTCCCTCACCGATGTCGCCCGCATCTTCGCCTACACCCTGCCCAACGCCCTGGTCTACACCATCCCCATGGCGGTTCTCGTCGGCATCCTCCTCGGTCTCAGCCGCCTCGCCTCTGATAGCGAGATCACCGCCATGCGCGCCTCCGGCATGGGAGCCGTCGACTTCGTCCGCATCGTCTCCATAGTCTCCGCCGCGGCCTTCGGTCTCGGCCTCTTCAACTCCCTCTACCTCGCCCCGCGCTCCTCCGCCGCTCTCATCAGCCTCACCGACTCCTTAAAATCCTCCCAGGCCTCCTTCGAGATCCAGCCCCGCGTCTTCTACGAGGACTTCCGCAACTACGTCCTCTACATCCAGGACGTCCGCCCCGCCGCCGGAGCCGCCGTCTGGCATCACGTCTTCCTCGCCGACCTCACTCAACCCGCCACCCCCCACATCACCACCGCCGACCAGGCCATCGTCGTCAACGGCGATGCCCAGGCCGGAGACGCCCAAACCATCCGCCTCCATCTCATCAACGGCGGCCAGCATCAGACCTCTCCCACCGACCCCAATCAGTACGACATCTCCACCTTCACCTCCACCGACCTTCCCATCCAGACCGGCATGCCCGAGGACAACCACCTCGTCCGCTCCGACGGCCCCATCCTCGCGCTCCCCCTCACCAAGCTCTGGAGCCTCGGTAACTCCCCCGGCAACGACATCCCGGGCCGCCCCGCGCGCAGCTACCGCATCGAGCTCAACAAGCGCTTCTCCTACCCCGCCGCCTGCCTCGTCCTCATGCTCGTAGGCGTGCCTCTCGGCCTCTCCTCCAAGCGCGGAGGCAAATCCACCGGCTTCGTCCTCACCATCATGCTCGTCTTCGTCTACTACTTCCTGTCATCGGTTGGAGTAGCCTTCGCCAAGACCGGCAAGCTCTCGCCCTTCCTCGGAGTCTGGGGAGCCAATCTCATCTTCGCCGCCGCCGGAGCCATCCTCCTCTATCAGATGTCACGCGGAGGCATCGCCCTCAGCATCTTCTCCTCCATCGGCGTCTACCTCAACAAGCTCATCGCCCGCTTCACCCGCGGCAGCGATCCCGCCAGCCACACCACCCACGACATCGCCACCCTTCTCCGCCGCTTCCGCAGCACCTTCCGCATCCACTTCCCCCTCCTGCTCGACGACTATGTCATGCGCGAGTACGCCACCAGCCTCGGCCTCGTCCTCTTCAGCTTCTCCACCCTCTTCATCATCTTCACCTTCTTCGAGCTCATCGGCGACATCATCCGCAACCGCACTCCCCTCGTCACCGTAGGCGACTACCTCCTCAATCTCATCCCCTTCATCCTGTATCAGGTCACGCCGCTCTGCGCCCTCGTCGCCGTCCTCGTCACCTTCGGAGCCCTCAGCAAATCCTCCGAGATCACCGCCATGAAGGCCACCGGCATCAGTCTCTATCGCATCATCGCGCCCGTGCTCATCTCCACCCTGCTCGTCTCCGCCGGCCTCTTCGTCTTCGACGAGTTCTACCTCCCCGCCGCCAACCGCCGCCAGGAGGCCCTCCGCTCCTTCATCAAGGACAAGCCCGCCCAGACCTTCCTCCGCCCCGACCGCAAGTGGATCTCTGGCCAGACCACCGCCGCCGGCCAACCTACCCGTATCTTCTACTACCAGTACTTCGACGCCGACAAGAACGTCTTCGCCAACCTCACCGTCTTCGAGTTCGAGCCCAACACCTTCATCCTCAAGCGCCGCATCTTCGCCTCCTCCGTCCGCTGGAACCCCGACGTCAACATTTGGATCTTCGGCAACGGTTGGCAACGCACCTTCAGTGGCGAGACCATCGCCTCCTACCAGCCCTTCACCGTCGCCTCCTTCCCCGAGATTCACGAGCAGCCCACGTATTTCAAGAAAGAGGACCGCCCCTCCCAGGAGATGTCTTATAACGAGCTCTCCCGCTACATCTCCGACCTCAAACAATCCGGCTTCGACACCAAGCGTCTCAGCGTCCAGCTCAACCGCAAACTGGCCTATCCCCTCATTACCCTCGTCATGGCGATCCTCGCCGTCCCCTTCGCCCTTTCAATGGGCAAACGAGGTTCTCTCGCCGGCATCGCCACCGCCATAGGCCTTGCCATTGCCTACTGGGTGGTCGACGGCCTCTTCCAGGCCATGGGAAATGTCAACACTCTCCCCGCTGTCCTCGCCGCCTGGAGCCCGGATCTCCTCTTCGGCATCACCGGAGCCTACCTTCTCCTACGTACCCCCACCTAAACCACTCTTTGTCGTGGCCCTATAGGCTGTTATGAACTTTGCGAACTGGCCTGCCTCAACCATTGAGCCTTTTGCTGTTGACGCCAGTTGTTGTCCTATACCCCTGAGCCTCGCTCCCTGTTTTTCCTGTCAAGCCCTTGGAGCAGTAACTAACACGCATCTCCACACGCAAATCAAACAAAAACAATAGCTTAGCCTCCCAAAATAGTCTTCCGCAAAGTGGCATATTAGTTTTACTCAATCGGCTATAGTTAATACAGAATCAGAAAAAGCCTCGGCCACCGGGGCTTTTCTCTTTAAACCTATAAACCTTTTAGAATGACGAATTTAGCCGTAAACCATTTAGAATGACGAA
>JAOAPB010000022.1 GCA_025462645.1 Edaphobacter sp. | reverse complement strand
CTCATATAGAACAGACTCAACCGCGGCAGCCTCCGAGCCTCCAGCAACCGCTTCTGCAGAAACTGCTGCTGCACCTGCTTGATCTGTACCGCCTGCATCTTGCCACGATACGGCGCAAGCTCCCGAGCCGCCTGCTCCCGCAACCCCACCAGCTCCTCCTCCGGAGCCGTTGTCAGCAGAGCCGCAAACAGCTTCTCCTCCAGTACCGTCAGCGTCCGATCCAACTCCTCGAGCGACTGTACCTGCTCCACTCGCAACCCCGCAGACAGCGCGCGCAGCCTCCCCACTACCTCTGCGGCCACCCCATCAGCCGGAGCACTCAACTTCGCTCCCTCGATCGCTGCGGCATTCTCCTCGAGATACCGCCCCACGCGCTCCGCCTCAAACCCACTCTCTGCGGTCTCAGCGCCGGTAGCAGGCGCAGCCCCGATAGAAGCCTCCATAGCCTGCTCCACGGCCTCCATCACGCTCTGCGCGCACCATGCCAACCCATTGACCTTCCGCACCCTGCCCGCCGCCCGCAGCGTCTTGGCATCATGCTTGTCAAAGGCATTATCGATCCCCCGCAACACCGCCTCCAGCGGAACCCCAGCCTCGCGCCACGTCTCAATCAGGGCCCAGTCCAGCGTCGAAAGCATCAACAGCGACCCTCGCCTCTGCTGAAACCGCTCTTCGATCTCGGTAAAGTAATTGAAATAATTCTGCATCGCTCTTACAGCTTAAGCCCCACATGGGCGGCAGACTGCTAAGCCCCACGCTTCCTGTGCCGCTCAAGCGTGCGCTCATGGATAATCCGCAGCCCATTCAGCGTGAGCATCTCGTCCACGCCGTCGATATACTTCGATCCGCCCGCGATCAGCTTCGCCAGCCCACCCGTCGCGACTGTCTTGGTCTCCGGCCCCATCTCTGCGATCATCCGCTCCAGGATGCCATCCACCAGACCGATATAGCCGTAGTACAGGCCAATCTGAATATTGTCGACTGTGTTCGTCCCGATCACCTTCGCAGGCTTCTTCACATCGACCCTGGACAGTCGTGCGGCCCGCGCGAACAGCGCTTCGGCAGAGAGCTTCAGGCCCGGAGCGATAGCCCCACCCAGAAACTCACCCTTCTTCGAGATCACGTCGAACGTCGTCGCCGTCCCCATATCCACCACGATGCACGGTCCGCCGAGCTTCTCGAACGCGGCGATACAGTTCACAATCCGGTCTGCGCCGACCTCGCACGGATTATCCGTCAGAATCGGCAGACCGGTCTTGACGCCCGGTTCAACAAACAGCGGCTTCAGCGCAAAGAAGACCTCGCACGCCCGTCGCAGCATGGAATCCAGCGGAGGCACAACGGAGGAGATCGCAACCGCATCCACCACTGCCATCTGCAGTCCGCGCATGGCAAAGAGATTCTGTAGCAGAACCCCAAACTCATCGTCCGTCTGCTCTCTGGACGTCGTAATCCGCCAGTTCGCCACCATCTCGGTCGGAGCACCCTCGGTTGCGAGCCGATAAAGCCCAAGGACAGTATTTGTATTGCCTACATCGAGTGCCAGTAGCATCGTCGCTCTCCCGCCTCGTTCTTGCTCTTTTTATAGTTCCCGTACGCCGCCCGAAAGCACCGTACGCCGTACGCCATCGTCCCCATCTACCTGCAAAAAACCCTGCACGTCGAGTCCAGAGGTCACGCCAGTATAACTGCCGCCCTCCTCCACCCGTACCCTCTTGCCCCGCACCCAGCTGGAAGCCCGCTCAAAACGCTCCAGCAGATCAGGCCCATCGTCCGTCCTATGCTCACCGCGAACCAGCAGGCGAATCTCCTTATCGAGCGCCCGCAGCAGAGCAGCCAGTACAGCCTCGCGTGAGACAGCTCTCCCACCAGCAATCAGTAGCGAAGTAGCCAAAGCCTCAAGCTCAGTCGGAAACGCAGCATGGTTCAGGTTGATCCCCACCCCAATCACCGCATACCGCAGGCGCGCGCGCGCCTCCCCCTGAGCTGGAGCCACGGCAGTCTCTACCAGGATGCCGCCGCACTTCCGACCATTCAGGAGAAGGTCGTTCGGCCAGCGAATATCCACCGTCAGCCCCGTAACCTCCGCGATCGCCGCCTGCGCCGCAAGTCCGGTGGCGAGAGAGATCTTCAGAGCTGTCGCCGCCGCCATCGGAGGTGTCACCAGCGCGCTCACATAAAGTCCATCGCCCACGGCAGAGTGCCATCCATGTCCGCCCCGTCCACGCCCGGCTGTCTGTTCATCCGCGACCCAAACACCGCCGCCGGCTCCTGTCTGCGCCGCCTCCAGAGCCAGAGCGTTCGTAGACCCGACAGAAGGGAGGTGCATCACCCTCCCTGCGAACTCCGTCTCTGCAATCCCCGCCTCCACCGCCGCCAAATCAAACATAGTCAAAGTAGGACCCTGCTGAGAAGAGGAAAATCCATGTCTATCCGTGGTCGATTCACGCCACCCTCAATAAACATCCGCCGTGATTCGCATGCTCAGGTCCACCGCAGCTGCCGAGTGCGTCAGCGCGCCCACGGAGACGAAATCCACCCCGGCCATGGCATAGTCTCGCACCGTCTTCAGGTTCATATTCCCCGAAGCCTCAATCGGTACTCCCGGCAGCGCGGCTCGAATCTGCTTCACCGCCTTCTTCACAACGGAAGGAGTCATGTTGTCCAGCAGGATCGACTCCGCCCCACCGGCAATCGCCTGCTCCAGCTCCAACGGAGTCCGCACCTCCACCTGTACCACCTGTCCCGCCTTCCGCCCCTTGAGGGCACGTTCCAGAGCGGCAGGCAATCCACCGCCAAGCGAGATGTGATTATTCTTGATCAGAATGCCATCCTGCAGATCCAGCCGATGGTTCACCCCGCCACCACAGCAGACGGCGTACTTATCCAGCGCCCTCAGCCCTGGAATCGTCTTGCGCGTATCCAGCACCTTCGTCTTCGTGCCTGCCATCGCCTTCACGAACTCATTGGTCAACGTCGCAATTCCACTCATCCGCTGCATCAGGTTCAGAATCACCCGCTCGCACGAGAGGATACTCGCAGCATTATGCCGAATCACGGCTAGCGTCTGGCCTTTCTTGACCTTCACCCCATCAAAGATCTCCGGATGGCTCACCACCTCAAACCGCCCTACCGGTCGGGTGGACATCTTCGCAAAGATATCCAGGAAGACCGGAATACAACCCAGCCCCGACACCACGCACGCCTGCTTCGCGATGATCGTCCCCGATGCCCGCAGTCCTGGTTCAATCGTCAATGCTGTCGTAATGTCGTTGGCGACTTTATCTTCTGCCAGCGCCGCCTCAAGAAGTGTCCGTATCCGTTTGCTCTTCCAGTCCATCCTGTAATCCTAAACCTCCCGTTTGCATCTCACTGCTAGCACTTTGGATGACCCAAACAATGCTCATGACTCTTCAGCGTCAGTTCGCCTATCTCTTTCTCCTCGCCCTGCCCATCGCGTGTGTCGCCTGGACCGTCACCCACGAAGAGATCTTCCGCGAGCCTCGCGAATGGTGCAAAGACAAGGGCCAGAACTGCCGTGCGCTCGCCCCGCGCAAATTCTTCTATGTTTTTACCTGCGAGTACTGCTTCAGCCACTACGTCGCCCTATTTTTCCTCCTTCTCACACGCTTTCAAATGCTCTACGAAGGCTGGCTCGGCTATCTGATCGCATGGTTCGCGCTGGTCTGGGTCGCCAACATCTACATGAGCTTCTTCAACCGCCTGCGTCTGGACATCAAGCACGAGAACGTAGCGATCGCTGTCGACCAGACCAAGGTCGACCCCGACCCATCCTCAACGCTTCATACGCCCTGAGAGGCGCACTAAAAAAATCTCTGTTTGCTTTTGGGATTAGCGTAGGGCTTTAGCCCTATGAATAAGTCGCTCAAAACACAAGGAGGCTTTAGCCGGGACCTTTCTTTCACATGGCCACGGTCACACTTTTTCAGCATCTTCCTGATCCATCGCGTACCGGAGCCGTGCTCAATGAGCCTTAGCCATTGTCCAACCTGCCGCGGACGGGTCTATAATTTCGGCGCAATCGAGGAGGTTCACAATGCCGAACGATAGCAGCACAATGTCATCCAACAAGGAAATCGTGCGCAGATATATGGACGATTGTTGGAACATGGGAAAGCTCGACGAACTCAGAGAACTCGTCTCTGACGACTGCGCCCACCACGACTCCGTCTTCCCATCCCTCCAACCAGGAGCCGATAGCCTCAGAAGCCACATCTCCACATGTAGAAACGGATTTCCCGACCTTAAATTCACCATCGACGATATGATCGCCGAGCGAAATGAGGTGGTCATCCACTGGACCGCCACTGGCACTCACAAAGGCCAGTTCCTCAGCATGCCCCCCACTAACCGCCAGGCCACGGTCACAGGGACATCCATCTTCCGCATCGAGAACGGAAAAATCGCCGAAAGCTGGTCGGACTGGAACCTGATGTCTATGATGCAACAACTTGGAATCGCCACACCCGCAAGCAAAGCCGAAGCAAAGACTCCTTCCTAGCCTAGCGCGATCCATCCTGCATATTGCATATGTAGAAGGCTGCAACTAAGAGGGCAGAGCCTCCAGAGCAGCCTTCGTCTTATCGTGCAGCATCTTCGTCTCAGACGCCTGCTTCCGCAACCCATCTACAATGTGCCCCGGAGCCTTAGCCATAAAGGCCTCATTGCCCAGCTGCCTCTCAGACGCCACCAGGCCTTTTTCGTACTTCACCAGATCCTTCGTCAGTCGCTCCCGCTCAGCCGCAACGTCGATCTTCCGCTCATAGGTAACGGCAACATCGAAGCTCGCCGTCGATCGCGCATTGCCGCCCGTCAGCGGACCGTCCGCGAACTCGACAGCCGCAACGCGCGCCATCTTCGCCAGCATGTCGGCATTCGCATCGGCCAGCGCCAGCACGCGATTCTCCGCATGAAGCACAATCTCCGCAGGCTCCTTCTCCGGAACACCCAGCTCCTTCCGCAGCCCGCGCACCGTCACAATCAGCTCCTGCAGCGTATTCATTGCGGTGACCGAAGCCGCATCCGCGGGGAAGTCCGTCGCCTTCGGATACCGCGTCAGCGCAATCGACTTCGCCGGAGCCTTGCCCTCATACAGCGCATGCCACAGCTCCTCCGTCAGGAACGGCATGAACGGACTCAGCAACCGCAGCGCAGCCTCGAACACTCCCACCAGCGAAGCCAGCGAGATCGCCGTAACCGCACTCTTCTCCTTGCCCTCGCCAAACTCCAGCCGCAGCTTCACCAACTCCAGGTACCAGTCGCAGAACTCTCCCCAGAAGAACTGATACACCGCCGCCGCCGCCTCATCGAAGCGATACTCGCCCAGCGCACGATCCACCTCCGCGCACACCGCGCTCAACCGGCCCATGATCCACCGCGTCTCCAGCGGCGTCTCCTCCGGCAGCTCTTTCACCACGCCACCGGTCACCATCGACATCGAGTAGCCCGCCTCCTTCGCGCGCTCCACATTCATGAAGATGAACCGGGCAGCGTTCCAAATCTTATTCGCGAACGCGCGATAGCCCTCGGTCCTCTGCTCGCTGAACGCAATATCCGTTCCCGGCGAAGCCATGCTGGCCAGCGTGAACCGCACCGCATCCGTGCCGAACCGCTCGATGATGTCGATAGGATCGATCACATTGCCCTTCGTCTTCGACATCTTCTGCCGATCCGCATCCCGCACCAGAGCGTGGATGTAAACCTCGCGAAACGGCACCGCATCGGCGAGCGTGCGAGCCGACCCATCGGGCATCGGCACGTCGAGCATAAAGTGGCAGCCCAGCATGATCATCCGCGCAACCCAGAAGAACAAAATATCGAAGCCGGTAACCAGAAGCTGCGTAGGATAGAACGCCGCCAGATCAGGCGTCTTCTCCGGCCACCCAAATACGGTGAAGGGAAGCAGGCCGGACGAGAACCACGTATCCAGAACATCCGTCTCCTGCGTGATCTCCGCAGCCCCACAGTGCTCGCAGACCTCCGGCGTATCCCGCGAGACCGTAATCAGCCCGCACTTCGCACAGTGCCACGCCGGAATCCGATGCCCCCACCACAGCTGCCGCGAGATGCACCAGTCGTGGATATTCTTCATCCACTCGTCGTATGTCTTGCGGTACTGGTCCGGCGTGAACTTGATATAGCCCTTGTCCACCGCCTCGATCGCCTTATCAGCGAGCGGCTGTATCTTCACGAACCACTGCTGCGAGAGCCGCGGCTCAATCACCACGCCGGTCCTCTGGCTCAGCCCGATGGCGAGCGTGTGCTCCTTCACTTCGACCAACAGCCCCAGCTCTTGCAGATCCTCGACGATCTTCTCTCGCGCCGCATATCGATCGAGCCCGTGGTAACGCGATCCCGGCAGCAGCACGTGCGCCGTCTCATCCAGAATCGTCAGGTTGGGCAGGTTATGCCGTTGTCCAATCGCAAAGTCGTTAGGATCGTGCGCCGGCGTCACCTTCACCGCACCCGTGCCGAACTCCGGCTTGGCCCAGTCATCCGTCAGGATGGGGATCTCGCGATCTGCCCCACCGTTCAAGCCACTCAGCGGCAGCCGCACCATCTTCCCCTGCACCGCAAGGTACCGTTCATCCGTAGGATTCACCGCGACCGCCGTATCCCCCAGCATCGTCTCCGGCCGCGTCGTCGCAATGACGATCGATCCCGACCCATCCGCCAGCGGATAGCGGATGTGATAGATCTTGCCAACTCTCTCCTCGTGCTCTACCTCGAGATCGGAGACCGCCGTCTGCGCGCTCGGATCCCAGTTCACGATGTAGGCCCCGCGATAGATCAAGCCCTGCTCGTGCAGCCGGACGAACGCCTCCTTCACGGCAACGCTCAGCCGCTCGTCCATGGTGAAGTACTCGCGGCTCCAGTCCACGCTCGCACCCAGCCGTTTCATCTGGTCGAGGATCGCCCCGCCGTACACGCCCTTCCACTCCCACACCCGCTCGACGAACGCAGACCGTCCCAGATCCTGCCGGCTCTTGCCCTCGGATTTAAGCTGCCGCTCCACCATCATCTGCGTCGCGATTCCGGCATGGTCCGTCCCCGGAACCCACATCGCCACATCGCCCGACATCCGGTGCCAGCGCGTGAGGATATCCATCTCCGTCTGGTTGAGCATGTGGCCCATGTGCAGGCGGCCGGTGACATTGGGCGGAGGCAGCAGGATAGTGAACTTCTTCGCGCCATCCTTCGTACCCTCAGAGGTGGCAACGTCGAACAGGTGCTCCCGGACCCAGTACTCGGCCCAGCGCTCTTCTATAACGGAAGGATCATATGCTTTTGGAAGTTCGTGGCTCATCGGTACTTTAAGGGTAGCATCGACCGGTCACTACGCTGGTGCAGCCGTTCTCCGGAGCCTGTCGCAACTTCAGTCAAAACAGCTACCATCTGGACCACTAGGGGCCTACACTACCCACGAGGTATTTCATGCGTAGCAAACTCCTCCCCGCCGCTCTGCTCCTTCTCGCCGCAGCCTCGCTGCCTGCCTTTGCCAAAGGTAGTAACGACCGCGCCAGCATGGGTTCGGACATCACCGTAGCCGAAGGCGAGTCGGCAGGAGACATCGCCTGCGCCTTTTGTTCGGTCCGAGTTCACGGCGATGTAACAGGTGACGTGGCGGTTGCCTTCGGCAGTGTCAGCGTAGACTCCGGACATAGAATCTCCGGCGACACCGCGATCTTCGCCGGCAATCTCAATCTGGCCGAGGGGGCTGAGGTAGGCGGAGACGTCGCCATCGCCGCAGGAGAGGCGAATCTCGCACCCGCCGCCGCAATCCGTGGCTCCCGCACCATCCTGCCGGGCCAGATCTGGCTGCTCGTTCCATTTGCTCCATTGCTGGTTGTGATCGGGATCATCTGGCTGATCGTCCATCTCATCCGCCGCAGCCGTTACCGGTTTCCGGTCTATCCCAACGGACGCGGCCTCTAGTACGGAACCTGGGCTTCGCACTCTGCGTACCATCATCGGGCAGGACTCTTTGCCATTGGGGGGAACGTTGCTTACCCACGCAGCTCGAACTCTAGCGCTCGTGCTTCTGCTTGCCCCGGCGGCCACTCACGCCCAGGTACCAGGCAATCGCCTCTACTTCGGGCAGGATATCTTCGTCGCCTCCGGCCAACAGGTGCACAACGCCACCTGCGTCTTCTGTTCCGTGCAGGTGGAAGGCGATCTGACCGGTCGCGCCCTTGTGCTCTTCGGGAATCTCAACATAACTGGCCGCGTAGAGCGCAATGTTGCAGTCGTCGGAGGCAATGCGGTCGTCGACTCGCAGGCGCGAGTAGGGGGCGACGCAATTGTCCTCGGAGGCAACGCGGTCTATGAGACGGACGAGTCGATCACCGGCAGCGCTTATGTGGTTGGCGGACATCTCTCGAAGATGGGCGGTCATGCCAGATCGCTCAGACGATTTTCCGTGAATCCCGTCGTCTTCTCGTCAGCGGCACTCCTGAGCTTCATCCTCTTGTCGGTGCTCTTCTTTCCGCGATCCCGCCGTCGCTCCGCGATCAACCAACCCTCCTGACCGCAACAAACGCAAGAGCTTTGCAAGAAGACAAGAGAAAGAGGATGCAGCCGCTGGGCCGCATCCTCTTCTCTATGCTCAAGGTCTAAGCGCCATTCCTGGAGGCTGTAATGAACTTTGTGAACTGGTTTGCGCCTCAACCATTGTGTCTTTTGTGTCTTTTGCTGTTGACGCCAGTTGTTGTCCTCTGCCCCTGAGCCCCGCTCCCTGTTTTTCCTGTCAAGCCCCTGGAGCCGAAACCAATACGCATCTCCGCACGCAAATCAAACAAAAACAAGAGCTTAGCCTCCGAAATTTATCTTCCGCAAAGTGGCATACTAGTTTTACTCAATCGGCTATAGTTAATACAGAATCAGAAAAAGCCTCGGCCACCGGGGCTTTTCTCTTTAAACCTATAAACCTTTTAGAATGACGAATTTAGCCGTAAACCATTTAGAATGACGAA
>JAOAPB010000119.1 GCA_025462645.1 Edaphobacter sp. | reverse complement strand
GCGGGAGGCCGGCGAGATACAATTTGGCCAATGGGTGCTCTACACGTTACTTATCTCGGTGGTATGACTGTCACCTTCATCATGAGTGAGAGACAAACTCGTGGTGATCTTGACGCATTTGAATTGACCCTTCCTGCCAATGGTCGAATCATTGTTCCTCAACGCCACCCTGACTGTGACGAGACGGTTATAGGTCTCAATGGCATCACATCATGGACGGTGGATCGGGTAACAAAACAAATCGGCCCCGGAGAGCAGCTTTCATTCCTCGTGACGCGGAACATGGATTTTTTCAATCCGTCCAACAAAATCACCAGATTCATGTGCATTCTGACTCCCGGCAAATTAGGTTCTGGACTATTTCCAAGAGATTGCAATTGCGATGGAAAGTGACGCACCTGTTAACTACGCTGACATTTGCTGCGAACGACAACGCTGTGGGTGGCTTGCGTTGCGGTAACGTCGAGCTGAGGTTGTTCTACGCGCACAGACGCAATCCTCCTGGCTCATCATTTGAAGGGGATGGGGCGGCAGAAGCCGGGCGGAAGGTATCGGCTTCAACCCATACGCATGCGAGTGGAGTCCGAATATTGCCTGTAGGCACCCAGACACGGGTAAGTGGACAGGTCTTCCGGATCGCTAGTAGCTTGTTGTTCATCGTTCCCCCGTTTTTGGCTCAGGCAGACGCGACCGCATCCGGCGCTTGAGGCGCGGATCGGGTGGAGGCATGAACCATCGGTTGGGGAGTGGAGAGTCGGACGTTAAAGATCACCGGCTCACGCGCTCAAAGTCACAGGTCGTATGCTGTGTTGAGCGGTGAGGGAACCGTCCTGGCCAGGCTAGAGGCGACGTCCTGAGCGCTCATCGCAACACAGGAAAGACCTCCGGATACTTGGAGGTTCTTCTGCGGAATTTATGCTCATATTGTTGTTTTGCATCTCCTGCGGAGACAAAATCCCCGCGCACGTTCTTTGTATCATACCCCCATAGGATATAGTCAAAGGAGAACATGGCCGATCTCGACAAGGAAAAACAGAAGCTCGTCTCTCGCATCAAGCGGATTCGTGGACAGGTGGATTCCATCGAACGTTCCCTCACCACCGGCGACGACTGCGCCGACGTACTGATGCTGTTGGCGAACGTGCGCGGCGGCATCAATAGCCTGATGGCAGAGGTCTTGGAAGATCACATTCGACACCACCTGCTGTCGACAGAGCGAAACTCGACCCCACCACATGAACTGGCCGAAGACATGATTGACTTGGTTAGGGCATATTTGAAGTGAGGTCTTCGATGCCCCAGTTCAGTCAAATTGCTTCTTCACCAGTCGGTACTTTCGCCGTTCTTGCTTTAGCGGCCTATCTTGGTCATTTTTGCCCAACGCCTCGAAAGGTAAAATTGGCGATTTTCACATGGGTGGCCCGTCCCCCTCTGCTTCGGTCATGGAGCGGTCCCAAAAGTCTTGGTTCTGGTAGCGGGCTGCCAAGGCTTCGATGTCGACCGGTGTCGAGCGGGTCGTGACGTCGAATTTTCCGATGAGGTTGATGTTGCGCCAGGCTGTACCAGCGACACATTGAGCAAGTGCTTGCGGTTCGGCTATCAACAATCCCCTTTGGGCAACGCCAACAATTTGTGATGTACCAGGAAGCGGAGCAGTTACGGCAAACAAAGGCAGCCCGTTTTTGAGCTCAGACGATCGACCTTGATGGCTAAGGCCCTGTCGCTGTGCTATCCGACTTAAGTGGTTATTATCAATAGTATAACATTGCGGATGCATTTCGCCTGTTCTTCGCTTATTGTTAGGCATGGGCGGCGAGCGCAGTTGTACAAACTCGGATGCGGCTGGCAGGAAAGATCTGCTGCCTTTGCGCATTCAACCCCGAGTTCCACCAGCGCTACGTCCTTATGCCCCTGCGCGTGTAACAAACACGCAGGGGCAGTCTTCTACCTTGAAGCGCTCTTATTTCGACAGCGATTCAAGATACTGATAATCCTTTGTTGCTGCTTCGATTGCAGTCGTTCCAAGGAATGGAGGTTCTTGCTCGATAAAGAAATGCTCCACTCCTGCAGCTTTGGCAGCAGTCAGGATTGGCTTGTACTTGATGTATCCGGTACCGAGGACTGTACCCTGAGGAACCTTAGACCGATCAAGTGAGGTACTTGGGTTAGCGGTCGCAACGAAGTTTTTGATATGGACCATGCAGTAGCGGTTCGGATAACGTTTGAAGTAATCGATTGGATTGTGCCCCGCGGCGACCATCCATCCGCAATCGAGTTCGAGCTTTACAAGGCCAGAATCGGTGCCGTCAACGAAGATGTCATAACCAACTCTTGCTTCGCCTAAGTCCGTGAACTCAGTGTTGTGGTTGTGATACGCAAGTTGAAGCCCTGCGCTCTTGGCGGACGTGCCAAGTTGGTTGAAGTACTCCGCCATTGCCTTGTATTCGTCTGGCCCCGCCCCACCACCAGTCTTGTTGTGGCCGAACTTTCCTATGAACGAGCTGACCACATATTTGACCCCGAGGGTGTTTGCCTGGTCGAAGATTGCGGATGGATCACTCTCGCCAAAATTGAAGAAGTGGGTGCTGTTGCACTTCAGACCTGCGCTGTCCAAGGCTGCGCGAAACTGCTTTGCCGACAATCCCGCAAAGCCAGCGCCTTCGACTTCCTTGTAGCCGATGCTGTGAATGGTCTTCAGCGTGCCCTCGACATCGGCCTTGAGCTCCATGTCCACCGTGTAGAGCTGAATTCCTGGATAGGTAACGAGGGGCTCGGCCCATAGATGCGACGCGAACGAATTGACGATAGAAACTCCCGCAATGGTTGCGGCGCTGGTACGCATGAACGTCCTACGGGTAATCGGCGTAATCATTGTTGCTCCCTTTCTTCTTCAACTTCCTTGTGGTGGTCTTGCTCTTCCAAACTCAGTAAGCAGGGCATGTGCCGCATCAGGGCAACGCAAATGCGACGTATACGCCTTTCGCTGGAGCGATCTGATAGCGCCCACCGCCTGTGGCGACAACGACGAACTGCTTACCATCGACCATGTATGTTGCAGGAGTAGCTCTACCCGCATATGGAAGTTTCGTTTCCCAAAGCAGTTTTCCCGAATGGGCATCGAATGCATGGAACTTGTAGTCGTAAAGGCTGGCCCCGATAAAAACGATCCCACCGGCAGTGACGATCGGGCCTCCATAGTTTTCCGATCCGGTGTTCTTCATCCCTTTCGCGGCGAGATCCGGATATTCACCAAGCGGCACCTTCCAGAGATATTCGCCAGTGTTCAGATCAATTGCGTTCAACGTCCCCCACGGAGGGGCGATTGCCGGATAGTGATCGGGGTCGAGGAACTTTCGATAGCCAGTGAAACTGTAGTCCGGTCCCGGCTTGCGTGTGGGAGCGTCAATATCAGGCGCCCCGAGGAACTGGAGAAGTGCGTTCAGGTCGTCTGAGCCGAGATTTGAGAACCCCGGCATTCTGCCCCTACCCTTATGGATCACAGTGACGATTTGCGGTCTCGAGAGCCGCTGGCCAACTCCGACCAGCATCGGGAATGCCGGAGGGATACCTTCGCGTTTCTGCCCATGGCAGATCGAACATCGTTGCTGGTAGACCATTCCGCCCAGCGCATCAGTATCCGTGGAAGCGGCAGCGACGGATTCTATTTCCTTTTTGTCGGTTGAGGGATTGTTGGGAGTGGCTGTGGGGTCCTTCAGAAACTCCAGCAACTGGTCGAGCTGCGAATCACTCAGGTTCGGGAAGGTTGGCATCCTGCCTTTGCCGTGGTGGACGACAGATTTTATCTGGTCGTCTGAGAGACGCTTGTCTACTTCAACAAGAGATGGAAACGCTGGAGGTGAACCGCTGCGGTCTGCTCCATGGCAGACACTGCATTGACTGCGGTATATCGCCTCGCCGGGACTTTTCCCGGCATCATTTTGCTGAAGGCCTCCTGTCCACGCCATCTCATTCGCGTTGATATAGATGACTCCGCTCTTCACATCAACTGCGGGCCCACCCCACTCGGCACCACCGTCGAAGCCCGGAAAGAGAACAGTCTGCTTGTTCAGGTCGAACGGGACAAACTGTCCTTCGCTACGAAATGATTCGAACTGCTTAACCGCCCACGCATGGGTTTCCGGAGTGCGAGTCGTCAGCAGGTCTTCGGTCAGGATCTGCCGCGCGTAGGGCTCTGGCTTCAACGGATGAGGTTGCGTCGGCGAAGCTACTTCTCCTGGCACGGTGCTGGCTGGATACTTTTGTTCTTCAATCGGAAAGAGAGGTGCGCCTGTGGAACGGTCAAATAGGTAGAGGAATCCCTGCTTTGTCGTTTGGGCGATTGCATCAATATTCTTTCCGTTATGGCGAACAGTCACCAGGGATGGAGCAGAAGGGAAGTCCCTGTCCCAGATATCGTGATGAACTCCTTGGAAATGCCATATCCGTTTCCCCGTGTTGGCATCGAGCGCCAACAACGTGTTGGCGAACAGGTCGTTGCCGAGCCTATCGCCGCCGTAGAAATCAAACGCTGCCGATCCGGTGGGAACATAGACAATTCCTCTCTCGACGTCGAGGCTCATTCCCGCCCAGTTGTTGGCGGCGCCCGAATGTTGCCAGGCGTCTGCTGGCCACGTATCGTATCCAAACTCGCCTGGATGTGGGATGGTATGGAACGTCCATCGCGTTTCGCCTGTGTGAACGTCGTAGGCCCGGATGTCACCCGGCGCCGCCGGTAGAGTCTCCGGCATCTCGCCACCAACGATGATGAGGTCTTTATAGACGATTCCGGGTGTCGTCAACGCAATTGACTGAAGACGATAGTCCCCGCGAAGTCCCTTTCGCAGGTCGATACGTCCGGACTCTCCAAAATCGACAATTGGCTCGCCGGTCTTGGGGTCCAGCGCATACAGATAATTCATGATCCCGGCGAACAGTCGGGCCTGCTTTCCATCAGTCCAGTAAGACAGTCCTCGCGTGGGTTGTTCCGCAGTGATCTTCGAATCAAACTTCCACAAAAGTTTCCCGGTAGCTGCGTCAAGTGCGATTACTTTTTGGGACGGGGTGTAGGAATAGAGCACCTTTCCTACAACCAGTGGATTGGTCTCCATGCCGCCGTCCTCGCCGGTGTCGTAGGTCCAGACGACCTTGAGCTTCGAAACATTGCTCTCGTTGATTTGGTTTAACGGCGAGTAATGGTCGTTGGCAGGTTGCCCTCCATAGGTCGGCCAGTCCAGGACTGCCTCTTTGGATGTGGAGGATGTGTGAGCGGCAGTCGTGAGTGTCCATGGACCACCAGCAATGCCTGCTATAACTGCGATCGTAGTAAACACGCGAAGCATTTTGTTTGAAGGCATTTTCCGTCCTGAAGAAATCCAACTTTGAACTCAGACCCAGCCACCGTCAACGATGAGATTTTGATTTGTGATTGTCGAACTGTCATCGGAGGCAAGGAACAAGGCCGTTCGTGCCACATCGCTGGGGACCAGGTATCTCTTCAATGCTTGTCTGCCCATGATCTGCTCCTCGTACTCCGGAGTCCACCACAGTCGCTGCTGACGTTCGGTCAAGATTGCACCGGGCAGCACGCTATTAACCCGGATATTCGAAGAGCCAAGTTCATGGGCCATTGCTCGTGTCAGGCCAACAATGGCGGCCTTTGCGGTTAAATAGGCCGGTAGTCCTGTCGATGGAATCATCCAGGCGATGGAACTCATGTTGATGATCGAACCTCCGCCGGCTGACTTCATCCCGGGACTAAGTGCCTGAATCGTGAAAAAGTGATGGCGCAGATTCACGTTCATCCGGTTGTCCCAATACTCCGGCGTCACATCCTTCACGGCATGTCTGTCGTCATTCGCTGCGTTATTGACCAGAACTCGAATCCTCCCCAAACGAGTCTCTACGTGATGAATGGCTGCCTGTAGAGCGTCTATGTCCGTAACGTCGCATTGCACAAAGAGTGGCTGGTGGGCAGATCGCCCGTCCAGGCTCCGCATCAATTCTTCGGCTGGCCCAGTTGCTACATCCAGAAAAGCTACTGTGGATCCCTGGAGGGCAAACTCTTCAACCATAGCCGCGCCGATCCCAGAAGCGCCGCCCGTAATGAGGACAGGGCGGTCTTGCAGACTTGGATAGCGTGCATATTGATTGCTCACAGTCATTTTTCGTTTTCCTCTTAAGTTCTTAGGGCTGCCCCAAAATCAGGCGGCAGGATAATCGTCGGTTTCCGTCTTGCTGCGGTACTCAACAGAAAAGATAAGTACCGAAGAAGCTTACTTAGCCGTACCCATCTGATTCAATTGTCGTGGTTTATGTAATTAGGTTACTCGTTTATAGATTTGCGTAAGCAGGCAAGACGGAATGCGGACGCGGTCGGCAACGCCCGACAACCTCTTGCGGTCATGGCTCGAAGTGTTGTCTTCGACGTTCGAACTCAAATGGTGGAGAGCCGACGATACTTGCCTGGTGTCTGACCAAATCCCCTTACGAAAAGAGTCGTCATATGCTGGACTGACTTGAAGCCTGCATCCGCAGCAATCTGTTTCAACGGCAAGTCCGTCTCCGACACCAACCGCCTCACACGCTCGAGCTTCGTGTGACCTATCGCAGTGTGAATGGAATACCCGAGAGCCGACGCAAAGCGGTTTTCCAGCCCGGAACGAGAGATGGCGACCGCGCTCACAACCTGCGGAACCTTGATCCCCTCCGAGGAGTGGTCTCGGATGAATGTCATTGCCTGTGCCACTTTTGGATCATCGATCGCTAATACATCCGTCGACTGTCTGGTCACAACGGTTGTAGGGTCGAAGACATATTGGCGCTTTCGCGAGCTGTGACCCAGGATCATTTGGTCGAGCAGCGCAGCTGCAGCGTAGCCCAATCCTTTGGCACCCTGCTCCACACTGCTCAGGGGCGGGCTGCTCAAGCGACACAGGAGTTCATCGTTGTCGACGCCCACGACGGCAACCTCGTCGGGTACCGCGATGTCGTATGCACGACACGCTTCAAGCACCTGCCGTCCACGATTGTCGTTCGCCGCCATGACACCGAGCGGTTTCGGGAGTTTCTTCAACCACTCTCCGAGGGAACGCTGCAGCGTTGCCCAGTTGTGGTTTGATCGAGGGAAGCGATCGAAGATGGCGCAGGACGTTGCACGCTTCCGGAGGTAGCTTTCAAACGCGTCCTGGCGCTCCTGCGACCAGCCATTGATCGGACTCTTTGCGTAGCCGCAGTAAGCGAAATGCTTGAAGCCTCGATCGAGCAAGTGATCTGCTGTGAGCGTCGCGATTGCTTTGTTGTTGGTGTAAAAGTATGGGATGGATGATCCTGCTACATACCATCCATAGCCGCCTCCGAATCCGACGACAGGCAATCGTGCCTGAGTGACGCGTCGGGCGATTCCGGGATCGTCGAAGTTTCCAATGATGCCATCGCCTTCCCACGAGCGTAGGTCAGGTAATCGCTGGTCCTTCAACGCATTTTCTTCTATAAAAACGCTGTAGTGGTGACCTTCCTGCAGATACGCAGCAACGCCAGACATCACCTTGAGGTCATACGTTGACCTGGCGTCATAGATAAGTGCGATTCTGCGTGTGGGATGAGTCATTTCTTAGATTAAAGTCGATGCTCCTAACCGGGTGTAGTCAGTTCCTAGTACATCAAGAGACGGTGGGAAGGGAGAAAGTCACGGATCTGCAAGATCGGAAACATTCTCAGAAAACACGCAACGCGTCACAATTCAATTGTGACGCGTTGCGGGCGGGGTTGTAGAACTGCTGAGGGTTAGAAATCGTATCTCAAAGCAAATTGAGCGATTCTTGGGTCACCGGCACTGGTGATCTGACCAAAGCCCGGCGAAGTCATGGTTGTATTCGGCTGTCCGAGATTGGTCCAATTCATCAGGTTGAACACGTCAGCCCGGAATTGGAACGCACCGAACTCGCGCGGCAGGGGGAATTTCTTCATTACAGAGATATCGTTCTGAAGGGTTCCTGGACCGACGATGGTGTTCCGGCCAACGGTGCCAAACTTGCCGGGAGCGGGCTGGGCAAAGGACGTGGTGTTGAAGTATTGAGCTTCCAATTGCCGGCGCGAGCGGCCAAAGTCGAGGTTGGGTTTGCCGATGATATCGGCTCTTTCCATGCCCCCGTTCGGACGAGAGTATCCAATCAGAGCATTGTCCTGGCCGGAAAAAACGGATTGAGGCGTGCCGCCGTTATAGCGGAAGATACCGCTCAGCCGCCAGCCTCCCGCCACAGCAGTAACGAACCCTCGACCCTTGAGGTCCGGGAGGTCCCACAATCCGTTGATCGCGAAGATTTGGCCCACGTTGAAATCGGAGAGTCCGCGTTCGGCCCGCCCCCAGTTGTTGGGGTCCTGTGCACCAGAACCGAGCAATGACTGGGACCTGTTATCAATGGATTTACTCCAGGTGTACGAGCCTTGCACGGAGTACCTGCTAGCGAACCGCTTCTGCACGCTCATCTGGAGAGCATGGTAGTTGGCGTCCGTATCAGAGAAGAGTCCTGGCATACTGCCGTAGTACTGCGAGAAGATCGGTCGCCGGGATTGCGCATTATCTTCGGTGGCGCCGGGCCCATAGACGGCAGCATTGATATCGCGAGAGTCATAAAGATGATGCGACACTGTGCCCACGTACGCAGCTTCGGCAAAGAGGTTCTGCCCAAATCGGTGCTGAACATTGAGATTGAACTGTTGGATATCCCCCGGCCTGTAATTCGGGTCGAGGTAGGACTGCGTTATACCTGGGAAGGGGCCGAAGCTTGGTTTCTTGGGATCGTACGGCAGGGGATCCGTCTGGCCCGCCCAGGGGTTCTCGGTGTTCGGTGGTGTGGTACTGAAGCTGACGAGGAAGGGCTCGTTGTTCGTCTGGATTGCCGCGACCTCCTCGTTGATTGCGGCGTGGAAGAGGCCCCACGCGCCGCGCACGGATGTCTCGCCGGTGCCCGTTACGTCCCACGCGAAGCCGATGCGTGGTTCGAACCCCCATTTCCAACCGCGATAGAGACCCGGCAGAACACCGTTGTCTCCCGGCACGACCAGTCCCGGAGGTGCTGATGGATATACCGTGGATTGCGCGCCGGCCATATAGGTTGAGACGTTACCGTGCTTCTGGGTCCAGGGTGTCTGATACGCATAGCGAAGGCCGAGGTTGACTGTGAGCCGCGGAGTGAGTTTGTAGTTGTCCTGGAAGAACGGTTGGACAATTGTGGACGTTCCATTATCGACGATTGTGGTTGTCACACTGAAGTTCTGAGGACGACCAATCAGGAAATCTGCCGCAGAATTGCCGGTGTACAAGCCCGAAAAGTTGAAGCCCATCGATGGATACGCAAGGTCTCCATTCTTCTGATAGTTGATCATGATGCCGGTCTGAATGTTGTGCTTTCCGTGAGTCCACGAGACGGTGTCATCAATCTGACGGAAATAGGAAGGTTCATCAATGTACCAGCCGGAACCCAAGGAGAATCCGCTCGTGCTCACCGTGGGAGTTTGGGGAAACGGAGTGAACCCGTTGGAATTGATGCCAAGCTCTTGGGCTGATTTTCCGTTCTTCGTGGTATCTGACACGCTTTCCGGGCGCGAGTAGGATATCTGCGCCTGGTTGATCAGATTTGGCGTGAACGTGTGTGTCTCGCTCAGCGCGTAGCTCTGGAAAGTGCTCCGCGAAGGACTTACAAAAAACGGAATAGCACCTGGTGAGGTACTCGAAGTGTTGTTCCGGAACATACGAAACCAAACTCTGTCGTTGGCTCCGAGCGCTTGGTCAATCTTGAGAATGTATTGATTGGCAGTGGTGGGCACGCCTTGTGCCAGCCGCAGGCTGCCATCAGGCTGATTGGGCAAGGGCACATAGAGATTCATCACATTGGTTGCAAAACCATCGATCCGGTTGCCTGGGATGATGTTGCCGGGAAAGGGTAACCCTGTCGTTGGATCCTTAATGACCTGCGCGGGTAGAAGTGCCGAGAAGTCGCCGTTCCGTTGCGCAGCTGTGAGTGGGTATGCGACCGTCAGGTTTTGTTGATGAATTCGAAGTCCTTCGTAACCGAAGAAGAAGAACGTCTTATTCCGTCCATCATATTTAGGCAGGATGACCGGGCCGCCTATATCGCCACCGAACTGATTCTGGCGCAGGAGAGGTTTCCTTGTGCCGGCCGGGGTGAATGCGTTCGCGGCGTCTAAGGCATCATTGCGCAAATACTCCCAAAGGCTGCCGTGGAATTGATTGGTGCCTGACTTTGTGATGGCCAGGATGACGCTGCCGCCGGCCCTTCCATATTCTGCGCCGTAGCTGTCGGTGAGGACTCGGAACTCCTGCAAGGCATCAACGGTAGGTAGGTTCTGGCTTGTATTGGAGATCGCATCCGTGAATGTGGTGCCATCCAGCATCAAGTTGCCGAAGTCAGTTCTGCTTCCCGAGATACTGAACGAAGGTCCGCTGCGGGCCCATGTGACATAAGTCGGCGTATTGGAAACAGCAACGCCCGGCAGCGTTCCAAGGAGACCCAACGCGTTTCTTCCATTCAACGGAAGGCTGTTCAGGCGAGCAGTATCGATCGTCTGTCCCAACGTTGCATTGGTTGTCTCGATATTGACGCCGTTACCTTCGACAGTGACCGTTTGGTCTACTCCACCGACCTGCAACTGCACATCCACGCGAATGTTCTGGGCGACTGCGACGAGCACGTCAGTCCGGGTAAACGATTTGAATCCGTTTGCTTCGACAGCTACCGAGTAATGGCCGACAGGGAGCAATGGAACCAGGTATGCCCCCTCTGCAGTGGATACAGTGTGTTTGGTAAAGCCTGTATCCGTGTCCGTGACTCGAACATTAGCTGATGGAACCACAGCTCCATTCTCATCGGTAATGACGCCGAGCAACGACCCGGTGGTTTGCGTCCATCCACGGCCGCAAGCCAAAAATAAGACGACCATCAACATGAATCTGCCAGCGTATAACTTGCGGAACTTGTCCGCCCAACCTTTGCAGTTACTCATGAACTTCCTCCGCTACACAGACATCAAAACCCCAGGTCTACGTTCGCGATATTGAATTGACCAGCACTTCGCGTCATACCTATGCGAGACCTCAAGTGGCATTGCTACGAAACGGTTCAACGGTACGCGGGCACGGACATGACTCGCAATGTCGGCAATTTATGTAATTTAGGCAATGATTTACAGCTTTTACCAAATCCGATTGTGATGGCCTGATCGCGCCGAACATCACGGTAAAGTGGTCCAATGGGCTGGTTTGCGGCTCATGCGCGAAAGAACTTGTCCGGCGCGGGCACGTTCTGAAGCGCAGACGCGTCACTCGCTCCGAGAAAAGAAAGCGGCAGCCTTCTGCCAAGAATCTCGATGAATAACTCAAGAGCCGATAGGCCTTCTAAAATTCGAGTGAACTCCGTCTTGGAATCTTCGGCGACGCCATGGAGCCAGGTACGGACTCATTCCAGCGGACCCACTGGGGCATTGCGGCTCACCTCGGAGATGCTCCTCACAGAACCGTCCGGAAACTTATTCGGTCTGACGCAGAACACAGGCATGGGCTGGGTGTAGCTTGGATCGCAATCTGGCGTAACTCTTTGAGCGCTATTTGGCGTAAGCGGGTCGAGCACTAAGATCAGACCTGTCCAATGACCAGGCTGTCTCTTGCGGCGGTGACAATCTCTTTGGAGACGATCTCAGACTGATTGACCTTGAGAATGCGCTCGACTTGGGTCAGGAGTCGGGTCAGCAGCCGGATGTTTCCGCCGCTCATTCGGATCAGAGTGGCGATGACGTCAGGAGCGAGCACTGCGTCGGGAAGTCTCACGCCAGCCGGCAACCACCGTTCGTTCAGAAGTCTCGTCATCTGCGCTTCGTCCAGGGGACGGAACTCATGAACGAAGCCGATCCGCGAATAGAACTGAGGGAATCGAACGACCCTCTTTTCGATGCCGGGCATGCCGATCAGCACCATGCCGATGCCGCCGTCGTCGAAGATAGACCTAATTGCTTCAAGGCTGTTCATGTGCAATCGATCTGCTTCATCCACGAGGATCAGGGTCGTTGGATCAGGCACGGCTCTCTTGAGCGCCTGGAAATGTTCGAAAGTTTGGAAGTAGGTAGGATCGACCGCAGGTCGATCACAAGGTGAGCAGCCGGGCTTGTTCAATATCTCTGCGCGCCTCGCTTGGTCCCGTAGGCGAATTGCATCGAGAGTGTCAGTGGCTTCCTGGTGAATGGGACGAAGAGCCACCTCCTTAAGCCTCTCGCGGGTGGTCCGAATCTCGAGCTGAACTCTTGCTGGAGTGTTCACAACTTCGGTGGTGTAGAGCACAGTGTCAATCGGCAGTTGATCACGCAACTCTGCGGGTTCACGATGAGCTTTGAGGATCATCTCCGCGCGGCTATACCGCAACGCGGAAAGTGTTTTTCCAATTCCGGGCGCTCCGTAGCAGAGCCCGATATAGCGGGACTCGCGGCAGGCCTCACAAAACTCCACGAAGCGGTGATACTCGACCCTCTCCACAAAGGCTGGATCACTCGGCTGCCTACGCGCCAGCTCGAAGCGTTGGCCCTGAATCGCAAAGCGGGAAGGGAAGTACCGCAGCAGGAAACCGTCGCATCTGATCGCCAGCAGGACGACCCCGACATCCAGCTTCTTGGAAGC
>JAOAPB010000019.1 GCA_025462645.1 Edaphobacter sp. | reverse complement strand
ACGCTCCGCAGTTGACTCTCGTTGCAATCCGGACGAACAGTCCAACTCGCTAAGGGGCTTAATGCGAAAGCCTCGTCCCTACTTGCGGCGGCATTCCAGAATTTGATCTCCCCATTGGACCATTCCTTCCCTCGTACGCTTCGTTTTCACGCGGCCAGCGGTCCCGTTGGTATTCGTGAGGTATTGAAATCTTCGGGTGATAGAAACGCTGTTCGCTTCCATCTGACTCTATGAAAGTTGAGCTGCCATCGTGGTCAAGCATGATCCCCAGCTGATCATCTGGCTTTGAGGAAGTAGGTTCTCCAAGGTGAGCCAAATAGCAGCATACCCGGTCGACGCGCACTTCGCTCATATTTGCGACCTATTCGGCAACGAAGAGGCGCTTGACGAAATGAGTGCGGTGCATCCCATTGGCCGGATTGGACGACCGGAGGAGATCGCCGATGCGGTTGCATGGTTGTTTTCAGACAGATCATCCTATTACACAGGACAGTCCTTGACGCTTGACGGCGGTCTCACGGCGCAGCGCCCGTACGTGACACAACCTGCCAGCGACAAACTCCTTCAGAATGCCCGCGATGAGAAATGGCGACTGGGTCTTGAAAACCTCGAAATCTCGGAAAACCAAAACTGATTTCGGGGAGAAATTGTCTAGACTATCCCAAGCAAATCGTTTGTACGGCATCCTGATGCGATCTAATTTCTACGATTCTTGCGAACTGGGTTTTCAACAGGCCCGCGCGTTTGCACTCACCGAGAAATGAGGGCCGACAATGGTTAAGAGCCGGGGGAAAAAACGTCGGCTTTCGCAATCAACTCCGCCAACTTACTCGCTTGTGTGTGATGACAGAGGCGGACACTTTCGCCCGCCCAAAGAGGCATCAAGTCTCCTCGTTCCTGCGCAGATGCAGTCGCTGCGTTCGTTTGGGTAAGGGCGTGTTGTAGAGGAAAGGGCAATGGAGGCTGCCACGGGACACCGCCCATCTGCAATTCAGCCAGCCGCTATTACACGAACTTCAACCGCATCTGCCACCAC
Source organism: Edaphobacter sp. (assembly GCA_025462645.1). Taxonomy (GTDB): domain Bacteria; phylum Acidobacteriota; class Terriglobia; order Terriglobales; family Acidobacteriaceae; genus Edaphobacter. The sequence continues at coordinate 7,570 of JAOAPB010000019.1, read as the reverse complement.
AGGAATAAGCGAAAAGCCACCCACAACCGAATCTGCAGGGGAGCGAAGAATGGATCCTCGGTGGCCACCCCCCCCCTCGAAACCGGATGCTACGATCAGATCGATTCCCACTTTTCTAGCACTAGAGCTTCTTCTAGCGTTGTTGCGTGCCGATTGTCCTAATCGCTGGCTTGTGACATTCATCCAGTATCTCGGAGGGTAGCTTGAGCAGCTCACAGGAGCCATCGTGTGAGCTGCCCCATAACGGCGACTAATGCGTTGGAGTGACGCGGGCTGGATAGTGTGTGAGGAAATGGAATAGGTTGGCTTGTGTTCTGACGGGCCGCGGGTCGTTCTGGGAGAACCGGAGCTGCAAGTTCGGTAAAGCTCTGTTTTGCTCTCAGCGCTTCAACTATTTCTGGGCCGATATAGGGAATCACAGTAACCTCGCGTGAGCTCAATGGATTTTGCAATGACGGATGCGGTGGAGATTCTCGCTTGCCTTGTCAACAAAACACCTCTATGGATCTGTTTATTCCCGAATCAATGACACTTATAGGGTGGTGGTCAAGGGAGCACAGTCCAGTCTTTGCGCAATCTCGCGATGGTGAAACTTCGGGAACGTCCATTCATCTGGAGGGCGATGCTCAACGGGCTACACTTGTTGATCGTTGCTCTGAACCAATTGAGTGGAGAATGCGCTCAACTAACCGAACAATCCGCCGGAACCGTGGTTTCGGCAGCGGGAGTGGCGGCGGGGTCGTGGTTATCTGGAATGGCATTCCTGGCGCTGATGCCCAAAAATCGATCTACTGGACGGTTGCAACGAAGCAATCTAACATGAGGCTTTGCTGCTACAGGTACCGACCTTATTGGCGTTTTGACACTTCTATCGTGGGGATGGACAAGCGATGGGTACGTGAATGGCCCACCAAAAAGCATCTACGATGAGCGCTAAAGTGGTCGCCGTCCGCCATATTTGGTGGCACACCATGGCGAAACTGCCCTGCCGTGAACTCACTTATGACGTGGAGATAGTAACCGCATCTTTAACAAATCAATACTTTATAAAAAAAATGGAGCTACGCACCGTATCGTAGCATCGTATAATTACGAGCAGTTGATGCCTGCATCTTGATTTACCGGGGGAGCCAGGAGTGGCGATGTCGAAAAGTATCGAGAAGGATAGAAGATCTGTGAAACGCCTTCGTCCTGAAGAGATTGAAGCTGTGATCATCGACACCGCCTTCGAGGACCTCCTGGAGCACGGTTTTCGCGCAGTCACCGTTGAATCCATCTCTGCTAAAACGGGTATAGCGAAGACATCTATTTACCGCCGCTGGCCCAACAAGGCCGCTATGGTCATGGAGGCTTTCCTCTTCAAAATCGGACCGGGAATCGAATTTCCCAGGAAACCGAGTTATGTAGAAAGTATTCGCCTCCAGATGCTGGCTTTGGCGAAGGCATTCCGAGGACCCTTCGGCTCGATGATCAAGGCGCTCCTTGGCGAAGCCCAGTTCGATGCGGAATTGGCTGAGGCCTTTCGCACTCGTTGGATCACTCCCCGACGAGAGGCTGCGAAAGAAGTTATTCGATCTGCCATACGGAATAAGGAGCTACACCCTGACATCGATCTTGACCAGGCGCTCGATGCGCTCTATGGAGGGCTTTACTACCGGCTCATGATCGGATCAGGACCCCTCTCCAACGCCTGTGTGCGAGGAATATTTTCCGCTGTAATGGACGGTTTGCGCGTTCGGGAGGATTAGAAGTCCCGAGATCGTTTCCTCTCCATGGTTATCTCAAAAAGGACTGTTATCTCAGATGAAAGCAATTCAGATTACACAAACCGGCTGCCCTGAAGTGATGAGCATTCGGGAAGTTCCAACGCCTGTTCCTGGTCCTGGCGAGGTGTTGATTCGGGTAGCGGCCAGCGGCGTGAACTTCATCGACCTTTATGTTCGGGAGGGCCGTTATGCCAATCCGGTGCCGTTCACTCCTGGACAGGAGGCCTCCGGTACGATAGCGGCTGTTGGCGAAGGGGTGAAATCCATTCAAGAAGGAGATCGCGTCGCATGGTGCAGCATCCTCGGAACGTACGCCGAGTTTGCATTGGCTCCTGCCGACCGTGTCGTACCCATTCCCGCGGACATCAGCTTCGAACAGGCAGCAGCGGTGATGCTGCAGGGAATGACCGCGCACTATTTGTCCCACTCTGCGTACCCCATCCGGAAAGGGGATGAGATTCTGGTTCACGCAGGCGCGGGTGGCGTGGGCTTATTGTTGACACAAATGGCGAAGACACTCGGAGCACGTGTCACGGCTACAGTGTCTACGTTGGAAAAGGCTTCGCTCTCACTTGAAGCAGGTGCGGACGAAGTTCTTCAGTACACGGAAGTGGATTTTGCGGAAAGGATCAACGCTGCTGGCCGGCGGATGAAGGCAGTATACGATTCCGTGGGAAAGACTACCTTTTTGAAATCGCTCCTATGTCTGGAGGAACGGGGAACCGTTGTTCTCTATGGCACGGCGGGTGGAAAGGTGCCGCCGTTCGATCTGGAGATACTCGCAACCGGTTCGTTCCATGTTACCCGTCCCATTTTGAAGCACTACACAGCAACTCGTTCCGACCTTGTAGAGAGAGCAACAGCAGTATTCGCACTCGTATCCACCGGCCAACTCAAGCTGCGGATTGAACGCGCCTATTCCTTAGCAGATGCGGAACAGGCTCATCGTGATTTGATTGGTCGGAAGACGACCGGCAAACTGCTCCTGCTTCCGTAGAGGAGTGATTTGTACGCAAGTACGTGAACACCAGACATAGGCGGCGTAAACCAGCAAAACATTGACAAACCAAAAGTCTGGGCCGGGAATAACTTTCGATGTGCGGTGTTCTAACAACTGGCCAATTTTATTTTTCTAAGGACACCTTAAATGACCACCTTGACTCCTGCTCAAATGACTACCTCCACTCCTGTGGCTAGCAACCATGCGCATGCCTATAGACATAGCGTTCCAACACTTGCAGCGATTGGGTTTCTAGCCTACTACGTGGTGACGATGTGTCACGAGGTCCTTGGGCACGGTGTAGCGTTTTATATGCTCGGCGCACACCATTTCGTCCTGACCTCAACGTCGATGGATTCATCTGACACGCTCGCTGCCTTCGCTCCGGGAACCGCGGGTTATCGTTTCATCTGTGCAGCCGGGTCCCTCTCCACTATTCTCCTCGGCATCTTGCTATATCCATTGCTTATTCTTGCGATGGGTAAGCGGGCAAACATTACACTCCGTATTTTTCTTTGGCTGGTAGTCGCGGTGGGCATCTTCCATGGTTTCTGCTACATCATCTATTCGGGGCTCGCGGGCGTGGGTGACTGGAAAGAAGTGATCGCATTCTGGCCACATCAGACATTGCTGCGGGTTCTTGAGATCGTCTTCGGCACACTGATCTGCACTGGTGTTGTGCGCTTCTTTGCTGCGCTCTTTAGCACGTTCCCTGAGAGCCTCACACGACTCGCTCTGGTCCCATATGCTTCGGCGACGTTCATCTTCTGTCTTGCGGGCCTTCGGATCCCAAACGGAAGATATCTCATGCTCATTTCCGTGCTGCCCGCAAGCCTGATGGGGCAGGCCATCCTACTCTTTGTCGCGCCGGTCGCTCGCAGGCTTCGCAAAGAATCAGCACCGGAAGAAGTCGTTCCCCCCAGTCCTACCGCTCTTTTCTTTGCAGCTTTGTTCATAGTGATTATCTTCCTTACGGCACCGGGCGTTCACTTCATGATGCCGTGATGCCCCCAAAAGGGCCTGTCCTGCCGAGTTCTGTTGCAAACGTCGGGAATTCCATCAAGTTCCATGAGTACTTCGCATCCGATCTTTCTGCGGAGCAGCCCTCTTTCATGGCGCAATCGCAGGTACCCACCGTTGCGGGCGATCTGGCCCGCCGAGGCATCCGATTTCGCGCTTTCGTACAGATGGCGAGCCAAGCCACCTTAAGCGTAATAGGCCCAGCCAGACTGACCTAGGCTGCGAGCCAACAAAAGATGTATAGCCCGATTAGAACTTCTGCTACCTAGCTCCGGCAGTCAGAAACCTACATTATGATTACATCCAGACTGAGGATCGAATTCTATGCCTAGCCCGAACCACATCATCTTCTTCGCCACTACCCTGCGCGACGGCGAGCAGTCCCCCGGCTGCACCATGCACCACGGGGAGGTATGCGATGGAGGGCATCGACTTGTTGCTCCTCGAGCCGGAGTCGCTGTCCCGGTGATCCGGCTGCGTACTTTCCTTCTTCGCAACGCCTGCATGGGCAACGACCGGTTGCTGGAACTATCCTCAACTGGTGAGAACAGGGCAATGCACTCATCCAGACGGGCTGAAGGTCAAATCGCGGGTTCCGGTTGTGTCGTCGGCAACCCTTCCGTTACGCGCCCGAACGGCCAACGACGGGTAAGGTGCGGGTTGCCCGTCATCCGGGACCAATCCCGCACAATTGTGAGTCCCGACCGCAGATCACTTCTGGTATGCCGACATCTCTGCCCTAATTTCCGTAACCCGTCACTCGGAAGCCTATACACTGCCCAAGAAGGCGAGAAGGTGCCGAAAGTAGATGGCCTGATCGTCCCACAAGGCCATATGACTGCCGTTGGGGCAGATGGCAGAGGTCGCATTCGGCATCAGCGTCGCCATTTTACGCATGTCGGCAGGGTCCATCTCGTCATGATTCGAGCCAATGGTGAGCGCCTTCACCTTGATTTCTTTCAGGCGGTCCCAGCGCTCCCAGTCCTTGAGATTGCCAGTCACCTCGAACTCGCTCTTGCCCTGCATCTGGTTGTAAATCTTCTCGTTCCCCAGGCGGAATGCACGCGTCACAGGCTCAGGCCAAGGTTTCAGACGACAGATCATCTGCGGATACAGCTCCTCCATGACGATTCGTGTGTATGCAGGATTTTCGTAGTCTTTCGCAGCCTCCATCGTATTGAACTTTGCCAGCGACTCGGTCGAGAGCAGCTGCGCCTTCAAGGAAGCCGTACGCCTGAGGTAAGACTGAATGCCTGCCGTCATATTCGAGATCACCAGGCCCCGCAAGTGCTGCTGGTAGTTCAGCGCGTACTCCATGGCAAGGATGCCGCCCCACGAGTGGCCGTAAAGCACAAAATGATCCAAGCCTAGTCCGCGACGAACCTCCTCGACCTCGCTGAGATATCTAGGCAAAGTCCAGAGCGCCGGATCGTCGGGAACATCGGAGTTACCAACACCAAGCTGGTCGTAGTAGTACATCTCAATGCCGGCTTGCGGTAAGAAGGACTCCATTGCTTCCAGATAGTCGTGCGGAAAGCCAGGTCCGCCATGTAGCAGAAGCACCTTCACAGAACCGGAACCAATCCGTTTGGTCCAGACTTTGTACTTGCCTCCGGCGACTGGAATCATGCGAATGCCCGCAACACGAACTCCGCCGGGGTTCAAAGCGTCTGCGATCTGTGCCGCCTCAAGAGGGGTAGCGGCTTGTGCAGATTGCGACAGAGGCGACGTGGAGGCGGTCGTGGCGAAAGCAGCAGCAGAGTATTTCAGGAAGCTTCGGCGTTTCATATTCCATAGGATAACCCTCGTATCGGATGGCTGGCCTTCGCCATGGAAGAGATGACTTCCTGTTGGTCGGCAAACCGCACCTTACTCCCCCGAGCTCGAACCGGACATCGTCCTGACCGAACCGCAACCGGGGCACCGCACGCCTCCAGCGTGGATGAGACTTTGCACACCCCTTGGTGTTCGCCGAAGGTGGCAGCATACGCTTTTAGAAGCTCAGTGAGATCTCGGCAGGGCACGCGGCGAGCGTGCCCTTTTTTCATGGAGCAAATTTGACTAACAAAAAGTGGAACGACTTCCTGCCAAGAGGATTCGGGTATTGATAGTTACACCCGAATCGCATCACTCGTCCACGCCTTTTCAAATCGAGAGCAAGTTCTCCAGGTGTCTCGGTGCAAGAGTGCGAATTGAAAACAGCGACAGGAAAGCCGCAACAGTTGAGAGACCTAGGACTGTCGTCCCTACTGCAGCTTCGCCATGCGATCGTACAACTCCTGCAACTCAAGCACTCCGGCCTCAGCCGCCGCCCTGTCCGGCTGTTCATCGGTATCGTTCCAGCCGAAGTCTTCGCCACCCGGCGCTGGTTGTATGACGATTCCATCCCTCCGCGCCAGCACATTCAGGCTCTTATAGTTCAACCCGTAATGCACGCCCTCCTGCGGAATCAGCCACGCAATCTGCCCGCGAACAGGCACGATGCTCTCATCCGACCAGAGCTGCCGCGCCCCATAGCCTGTGCAGTTGATAATTGCCTTCTGTGACAGCCCAGCAAGCTCTTGAGGCGAGTTGAGCTCCCTCGTCTCAATCGTCCCGGCCGCGATCATAAAGTCATTCATCAGTTGGCGCGAGTAGTCCGCCACGTTGAACGTAAGAGACGTAGTACGCTGAGCATACTTCGTCGGAAACGGATGGGTTCCGGCCGGTAGCTCCTGCGAGCGAGGCGTGATATCTGCGATACGCTCCTGGTAGTGAGCGAAGTCATGGACCTCGCTCTGCCGCATCTGCCCGCCGCCCTGCCCCTGCTCATGGTCCGAGAGCATGTACCGATCCGTCCACTCGATCGGATTTCCCGGCATCCCGAGATAGCTCTGATACATCGCAAACGAGGTCCGTGCCATCGCCTCCCACTGTGCCGCGAACTCAGGCGAAGCAGCCGAGGTCAACGCTATCCGGGAGTCCGGAGTCCACGACCCCGTCGCCCGCGCGGATCGCACATTAGGCGGCCGCTCCTTCGCATAGATCGTCACCCGCAGCCCCGCGCGCTGCGCCGTGATCGCCGCCGTCAGCCCCAACGCACCGCAACCAAGGACCGCCACCTCCCGGCTCCCATTCGCGGCCTCAAGAGCCTTGCGCACGACAACATCCGCCGATCCCCACGACAACGACCATCCACTCCCACCATGGCCGTAGTTATGCACCACAACCTTGTCGCCGACGCGTTCCACGTCCATCCGCGGCCCCGCCGGGCGAAACGGCCTCAGGCAGACCGTAATTCGAAAGATGCGATCGACATGCGCGCGGATCGGAATGATCGGGCCCACCGCATCGTAGAACGGCAGGGACGGCGCGCCGGCAGCACTGGGAGCCGTCACGCGCCGCGCGCAACCAGCCAGACCCATCACGCTCAATCCGGCAAACGCACTTGAGTTCTGCAAAAAAGAACGACGATCCATCATGCATCTCCTTCAAGGGAAGAGGTGTGGTGCACATATAACACTGTTCAATGGCGGGAGTAACTCTATCAACAGTTATAACCGGGAAACGCATTCCTATAGCGAAAACTCTGCCATCGCGGCATCCCGCTGCACAACAGAAACGAAGGCCGCGGCTACCTTCAAGGATCCCGCCCTCATCTCAAGTTCAAAACCCTGTAGTTGCAGGCTCATGCCAGCCGTCTCCCATTGTTCCACTTTTGCATTCAAATCGCGGACGAACTTCGTAGTTTGCGCGGTTCGCTGAACCGCAAAATTTATGACCAGACTACTGGAAGACGCAGGTG
>JAOAPB010000103.1 GCA_025462645.1 Edaphobacter sp. | reverse complement strand
CAGATGGAGCCTGACGGATGTCTGGTGCTGGGAAATGCGGAGCAGGCTGAGGACTCCACGAAGCTTTTTGAGGTTGAGTTCGCTTCCAACTCTTATTTTTATCGGCCTATCTTCTCTGGATTGTGAGGAGCGTAGCTTTCTGCCGTAACGCGGCGCAAGAGGGCTGAGGTGCATCTTATTGGTGTGCGGCAGATTATGCTGCTGAGAGCCAGTTAAGATGCCGAAGTCCTCGTCCAGTTCGAAGAAGGCAGTCGCCGCGAAGGAAAAGGTGGGGACGCCGCAAGACTCCGTGGCTTCGGCTGAGTTCGCGTTGGGGCTGTTTCATCCGATTACAACGAAGTGGTTTCGTGCGGTGTTCGATGGGCCGACGGCTCCGCAGGTGGAGGGGTGGCCGGCGATTGCGCGGGGAGAGTCGACGCTGATTCTGGCGCCGACTGGCACGGGTAAGACGCTGACGGCGTTTCTGTGGTGCCTGGATAAGTTGATGCTGCGGACTCCGCTTGAGGGCGAGCAAGGCTGTCGAGTGGTGTATGTTTCGCCGCTGAAGGCTTTGGCTGTGGATGTCGAGAGGAATCTGCGGTCTCCTCTGGCAGGTATTGCCAATATGGCGATGCGGGATGGAGTGCCGGTGCGGGTGCCGGAGATCAGCGTGCGGACGGGGGATACTCCGCAGAAGGAGCGAGCGCGATTTCGGAGGCATCCTGGGGAGATTCTGATTACGACGCCGGAGAGTCTTTATCTGCTGCTGACCTCGGAGGGCGGGGAGGCGTTGCGGTCGGTCGAGACGGTGATTGTGGATGAGATTCATGCGCTGGTGCCGAGCAAGCGGGGAGCGCATATGGCGGTGTCGCTGGAGCGGCTGGAGGCGCTGACGGGGCGGCGGGTGCAGCGAATTGGGCTATCGGCTACGCAGAGGCCGCTGGAGGAGGTGGCACGGTTTCTTGGTGGGGCAGATGCTGGGAGTTCGGAGAATCTGACGGAGGGTGCGACGGAGTTGTCTCAGGCTGATGAGGCGGAGGCTGAGGTCTCGAGCGTGTTGATGGAGGTGGCGGGTGAGGGGGATGCGAAGGCGGATGTGGGTGTGGGCGCTCCGCTGTACAGGCCGGTGACAGTGGTGAATGCGGGAGCGAAGAAGGCTCTGGTGCTGAAGGTGGAGGTTCCGGTAGAGGACATGGCTCGGCTGGGAGAGATAGAGGAGCAGCCGAGTGGACCTGCTTCGCAGGGACCGAAGAGAACATCGATATGGCAGTCGATCTATCCGCGGTTGTTGGAGATTATTCAGGGGCGGACGTCGACGCTGATCTTTGTGAATGCGCGACGGGTGGCTGAGCGCCTAGCAGGGGCGTTGAATGAGCTGGCAGGTGAGCCGATTGCGCGGGCGCATCATGGCTCATTGGCAGCGGTGCAGCGGACGGAGATTGAGGAGCTGTTGAAGGAGGGGAAGATCAAGGCGCTGGTGGCGACCTCGTCGCTGGAGCTGGGGATCGATATGGGGGCGATCGATCTGGTGATCCAGATTGAGGCTCCACCGTCGGTGGCGAGCGGGATGCAGCGGATCGGGAGGGCAGGGCATCAGGTGGGTGCGCCCTCTCACGGCATTATCTTTCCGAAGTATCGGGCCGACCTGATTGCGTGTGCGGCGGTGACGCGAGCGATGCATGAGGGGCATGTGGAGTCGACACGATTTCTGCGGAATCCGCTGGATGTGCTGGCGCAGCAGATGGTGGCGGTGATTGCGCATCCTCCACTTGGCGTGGCGGATGCGGAGAGGCGAGCTGAGGGGATGAGCGAGGAAGAGGCTAGTCCGGGGATCAGCTATAGTGCTCTGTTTTCGCTGGTGCGAAGCGCGGCTCCGTTTGCGGCGCTGAGCCGGGGAGTCTTTGATGGGGTGCTGGATATGCTGGCGGGAAGGTATCCATCGGATGAGTTTGCGGAGCTGCGGCCGAGGATTACGTGGGATCGGACGCGCAACTGGATTACGCCGCGGGCGGGGGTGAAGCGGATTGCGATTATGAATGGCGGGACGATTCCGGATCGTGGGTTGTATGGGGTGTTTCTAGCGGGGGAGCGAGCGAAGCCGGTGCGCGTGGGCGAGCTGGATGAGGAGATGGTGTTCGAGAGCCGGACGGGAGATACGTTCATCCTGGGGGCGTCGACGTGGAGGATCGAAGAGATCACGCATGATCGGGTGCTGGTTTCACCGGCTCCGGGTGAAGCGGGGAAGATGCCGTTCTGGCATGGCGACCAGGCAGGGAGGCCGCTTGAGTTCGGGAGGCGGATCGGGGCGCTGGTGCGGGAGATTCGCGAGGTGCCGCGCAGCGTGGCGATGGCGCGGCTTACGCAGGAGCACGATCTCGAGCCGCAGGCGGCGGAGAATGTGCTGCGCTATCTAGCCGATCAGGAGCTTGCGACTACGGTGGTGCCGGATGATCGCAACATTGTGATCGAACGGGTGCGGGATGAGCTGGGAGACTGGCGGGTGTGCGTGTTGACGCCGTTTGGGAGCAGGATTCATGCGCCGTGGGCGATGGCGATGACCGCGAAGCTTCGTGCGAACGGCGGCGCGGATGTCGAGACGATGTGGAGCGAGGATGGGTTTGTGCTGCGGTTTCCGGAGACGGAGATCGCGCCGGATGTTGAGCAGCTGATGCTGGAGCCGGAGGAGGCTGCGGAGCTGGTGCTGCGGCAACTGGGCTCGACGGCGCTGTTTGCGGCGAAGTTTCGCGAGAGCGCGGCGCGGGCGTTGTTGCTGCCGCGGCGACGGGTGGATGGGAGGAGTCCACTGTGGCAGCAGAGGAAGCGGGCGTATGACCTGTTGAGCGTGGCCAGCAGGTATGCTTCGTTTCCGATTTTGCTGGAGGCTTACCGGGAGTGCCTGCGCGATGTCTTCGATATGCCGGCGCTGATGGAGACGCTGAGGCTGATCGGGAGTCGTAGCCTGCGGGTGCATACGGTGGACTCACGGACGCCTTCGCCGTTTGCCTCGGCGCTGCTGTTCAGCTATGTGGCGAACTATATCTATGACGGTGATGCACCGCTGGCGGAGAGAAGGGCTCAGGCGCTCTCGATCGATCAGGATCAGTTGCGGGAGTTGATGGGAGATGCGGACTTGCGCGAGTTGCTGGATATTCATGCGATTGAGGAGACGGAGGAGCAGCTACAGAATACGGCGGAGACGTATCGTGCGCGGAATATGGATGGCGTGCACGATTTGCTGTTGCGGCTGGGGGATTTGAGCAGGGCAGAGCTGTTGCGGAGATGTGTCTCTGAGGAGGTTGCAGAGAGCGTCGGGAAGTTGATGCGGGCGCGGCGAGTGTTGGAGGTGCAGGTTGCGGGAGAGAAGCGGTTGATTGCGGTGGAGGATGCGGCACGCTATCGGGATGCGCTTGGGGTTCCGCTGCCTCCGGGATTGCCTGCTGCGTTTCTGAGTCCAGCGCCGGATGCGATGGTGGATCTGATTCGCAGATATGCGCGCACGCATGGGCCGTTTACTACGGCGGAGGCTGCGGCACGATTCGGTCTGCCGGTGCCGAGTGTGGAGGCTGTGCTGCAACGACTGGTGCAGATGGGACGCGTGGTGGAGGGCGGTTTCAGACCAGGAGGAGTTCATCGCGAGTGGTGCGACAACGAGGTGCTGCGATCGATTCGACGGAAGAGTCTGGCGCGGCTGCGCAAGGAGGTGGAGCCGGTGGAGCAGCGGACCCTGGCACGGCTCTTTACGCGATGGCAGGGTGTGGTGCAGCCGCGACGGGGTTTGGATGCGCTGCTGGATGTGATTGAGACTTTGCAGGGGGCTCCGCTGCCCGCTTCGATACTGGAGACCGAGATTCTGCCGGCTCGGGTGGTTGGGTATCGGCCGTCTGATCTGGATACGCTGATTGCGGCAGGTGAGGTGGTGTGGGTGGGGCTGGAGCCTCTGGGCGAGAGGGATGGGAGGGTCGGGTTGTATCTCGCGGAGAGACTTGCGTCGCTGTGGCCTCCGAAGACAGGCGGTAGTGAGGAGCCCTTGAGCGAGAGAGAGTCGGCAATTGTGGCGTATCTGCAGGCGCGAGGGGCTTCGTTCTTTCAGGATCTGCACGATGGCGTGGGTGGAGGGTATCCGGGAGAGACACTGGAGGCTCTGTGGGGGTTGGTGTGGAAGGGGTTGCTGACGAACGATGGAATGGCTGCGCTGCGGGCGTATTGCGAGCGGCCGAACAGCTCGCGGAAGCCGGCGCGGAGGGTACATCAGCAGACTCGGGCTGAGTTCCGGTCGAGGCGAACGACTCCGCCTACGGCGCAGGGCCGGTGGGCCTTGCAGGGGGCGGCGTTTGCTGAGGACAGGTCTGGGACGGCGTGGAGTCATGCGATTGCGCAGCAGCTCTTGAATCGCTACGGAGTGGTGTTTCGTGAGACGGCTCATGCGGAGAATCTGCCGGGTGGATTTTCTGCCGTCTATGACGTGCTGAAGGCGCTGGAGGAGAGTGGGAAGGTTCGGCGCGGGTACTTTGCCGCGGATCTGGGAGCTACGCAGTTCGCGATGCCTGCGGCGGTGGATCTGCTGCGGTCGCTAAGGGTGCAGCAGGGGCAGGACAGAACGGAGATGCTGCAGTTGGCGGCTACCGATCCAGCGAATCCCTATGGTGCTTTGTTGCGGTGGCCTGCGGCTCCGGATGCGGGGTCTTCGCTGACGCGGAGTGTGGGCGCGAAGGTGATTCTCTGCGATGGCGCGCTGGTGGCGTATCTGCGAAGGGGCAATCCGAATATTCAAGCGTTCCTGCCGGAGGAGGAGCCGCAGCGGTCGAATGTGGCTCGGAGTCTGGCGGAGTTTCTGGTGAAGCAGGTGCAGTCGCTCGAGGAGGAGCATGGGCGAGGTGGGATGCTGATCGCTACGGTGAATGGGGTGGCGGTCGCGGAGCACTGGATGGCTCGAATTTTGCTGGATGCGGGATTTGCAGCAGGGGCGATGGGATTCAATGTAAGGAGGGGTTTGCCTCCGTTGCCGGGAGCTCGGGGTGAGGTGAGGGCGAATGCCTGAGGGCGACACAATCTACCGGGCGGCTCGGGCTATGCAGCGGGCGCTGGGAGGAAAGATTGTGACGGGGTTTGAGACGGGGCTGGCTCTGCTGGCTCGCGTGAATGATGATGCTGCGCTGGCGGGCCGGATGGTGGAGAGAGTGGAGTCGCGGGGGAAGTGGCTGCTGATCTATTTTTCGGGTGATCTGATTCTGGTTACGCATATGTTGATGAGCGGGAGCTGGCATCTGTATCGACCCGGCGAGAGATGGCAGATGGGGAGGAGTCGGATGCGGGTGGTGATTCGGACAGCGGAGTGGGAGGCGGTGGCGTTCAACGTTCCCATTGCTGAGTTCCATACGGCACGGTCTTTAGAGCGAAGTTCTCAAGTGCCTAAGCTGGGACCGGATATTCTGTCTGCGGAGTTTACGGTTGAGGGTGGCGTGGAGCGATTGGCTGCTTATGGGGCGGAGCATCCGGATGCGGAGATTGCAGTGGTGCTACTGAATCAACGCGTGCTGGCTGGGCTTGGGAATGTCTACAAGAGCGAGGTGGCGTTTGCTGCCGGGGTGAATCCATTTCGTGCGATGCGAACGATTACGCCGGGCGAGATGGAGAAGATGGTGGACTTCGCGCAGCGGTACATGAGGGAGAATGTGGTGGATGGAGCGGGTGATGGAATTGTTACCTACTCGGGCAATCGGCGGACCACGCATGCGATGGATCGTGAGGAGAGGCTATGGGTGTATCGGCGGCAGGGGGAGGAGTGCCGACGGTGCGGAGCCACGGTGATGATGCGGAAGCAGGGCGTGCAGGCTCGGTCGACTTACTGGTGTCCGGAGTGCCAGCCTTAGGTGGGGAGGGGAGATGAAGATAGTTTCGATTAGGATAGGAAGGCATACCCTAGGGCTAAAGCCCCATTTTTTACGCTGACTTGAGAGGCCCAAGGCTGAAGCCTTGGGGTACCTAGAAGCAAGAGCGAGAGCACCAACAACTGGAATGGCAACAGCAAACGAGAGCAACAGCAAACGAGAGCAACAACAACTGGAATAGCAACAGTAAAAGGATGCGAGTTCCCAGTACGCTGTTCACAGAAAATTGTTAGTACCAACTACTACTGCTACTACTGCTACTACTGCTACTACTGCTACTGCTGCTAGTACTGCTACTGCTGCGGTGGCAGCGCAGGTGGTGGTTGCTGCTTGTTCTTGTCGCCACCACCTCCGAAGATCTTCTGGAAGAAGTTCTTCTTCTTGGGCTGAGCAGGTTGAGTGGACTCGGGTGCGTTGCCGTCGGGTGGGGTGTGGATTGGTGTGGCGGGCGGAGTTGCAGGTGACGCAGGTTGTGAGTTCGGCTGCGGATTCGGGTTGGAGCCGCCGATGCCGAAGATCTTCTGGATGAAGCTCTGGGGAGATTCGGTCATCTGACTGCAGGAGTTCTGCGGGGCGGTGCCGTCGAGGAAGGCAGCGGAGAAGGAGTTGCTGGGGCAGCTGGAGTCGGCGAGGAGATTGGTGGTCTTGTCGATGCGGACGGTGGTTACGCCTTCGGGAGCGGAGAAGGGTTTGACGTCGGAGTACTGGGGGAGCTTGATGGCGCGGTTCATGAACTCGGCCCAGATGGGTGCGGCGGCGAGAGCACCGGAGAGTTTGACGTCGCTGTAGTCGTCGTTCCCGATCCAGACGATGCAGATGAGGTTCGAAGTATAGGCGGCGAACCAGGCGTCGCGGCTGGTGCCGGTCTTACCGGCGGCTGGAGCCATGAAGCCGCGTTTGCGGACCTCGTAGCCGTAGCCGAAGTTCATGACGCCTTCGAGCAGCGACTGGGTGAGGTAGGCGGCGCGGGGATCCATGACCTGCTTGGCGTCGGGGGAGTAGTCGGAGACGATGTCGCCGTTGGCGTTGCGGACTGACGCGAGCATCCAGGGATTGAGGTGGACGCCGCCGTTAGCGAAGACGGTGTACGCTCCGGCCATGTCGAGCGGGGTGGCGTCGTAGGCACCGAGGGAGACGGAGGGGGTTCCGCGCGCGGCGGTGATACCCGAGGCTCGGGCGAGAGCGGCTACGTTGTCGAAGCCGACCTGCTGACCGAGAGAGATGGTCGCGTTGTTGAGCGAGTGAGCCAGGGCATAGATGGCGGTGACGCTGCCGTGGAACTCCCCTTTGTAGTTTCCGGGGCTGTACGTCTGGCGGCCGTTGTCGAAGGTAAAGTTGGTGGGGACGTCGTTGAGCTGGGTGATCGCGGTGAAGACTCCGCCTTCTCCAAGCGAGGTGCCGTTGAGGCTGGAGTTGTAGGCGGCCGCGTAGACGAAGGGCTTGAAGATGGAGCCGGTGGGCCGCTTGGCTACGGCGTGGTCGAGTTGGGAGACGGCGTAGTTGCGACCTCCGACGAGGGCGAGGACCTGGCCGGTGTGGGGATTGAGAGCGATGAGGGAGACTTGCGGGTAGGTGATGTCGGTGGGCTGTGCCCCTTTGGGGGTCCGGTGCTGCTTGCGAACCATCTCGTCTACGTTCTTCATGCCGATGTCGACGGCTTCGGAGGCGGCTCGCTGGAGCTCGGGGTCGAGCGAGGTGTAGATGCGGAGGTTCTGGTGGGCGAGGTCCTGATCGCTGATGCGTTGGACGAGCTGGTCGTGGACGAGATCGACGAAGTAGGGGGCTTCGCTGGCGTCGACGTTGGGGGGAGCCAGGCGGAGGGACTCGGCCTTAGCGCGGGTAGCTTCAGCAGCGGTGATGGCACCGGTCTCGACCATGGAGTCGAGAACGATATTGCGGCGTGCCATGGCGCGCTCGGGGTGGCGGTAGGGGTTGAGGCGGCTGGGACTCTGGATGGTTCCGGCGAGCAGGGCGCACTCTGCGGTGTCGAGCTGCTTGAGGTCCTTGCCGAAGAAGGCCTGCGATGCCTCGCCGAAGCCGTTGATGTCGTAGCTTCCACGGTGGCCAAGGTTGATCTGGTTGGCGTACATCTCGAAGATCTGCTGTTTGGTGAAGCGAGCTTCGAGTTGGAAGGTGATGAGGATCTCGATGAGCTTGCGCTTGATACGGCGCTCGGGCGAGAGGAAGATGCCTCGCGAGAGTTGCATGGTGAGGGTGGATCCACCGCCGGTCCAGCGGCGATCTCCGCGCAGGTCGTGCCAGACCCAGCCGAGCATGCTGTGGTAGTCGACGCCTCCGTGATCGAAGAAGCGACGGTCTTCGATGGAGGTGACGGCCTGCACGAGGCGCGGCGGGATCTCCTTGTAGCTGACAAGACGGCGCTTGGTGCGGTTCTTATCTTCGGAGAGAGCGGTGATGAGTTGGGGCTCGAGCTCGTAGGCGCTGAGGGCCGCGCCGTTCTCCGCGGTGATGTTCTTGACGACGCCGCCTGTGGTGGTGATGGTGGCTCCATCGGTAGTGTGGAAGCTCTGGGGGCCGGGCTTGATGAAGATGCTGTCGCCATTGAGCTGGAAGGTGCCGAGCTGGGTGTTGCTGTTGTAGCCAGCCTGACGGAGGTCGGTGGCGATGGCGGAGGCGGAGAGCTTCTGGCCGTCACGCACCTCGCGAGGTGCGGCATAGATCTGGGATACGTTGGCGAAGATCGGACCGGAGGCCAGACGATCGTCCACCACCTTCTGGTACTTGTAATAGAAGTAGCCGAAGACCGCGGCGAAGATGAGGAGGCAGGCGAGAGCCACCACGAGGACGCCACGCAGAATGCGGTTGCGGAAGTCAGTAGACTTCGCTGTACCGGTGCCGCCGTATTTGAGTTTAACTGGCAAAGGTCTCTTTCGTTGGACGCTTAAAGAGCCGCTGGCGCTAGCGACTGGCTCAGGGCAGAGGTTACCTGATTAGAGACCTGGGTTGCTATGTCATTGATGGCAATGTCCTGGTTGAGGTTCTGGAGGCGGTCGACGAACTCGACTTTGCCTTCGGCGACTCCGCGGCCGATATTGACGCGATAGGGGATCCCAATGAGCTCGGCGTCCTTGAACTTAACTCCGGCGCGTTCGTCGCGATCGTCGAGAAGGACGTCGAGGCCAGCGGCTGTGAGGTCGGCGGCTACCTTTTCGCCAGCGGCGAGGAGGGATGCATCCCCGATGTTGGTGATGGTGACGACGACCTGGAAGGGAGCGATGGCGGGGTGCAGCGCGTAGGCTGAGCCGTCGTTCGCCGCGGCTGAGGTCTCTATTGCCGCGGTGAGGATGCGTTCGATGCCGATGCCGTAGCTGCCCATGATCGGGGTGACCTCCTTGCCGTCGCGATTGAGGACGGTGGCTCCCATGGACTTCGAGTACTTATAGCCGAGTTTGAAGATGTGGCCGATCTCGACGGCCTTGCCGAGACGCAGGGGGCTTCCGTCGATGGGGCAGCCTTCGCCTTCGAGGATATTGCGGACGTCGGCGATGACCGTCGGCTTGAAGTCGCGGATGGGCGTGACGTTGCGGAGGTGGTACTCCTCCTTATTGGCCCCGGCGATGAGGTTGGTGCGGCCTTCGAGAGCCTTATCGAGGATGACGAGGGTGCCGGGCTTCTTTGGGTGTGGCGCGGCTTCGATGCCGATTGGACCGAGATAGCCTGCTGGAGCATTGAAGGTGGACTGCAACTCCTCGAGTGTCATGGGGCGGAGTTCGCCTCCGGTGATGGCGCCGAGCTTGGCTTCGTTGAGGGAGTGGTCGCCACGCAGGAAGACGATGACGGGGCGAGACTTGCCGAGCTTGGCGTGATCGGCTTTCGGTAGCTCGGCGATGTAGGCCATGGTCTTGATCTGATGCTGGGGCTTGGTGTCGAGGAAGGCTCCGACCTCTTCGATGGTGCGCTGGCCGGGGGTGTGGATGAGTTCGGGCTGGCCGTCTCCGGTGGGTGCGAGGTCCTCGATCGGAGCAAGCAGGCTTGTGGCTTTCTCGAGGTTTGCGGCATAGCCGGAGCTGCTGCTGGCGATGAGGTCTTCACCGGCGTCGGTGTAGACCATGAACTCCTGGCTTCCTGAGCCTCCCATTGCGCCGGAGTCGGCGTGGACGGCGAGGAAGGTCAGGCCGCAACGGTTGAAGATTCTCGTGTAGGCGTCGAAGTGCTTGTTGTAGCTGAGGTCGAGGCCAGCCTCGTCGATGTCGAAGGAGTAGGCGTCCTTCATGATGAACTGGCGGACACGAAGGAGGCCGGCCTTGGGGCGAGGCTCATCGCGGAACTTGGTCTGGATCTGGTACCAGATCTGCGGGAGCTGTTTGTAGCTGCGAAGCTCGTTGCGGGCGATGGAAGTCATGACCTCTTCGTGGGTCATGCCGAGGCAGAGGTCGGCACCCTTGCGATCCTTGAGGCGGAACATGTTGTCGCCCATAACGGACCAGCGGCCGGACTCCTCCCACAGCTCACGGGGATGGAGGGTGGGGAGGAGGAACTCCTGGCCGATGCGATCCATCTCCTCGCGGACGATGGCAATGATCTTGTTGATGGAGCGGTTACCGAGGGGAAGATAACTGTAGATTCCGGCTCCGAGCTGGCGGATGTATCCGGCTCTGAGGAGGAGCTTGTGGCTGGCGACTTCGGCGTCTGCAGGGGCTTCACGAAGGGTGGGAATAAACAGTTGCGACCAGCGATGCATGGGCAAAAGAGACACTTTCGTGCCCGCTGCGATGAGATGCGCAGGCTTTTGAGGATGAACTGATTCTAAACCGGGAAGCGACCTGGGGGATATTTACTGGGCAGCAGCTCCTTCAAGTGCTGAGGTGGGTCAAGATACGAGAATTTCCTCTTTCTCCCGAGTAGTTCGTGGCGGGGTTTATGTCATTCAGCCGACATAACTTAGCTATGTACTCCAGCCGACATACATTGCTGGTCATAAGAGAGTAGGCTCGTGCTAATCGCATGACTCCTCGCATACCGTTGTGAGGGCAACCAGTCTTTGCGGCCAGAGATGATCTTCTCGCGCAAAGGAAAAACAGTTGCTCAGCCAACGCACCACGGGGGGGGCGTCGTCCCGACCCCGAAACATCATATTGGCACAGATGCCAGAAGCCGAATATGCGTCTATCGCAAGGTTCCTGGTACCGGTAGACCTTCCGCTGGAAAAGAAGCTATCTGAGCCCAATGAGGCGATCGAGTATGTGTATTTTTTGAATAGCGGTTTAATCTCGACGGATGCCCTGACGACGAAGGGCGAATCGGTCGAGGTTGGAGTGATCGGTCGGGAGGGATTCTCCGGGTTACCTGCATTTTTGGATCAGCCGCAGATGTCGCATGCTGTGCTTATCCAGGGACCAGGGAGCGGCCTTCGCATTCGATCCTCGATCATCCGCGATGAGTTCATGAAGGGCGGGGAGCTTCGGAGCTTAGTGCATAAGTTTGCGTATCTGCAGTTGGTTCAAGTGACGCAGTCGGTCCTGTGCAATCGTATGCATGAGGTAGAAGGCAGGCTGGCGCGCTGGCTGCTGACATCGGCCGACCGCATGGAGTCGGAGGAGTTGAACCTGACGCAAGAGTTCCTGGCGCAGATGCTTGGCGTGCAGCGGTCGACTGTAACGGTGGCGGCGAGCGCAATGCAGCGGGCTGGGTTTATTGGATACAGCCGAGGGAAGATACATATCCTTGATCGGCACAATCTGGCGAAGGTTGCTTGCGAATGTTATGGGATCGTATGCGAGTCGTACGAGCGAATTCTGAAGCGCGGTCCAAATGGAAGTTTGATTTATGTCTAGCATCCGACAGACGAATTTCGATCGAACACTTTAACTTCTTTCCACGCCAGGAGTTTTCCGCTGCGGACTATGCGAGATCGCCAGTGAGAGTGCTTCTGCGGGAGGTTTCCATGGTGACTATTCTTTCCGTCGGCGAAGATTTCGACCTTTTGAAGACGCGGGCCCAGGTGCTGCGGAAGACGGGAGCCAATGTTCTATGCTCCTCTGCGGCGTCGGCGTTGAAGTTTATCGCAGAGTGGGAGTTTGACCTTATCGTTCTATGTCATTCGGTGTGCCGTCGCGACGCTTTGCCGATTACCGAATCTGCCCACGCGCGTGGATCGAAGACTTTGGTCCTATTGTTGGTGTCAGAGGCGGCAGGAGAGCAACAGGATGCCGGAATTGACTATGACGCCAAAACATTTGTAGAACCTGATTGTCTGATTCGTAGCATAAGCGAACTGCTGAACCGGCAGACGAGATATAGTCCAGCAAAGATGTTTGCCGATGGACAGAGCAAATCGAGTCCGCGGCGGAAGAGGCCGGAGAGTTGCCCATCCGATATCGCAGCGCGCAGGGCGCTGCTCATCCGTTTCGGACATCTAAGAGCAAGCTGATCGACAAGCCGCTGGCGCTTCAGGGATTATGTATTGCGATATGTCGGGTAAACGACAGAAAGTGTCGTGCCGATCAGCTTAGTATCTCTTCGAGCCTCAAGATAGATCTCGCGTTATTTACGGGCTACGAGCTCCAGATTGGGATCGATGCAAAGGGAAGCCATGCCCAAAATACTGTTAGCCGGGAATGATTTTCGACTGCTTGGAACACGAGCCGCGGTACTGGGAAAGACAGGCGCGAGTGTCGTTTGCTGCAGCGCAAGCGAGACTCGAGAGATTATCAGAACGGAGAAGTTCGATCTGGTGGTTCTTTGCCATACGCTGTCCGACCAGGAGGCAGCCCAGATCATCGACATAGTTCGTCGGCACTGGCCGCAGACCAGAACCTTGCAGGTGGTCTTCGATGGGGCGGTGGAGAGGCCGTACAGGGAGACCGACCTGAATGCTACAAGTTCGGCAGAGCCTAGTCGTCTGGTTCGACGAACGACAGAGCTGTTGCAGGCACTTCCGCATCATCACATTGAAGAGGCAGCAGGCGATGCGCCGCGTCTGTAACTTTCTGTGTCAAAGCAGGCTAATTGTCCATAGATCGTGAAGGTGCAGGACGCCCTGCGCTAGACCGTCCTCGTCCGTAACGATGAGCGAGGTGATCTTTTTCTCTTCCATCAGAGCAAGCGCGGAGGAGGCGAAGGCGTCTCCGTTGATGGTGCGGGGATGGGAGTTCATGATGTCGCCGGCGGTGCGCTCCAGCGCGTGGGGGCCGTCGTGTTCGAGGAGGCGGCGGAGGTCGCCGTCGGAGATCATACCGAGGAGCTTGCCTTGGGTGCTGTCCTCATTGCTTAGGACGGTGGTCATGCCGAGTTTCTTGCGGGACATCTCGTAGATAACCTGGGGCATGGGCGTGATGGCGGAAACTTGCGGGAGGGCGTCGCCGGAGTGCATGAGGTCGCGGACGCGGGCGAGCCGTTTGCCGAGGCGGCCCCCTGGGTGGAGTTCGGCGAAGTCCTCTTCCTTCCAGCCGCGACGCCGACTTACCTCAAGGGCGAGGGCATCGCCGAGGGCGAGCATGACGGTGGTGGAGGCGGTGGGAGCGAGGTTGAGGGGGCAGGCCTCGGTAGAGACGCTGGTGTCGAGGACGATATCGCTGGCCTGGGCGAGGGTAGAGGTAGAACAGCCGCAGAGGGTGATGAGCTTGTCGGCGAGGCGCTTGAGAAGAGGAAGAAGGCGCAGGAGCTCTTCGGTTTCGCCGCTGGAGGAGAGCGCGAGAACAGTGTCGCCGCGGGAGAGCATTCCAAGGTCGCCGTGGACGGCCTCCGCGGGGTGGAGAAAGTGAGCTGCGGTGCCGGTGGAGCGAAGGGTCGCGGCTATCTTGCGAGCGATGATGCCGCTCTTGCCGATGCCGGTGACGATGATGCGGCTCTGGCCGGTAGCCGACTGGAGGAGAAGATCGGCGGCCTGGTTGAAGGGGACGAGCATGGCGCCATCGAGTCTCATGGAGAGCTCCAGCAGGGCTCGTGCTTCGATGCGCACGAAGTCGGATGGGCGGATGGGATCGGAGGGGATGGAGGCTTTATTGGACATGGTTGCCGGACCATGTCGATGCTAGCAGAGCGGTTAGCATCCTGGGGAGATCCTTGCCGGAGCATTTGGGGTGAGTTTGCGTCTAAACTGAAGCTACAAGGGTTGGCGCAGAGCGCCTGCCGGAAGGACGTCCAAATTGAAACGGAGCGCGCTGGTTCTTGGTGTGATGGTGGTTGGGGTTTCGATGCTGCTGTGGGCAGGATGGCATAACCTGCGGGAGCGCCGCCTGGCGATGCAGAAGGCTCAGGAGAGCCGTATGGTGCTAGTTCCCGAGAAGGGCGGGCAGGCTGCCGCCGGTGAAGGTGAGGCTCCGCATCTGCGTGGCAAGGCTGCTCCTGGCTTTACGCTGACGACTCTCGAAGGCAAGAAGGTCTCGCTGAGCGACTATAAGGGACGGGCCGTGCTGGTGAACTTCTGGGCTACGTGGTGTGGGCCTTGCAAGGTGGAGATGCCGTGGTTCGAGGAGCTCCGCAAGCAATATGCAGCGCAGGGGTTTGAGATTCTTGGGCTTGCCGACGATGTGGATGCTGGTAAAGATGCCATCGCAAAGGTGGCGCAGAAGGCGGGCGTGAGCTACCC
Organism: Edaphobacter sp.; assembly: GCA_025462645.1. Taxonomy (GTDB): domain Bacteria; phylum Acidobacteriota; class Terriglobia; order Terriglobales; family Acidobacteriaceae; genus Edaphobacter. Next base: position 49,589 of record JAOAPB010000103.1, on the reverse strand, counting down.
GATTTTGCTGGTGGATGAGAAGGTTGAGAAGGCTTATGGCGGGCTCGATGTTCTGCCGATGTCTTTTTATGTCGATAAGAACGGCGTAGTTGTGGAAGAGACGGCCGGTCTTGGGTCGAAGGATGAGATTGAGGCTCATATCAAGAAGACCATTGCTTCAGGAACGACTACGGTTGCGGCGGGTGGGCAGTGATGCGACTGGGCGCGATGGTTGCAGGGATGCTGGTCTATTCGGGGTCGTTGTTGGGGCAGATGGGTAGTCTTGATGCCCCGGCCGCAAAGCCGAAGTCGTATGTGACGTTCGCAGCCGAGCCTCAGAGCGTGAAGGCAGGGAAGCGGGGGGTTCTGGAGCTGCACTTTCGCGTGCAGGATGGCTTTCATGTGAACTCCCACACGCCTAAATCGGAGCTGCTGATTCCGACGAAGCTCACACTCCAGCCAGCGGCTGGAGTGAAGGCGGAGGCTTTGGAGTATCCGGTGGGAACGGCTTACAGCTTCAGCTTCGATCCAAGCGAGAAGCTGGACGTCTACTCGGGCGCGTTCACGGTGAAGCTGCCAGTGGTGGCCGAGGCAGGAGCCCATACCGTGGAAGGGACGCTGCGATATCAGGCCTGCGACAATGCGGCGTGCTATCCACCGAAGAGCCTCCCGGTACAGGTGATCTTTACGGCAAAGTAAGTGGCTTCGGTGGTTGCAATTAAGGCACAACGAGCAACTTTGTTCAGGCGGGTGATTCTTTACCTCATGGCGATGGCATTATTGACTGAGACGATTGGTTGGGGAGCAAGCGGGACGCGATGGACGAGTTTAGAAGGCTGACGAGACTGCCGGCATATGTGTTCAACATAACCAGTGAGTTGAAGGCTGCGGCACGCAAGCGCGGCGAGGACATTATCGATTTCGGGATGGGAAACCCCGATGGCGCAACACCGAAGGCTATCGTCGACAAGCTGATTGAGGCTGCGCAGCGGACGCAGACGCATCGGTATTCGCTGTCGCGGGGCGTGCCGAGGCTGCGGAAGGCGATCTGCAACTGGTACAAGACTCGCTACAACGTCGATCTCAATCCGGAGACGGAGGCGATTGTCACCATCGGCTCTAAGGAGGGCATCGCGCACCTTTGCTTGGCTGTTCTGGACGACGCAGATACGGTTGCGGTGCCGAATCCGAGCTATCCAATTCATATCTTCGGACCCGTGATTGCGGGGTCGAAGGTGCAGAGCATCGCGATTGAAGACTCCTGCGCAGAACAAGTGCTGGCGAAGCTTGAGTATGAGTTGCCGCGCATGGAGCCGCGGCCCAAGCTGTTGATCCTGAACTTCCCGGCGAATCCTACGACGCAGTGCGTGGACCTGCCTTTCTTTGAGAGGATTGTGGAGCTGTGCAAGGAGCTGGGAATCTACATCGTGCATGACCTTGCGTATGCGGACCTTGTATTCGATGGGTATCGCGCGCCCAGCATCCTTGAGGTTCCAGGGGCCAAAGACATCGCTGTTGAGTTCTTTACGTTGTCGAAGAGCTACAACATGCCGGGATGGCGGGTTGGCTTCATGGTAGGGAATTCCAAACTGGTTGCAGCTCTGGGACGGATCAAGAGCTACTTCGACTATGGGACGTTTACGCCGATTCAAGTGGCCTCCATCTCCGCCCTGGAGGGCCCGCAGGATTGCGTTAGAGAGATCGTCGAGAACTACAAGGCTCGGCGAGATGTGCTGGTGCCGGGGCTGAATAAGCTGGGTTGGCCGGTCGATCTGCCGAAGGCTACGATGTTCGCATGGGCAAAGATTCCTGAGCAGTATCGTGCGATGGGTTCGGTGGAGTTCTCGAAGAAGCTTCTGCTGGAAGCCAAGGTGGCTGTCAGTCCCGGCGTTGGGTTTGGCGAGCATGGAGATGGGCATGTGCGGTTCTCGTTGATCGAGAACGAGGAGCGGACGCGGCAGGCTCTGCGGGGGATCAAGCAGATGTTCAAGAACGGTTAGCTCTTCCTGTTGCGTCGAGACGCTCTGGTATCGACCGTTTAGGGTGACTTAGCGGTGGCGCATGCGCAGAGTCTGCCAGCTTCCATCGGTCGTCCACCCCCCGTCGACCGGGAGTGCCTGACCATTGATAAAGCCGCTCTGTTCGGGATCGGCCAGAAACAATATGGCGCGAGCGATATCTTCCGGTGACGCGAAACGGCCCATCGGGTTACGACCGATGATGTCTTCATCGGAGTAGCCTCCGCCTGCCTGATCGGCTACATCCATCTCCGTCTTGACCCATCCGGGACAGACCGCATTGCAGCGTACACCACGCCCTCCCCACTCCGCTGCGAGGGTGCGCGTTAATCCGATCAGTCCATGCTTGGACGCGTTATATGCCGTACGATCGCTGATGCCCACAAGCCCTGCGATGGATGCGACATTCACGATGCTTCCGATCTGTTGCTCGAGCATCATGGCTCCGAAGCCCTTCGCAAGGAGGAATGGCGCAATGAGATTTACCTCGAGCACGCGGCGAAATGCCTGCACCTCTACGGCCTCTGCTGGAGAGATAAAGCTGATTCCAGCGTTGTTCACGAGAACGTCGGCGCGCCCCCAGCGGGTTCGCACTGCTTCCACGGAGCGCGTCACCGTAGCTTCATCGGAGATATCTCCGATGAACTCCTCTGCATCGGCGCCATGCGTGCGAACGATAGCCAAGGTCGAGTCGCAGGATCGGAGATCCATCAAGGCAAGCGAGTAGCCTGCCGCTGCAAAGATCTCTGCTGTACGACGCCCAATGCCCTGGGCCGCGCCTGTAATAATCGCAACTCGCATACGCTTGATCTCCGGTCGCTCTACTTCTTTGTGGCGGCTTGCTTCTTCTGTGTGTCGAGGAAGCGGCGGATGCGGTCGAGGCTGCGGGCTTTGCCGAAGACGACGAGGCTTTCGAGCAGGGGCGGCGACATGGTGCTGCCGGTGATGATGGCGCGGAGGAGCATGAAGTTCTCTTTGACGGACCAGGACTTCTCTTCGCCAAGTTTTTTTAGGGCTGGCTCCAAAGCCTCGGTGGTCCAGTCGGTGCCTTCGAGGAGGGTGAGCTGGTCGGCAGCGAAGGCGAGGGTCTCCTCAAGTGTGCGCTTTTTGGGGAGGAAGACCTCTTGCGGAGGCATAACATCGTCGCGGAAGAAGAAGCCGGTGAGGTCCCCGAACTGGCCGAGGATCTCGATGCGTTGCTGGACGAGGGGAGCGATCTGGCTGAGGTAGGCGTCGGAGAGGATGGTTCTGCGCAGCTCGGCGTAGAAGGCTTCGGGGGTGAGCCTGCGGAGGTACTCGCCGTTGAGCCACTTGAGCTTGGTGAGGTCGAAGACGGGGCCGCCGAGGCGGATGTTGGTGAAGACGAAGTGCTCGACCATCTCGGTGAGGGTGAACTGCTCGGTGCCGTCGTTGATGTCGGCGGGCATGCCGCCGCCCATGAGGCCGAGGAAGTTGATGATGGCCTGGGGGAGGAAGCCGGCCTGCTGGTAGAAGACGAGCGAGATGGGGTTCTTGCGCTTGGAGATCTTTGACTTGTCCAGATTTCGCAGAAGCGGCATGTGCCAGAAACGGGGCGTTTGCCAGCCGAAGGCTTTGTAGAGGAGGACGTGCTTGGGGGTACTAGAGATCCACTCCTCTGCGCGGATGACATCGGTGATCTGCATGAGGTGGTCGTCGACGACATTGGCGAGGTGGTAGGTGGGAAAGCCGTCGGACTTCATCAGGACCTGATCGTCGACGTTGTTGTGGTCGAAGGTGATGTCGCCGCGGAGCTCGTCGCGGAAGGTGGTGGAGGCGGTGGTGTCTCCGTTGTGTGGAGGGACAGCCATGCGGATGACGAAGGGTTTGTTTGCGGCGAGATTGGCTTCGATCTGCTCGGGCGTTAGATGGCGGCAGGTTCCGGGATAGCGGGGCGGGAGCTTGGCGGCGATCTGCTGTTTGCGGACGGCGTCGAGCTCTTCGGCGGTGCAGAAGCAGCGGTAGGCGGTGCCGTTGGCGAGGAGCAGGTCGGCGTGCTGGCGGTAGATCTCGGTACGCTCAGACTGGCGGTAGGGGCCATGAGGGCCGCCGACGTCAGGGCCCTCGTCCCAGGTGAGGCCGAGCCAGCGGAGGGAGTCGAAGATCATCTGCTCGGAGGTGGAGACGAAGCGGGTGCGGTCCGTGTCCTCGATGCGGAGGACGAACTGACCGCCGCGCTGGCGAGCGTAGATGTAGTTGAGCAGGCCGATGTAGGCGGTGCCGACGTGAGGGTCGCCGGTCGGTGAAGGAGCGATGCGGACGCGAATGGGGGCTTCTGTGCTGGGGCTAGTCATCATGGGGGCCAAACTTCGATGCTAGCAGAATGGAGGGCAGGAAACAGGTGGCGGGCTACGGGTTCTCCCCGTAGATGCTTACGGTGAAGAAGTAATCGTTGAAGTGGTAGCTTCTGGTGAGGCGGAAGGCGGAGGTTCTCTTGTGGACCTCGTACTGGGTGCCGGTGACGACGGTTGGCACCGAGAGGAGGCAGGCGGCGTTCAACCCGGAGATCTTGGACTTCCATGCTCCGGCCAGCATGTTGGTGATCTCGCCGAGACCGTCGAGTACCGTCTCGTCGACTGAGGTGACCTCCATGCCTACCATACAGGCAGTCATCTGCATGGCGGCCTCCGCGCGCACGAGCACCGTGTATGCGCCACTAAGAGCACCGGCGAGGCCTATGACAGCGGTGAGCGTCATGGCATCGTAGTCGGCGCCACTCACATCAGCCGCCACGCTGACGGGGACGCCCAACATCAGCCCCAGTACTTCTTCGACGCTTTGATCCAGAATCGCTGTGTCGGTTACGGCGGAGATAAATACACCCTGCTTCGGTTCGTCCATCAAATGCGCCATTCAGTCATCTCTTCTCTCAGACTCCGCCTGGTCGGGGCTGCGGCGGGGGGTCTGTGGTTGATCGCAGTGCTCGCCGTCTTACGTACCCTATCGGCGGGGATTGGCGATAGATGAGGTGTCTGGAGTCAGAGTTATTACTCGGTGTTGACGCAGAGATTTAATTGAGTTGGTTCGTGTCACAGTCGCTAATCGGGGCACTAGTCTCATGGCTGGAGTGCGTCATAGTTTCGTGTTCCGCAACCTCAAGGCGTTTGCAATTACCGACACAGAGCTGAAACTCATAGCGGCAGCGGCGATCATGGGGCTTAATAACCACCCGAAGAATGGATAGAGCACTCCCGCAGCGATCGGGACGCCCAGCGCGTTATAGATGAATGCGAAGAAGAGATTCTGCCGGATGTTTCGCATGGTGTATCGGCTGAGCCGCCGGGCCCGCAGGATGCCGCGCAGGTCGCCCCTCAGAAGCGTCACGCCCGCTGCCTCCATTGCCACATCTGTTCCTGTGCCCATCGCAATGCCCACTTGTGCCTGTGCCAGCGCAGGGGCATCGTTGATCCCGTCCCCGGCCATCGCGACCAAACCGCCTTCGGCCTGGATGGCCTTGACGATCTCCGCCTTCCGGTTCGGAAGAACGTTGGCTCGATAGTCGATGCCGAGTTTGTTGGCTACCGCGGCAGCTGTTGTTGGGCTGTCCCCGGTGACCATGAGCAGTTTGAGGCCGCTTGCTTTCAGCTCCTTCACTGCCTCCGGTGCTGAACTCTTGATTGGGTCGGAGACGCTGAGTAGGCCTGCGGCTCTCCCGTCGACGGCTACGAGCATGACAGTTTGGCCCTGTTCCCGCATTTGCTCAGCCTGCGCATCGAGCCCCTCCGGATCGATAGACAACTCGCGAAGCAGGTCCGCATTTCCAACGACGACCTTCTTACCGGAGACGTCGCCTTGAACACCTTTGCCGGTGATGGAGCGAAATTCCGCTACGGGCAGAAGGACCAGCCCACGCGCCTTCGCTCCGTTGACGATGGATTGCGCCAAGGGGTGCTCGCTCGCTTGCTCCAGGCTTGCGACAAGCTGCAGGAGGCTGTCTTCGTTCTGGCTATTGATCGGAACGACGGAGTCGAGTCTGGGCTTGCCTTCGGTGAGCGTCCCGGTTTTGTCGACGATCAAAGTATTCACTTTTTCGAGGATCTCAAGCGCCTCCGCATTCCGAATCAAGACACCTGCTCGAGCGCCCCGGCCAGTGCCCACCATGATCGCCATGGGAGTGGCGAGGCCCAAGGCACAGGGGCAGGCCACGATGAGCACCGCCACCGCGTTTACGAGCGCGTGTGCGAAGCGCGGCTCGGGGCCGACTATGAACCAGACAGCAAAGGTGATGAGTGCGATGCCGATCACCACGGGAACAAAGAAGGCCGATACACGATCCGCAAGACGCTGAATGGGTGCTCGTGTACGCTGTGCCTGGCTGACCATGCTGACAATCTGGGAGAGCAGGGTATCCGCCCCGATGCGCTCTGCCTTCATGATGAAGCTGCCGGTTCCATTGACTGTTCCGCCGATGACCTTTGCATTCACATTCTTTTCCACTGGAATCGACTCGCCGCTGATCATCGACTCATCGACTGAGCTGTGACCCTCGAGAACGACTCCATCGACTGGGATCTTTTCGCCAGGGCGAACGCGCAGCCTATCCCCGATTGCAACTTGATCGAGAGGGACGTCGGCCTCATGTCCGTCTTGCTCGATACGTCTGGCTGTCTTTGGAGCTAGCCCCAATAAAGCTCGAATGGCGCCGCTTGTCTGGCTGCGCGCGCGCAGTTCCATCACTTGGCCAAGCAGGACAAGAGCTGTAATGACTGCCGCTGGCTCAAAGTAAACGGCCACTTGCCCGGTTGGGTCTCGAAAAGCCGCAGGGAAGAGCGCCGGGAAAAATATTGCCACCAGGCTGTAAACGTAGGCTGTTCCAGTCCCCAGCGCGATGAGTGTGAACATATTCAAACTGCGATTGCGGATCGACTGCCAGCCACGTGCGAAGAATGGAGCCCCGCACCAGAGAACGACCGGTGTCGCGAGAGCGAACTCGACGAAGGCCCATGCGCGGGATGGAATCAAGCGTTCGATGAGTTGCCCAGGGAGCATCTGAGCGAACATGAATGCAAGCATGGGCGCAGATAGAGCCACGCTCACCCAGAAGCGGCGGCTCATATCGACGAACTCCGGGTTTACCTCTTCGGCAGTGATCTCTCGCGGCTCCAGCGCCATGCCGCAGATCGGGCAGCTTCCCGGCTCCGCTCGCACGATCTCAGGGTGCATTGGGCAGGTGTACTCTGTCCGCGAAGAAGGAGCCGAGATTGTGGCTGGCTCGAGAGCCATTCCGCACTTTGGACAACTGCCCGGACCTAGCTTGCTGACTTCAGGGTCCATTGGACAGATGTACTGCGTCTGCTGCTCTGCCTTGATAGGAGAACGGGACGGGACTACAGATGGCTTGGGTTTCAGGTACTTCTCAGATGTAGCGCGAAATTTTGTTGCGCAGCCCTGGCTGCAGAAGTAGAAGCTGGTTCCCTGATGCTCCACGGTTGCTGCAGCCCTGGTAGGGTCGACGGTCATGCCGCAGACCGGGTCTTTTACCTTGTCGTCGGAATTTTCACAGCAGTCCATAGTTTCCTCCTGATCCTATATTGCTGCTGACGCACGAGGCGGAGCGGCATTACAGTTGCTTCGTCGACAGCTGCAACCGCTTTCCACACAAGCACTACAGATATCATCGTTACTCGATACCACCGCCTCCATTAGGCAGGTTGAGGGAGGTGCTGGGCGAACCACTGGATTGCGGCGCACTTAAACCGCCGGTAAGAGTGAAGTTTTGCAGGGCAATGGCATCCGTCCACGTCTCGCGAAGAGCCATCAGATAGCCTACCTGTAACTGAAATAGTGTGCGTTGAGAGACGAGTACCTGCGGATATGCCTGGGCCATATTCTGATACTTCGCGAGGTAGAGTTCATAGGCTCGCTTAGCCCTCGGGATCAACTCCGTCTTGTACCGCTCCGCTTCGAACCGAGCCGACTCATACGACTGGGCTAGAGGTGCAGCTTCGTGCTGCAGGTAGAGTTGGGTGCGAACGACGCCCTGGCGTGCACGCTCCATCTCGACGGTTGCTGCACTGGTATTGCCTTGATTGCGATTCCACAACGGTATGTTAATACCGGCGGTGACGAAGCTCTGAGCTCCCGCGGGGAGGTTGGGGTTCTCGCGAACGAGTTCTCCGTTATATTGCTCGCCTGCACGCAGCTGAAGATCCGGTATCGATTCGCGATGCGCAGCTTTGAGTCGAGCCTCGGCTACGGCAACCTCCTGCTGGGCTCGGCGTACCTCTGGGCTGTTCGCAATGATATTGGCAATCTCATGCTCTGCGTCGATCTGGGGTGGATGTTGCAGATCACCTTGCAATGGGGCGACGGGCATATCCCGCTGTCCGGCTATAGAGGCCAACATTCGAAAGCTCTGGAGAAACTGGCGTTGTGCTGTGACGTAATCGACCTTCGCCTGCTCCGCTTCTACTTCGGACTGGAGGATGTCGGGTGCATCTGCCTGGCCGACATTCGCAAGTTGATGAACTGTCTGGACTGCATCGAGAGTGAGACCGAGGAGACTCCGGCGAACGTCCACGAGGGCCTGCGCTGTAAGTGCCGCGTAGAACGCCTGGGTTATGTCGTTGTGGACGCGAAGCGTCTGTTCCTCGGCGCCGATCTGGTCCGATTGCTTCTGCTGCTCGTAGATGCCGCGACGGAGGCCGAGCTTGCCGCCGAGGACGACCGTCTGCTGAACGAAGCCGCCGTGCTCGCCGCCGCCATAGCTTCCGCCTCTGATCTGTTCTCCCTGATAGCCGACGGTGGGGTTGGGGTAGAGGCCTGCCTGTCGTGCCTGAGCAGCAGAGCGCTGCACGAGAGCATTCGCCTGCGCGATGGTTGGATTAGACTTATCTGCCATTGCTAGAAAGTCGGCGAGTCTCTTTGCTGGCCGTGAGACTACATCTTTGAGCAGCTCCGGCGCGGGAAGATTGTTGCCGGTTATGTTCGAGGGATTCTCCGGCTCCTGTAGTGTCATGGTGGAGTGGGTGATGGACCCGCTCGCCGGCGTTTGTACTGCCGGAGTGTGTTGGCTCATGTCCATGCCGCGCATATCGTGTTGAGGGGCAGGAGTGTCCATCTTCATGCCGGGTGCGTGGTGGTGTTGAGGTGGAGCAGTCGGTTCTGCCGGCATCTGCATGCCTGGCATCGATTGGTCTTGTGCCAGGGCACTTGCCGCGAGGACGAAGGTGGCGGCCATGATGGAAATCTTCATTTGTCGGTTCTCCTGAGTAGCTGCGTCAGCCGCGGTTGAGAAGGGATGCGTAGGGATCGTTCGCCCGTTTGGCCTGCTGCATGCGCGAGATGACCTCCTCGTATTTGTCTGGGGGCAGTACACGGATGAAGGTCATCATGCCCTGCATGTACTGACTCCAACCGGCGTTCAGGCCATGGTTCTCCGGTCGATCCACCATCTTGTCCATCGCCATCATTGGGCCTTCCATGTAGGCGTCCTGGGGGAAGTTTGGGACATCATTTGCGTTCGGAGCGATATCGCTCTGCATGTCGCTCATGTCCATTCCCGCCATGTTGTGTTCTGAGCCGTATTGCATGCCCTGCATGGCGGCGTGAGCCTTTGCTTCGGATAAGGGGCCGTTGGTCGTGGCCATATCGGAGGTGCTACCGATGCCCATGCCTCTGCCGAGGCTTGGACCGTAGTCCTCTCCGAGAGGCGTTGCAGAAGCTCCCTGGAGCATCCCCATCCCTTTGCTCATGTCGGAGCCAGCGGGCACTCCTATCCCGCTCATGCGAGTCATCTTGCCTACGGTCGATGACATCTGATTCATCATGTGGTGGGGCAGATGGCAGTGCAACATCCAATCGCCCGGATTGTTCGCGACGAACTCGATGTTGCGCGCCTGTGCCACACCGACGAGGACTGTGTTTCCGGGCCACCACGCTGTCTCCGGGATTCGCCCTCCCTCTGTGCCGGTCACATAAAAGGTGTGACCATGAAGGTGCATCGGGTGATGATCCATCCCTAGATTTACAAAACGAATTCTTACTCGGTCCCCTAGCCGGACGATCAGCGGCGTCGTCGCCGGTCCTGTCTTTCCATTCATGAGGAGCCAGTTGAACTCCATACTCATCGTGTTAGGGACGGTGTTGTTTGGGAGTACGGCATACTCCTGCAGGCTGATAACGAAATCTTTGTCGCAGTGTGGCTGGTATGGCTCCTTCGGATGCATGATGAAGGCCCCGAGCATCCCGGTCATCTCCTGCATGGCCATATGCGAGTGATAGAAGTAGGTTCCCTCCTGATGGATATCGAACTCGTAGACGAAGCGGCCCCCCGGCTTTACCGCAGGCTGACTGATGACAGGCTGGCCATCGTACTGAATCTGATCTTCGAAGCCGTGCCAGTGGATCGAGCTAGGTTCCGGAAGCTGGTTGTCAAAGATGACTCGTACGCGGTCGCCCTGGTTGACCTGTATCGTCGGACCCGGCGCGGAGCCGTTGAAGCCCCATGCATCGATCGTTTTATTGGGTCCGATCTGCTGTTTCACCGCCTGAGCGACCAGGTGAAATACCTTCACGTCATCATCCATCGTGTACGGCAGATCACCGATATCGGTTGTGACAATTGGCGTGTTGAAGGCTGGGCCTTTGTTACGAGACCGGCTCTCTTTCAGGCGTTGTGCAGGAGTTTGTGGAGTAGAAGCAAGTAGTTTATCGGTGGTGAAGAGCCCGGCACCGATACCCAAGGCACTTTGGAGGAACGAACGGCGATTCGCCATGAGGAATAAACTCCGTGGATGCAATTACTGAGAAATTAGTGTCGCAGCGCGGAATGAGCACAGATGTCAGGGAAGTTGACAAGTGACACACTCTGGCAGACGACTGAAAGAGTCGGCTGGAGGGTCTCTAGTCTAGATGCGAAGAGTCGTCTGGAGAGAGACGAGCGAGGGAGCTCGGTGAGGCGGTGCTTCAGTATTCTCGAATATTGAGAACAACTCTGACACGGGGAGTGTAAGAGTGGGGATCGCAGCATACTGGGTCGAGATCAGCTGCGCAGAGGTGCTGTATTCGTTGTTCGCCAATACAGGAGGCTGTGCGCAGACCATGTGGCTGCAAGTACCGTTTGATTGGACGGTGGCGGACGGGGGTTTTACGGAGTGGTCAGCGCTGGCCATTCCACAATCATCCATCCCGGTCATCTGGGGAGTCCCCTTTTGAAGGGAGGTTGAGACGGTGGTGGTGGCAGCGTAATGGCAGTCAGTTTCAAGAACTTTTAGAACACAGGATGTCTCGCAGACTGAAGCTACGCAGGAGATCGATAGCAGAAGAACCGCTGTCAAGGTCGCGAGCGTAGCCCTTAAACGCATAAGACAATTGTACTCTTGGGATCTCTGATGTTCGATTCGTACATGTCCGTTTGAAAGTTTTTAGCCGGCTTGCTGCAGTACCGAAGGAGAAGCGGTAGATTCACGCACCACGAGTTCCGTCTGAATGGTACTAACGACAATATCGTCTTTCGGGGTTCCGTCGGCGAGCGATTTGAGAGCCATGAAGGCGGCACGGGCCAGCTTCCGTCTAGACATGCGCACGGTGGAGAGCGGAGGAACACAGTACCGGGCAATATCTATGTCATCGAACCCAACTACGGAAAGATTGGAGGGGATGCGCAGTCCGCAGTGGGCTGCTGCATGGAGGACGCCCATCGCCGTCATATCGTTAGAACACATAATCGCAGTGGGTGGACGTTTCAGGTGGAACAGTTTTTGAGCCTGATTTATTCCACCTTCCAAGGTGTGATCTCCCTCACAGAGATAGGATGAATGTCTCTTTATTCCAATCCCTTTTGCGGCTGACAGAAAGGCGCCTCTTCGAGCCTGCGCCGAACCAAGTTGTAGCGGTCCCGTTATAAAGGCAATGTCGCGATGCCCGAGCATCACCAGGTGCTGTACGGCTTGTCGGATGCCACTGTCATAGTCCACCTGGATGGAGCAGACCCGGCCAGTTTTAGGCGCTACATCGATGAACACAAGGGGAATGTCATGGGCGGCCAAGTGATCGAGGAGGGGGGCTTCGATTCCAAATGTCATGACCGCAACGCCATCGACCTTGCGGTCGAGCATTCGCTGCACACAGCGTTTCATGTGATCGAGGTTGTAATTTGTGGAGCCGATGAGAAGCTCATAACCAAGTTCTACCGCGACCTCTTCGAACCCCTGAATCAGTTCTGGGAAAAACGGATTGGTGATCTCCGAGATGAGCACTCCAAATACTTTGCTGCGACCCGAAACGAGTGCTCGCGCCTGGGCGTTCGGCGAATAGTTCAACTCTTTAACTACTTGCCAAACCTTCTCAGCGAGATGAGGCGCTACCGTAGGAACATGATTCGTCACCCTGGAAACGGTGGCGATGGACACGTTTGCATGCTTTGCCACGGCCCTGATATCGAGTCGGGTAGATTTTAGAGCGCTGCTATCCTCGGCAGTCTTCGGACTTCTTTTCTTTTTACGCACACGGCCCTCGTGATTAGTAGATAAAAGAGAATCGCTATAGCATACCGGAGATGGCCGAGCGAGGCCGACTGACTATATCCATCCCCGGAAGGCAGTTTTAGATCAACATGGTTTGGTTCGAGGCTCCGCGATGAGCTGTTCTGTCAAAGGCGTCAGGTGATCGGAGCGGGATTAAACAAGGCGAACTCATTATGCAATCCCCAACGATCCGCGCACGTTTGTGTGCGGCCGCTCGCAACCTCCAGAATAAAGCGAAAGATGGCTTCACCTACTTGCTCTATCGTTTCATTGCCCGATGCAATCGTGCCGGCGTCTATATCGATCAGATCGGACCAACGCTCCGCCAGCGCAGTGCGGGAGGAGACCTTGATGACAGGAGCCATGGCCAATCCGTAAGGCGTTCCGCGGCCTGTGGTGAACACATGCATGTTCATGGAAGCGGCCAATTGCAGGGTTCCACAGACGAAGTCGCTTGCCGGTGTGGCTGCGAAGACCAGCCCCTTCGTCTTTACTCGTTCGCCTGGTCCATAGACGGCACTAATAGGACTGGTGCCTGCCTTTGCGATGGAACCAAGCGCTTTCTCGACGATGTTGGCAAGACCGCCATGCTTATTGCCTGGCGTGGGGTTCGCGCTCCGATCGACGCCCCCACGCTGAAGATATGCGTCGTACCAAGCCATCTCGCGAATCAGATCGCGCGCCACAGGCTCCGTGGCTGCGCGCGCCGTGAGCAGATGAATGGCATCCCGGACCTCCGTGACTTCGGAGAACATGACGGTAGCGCCGGCGCGCACCAGAAGATCGGCAGCGTAACCGACAGCGGGATTTGCCGTAACTCCGGAGAAGGCATCGCTTCCTCCGCACTGCAGCCCGACGATAAGGTCGGACGCCGGCCTGGTGGTGCGGCTTCTGGCGTTCAGTTGTATGAGGCGTTTTTCCGTCATCTCCATGATGGCGGAGACCATATCGCCGAAGCTCTGATGCTCTTCATCCTGCAAGCGCACGATGTAGGGGACCGTGGACAGAATGGGAAGCGAGTTGTTGGGAAGGAGTTGAGTCGGTTGCAGCTTCTCACAGCCGAGGCTGACGACAAGGGGAGCTCCACCGAGGTTGGGATTAAGACTGAGATTGCGGAGCGTGCGAATCGGTATCTCTGAGCCTGGAGCGTTGATTGCGACGCCGCAGCCATAGGTGTGCGTGATGGCGATGACGTCGTCCACGTTGGGATACTTCGGCAGGATCTCCGCTTTGATCCTCTTTACGGCAAAGTCGACCGTTGCTGCGACGCACTGAACGGTTGTAGTGATGCCGAGAATATTTTTTGTGCCGACTGACCCGTCGTCGTTTACGAAGCCCTCGAAGGTGAAGCCCTCAAGGGGTCCCAGTGGCTCACTCAATGCGGTACCGATCGGCAGACGATCGAGATCCGGGGCCTGAGGGAGCGTGAGGATACCCTCATGGACCCAACTGCCTCTGACGATGTGTTGCTCGGCGTGGCCGATCACCACACCATACCGGATGACAGAGCCGCCTTGCGGAATGTCGGTAAGCGCCACCTTGTGTGCTTCCGGTATTGCCTCAGCAAGAACGAGGCCGGAGTCGAAGCGAGTTCCTGCGGACAGGCCGCCCTCATTCACGATGATGGCTACATTATCGGAAGGATGAACTCGAATGTAGAGTGGGCGGATAGGATCGCTCGACATGATTGCGTCTCCTCGAAGGCTACATTGTGCGCGTTCTCTCAGCCCTGTTGGAGTTTGCCATCGACAACTCTCCAAAGAGACTGAGGATTGCCATCCTGCATGGCCTCGGGCAACAGGCCGGCAGGGAAGTTTTGATAACAGACGGGACGGAGAAAACGTTCAATCGCCATCGCTCCGACAGACGTCGCTCGGCTGTCGGACGTAGATGGGAAGGGGCCACCATGAACCATTGCATGGGAGACCTCGACTCCGGTTGGAAACCCGTTGACGAGGATGCGACCAGCCTTGCGCTCAAGAATCGGGAGGAGTTGCCGGGCGATCGCGAGGTCCTCGTCGGCGAGATGAAGCGTGGCGGTAAGCTGTCCCGAAAGATGCTCTGCGACTGCAAACATCTGGGCTTCATCCTTGCAGCTAACCAGCAGCGCGGCAGGGCCGAAGACCTCCTCCGCGAGCTGAGGCGTGGAGAGGAATGCCTGCGCTGAAGTGGTGAAGAGCATCGCCTGGGCAGAGCAGGCCGTTGTTATCGGAGGCTGACCATCGGCGATCTGATGTACGGATGTCTCGCGGGACAGCGCTGCAGTCCCTGCCCGATAGGACTTGTGAATGCCCTCGTTAAGCATCGTGCCCGCGGCCTTTGATTTGAGAGCGGCCGCTGCAGAGGTAGAGAACTGATCGAAGGCGGGGCCCTCGATCCCGATCACAATGCCCGGCTTTGTGCAGAACTGGCCAACTCCGAGTGTCGCGGATTCGACCAGTCCCGTTGCGATGTCTGCACCTCGGACGGTAAGCGCTTCGGGCAGAAGGAAGACGGGATTTGTGCTGCTCATCTCCGCGAAGACCGGAATAGGTTGTGGGCGGCTTGCGGCGGCTGCTACGAGAGCCAAGCCACCCCTGCGAGATCCAGTGAAGGCTACGGCCTGGATTGCAGGGTGCTTGACGAGCGCCTCTCCAACGGCGTTGCCGTCTCCAACAAGAAGGGAGAAGACCCCCTCTGGTAACGCGCATGCCGCAACTGCCGCCTGGATTACTCTGCCGACGAGCTCAGACGTGCCTAGATGGGATGGGTGAGATTTGGCAACGACAGGGCACCCTGCCGCAAGGGCTGCGGCTGTATCGCCACCGGCGACAGAAAAGGCCAAGGGAAAATTGCTCGCGCCAAACACAGCTACGGGACCTAGCGGAATCTTCTGTGACCTCAGGTCGGGTCGTGGGAGAGGCTTGCGATCCGGCATCGCTGGATCGATCGTCACGTTGAGCCAGCGCCCCTCACGGATGATTGCAGCGAACAGGCGCAACTGCCCGCAGGTTCGGGCACGCTCTCCTTCTATGCGGGGGCACGGTAGTCCGGATTCGCTCATCACTCGTTCGATCAGTTCGTCACCGAGGTCCATGATGCCTTGCGCGATCGCTTCGAGGAACTTTGCCCGCACCTCTGAACTCGTGCTGCGATAGGGATCGAAGGCCGCTCCTGCCAGAGCACATGCTGCGTCTACATCTTCGTTCGAACCTCCGCCGAATGCTGGCTCCATCTCCTCGCCAGTAGCAGGATTCACTGCGCGAATCGTGCCATGTGCCCCCCGCACTGTCCGTGACCCGATGAGCATTTCGCCTGTAATTCGCATGATCTTCTCCGCGTCTCTCATATTCTTCTCTGTTGCGCTGCAGTTCAACTCGCTACGATATCGTTCCATTCAGACAACTACACCGGCAAGCCGCACCCTAACCCCGACACAATCAAAGCATATCGAAATGATCTTGTCTTTTTGGTCAGGTGGCTTACCTATAGCACGAAGGCCACTCATAGAAGAGCGGCCTTCGCGATTCATGAGGATGGATGGCGAATCAGAGACCCTTTTTCACGAGGAAGAGGATAAGGTCTTTGACGCGGTTGGAGTAGCCCCACTCGTTGTCGTACCAGCTGATGACCTTGCCGGTGTTGGCGATGACCTTGGTCAGTTTGGAATCGACGATAGAGGAGAGCGGGTTGCCCTTGAAGTCAGAGGAGACCAGCTCCTCTTCGGTGTAGCCAAGATAGGGTTTGAGCGCGCCTTCGGAGGCCTTCTTCAGGGCTTCGTTGACAGAGGCCACGGTGATGGGCTTCTCGGAGACGAAGGTGAGGTCGACGACCGAGACGTTGGGGGTGGGGACACGCATGGAGAAGCCGTCGAGCTTGCCGTCCATCTCGGGGATGACGAGTCTGAGGGCCTTGGCGGCGCCGGTGGAGCTGGGGATCATGCTGAGGGCGGCGGCACGGGCGCGGCGGAGGTCCTTGTGCGGGGTGTCGAGGATGACCTGATCGTTGGTGTAGCTGTGGATCGTGGTCATGATGCCCGAAGCGATGCCGAAGGTGTCGTTGAGGACCTTGACGACGGGTGCCAGGCAGTTGGTGGTGCAGCTCGCGTTCGAGATGATGTTGTGCTTCGCGGCGTCGTACTTGTCGTCGTTTACGCCGAGGACGAGGGTAATGTCCTCGTTGGTGGCAGGAGCGGAGATGATCACCTTCTTGACGGTCGAGCCGAGATGAGCCTTGGCCTTGTCGGCATCGGTGAAGAAGCCAGTGGATTCGACGACGACCTGAGCGCCTACGGAGGCCCAGTCGAGCTTGGCGGGGTCGCGTTCGGCGAAGACCTTGATCTTCTTGCCGTCTACCGCGATGAAATCAGCTCCGTGTGTGATCTCGTGTGACAGATTGCCGAGGATGGAGTCGTACTTGAGCAGGTGTGCGAGCGTGGCCGGAGTGGTGAGGTCGTTTACGGCGACGAATTCGATGTCCGGGTTACCGAGAGCTGTGCGGAAGACGTTGCGTCCGATGCGGCCAAAGCCGTTGATACCTACCTTTACTGCCATGTTTGCGATTACTCCTGTCCGATAGAAAACGTTTGAATTGATTGTAGAACGCACTGGAATGACCTGCACTCCATCAAAACGGGATGCTACCACTGGGGCAAGGGTGGCGCAAACCAATGCCTCAGGCTTAGAGGGGCTTCGAACAGGCCAGTCGATGCGATTGCGCAAGGAATTCTCTCGCACCAGGCAGGGCTTAGCTCCTTTTAGAAGTTGAAGAACATCTCGCGGAGAGCGTCTTCGTACTCTTTCTTTGCAGTCTTGACCTTGTTGCGGGCCTCTTCTTCGCGGGAGCCGGCTTCTTCCCATTCGTCAACTTCGGCGACCGAGTGGTCGGTGGAGGCCAGAGCCTCTTCTTCGCGGATGGCAGTGATCCATGCCTCGACGGGAGATTTATAGGCGCTCTGTAGCCGGTCGAGTTCTACAGTTGGAGCTTCCATGATTCACCTCATGTAACGGCCAAGATAGCGGAGAACCATGAATGGACGATGTAATCCAGCAGAGAAAAAGAGCCCAATTTTATTGGGAGGAGTATCGCTGAAGGTGCGAGGGATTTGCGGCTGGCTTCGGCGCGGTGTTATAAGCGTGACATGCGCGAACTGCGCGATTGGATGCGCGAAAAAATGAGACGACGCCCTAGACGTGGACCGAATGAGTCGGAGTCCACGGGAAAGAGCGGGCAGGAGCTGCCAGTTAATCAGCCTGCTCCCCTTAGACCATCGTACCCGGAGTCTATCCCGGTGCATGTGCCGGAGCCGACGCCCCCTGTGGCTGCGGCCGAACCGGTCGCCGTGGCTGCTGAACCCGAACGCAAGATCGAAGTGGAGACACAGCCGGAGTTACTGGGTACTCCACCGGCCGAACAGACAGCCCTGAAGTCTCCTAAGGGCTATGTGGTGCTGACGATCGGACTGCCCGGGTCGGGTAAGACCACCTGGTACAAGCGACGGGGCGTGACTCCGTTATCAAGTGACTTACTGCGGACGCTGCTGTTCGACGACATCACGGAACAGCGGTACCAGGGATTGGTATTCTCGACACTGCGGAGCCTGCTGCGGGCCCGACTGATCGCCAAGATGCCCTGGAACTATGTGGATGCCACGAATCTTTCGCCGCATGAGCGGAGACAGTGGATCAAGATGGCGAAGAGCTTTGGCTATGAGGTTCAGGCGGTCTTCTTCGATGTCCCTCTAGCTGTTTGCATGGAGCGGAACAGCAAGCGTGAGCGTGCGGTAACCGACGAAGTCATGCAGAAGATGGCAGAGCGCCTGAAGCCACCCGCCTTCAAAGAAGGGTTTGAGAAGATTACGGTCGTACGGGTGAAAGGCCATCCTGGGACTGAGCCTGTGGCGGAGGCTGCGCCGGAGGCGGCGCAGTAGATCTCAAAAGACGCAATTAGAAGAGAAGAGACATGCCCACGGCTGGCGTCGAGTTCGCGAAGGTGAGCTACACGCTGGCTGATGGACGTGTCTTGCTGCGCGATATCTCTCTCAAACTGGAGGCGGGGACGACGACGGCTGTGTTGGGGCGCAGTGGGTCGGGCAAGACGACGTTGCTGCGGACGGTGAATGGGCTGGTTCGGCCGACGGCTGGTGACGTTCTCGTGGAGGGGCGTGGGGTGTCGGCGGCCCATGGGTCCGTGCGGAACCTGGTGGCACTGCGACGGGGGATCGGGTATGTGATCCAGGAGACGGGGCTGTTTCCGCATATGACGGTAGAGCGGAACGCTGGGCTGGCCCTGGAACTAGCGGGGCGCTCGCAAGCAGAGACTACGGCGCGAGCGAAGGAGGTTCTGGAGCTGTGCGGGCTGAACTTCGAGGAACTTCAAGGGCGCTATCCATGGCAGCTATCGGGCGGGCAGAGGCAGCGGGTGGGGCTGGCCCGAGCGCTGGGGATAGATCCTTTGGTGCTGCTGATGGATGAGCCGTTTGGGGCGCTCGATCCGCTGACACGCGCCGAGATGCAGAGGATGCTGCGGGACTTGCTGAAGCGAGTGGGCAAGACGGTACTGCTGGTAACGCATGATCTGGACGAGGCGCTGTATCTGGCGGGACGGGTAGTGTTTGTGGCGGAGGGAGCGGTAGTGGCGGACCTACCGAGTGGAGAGGTCCTGCAGTCGGAAAACCATCATGTAAAAGATTATGTTCTAGCGGTACATCATGGAGAAAATGAGTGATATCGTTCCTTCAAGCGCACGGGTGGGAGATCGCCCGGCTGACATTTGAGCATCTGTGGCTGACGTTCAGCGCGATGCTGCTGGCGGCGGCGATTGGGTTGCCGTTGGGGATTTTGCTGACGCGGAGGCGGCGGCTGGCGGGGCCGGCGATCGGGTTTGCGAATGTCGTGCAGACGGTGCCTAGCCTAGCTCTGTTTGGGTTGTTGCTGCCGGTGCCGTGGCTGGGGGAGAATGCGGCGCGGCTGGCGATTCTGGCGTTGACAGGGTATGCCTTGCTGCCGATCCTGCGGAATACGTATGCGGGAATCAGGAGCGTGGATGAGGCGCTGGTGGACGTGGCCGAGGCGATGGGGATGACCTCGTGGCAGAGATTGATGAAGGTGGAGCTCCCGATGGCGGCCAGCGTGATCCTGGCAGGTCTGCGGACGGCTACGGTGACGTGTGTGGGGGTGGCTACGATTGCGGCGGCGATCGGGGCGGGTGGATTGGGGGAGCTGATCTTTCGTGGGGTGGCCAGTGTGGATAACGGGTTAGTGCTGGCTGGGGCGATTCCGGCGGCTCTGCTGGCTTTGGTAGCCGATGCGGGGTTGGGTCTGCTGGAGAAGCGATTTGCTGTGAGGAGGGTGTGAGGCGAGGCTGGCATCGTCGATCCCACCCTTCGCAAAGGCGCGAAGGATGGGGCATCCGGCCAGATGGGTACCCCCCACCCCCTGCAAAAAGTCCTAAAGTATTCGAAGTAGATAGTTTAGGTTTGTACTTTCGGGTCGATTGCGTTACGGGGGTACGGTGGTCCTGCTCATGCTCCCCTTGTGCTGGAGAGAATTTTTGTCAAGTTGGGGGGCGCAGGTTATGGGAGGGAGCGAGAGTCATTCTTGCTCTCCTGATCTTTCAACTACTGGTGGGTTGTGCCCCGCCGCGGTCTTCGCGGGTGGTGATTGGGGCTAAGAATTTTACCGAGCAGGTGGTGCTGGGGGAGTTGCTGGCTCAGGAGATCGAGGCTGTCACCGGGGAGAGGGTGGAGCGGCGGTTCTATCTGGCAGGGAGCTATATCTGCCAGCAGGCTCTGGTGAGTGGGCGGATCGATGGGTATGTGGAGTACACGGGGACGGCTCTGACGGCGATCCTGAAGCAGCCGGTGCCTCCGGTGGGGCAGCGGGACGCGGCTACCGTGCTGCGTCGGGTCACGGATCTGTACCAGACTCGGTATGGAGTTCGGGTGGGGCCTCCGCTGGGGTTCGAGGATACGTTTGCGATGGTGGTGCGGGGGGACGATGCGAGGCGGATGGGGTTGAAGACGATCTCGGATGCGGTGCGGCTTCTTGCAAGAGACGGGGCGCCGGAGTGGCGGCTGGGGGTGGGGTACGAGTTCCAGTCACGGCCGGATGGCCTGGTGGGGCTGGAGGCGACCTACGGATTGAAGTTCAAGGAGGATCCCCGGACGATGGATCTCGGGCTGCTGTATCGGGCGCTATCGGGTGGGCAGGTGGACATGGTGGCGGGTAACTCGACCGATGGGCCGATACGCGCGCTGGGGTTTGTGGTGCTCGAGGACGACCGGCACTACTTTCCGCCTTACCAGGCGGTGCCGCTGGTTCGGGAGGACTCGTTGAAGCGGCACCCGGGTATTCAGGTGGCGATGGAGCGGCTGGCGGAGAAGGTATCGGCGGAGGAGGTGCAGGGGATGAACGATGCCGTGGATGGGCAGCATCGAGATGTGGGTGAGGTCGTGCGGGAGTTTCGAAGGGGCAAGGGACTTTGAGTTTGAGAGCAAGAAACGGAGTGTGGGTTTGATCGGGTTCGGCGAGACTTGCTTCGACGGCTGAGGTGAATGGCCGTGGAGGCAAGAGATGGCTGAGATTCGAGTGATTGCTTTGCCGACAGAGACGGCGCAGAGGGTGTTGGCTACGATGAGATCACCAGGGTATGGGCACCCGGCGCATACGGAGGTGGCGACAGGATATGGGCCTTGCCGCCATTGCCTGAAGCCGTTCCGCGTGGGAGAGGAGAGGCGGACGCTGTTTACCTGCAATCCGTTCTATAAGCTGGCGGAGGTGCCATTGCCTGGTCCGGTATTCATCCATACGGAGCTGTGCGAGCGGTTCGATGAGGAGGGCGGCTATCCGGTGGAGTTGCTGAAGTATCCGGCGGTGCTGGATGGATATGATCTGGAGCAGCAGCTTGTCGTGCAGCGGAGAGCGGCTGGAGGGAACCACGAGATGGTGCTTGCCGAGATGTTCGAGGATGCTGCCGTCCAGTATGTGCTGGTGCGCGACTTCGAGGCAGGATGCTTTGATTTTCGAGTCGAGAGAAAGAGGGAGGTCTGCTGCTGATGGCTGAGCCATGGTTGCGGGGAACGTTGACGGAGGTGGATGCGTTGCGGCGACAGGTGCTGCATGCGCTGGAGCTGGCGGCGGAGGACGTGGAGCGGTGGTGTGCTCCGCTGCCGGATGACGAGGTGGAGGCGCGTCCGCTGGGGCTGCCTTCGGTTGGGTTCCAGTTGCGGCATATCGCGCGGTCTCTCGACCGACTGCTGACGTATGCGGAGGGGCAGCAGTTGAGTGAGCGGCAGATGAGGGCTCTGCGCTCGGAGATGAAGGATGGGGCCGGGCGCGAGGCTACGTTTATGGAGTTTGCGAAGGCAATGGAGGTGTCGGTGGATCGTGTGCTGGCGATCCAGCCGGGCAGTTATGAAGAGGTACGCGGGGTTGGACGGAAGCAGTTGCAGAGCACGGTCGGCGGGCTGCTGGTGCACTGCGCCGAGCATACGCAACGGCATGTGGGGCAGGCGGTGACGACGGCCAAGGTCGTGATGGCGACGCGGGAGGCGAGATAGATCCGAGATTCTGCCGTTCCTCGTAGATAGGCAGATAGGCAGATAGGTGGGAGATGATTCGCGAAGGGGTGGCATATCATAAAGAGATGAGTCAGGATTCTGCAGAAGAGCTGCATCCATGAATCACTCCTTGCATCAGTCGCTGGCTGATTTCCGGTACCGGCTTCGCCAGTTCCTCCACTTCAGCGAGCAGGCGGCACAGAAGTTCGACCTGTCGCCGCGGCAACACCAACTCCTGCTCCAGGTGGCGGGAGTTCCTGACGACACGCTGCCGACGATTGCCTACGTTGCCGAGAGGTTGGGGATTCGCCATAACAGTGCGGCCGAGTTGACGGATCGCTGCGTTGAAGAAGATCTGGTGGAACGAACGCAGGATGCAGAGGACAAGAGACGAGTCCTGTTGCGGGTGACGCCGCGAGGGAGGCGCATTCTGCATCAGCTCTCTGGATATCATGCCCGCGAACTAAATGAACTTGGTCCTGCGTTGGTCGCCTCTTTGAAGAGGTTGAGTGAACTGGAGTCGCAGCAGCGCGATGGCATCGAATCAAAATAAAGTGGCAGGAGAAGAGATGAGATTCAAAGGCGGTTGGGGTGGGGATTGTAGTGGGATGCTTGCTCCATGGAGCGGCATCTTATCTTGATGGCTTCCAAAGACGAAGTTCGGGTGGCGAAGCGGAGACTCTTTCTGCACGACTCCTTCGTGTTTCTGGGGCTGACTCTGATCTCGATTGCGCTTTTTCTGGTGACGCTCTTTCTGTTCCGCTCCTTCTCCTCGCATCGGGTGGAGCTTGCGAAACGCTGGTATGCGCGGGGGGTAAAGGACCTGGCGGCGAACCATCCGGAACAGGCAGTGGCGAGTCTTCGGGCAGCTCTTGACTACGCTCCCGGAGATCACGATTACCAGTTGCTGCTGGCGGAGGCACTTGGTCAGGCGGGCGATACAGATGAGGCAGAGGCCTATTTTCTGAATCTATGGGAGACGGAGCCGGGGAGCGGACCGTTGAACCTGCAGCTTGCGCGGCTGGCGACAAAGAAGAGGCATGATGCCGATGCGATCCGTTCTTACCGGGCTGCGATCTACGGGACCTGGGAGGGTGATGGGTCGCTGCGGCGGAGGGAGGTCCGGCTGGAGCTGGTTCGTTATTTGATGAGCAAACAGGATCTCGCGACGGCGCAGTCTGAACTGCTGATTGCGGCGGGCAATGCCCCGGATGATCCTGCGATCAAAGGGGGAATCGCGGACCTGATGATGCAGGCGGGAGACTTCGGGTCTGCTCTGGTTCAGTATGAAAAGATTTTGGTGGGAGACCCTAAAAATCTGAACGCGCTGCAACGGGCCGGCGAGGCGGCTTACCGGTTGGGGCACTATGCGAGCGCTGTGGAGTTTTTAACCAAAGCCGCAGGGGAGAGAGAACGTGCTTCATTGGCTGCGTCGGGCTCTGCGTCGGATGAAATGCTGAGACAGGCGAGGCGGATTCTTGAGCTTGACCCGGCGCGGGATATCTCGAACAGCGAACGCGTGTCGCGCATTCTTTATGTGAGGCAGCTTGCGCAGGACCGATGGAAGGCCTGTCAGGTACACCTTGCCGGGACGGGCCCGTTGCCTGCTGCGATGCAGGAGCTGGATAGGCGATGGGCAGACGACAACCCGAAGTCGATCAAGGACAGCCTGCTGCGAGATCCGTCGCGACAACAGACCGAGATTGGGCTGGCGTATGACACGGAGATGCTGACGAGTCAGGTCTGCGGTGCGCCGCGAGGCGATGACGCCCTGGTGCTGTTGATTGCGAAGTCTCCAGCGGCGATGGGACAGTGAGGAGCGGAATGAAGGAGGACGCGAATACGGAGGTCGAACCGAGGGAGGAGAGACGGGGCTTTGCGCTGCCTTCGCCGGCAGAGATCGCAAAGATTGCGCCGGTGCGGGAGGAGTATCTCTTTCTGCTGCTCTCGATCTTTATTGGTGTCATCTCCGGTTTGCTGGTGGTGTCGTTCCGGATGGCGATTGAGTGGCTGAATGTGCTGCTGCTTGGCTCGGCTCCTCATGCGGGACAGCTGCGGCTATTGGTTGCGCCTACTGTCGCCGGGCTGGTGACGGCGATTCTGGCGCGGTATGTTTTTCCGAATGTGCGTGGCAGCGGGGTGAATCAGACGAAGGCTGCGCTCTATATCAACAACGGGTATATCTCGTTTCGAACCGTTGTCGGGAAGTTCTTTCTGTCGGCGCTGGCGATTGGCGGGGGACACTCGCTTGGGCCGGAGGATCCGTCGCTGCAGATCGGCGCGGGGGTTGCTTCGCTGATCAGCCGCCGGATCGGACTCTCGCGAGAGCGATTGCGGGTCTTCGCTCCTGTGGGCGCGGCTGCCGGACTGGCTGCTGCGTTCAATGCGCCGATCTCGGCGATCCTGTTTGTCATCGAAGAGGTGATCGGGACGTGGAGCTCGGCGGTGCTGGGTTCCATCGTGCTCTCGGCGACGGCGAGCGTTGTGGTTGCGCGGTGGTTCTGGGGAGCAGAGGCGATGTTCCGGATTCCGACGGTGACGCTGCGCGATCCACGTGAGCTGGTGGCGTATGCGGTGCTGGGTCTTGTGGGTGGAGTCTCGGCGTTGCTCTTCGCGAAGGCGCTGGGGGTTCTTCGACCATGGCTGCGAAGCTTTGGGGCGAACGCGCAGATGATTCAGCCGGCGCTTGCCGGGTTGCTGGTGGGTGGGATTGGCTACTTCGGCTTTCCGCAGGTGATGGGGCCGGGCTACTCGGCGATCGATCAGGCGATGCATGCGCAGTTCGCGTGGAAGTTTCTGCTCGCGCTGGGACTGCTGAAGATCGTGGCGACGACACTGTCGTTCTCGAGTGGAACTCCGGGGGGCATGTTCGCTCCGACGCTTTTTGTGGGAGCGATGCTGGGCGCGACGGTCGGGACGTTCGAGAAGCTGTTCTTCCCGCACCTGACGGGATCGATCGGCTCGTATGCGCTGGTGGGGATGGGAGTGCTGTTCGCTGCGTTTTTGCGGGCTCCGCTGACGTCGGTCTTCATGGTGCTGGAGGTTAGCGGCAACTACTCGATCATCGTGCCGGTGATTCTGGCGAATACGATTGCGTATCTGCTCTCGCGAACGCTGCAACCGACTCCTATCTTCGAGATACTGACGCATCAGGATGGGCTATATCTTCCGTCGATGGAGGAGAAGAGGGAAGAGAACGATCTTCACCTTGAAGATGCGCTGGAGCCGGTGAGCGTGCCTGTCTGCAAGGGTACGGAGACTCCGAGTAGCCTGCTTCAGCGTGCGGGCAATGCTCCATGGACGGTGATGCTGATTCAATGCAGCGATCTGAGGTGGTATGCGGCGCGGCGGGAAGAGGTAGAGAAGCTGGCGCTGGAGGCTGCGAAGACGCAGGATGGGTCTTCGATCGAGACGTTGCTGGGACCGGAGAGGACGCCGATTCTGTTTCCCGATCTGCCGCTCGATAGCGCGCTTCCTTACTTTTCGAGATGGCCGATTCTACCGATTACCAATCGCTCGATACGGGGAGTGGTGGAGGGGACGGTCTCGCTCGATGGTGTGCTGAAGCGGTATCAGCGAAACAGTACGGGTGGGCTGGCTTGACGGACGAGGCAGCCCACCACTTCGCTCTGGATCTGGAGAGACAATCGCAGCGTCGTTTATTTGTGCCGGTTGAGCAGGCCCCCAAGAGCATTGGTGAGAGAGTCGGCTGGGCTCTTGTTTGTGCCGGTAGATTTGTTGCCGGGGGCTAAGCCCTTTGTGCCGCTGGTGAGCGCGCCCTGAAGGTTGGGGGTGAAGGTGGGATTGGCGGTGGTGCCTCCGATGGCGACGGGGACGCCGTTTCTGAGCGCATTGCCGGCGAAGCCTCCGATGGCTCCTGCGGCTCCGCTGTTGGGGATCATGCCCATGAGCTGGCCCGCGATGCCTCCGGCTCCAGCAGCAGCGCCTCCTGTGCCTCCGCCGACGATGCCGGTGAGCTTGAGGATGACCTGGTAGTTGAGTGCGCCCGATGCGGCGACGGTTCCGGCTCCGGTGGCGGTGCCGAGAGTTGGTACGTCGAGGGACAAGTTGTCGGTGCGGACGTCGCCATTGGCTACGCGGATGTTGGTGCTGAGCGAGCGGATGGCCGTGACGGAGCCGGTCTTGGCTCCGGTGAGGGCGGTGACGGCGGAGAGCTTGGAGCCGAGGTCGAAACCGGCGAGGTTGGTGTTATCGAGCCGGACGGGACCGCTGATGATGGGGTTGGCGCTGGAGCCGGTGACGTTGAGATTCGTGGTGAGGGTTCCGCCCTGGAGCCGGGAGCCAGTGGGTAGATGAACGCCGACGGAGGGAAGGAAGGCCTGGAGCTCGTCGATCGAAACGCCCTGGGCGCTGGTCTGGAGATTGAGCGCGGTGGTTGGGCCGCTGGTCTGATAGGTTCCCGCGATGTTGATCACTGCGCTGCCGATGGTAATGACGGCCCGCTGTATCTGTCCGGTGAGTGCCTGCATGTTTTGCGTGATGGCGAGCTGCACGTCGACAGGCTTGGGCGAGGGCGACCCGTTTTTGGCAAGGCGCAGGCCTTCCGCATGAACGACGCCGTTGGCGTTGAGGGTCTGTCCGTTCGAGATGGCCTTGATGTCGACGTTGGCGATGCCGCTGATGCCGGCGTCGGGCGCGATGACTCCGCTGGACGCCAGATCGACGTGGTTCAGGGTCGCGTGGGCGTCGAGCGGCGTGGCCGCGGCGTTCTGCTGGTTGAGTGGACCGGCTTTGCCATCAGCGGTGAGCGAGCCGCCTCCGGGGATCTGGGCGCTCAGCTTGAACGGTGCGGCCGTGGTGGGCGAGAAGTTCGTGATCTCCGCGTTGAGCTGTTGATAGACGGCAGGTGTGGACTGGCCGGGAGAGGTAAGCGTGATGGCGCCGTTCTTGATCTGAACGTGGTCGGCAGAGAGGGTGCTCAGCATGTTGTTGCTGTCGGGTGCGGGTGGTGGCGTGGCGGCGGTGGGAGCGTTGCTGCGGACAAGCGTGAGCTTCGGCGTGTCGACGAGCAGGTTGGTGACGTGAAGCTGCTGGCCGTTCCACGTGGCCTGGACATCGATGGCATTGATAAGGCCGGTGATGCCGGCGGTGGCGTCGACGAAGCCAGCGGCGAGGGGATCGAGGTGTTTGAGTTCGAGATGCGCGGTGAAGGGAGTGAGGGAGGCGTCGCGCTGATTGATCGGGCCTGCGCTGCCGCTGAGCGAGACGGTTCCGTCGCCGGGCAGATGGGCGGAGGCGGTAAAGGGGAATGCCTTATCGAGGGAGAAGTTCTTCGCGTCGAGGTTGAGCTGGTCGTAGGTGCGCCGGGGTGTGGTCGGAGCACCCGCGCTGGCTACTGTGCCGACGGTCAGCTGGCCGTTGTTTACGGTAACGTGGCCGACGGTGAGGTTCGGAATCATGGTGTCGGATTCTTTGTTCGTAGCTGGTTTTTTCTGCGCGGAGCCACCGATGCTGGAGTAGTTCCAGGTGCCGTTGGCTGCACGCAGCAGCGTGATGCGGGGCGCGTCGATGGCAAAGCCGGTGATGTGGATCTGCCGGCTGAGGATCAGCGGGATCATCTCAATGTTGATCTTGACGACTGTTGCCTGAAGAAAGGGCTGGCTGCTGAACGCGGGATCGTCGGCTACAGTCGCATTCTGCGCGACGAGGCTCCCGGACCAGACGGAGAGGTCGAGTTTGCCCAGCGTTACCTTGCGGCCGAGTGAGCTTGAGAGGGTGGATTCGATGCGGGCGCGGAAGGTGTCGGCGTTGAGAAAGAGGGGGATAGAGACGACGGCGATGACGATGAGAGCGACGATGCTTCCCAGGACGATCAGGAGGGTGCGGTGGCGGGTTGCCATGCGGTGCCTTTCATTCGTGCGAATTGAGGTATCTCTTCTGATGGAACTAGTTGGCTTGAAGTTTACTCCAAGAGGAGGGGTCTATTCTCAGCCGCTTGATAGGTCGGCTCCCATGGAACATAAACATCTGGCTGGCGTACATAGGGCTGTAACCATTTTTTAATGCTGGGGTAACTATGAGCTTGTCAGCCTTGCGCAGCGTTCTCTTTGCCTTGTCTCTTCTAACCGGCTCAGCGATGTCTCTCAGGGCACAGGCTGCTCCTCCGCCCGCAGGGAAAGATCCGCTCTTTCAGACGATCGCATCGTTGGACACCGCGCTCTTCGATGCTGCCAACCGGTGCGATCTGGACAAGCTGGGCACCTACTTCACGGACGATCTTGAGTTCTACCATGACAAGACGGGGCTCGCAGTCGGGAAGCAGGACTTCCTGCAGAAGACGAAGAACAATCTCTGCGATAAGGTGAGGCGCGAGCTGGTTCCAGGATCCCTGGAGGTTTATCCGCTGAAGGGGTACGGCGCCGTCGAGATCGGGGTTCATCGCTTCCATCATCCGGGGCACGATGACACGATAGGGGTTGGTGAAGCAAAGTTCATCCACGTGTGGCAGTACAAGGACGGAGCGTGGAAGATCTCGCGGGTAATCAGCTACGACCATCATTGAGGAGTGGGGCTTAGCTGACCAGGTGTCCCATCTTCTCGCGCTTGGTCTGGAGGTAGCGCTCGTTGGTGGGTTCGCTGGGTACTTCGGCGGAGATACGTTCGACGACCTTTACTCCGGCTAGTTCCAACGCCTCTACCTTCTGAGGGTTGTTGGTGATCAGACGGACCGCTTTCAGGCCAAGGTGCTTCAGAATCTCGGCGGGAAGCTCGAACTCGCGGCAGTCGGCCTTGTAGCCCAGCTCGAGGTTGGCTTCGATGGTGTCCATTCCCTGATCCTGGAGCTCGTAGGCGCGGAGTTTAGCCATCAGGCCGATGCCGCGTCCCTCCTGCTGCTCGTAGAGGAGGATGCCGGTGCCGGCGTCGGTGATGGCGGCCATGGCGAGCTCGAGTTGCTGCCGGCAGTCGCAGCGCAGGGAGTGGAAGACGTCTCCGGTGAGGCACTGGGAGTGTATGCGGACGATCGGGGGCGCGGCGTGGATATCGCCCATGACGAGCGCGACCGCGGATTCGATGCGAGTGGCGAGGGCCGGGAGGTTGTCGTTGCAGGGGAGAGGGTTGTCGATGACTCCCTCGAAGCCGAGGATGCGGAACTGGCCCCAGCGGGTAGGAAAGTCGGCGTCGGCTACCTTGCGTACGACGGAGAACGGCATCTTTTGATTATACGGTCGGGTGCTCACAGGTATTGGATTACGGAAGTGGCTAAATTGATGCAAGAGCATGGGAAGAGGCCGGTGTCTGACGAACCGGGAAACGATGCTCTCGCAAAAGACAAACCAATCCGTTCCCATCTCCGAGAGTAAAGTAGGGGTGTGACGCAGATCGATCCAAAGCTGATTCTGATTACCCTGCTGGTCGAACTAGGAGTGGCGGCGGCGGTGTCGAGCTCGCTGGCACGGTCGAAGACCTTCAAGAATCTGCTGTTGACGCAGCACCGGACACCCCGGCAGACGGTCGCGCTGGTGGCGATGATCTGCATACCGCTTACGCTGGGGGTATGGGTTCGGGCGACGGTACCGAACTTTCTGGCGGCGGACCTGTCATTCGAGACGACGATGCTGCTGGGAATTCTGGTGGGGCCGGTTGCGGCGATGGCGGGAGGAGCGGCGCTGGCGATTCCGGCGATACTGCACCATGAGTTCTGGGCGCTCCCGGTGAATCTGGCCATCGCGGCGGTGGCGGGGGCGTTCGGGAGGTTCGCCGATCCGGAGGATGTCTGGTCGTTCTCTCCGATGATCGACCTGAGCATCTATCGATGGGTGACGCGCAACCTGCGGAGGCCGCATCTGGACCGGCAGATTCTGCTGCTGGTGATGATTGCGGCGATGCAGTTTGGGACAAGCATGATCTCGCGGTTCAACCCGAGACGGTACTTCGACCTGCGCTCGAACGAGTGGTGGGTGCAGCTCTTGATCTGCGCGTGCGCGCCGGTGATCGTGGGGATTCCGCTGAAGATCTGGAACGCGATACGGATCGAGCGGAAGCTGGAGGAGCAGGGAAGACTGCTCCTGGAGGCGAGGCTGGATGCGCTGCAGCGGCAGATCAATCCTCACTTTCTCTTCAATACCCTGAACTCGATCGCCTCGCTGGTGCGATCGCAGCCGGAGCTGTCGCGGGAGATGATCGTGAAGCTGGCAAACATCCTGCGAGCTCTGCTGAAGGATCGCGAGGCGTTCGTGCCGTTCAGCGAAGAGCTGGCCTTCACGGATGACTATCTGGATATCGAGGTCGTACGCTTTGGCGAGAAGCTGAAGGTGGTCAAGGAGATCGCGGAGGACACCCTGCACGTGGTGGTGCCGGGAATGGTGCTGCAGCCACTGATCGAGAATAGCCTCAAACATGGGCTGGAGCCGAGGATCAGTGGAGGGACGGTGACGCTTCGGAGCAGGATTACAGCCAAAGGAATGCTGCTGGTCGAGGTTGAGGATGACGGAGTGGGGATGGCTCCCGAGCGGAACGATGCATCGCCGGTGAGCGGGCTGGTGAGGCCCGGTACGGGCATCGGAATGCGTAATGTGCGAGAGCGGATGGAGGTTCTGTACGGGAGTCTGGCATCGGTGGAGATCAACAGCAGGCCAGGGCGCGGGACGAAAGTCACGCTGCTGATGCCGATCCTTGAGGCCGGAGCCGAGGCCTGGCCGCAGAACGGGCGAGAGGTCTTCGAGGCTGCACGGCATCTGCTGGACGATGCGGTGCGGGTCGTGACCCGGGGATAGGACTTCGGATTTATGTCAGTCCGCTGTCCACGTTCACCAGACAAAACACCACATCCTGACCACCGAAATACCACATCGACACGCCAATTTCCCTGTAAAAACGACAAGTACAAGCAAAGAAAAATTTGCTCTATTTTTCCAAACTGCGAGCGACAACGCGCTCGTAATACCCCTCGTAGAGGGGAATGATGCGAGAGGAGCAGAAGCGGTCCTGGGCAGTCTTACGCGCCGCAACGGACATCGCCTGAAGCCGGGACTCATCGCGCAGCAAATCAATGGCAGCATTGGACATACCCTCAATATCGCCCACCTCGAAGAGCAGCCCGTTGACCTTATCATCAATTAACTCAGGAACGCCCCCGACCCGTGTCCCGATGGTAGGGACGCTGCAGGCCATGGCTTCGAGCGCAGCAAGGCCGAAGGACTCCATCTCGCTCGGCATGAGCATGAGATCGGCAAGGGGAAGAAGCTCGTTGACGTTGTCCTGCTTACCGAGGAAGTGGATGCGGTCCTGGACCTTATGGCGAAGGGCAAGCTGCTCGGCAGTGCTGCGGTCGGGGCCATCGCCTATCAGCATAAGACGTGCGGGGAGTGCCTGAGCCACACGCGCGAAGACTTCAATGACATCGTGCACACGCTTGACGGGGCGGAAGTTCGAGAGATGGACGAGGAGGCGCTCCTCCTCTGCGGCGAAGCGGGGACGCATGGCGGCGACAAGGTCGGGTTTGCGGACGTAATCGTCACAATTGACAAAGTTATGGATGACCTCGATCTCGGAGGCGGTGATATCAAATGCTTCGCGAGTGCGGTCGCGGAGATGGTTGGATATCGCGGTGACGCCGTTGGACTGTACTATCCCAAACCGAGTGATAGGGAGGTAAGAGTGATCGAGGCCCACGAGGGTGATGTCGGTTCCGTGGAGGGTGGTGATGAAGGGAAGCGTTCGACCTCGAGAGGACAACATCTGACGGGCGAGGAGCGCGCTGACGGAGTGAGGTATGGCGTAGTGAACGTGGAGGAGATCGAGTGAGTAGAACTCAGCTACCTCGGCCATGCGTGTTGCGAGAGCCAGATCGTAGGGCGGGTACTCGAAGAGAGGGTAGGTGGAGACGGAGACCTCGTGGAAGTGAATGTTGGCCTCGCGGCCGGTGAGGCGAAAGGGCTGTGATGAGGTGATGAAGTGGATATCGTGGCCGCGGGCCGCTAGTTCGATGCCTAGCTCTGTAGCGACGACTCCGCTTCCTCCGTAGGTGGGATAGCAGGTGATTCCGATCTTCATAGGCCTCCTACGCCCGTAGCTGGTTGAAGGAAGATTTCCTATCCTGCCAGGGGACAGGAGAGCCGTTACGCGAGGATGTCGCCATTGCCGAGACTACCGTAGTGGATGAGTTCGGGGGCGTTTGGTTGCGACATAGAGGGGATTATCGAGAGGAGAGCCTGCATCTCGACCTCACGATGAGCTCGGAGGCGGGTGGGGATGCGGTCCAGGTCGGCATCGTTGTAGCCGGGGTGACAGACGAGCTCGAAGGTGCCGGATTCGGGAAGGGTGGAGAGTACCTCAGAGAGAGTGGTGCGTGTGAGGTTTCCGGTGGCGGAGACGCCGAGGGTGCCGTCGGTAGTGTGAACGTGAGGTTTGCTGAGCCGGTTGAAGCGAGGTTGGAGGCGATGGAGGAGGGCGAGCTGCATACGTCGTTTTAAGCCGGCATGTGCGAACTGCTGCGAGAAGGCTGGCTCGAAGGGATTGCGGATAGCAGTGATCGAGGTGCGCTCGAGGACACGGAGAAGGGGGCGGGCGACGGCAGGGAAGAGGTGGGTATGTTTGTGGGTGTCGACATGGGTGATGTCTATGCCGGAGCGCTGGAGCTTTTGAATCTGGGCGATGGCTTCGCGTTCGATATCGCCTTCACGGATGGTGCCGCGTAGGAGAGCCTGAACAAAATCTATGAGGGAGGGTCGGAAGGTTTTGCCGTCGGCTCCGATGAGGGTGGGGATGGTGTCGGGAGGAGAGACAGGAGTGCCATCGGTGAAGACGAGGTGGCAGCCTACGCCAAGGGTCGGGTTGGCGCGGGCGACGATGACGGCATCGTCAAATGCAGAGCCGGTGGCCATGAGGGTGGCAGAGGTGAGAGCTTTGGATT
The DNA here is from genome assembly GCA_025462645.1 of Edaphobacter sp. Lineage (GTDB taxonomy): Bacteria > Acidobacteriota > Terriglobia > Terriglobales > Acidobacteriaceae > Edaphobacter. Next base: position 16,697 of record JAOAPB010000103.1, on the reverse strand, counting down.
GGTGGAGTTCAGCGATGGCGCGATTGACGCCGGGGGTAAGGCCAAAGTCGTCCGCGTTGATGATGAGACGGGAGGCCATGAACAGAGAACGAATAAAACTTTATTGAAGTTACGCTATGAGCCATTCAATCGAGGGCTCCGATTTGAATGGCGGGGCCTCGACCGCGACCTCTGCGGTCACAACCTGAATAGTATAACTCATTGAATCAGATGTAACGGATGGCTCTTCTCAGCCCTGAGACACGCCTGCACCCACGATTCGCCGGAGGGTTCACTCGGGATGACGTTCTTTAGTAAGGTGAGTGCCCCATCCTTGCCTGCTTATGCCTGCTTAGAATGGGGCCATTGAGACTGCTTTGTTTCATTATGGAATGTTTGTTGATACTCGTCCCATAAGATGTCCGTCGATGCCGCTCCAAGCGTTCAAAAACAATCCATAGTAGGTTGTCGGTGGGGCGTAAGCCTCCACCGACAGACTCAGGTTGAATAATGACGTTGATTGCCTCTACAACTCTGAAATCCGATTACTCGAAGGACTCACCAACCAGTTCTTCACTCTTCTTCCAGAGCGCTTCAGCATTCTTCGGATCCAGTGCATACCCGCGTACTCCTTCGCTGATGGGGCTGATGGTCACATCGTCCGCGACGATGTGGCCCACGTGGCAGTTCTCGCAATACTGGCCTCCGATCTCGTCAGCCGAAGCAACTACGCCGGCCCACACCGAAGTTGCGGCTCCTTGCGGGATCGTCTTGAACTGGAAGGGACCCTTACCCTCCGCTGCGAGTTGCTTACTGATTTGGTCGACCATGGCTTGCAGATGGCTCGGGTCTATGTGGCGGCCCAGCTCGGTCTGTATGCCCCCTGGATGCACGGCCGCAGCGCGTACGCCACGCTGCCGGTGCCGCTGGTCGAAGGCTACGGCAAAGAGGATGTTCGCTGTCTTCGATCGTCCGTACGCAGCAAACGGGTCATAGGGGGTCCGCTCAAAGTTGGGATCTTCGAGGTCGACGTTGGAGAAGCGGTGACCTGAAGAGGACAGATTGACCAATCTTCCTCCTGCGCGGATAAGCGGCGCGATCCGGTTGACGAAAACAAAGTGGCCCAGGTGATTGGTGCCGAACTGTGTTTCAAAGCCATCCGCAGTATGTCCGAACGGTGTGGCCATGACTCCAGCATTTGCGATGACTACATCGAACGGTTCACCCTTTGCCAAGAGGGCGTCGGCACAGGCACGCACGCTCTTAAGGCTGACAAGATCGAGTGCAACAAGCTCGAAGCTTCCACCATGGGCCGCTGCGTCCGTTCGCACCTGTGCAGTCGCCGCTTCAGCCTTGGTCAAATCCCGTGCCGCACCCACAACCTGTGCGCCATGCGCAGCGAGAGACCGCGCAGTCTCGATCCCGAGTCCAGCCGAAACGCCGGTAACCAGAATCCTTTTACCCTGCAAATTCACACCGGACAAGACATCTTCCGTTATTGAGGTCGCGCCAAATACGTTTGCCATTCTCTTCCTCCTGCTTACCGGATACTTCGAGGTGCGTGCGCACCATGATTGACGACCCGCCACTTGTGCGGATAAAACGGAGAGTGTCTCCGAAACATAGGATAAGCGGAGGGTGTCTCCGGTTGCAAAAAGTTTTCTCATGTCCATCAAGCACTCCAAACCCGTTGTCCGCAAGCTGCGCGCCGATGCCCTACGCAATCGCGAGCGCATCCTGGAGATCGCGAAGGATGCCTTCACCCGGTCGGGTGCGAACATCAGCCTGGACGATGTTGCAAAACAGGCGGGTATCGGTGCTGGAACGCTGTACCGCCACTTTCCTACGCGCGATGCACTCCTTGAAGCGGTCTATCGTACCGAGGTAGAAAAGCTGGCGGCAGCGGAGCGGAGGTTCGCCGAAGCAATGCCTCCCATTGAGGCGTTGCGGGCCTGGATGTTGCTCTTCGTCGACTACATCGCGGCGAAGCAGATCATCGCACCTGCTCTGAACACGATTGTTGGAGGTCCCTCGAAGCTATTCGAGGCAACTGGCGCCCAGATCAAAGGCGCGATTCATGCCTTGGTGGGGAGAGCCATCGAGAGCGGCGACATCCGCCCCGATCTCGATCCACTCGATCTGCTCCGGGCTCTTGTCGGGGTTTCGAATGTGGCGTCCGGGCCAGACTGGGCGCAAAGCGCAAGAAGACTCGTGGAGATCCTCATCCTCGGTTCGAGGCCGATTACTTAGCCTGAGGATCTCGGTACAGGTAGGGTCCAATAACAGCATCTTTTCTGTGGAATCAGTGGTGCAGAGAGCCAGTGTGTGCGGGCGAGACTGAACCCGGCATAACAGTGCCGCAGCGGAGATGGATAAGTCGCGTTGCAGCCCGCTGGATGAGTTAGGTGCCGAGATTACACCAGAGAGGTATGCCACGTAAGTTACGTCGGATTCAATTTTGGCGAGCCACTGCCAGGGAATTGAGTCCGTACGTCAGACACGAGATGAGATTAAACATTGAGTGAGCGCTGATTCAAAGCGCGCGGGTCCGGCAGTGCCAACACAAGGCCTTAAGCCAGGTACAGCCCATGGATTCCACTACAGGAGCCACGCGTTCTACTACGCTAAACGAGGTTGACGGGCTTGGTGAATGCCACGTCAACCTCGCGCTCAGTCTATCCGGTTGTGGTTAGCGATAGTCACCGTCCTGATCGTCGCCGTCCTGATCGCCGTCGTCGGTTCTGCGGTTGTTGGATGCGAAGAGATCAGACATAACGTGAATGTCGGCGTCACAGGCGTGATTGAGGCATGGAAGGCCAAACCCGGCCTCAATGGTTTTGAGGAGCGAGAAGTGGTTGTAGCTCGCTTTGCTTTGCACTCCCCGATATCCGTAGTTGGTGTCGACGATGAGGAGCACCTGGTTGGTTTCAGGGACAGTGGCGTAATCGTTCTCATCCCACAAGATCACGATGGCGTTCTTGCCGTCGTGCCATGCCGGCGAGGCCTTGATCGATTTCACGAGACGCTTGACCGTGAGATCTCCACGCTGGATCAGAGCGGGGTTGAGACCGGCCTGGGTGCCGTTGTCATTGGGATCGAAGTTGCAGAATGGGCCGGCATTGCCGCGACCATGCTGATCGTTACATTGATTGGGAGCGATGAAGGAAAAGGATGGGACGTGACCAGAGGCAAGGTCAGCAAAGAGACCACGGGAACCTTCGAAGTCAACGGCATTCTTGAGGCTGTTGCGCGGGTCGAATCCTTCCTGAATGTCGCGGAAGTAGGCGAAAGGGTTGTGCTTCGCAGCGTAAAGGGCAACAATATCGCCCTGAGTGAGAGGTGGGTTCTGAACAGGTAGGATCTTGGTGAAATCGGTGAGATTTGAGAAGAAGCCGTCGCTGTAATCGATATTGTCGGCTCCGGTAAGCGGGAGGCTCTCCTGGTAGCTCTTCCACCTGAGGCTTTGGTTGACTAGTTGATCGGCGATGGTTTTGCCGACAATGTTGTGGTCGGCAGGGATGGATTGGGTGCCGTCTATATTGATCGTTCCAGGAGGTCCGGAAGTCTCATTGGTCAGGTCGATAGCTGGAGTTACGGCGTCGGTTCCATGGCCGTCGATGGGGCATATGCGCGGGGTTGGAGGATTATCGGTGGCGACACTGCCGGAGGAGAGATTGGTAGTGCATGTAGTGCTATGCCAATCTGGATAGTTGTCACTCTGGACGCCGAAGTTCGATCCGCCAACCACCTCCAGATAATTTGTCAAGCTGGGGTGAGCAATGGCGAAGTAGTTGGTGGCCACGTTGGCCGTGTCGGTGAGATGGTTGATGAAGGGCGCGTTGGGATTGTTGACGATCTGCTTGTAGCCGTGATTCTCCATCATGATGACGAAGACGTGGTCGAGATGTGGGATGCCCTTGGGGACGGGACCCTGCTGAGCAAAGCCAGCACCCGCGAGGGAGACGGAAAGACCTAGCGACGCAAATTTATGGAGTTTCATGCTGATTATCCTCATTTGTGGAGTTCTCTAAAGATGTTGAGAGAGCGATGGGCAAGCGTTTAGGCAAGTACGGGGGGTGACGAGTTTTTGGCCGGGAGGATCCGTGATTGTTGGGTTGGGGCTGCGATTGCGGGATCGGTCATGCTGTCTTCTCCCGTTTCGATGTGGCCTGCGATGCGGCGCTGGAAGCTGGAGTCGGAGTTGACCTCTACGACAAGGTCATACCAGCCATGGAACTTCTCTAGAGACCAGCGCCTGTTGAGCTCTTCGCCGGACTCGAGAGTGTGGGTGGTCCTGGCGCCCGTGTAGACGTCGAGAACGGTGACCTGGGTGGTTGTGCCCCGATTGACGATGTCGAGCATGATGCTCTGGCTGTCCTCGACGCTACGGTCGTTCTCGCCGAGGTCGGATCTGTGGGCTTCACTGTAGCGAACCGAGACGTGGAGATTGGCTGCGTTCTGGGTGGAGGTGCTGCCTTTGAAGGAGCGCAGGAAGCCGTTCGGGCCGTAGACGGAGAGGTCGTAGGCGCCGGCTGGGTCGGCAGCGAGAGGCCAGACGTCTGAGACCTCTGTGCGTGGCGTGACAGTGTAGGTCCAGGGACCGGTTTTGGTGTTGCCGGAGCGGACCTGGTAGACCGCGGCGGCCTTTCCGGTGTTGCTGAAGTCGAGCTTGAGGGTCTGGTTGTGGAGGTCGGCGTGGCCCTGAACGTGGAGATCATAGGGCACGGCGCGAGCGGGGCGGGTTCCGGGCTCCTGCGTAGGCAGGACCTGATCGGCGGGTGGTGTGGGCTTGTAGTCGGGATGACGCGCGTTGTCGGGCGGCAGGTAAGAGACAGTGCTGGGCAGGGGAACCTTTGCGTCGTTGGGGGATTTGAAGTTAAAGGCCGAGGTCAGGTCGCCTGCAACGGCGTGGCGCCAAGGGGTGATGTTCTGCTCCTTGATGCCGGGGTATTGCTTGCCGAAGCGAGCTTCGATGAAGCGGATGAGCGAGGTGTGATCGAAGACCTCGGAGTTGACCCAGCCGCCTTTGCTCCAGGGCGAGATGACGACCATGGGGACGCGGAGACCGAGTCCGTAGGGACCCATGGGAAACCCGGAGCTGCCGGGGAAGATCTCATTGGCAGTATCGACGGTGGAGATGCCCTGTGCGCGGGATACCGGGGCGGTAGGTGGCACGACGTGGTCGAAGAAGCCGTCGTTCTCGTCGTACATGAGGAAGAAGGCGGTTTTGCTCCAGACCTCGGGATTTACGGTAAGGAGATCGAGGATCTGCGAGACGTACCATGCGCCGTAGTTTGCGGGCCAGTTGGGGTGCTCGGTGTAGGCTTCGGGGGCTACGACCCAGGAGACCTGGGGGAGATTGCCTGAGCTTACGTCCTGCTTGAAGATATCGAAGAGCGTGCCGCCTTTGAGAATGTTGGTGCCGGTGCGCGCCTTCTCAGCGAGGGGAGAGCCCTGCGGAGCGTTCTGGTACTGGTGGAAGTAGAGCAGGGAGTTGTCGCCGTAGTTGCCGATGTAGGGTTTGTCGCCGGTCCAACCCCAGGCGCCGCTGGCGTCGAGACCTTCGCCGATGTCCTGATAGATCTTCCAGGAGACGCCAGCGTTTTGGAGAAGCTCGGGGTAGGTGGACCAGTCGTAGCCGGCTTCGGAGTTGTCGAGGACGGGACCGCCGTTTTTGCCGTCGTTGCCGATCCAGCCTGTCCACATGTAGTAGCGGTTGGGGTCCGTGGCTCCGAGGAAGGAACAGTGGTAGGCGTCGCAGACGGTGAAGGCGTCGGCGAGCGCGTAGTGGTAGGGTATGTCGCTGCGTGTGAGGTGGGCCATGGTGGTGGTGCCCTTCTGCGGGACCCACTGGTCGTTATTGCCCTCGTTCCAGGCGGCGTGCGTTGTGGTCCAGTCGTGGGCGAGGTCCTCGAGAAACTGAAGGCCGAGGTTCGGTGCGCCGGGGTGGAAGGGGAGGACGTAGTTGTTGCCGCCGTTGGGCTGATGCCATACCGGGTTTCCGGAGGGGAGGGTGACGGCGCGGGGGTCGCCGAAGCCGCGGACGCCGCGGAGGCTGCCGAAGTAGTGATCGAAGGAGCGGTTCTCCTGCATCATGATGACGATGTGCTCGACGTCGTTGATGCTGCTGGTGCGGTTGTTGGCGGGGATATCGAGCGCCTTGGCGATGCTTGCCGGGAAGGATGCGGTGAGTGCGCTGGCGCTCAATAGCTGCAGGAATGTGCGACGGTCGGTGGCCACGGGGAGAAACCTCGCTGGAGAATTTGAAAAACAGATATCCAGCGAATCTAGCGCCCCCTTGTTTCTGGGACGTGACAGGAGAGTGACAAGTCTGCTACGAGAAGAGGCCGGCACACTGGGTTAGCAGGTGTGCCGGCCTTTTGGTCCCAGCGAGGCTACTTTTTGGCGGTGGCTTGTTTCTTTTGTGTTTCCAGGAAGCGGCGTAGGCGGTCGAGGGTGCGGGCTTTGCCGAAGATGACGAGGCTTTCGAGGAGTGGGGGGGACATGGTGCTGCCGGTAATGATGGCGCGGAGGAGCATGAAGTTTTCTTTGACGGACCAGGACTTTTCTTCGCCTAGTTTTTTCAGGACCGGCTCCATGGCTTCGTGGGTCCAGGCTGACGAATCCAGGGCTTCGAGGACAGTGAGTTGTTCGGCGGCGAAGGCGAGGGTTTCTTCGAGGGTGCGCTTTTTGGGGAGGAAGACTTCCTGCGTGGAGAGGACGTTGTCCTGGAAGAAGAAGGCGGTGATGTCGCCGAACTGGGCTAGGGTCTCGATGCGGGTTTGCATGAGGGCGGAGATCTGGCGGAGGTAGTCGTCGCCGAAGACCTGGGTGCGAACGGCGGTGAAGAAGGCTTCGGGGGCGAGGGCGCGGAGGTACTCGCCGTTGAGCCACTTGAGCTTGGTGAGGTCGAAGACGGGGCCGCCGAGGCGGATGTTTTCGATGCGGTAGCGCTTGATCATGTCATCGAGGGTGAAGATGTCTGACTCGCTGGGTTTTGCCGGAGCTATGGGCGATGAAGGTGCGTTCTTGGACGTGGCGGGTGTCGGAACCTGATCGGAGTCCGTCGATCCTAACGCTGGCATGCCGCCGCCCATGAGGCCGAGGAAGTTGATGAGGGCTTCGGGAAGGAAGCCGGCCTGCTTGTAGTAGATGAGGGAGACGGGATTTTTGCGCTTAGAGATTTTTGATTTGTCGAGATTGCGCAGGAGCGGCATGTGCCAGAAGCGCGGCTGCTGCCAGCCAAAGGCTTTGTATAGCAGGACGTGTTTGGGGGTGGAGGAGATCCACTCTTCGGCGCGGATTACGTCAGTGATCTGCATGAGGTGATCGTCAACGACGTTGGCGAGGTGGTAGGTGGGGAAGCCGTCGGACTTCATGAGGACCTGGTCGTCGACGTTGTTGTGCTCGAAGCGGATGTCGTCGCGGAGTTCGTCTTTGAATTCCGTGGCGCCTTCGTTGGGGACGGCGAGGCGGATGACGAAGGGTTTGTTTGCTGCTTGATTAGCGGCGATCTGCTCTGGTGTGAGCGCGCGGCAGGTACCTATGTAGCGTGGTGCGAGCTTGGCGGCGATCTGCTGTTTGCGGGCGGCTTCGAGCTCTTCGGCGGTGCAGAAGCAGCGGTAGGCGTGCCCGTTGGCGAGGAGGATTTCGGCGTGCTCGCGGTAGATTTCGGTGCGCTCGGATTGGCGGTAGGGGCCGAAGGGGCCGCCGACGTCGGGGCCTTCGGCCCAGGTGAGGCCGACCCAGTGGAGGGCGTCGAAGATCATTTGTTCGGAGCTGGCTACGAAGCGGGTGCGGTCGGTGTCCTCGATGCGGAGGATGAATTTGCCGTTGCGCTGGCGGGCGTAGATATAGTTGAGCAGGCCGATGTAGGCCGTGCCTACGTGGGGGTCGCCGGTGGGGGAGGGTGCTATGCGGACGCGGATGGGGGATTGGTGGTCTTGACTAGTCATTGTGGGCCAAACTTCGATGCTAGCAGAGAGGCGGGGGAAGGGTTGCAAGGGCGACGGCACCCCACCCTTTCGCAAATGCGCGAAAGGATTGGGGGGACCCGCTTACGTGCTCGAGTGAACTATGTGGCGATGCGCGCTTGTGGTCGGGTGGTCGTCTGCGTTTGCGGATAGAAAAGTTCGTCGCCAGATGTTGGCGTTCGTGCAGGAGTCTATGCGTCGACGGCGTGATCGGTATGCATGTCTTCGCCGCCCCATAGTTTTTGAGCTGTCCAAGGGGCGGTTTTGCCTGCCCAGAAGGTGTGATCCGCAGGGAGGCCAAGAGGAAGCCACGCCGCCGAGCAGAGATAGCAACTTCCGGTGGAGATATAGGTCTCTCCCATGCCGGGCTGGTGCCCTGCGAACCCTATGGTGAGCCAGCCATTGGAGTCAAACGTCCCTGGAGCGCTGGTCATTTTGAGCATGACTGCTGTCAGCGCGCATCGCACCTGTTGGGGTGACACGTCTGGCGGTAACTGCTCGCGCAAGGACATATCCGCGAGCAGATGGAATGCTCCGAAGCGATAGGCGAGGGAGCGGCCGATTGCCGGAAATGTTCCTTCCGGGCTGATCATGCGTTCCTGGATTGCGGCGTATCTCTGTGCGCGTTGCAGTGTGACGGGACGGAGTGATTTCCATGCGTCGGATCTTTCGGACATGGTGTCCATCACCTGCAGGAGCATTGGATGGATTACGAAGCTGTTGTAGTAGTCCCAGTGAAAGTGCGGCCCATCGCCGTAGGTTCCGTCGCCGAGGAACCACGTCTCGTGCTGGCGTATGGCGTAGTCGACTCTCATGACGTCCCATTGCTCTCCCATCAGGCAGAGGCCAACTTCAACCATGGCGGAGAACAGCAGCCAGTTATTTGCGGGTGGGAGAATCGTTCGCGTGGCCTGCAACGCGGTGATGAGGTTTTGCTGCGTCTGCTTGTCGAGCTTTTGCCATAGTTCCGTTGGGGCGCGGGATATTGCCAGCGCAAGAAAAGCTGTATCGACCAGGGTTTGACGTGACTCTCCGAAGTTCATGTAGTCCGGGGATCTGGGGTCTGTTCCTGAGGTAATTCCAGCGCGGGCCAGATCGCAGTATCGCTGGCGCAACTGTCCTTCCTTGCCTGCCGAGGGGCCGCGCTCGAGCCATGGAGCAAGGCCCGAGAGCAGGCGGCCCGTGGCTTCGAGATAGGTGCATTTGCGTCGGCTTTCCGACTCGCCGGCCTTGGCTTCAATTGGCATCCTGGCCTTGAGTTGACGTTGCCCCAGGGAGGTTAGTACCGGTTCCGAGATTCGCTCAATTATTCTCAGCCAGATTTTCCGGTGTGGTTCTTGAGTATCGATGGTTGAGGTTTCTCCCCAGGCGGTGTTGGAAGGCAGGGAGGTGGCGACTCCCGTTGCGAGCGATTGCTTCAGGAAGCTTCGTCGGTTGTGACGGTGGGACAAGATATTCATCTCTGCTCTCGAATCGGTCATACATCAGAATCGCAGATATGAGACATGGTCGCTTAACTACTAGAGCCTGTCATTCTGTCGAATTGAATCTTAGGCGCACGATGTTGGCGACGCGGCCGGTGATCACGGAACTGTAAATGGCTGTGAGCGAAGATTTGCGACAAAGCAAAGACATTCTGCTGACAACTGTTCGCGATGAATTCCCTAGATTAGACCTAAGTAAGAGCTTCCCCGCGAAGCCTGACAACGAGAGGTAATGGCACCTGTGCAAGCCCTATGAATATGGCCAGAGGAAAACAGCGATGAAGGTGTGGTTATTGGCTGCAAGCGTCCTTCTCGGAATGGGATCAATGTCGGCGCAGGATCCGAATGCGTCGGTCAATGGTGCCGGATATGTGCCCTTGATATCCGGAGGCGCTGGCTACGTTCACAATGTGAACGGAGGCCAGCCTACACTCGAGCCGCAGATCAATCCCGTATTGCTTGTGCCCTTTGGGTCCCATGTGTTGCTGGAGTCAAGAACGGATTTTACGGGATTCTTCCAACGTAAGAATGGTTCATCCGGACCATTCACGGGCAAGGTATTCAAAACAGTGGAGTATGCACAGATCGATTGGCTGGCCAACACGCATGTGATCGCTACGGCCGGAAGATATCTGTTGCCGTTCGGTCTCTACAATGAACGGCTCACGCCGATATGGATCCGGAACCTGCAGGATAGTCCCATCACCGCCCCGATTGGTACCCGTACCAGTGGCTCTGGCGACGGAGTCATGTTGCGTGGTGCGGCGTTAGATACGCCTTCCGTTTCAATTCTATACACCGCCTATTTCTCGGCGCGGTCGGGCATCAATCAGTTACAGGCGGCACGCGCCGCAGGAGGGGATACGAGTATTTACCTAAAACAGGCACGACTTGAAGTAGGTGGCTCGTATCAACGGTTCCTTCAAGACAACCAGATCAACAGCTTTGCGGCTTACTTGTCCTGGCAACCTCCCAGAACCGCCTTGGATCTCAAATTTGAGTACGACCAAAGTCACAACGGACATGGGTTTTGGCTGGAATCCGGTTATGAACTGACAGAGACACCAAAAATACCCGCGCTGCTCAAGCGAGTGCAGTTGGTGGGACGGGTACAGCAGTTTACGCCCCTGAATGGGGGCGGCAATGGAGTTCCGCGGGTAGCTACTCAGCGAATGGATGCTGGGCTTAACTATTATATTCGCGACGATCTTAGATTTGTATCCAGTTATGGGCGACAGTTTAGTTCGACGGGAAACGCCAACATCTGGAACGTGGGTTTCACCTATCGGTTCATGTTTCCGTTGTGGCCTGGGAGAAGACAATGAAGGCTTTCATTTTGCGCATGATTGTCGTCGCGTTGCTCCTGCCTAATCCCATATTGACAGCGGCGATCCACCATCAGGCTTCGCCGGACAGTAAGACGCAAACTACCGCGACTTATCCGCCCGTACCGTCGACTGAAGGAGCTAGCGTGTTCCAGCAAAATTGCTCGCGATGCCATAGGCCGCCCATGTCAGTCTCGCCGCGTGTTACTGGAGCGGTGATCATGCATATGCGCGTCCGTGCCCGCCTCTCACAAGAGGATGAACAGCTTCTCCTGAAATACATGGCCCCATAGGATGCGCGACGAGCTACGTCGGGCCGAGTGATTAGCGTGTTTGACACCTGCAAACGAAAGGGTTAGGAATTTCTACGATGAATGTTTCGAAACGCGCATGTTCGGTGTCATTTCTCCTTTGTCTTACTCTTACCTCCTGGCATTTGCGCGCGGAAGATACCCCGAGGACGATAGAGGTCCATGCAAAGCGTTATTCGTTCTCACCCGGAGAGATAACCATAAAGAAAGGCGAAAGAGTTACCCTTATATTGACTACGGATGATGTTGCACACAGTCTTGTTATCCGCGGCTTGAATTTGAAGAAGGAAATAGCCAAGGGACATCCAGTTAGGACTGTAATCTCTTCCGATAGAGAGGGTGACTTTGCGGGCCAGTGTGGCCGCTTCTGTGGAAGCGGCCACGGACTGATGAAATTCATTGTGCACGTGACGGATAAGTAGAATGACTTACCGCATACTTTCTCTATCGATAGGCGCGCTTATTTGTTTATGCCTAAGTTCCTGCAAATCCACGCAACGTGGAAGTATGGAGAGCAAAACAATTCGATGGAGCAAACATCATCTTACGATAGGCGGTAGGAGCGACAAAAACCCCGTACAGGAAAGCGCGGAAAACATCGAGGCTGGCAAGCAAATTTTCGGGTACTACTGTGTTGTTTGCCACGGACGCGACGGACAGAATACCGGGGTTCCCTTTGCAGCCGGCATCTCTCCACCTATTCCATCTCTTGCTTCGGCCGATGTTCAGAGCTACAGCGATGGCCAATTGAAGTGGGTTATCACGAACGGGATTTTCCCCTCAGGTATGCCGGCTTCAAAGGGTACGCTTAGCGACGATGATATATGGCACATCGTGGTTTATCTGCGTCATTTGCCACCGGTTGGAAGCCTTGGGGAGCCACGCGCGTATACGGGCAATGAATTCGACAGCGAGCCCGCGGCTGAAAAGTACTAGTTGCGTTCCCGACAAGAGCAGGCAGCTTTCATAAAGATTCGTGGTCACTGAAAAACTGCGCGTTTTCCAGTAAACAACTTACAACGCAGTGACATCTCTCTGACAATCGGCGTGAGCAAGCCTCTTAACCTGACTCAAGCCGTAAGTCTTTCAGACCTGGCAAAGCTGTCGGAGATTAACTGTGGAGTGTGTCGACATAATGAGACATTGTTCTCACCGCTACTTGCTCGTTCTGTTGCCGGCCGTCTTTGGGGTCCTCATCTCTGGCTTTATAAAAGCCCAGAGTCCGGGAACAGGCGCTACGAATACTCCTAATTTCGGGCAACCGGTTACTGACGTTGCGGCCGGTGCGGCGTTCGGCGTGATCTCGTCCACCGTGTCCAATCCTCGAATTATTCAGTTTGCTGTTAAGTACAGTTGAGCTGGAACACATAACTTCGCTTGCCAACAAAATCAGATGTACACAATCGGAGAGAGATGTCCAACTTCATTGATATCGAATTGATGGCCGAGGCAGAGATTGGTGGAGTATCCGACCCGGTGCTCTCTAATGCTGAAATGCCTCTGCGTGCCACATATTACCCTCTGGGATTTCCTGTAGAAATTTCAACGAATTCTCGCTACATACTCGAAGCTGCAGAGGAGAGTTGGGGACAATTCTGTGCAGGCAGTTTTGCTCAACCTCCGTTGCAGCTTCGCATTGGCGTTTTGGAGGGGGAGTCGAACAGGTGCCCTCCCGCTCCTGTGTGTCGTTCACAACGTAACCTGTTTTCGATGGTTGCCGACGTTGATAACTTTGTTGTGTGCGACCTTGAGCAACGCTTTGCCTTCGGCTGGCTGACTCAGACGGCGGTGGAGCATCAGAGTTACCTGCGCTATCACTTTCTGGAAGCGGCGGCTTTGATACTACTAACGTCGTCCTATGCCACGCCGGTCCATGCGGCTTGCGTAAGTTACAGGGAGCGTGGCTTCCTGCTCTGCGGAGACTCCGGGGCGGGTAAGTCGTCGCTTGCGTACGCTTGCGCTCGCGCAGGGTGGACTTATACCTCGGATGACTCCAGTTATCTCATCGAGGACAGCGACGAGCGGCGTGTCGTTGGCAATCCGTACAAGTTTCGTTTGAGGCCGTCAGGGATGGAGTTGTTTCTTGAGTTGGAGGGGCACGCGATTACGCCGCAGGCCTGGGGTAAACCGTCTATTGAGATCTTTACTGCGGAGATGCCGGATATTGTGACAGCTTCGTCATGCTCGGTTGACCATATTGTGTTTCTCAATCGGCAGAGCTTCGACTCTCCTGGCTTCGAACCCTATCCGAAAGAAGATGCGATGCGATGGTTGAATCAGATCCCGTACGGCACTCCGGCAAGGAGAGAGATTCAGAGGAAGTCTCTTCTGAAGCTGCTTGGCGCAGATATCTGGGAGTTGCGCTATAGCGATTTAGATGACGCGATCAACCTGCTTGAGTCTATTGCCTCCCGTTTGAAGTAAATAGGAAAGACGATTATTCAAAGGTGATGCTTGATGCGTGAAGTTCCTCGCTATATTACGGCTTTGATCGCAGCGCTTCGATGCCGGGACGCAGCGCAGGAGGCGATTCAAGAACTTGATGACTACGAGTGGCAGGAGCTGCTGTCTTTTTGTGACGCAGCTCACCTTACTTTGTTCTTATCGCGATTGGATACGGGGGCGCTTCCGGAGTGGGTAGTGGCCCGGGTTGAGCGTAATGTCTCGGATAGCTCCTTGCGGTGGGAGCGTATAAGAGCGACGTATCGGGAGTTGTCGGCGGCGCTTGACGATGCGGGCGTCGAGCATCTGGTGATCAAGGGCTTTGCTCAGTGTCCGGAGTTTGTGGATGATCCACGGCTGCGGATGCAGGGGGATTTCGATATCTATGCTCCTCCGGGGTCTATTGAGCGGTTGGAGGATGCTCTGCGGCGCATTGGCTATCGCTCGCAGATCCTTCCGCGCCGGAATGGATTTCTGGTAGGCGATCATCTGCCGGCGATGACTCGTAACACGAAGTTTGAGTGGCGCGGAAATTGTTTTGACGCTGACCTGCCGCTGGGGGTCGAACCGCATTTCTGTTTCTGGAACGAGGTGGATACCCGGTTTGCGGTTGAGGGGGTGGAGGGTTTCTGGGGGCGGCGTGTGGTGCGGCAGTTGGATGATCTGACCTTTACCGGGCTTCATCCCGTGGACAACCTTGGGTATTGTGCGTTGCATATTCTTCGGAACCTCTTTCGATGTGAGTGGGTGATTCACCATGTTTACGAGCTGGCTTGCTGCCTGCATGCCAATGCCGGAGACGCTGCCTTCTGGCGGTGCTGGCGGGAGAGCCATGATGACTCGTTGCGATCGCTTGAGGCGATCTCCTTCCGGTTGGCGAAGACGTGGTTCAACTGCGATCTCTCGGAGGAGGCCGAGGGCGAGATAGCTGGGCTCTCGCCGGCTGTCCAGCAGTGGTTTGCATGCTTCAGCGACTCACCGCTGGAGCGGATGTTTCGTGCCAATAAGGATGGTGTGTGGCTGCATATCGCTTTGCTGGAGAAGGCGTCCGATAAGAGAGCGGTTCTGCATCACACGTTGTTTCCTGCCATGTTGCCGTCTCCGAAAGGCTCCAGCCAGACGGTGACGAAGTTCAAGAAGCCGGTGAGTCCGTGGAGGGCGAATGGGCCGCTTCGCTATCCGACTTATTTGATTTCGCGGTCGGCTCATCATCTTGGCGTGCTGCCTTCTGCGCTTTGGCGTGGGTGTCGATGGTGGCTTTCGCAGAAGGGGCTGAGTCCGCAGTTCTGGACTTTCTTTGTGGCGTCGTTCTGCTTCAATCTTGGGCTTTCTACTTTCTTCTTTCTGTTCAATATTCATCTGATCGACCGCGGGTTTACGGAAAAAACGATTGGGTGGCTGGTTAGTGCGATGGCTGTTGGGAGTCTCGTTGGCACGCTGCCGGCGGGTCTGCTGGCTTCGCGATATGGGCTGCATCGAGCTGCGATTACTTGTTTTATCTCCGTGATCGTTGTGTTTTCGCTGCGTGCGGTGGTGGCTGGGGTCCCTGCTCACGTGATGCTTGCGTTCGCAGCGGGGGCTGCGCTCTCGATATGGGCGGTCTGCATCTCTCCTCTGGTTGCGCAGTTGACGACCGAGCGGAACCGCCCGTTTGCATTCAGCCTGATCTTTTCGAGCGGCATTGGGACGGTGGCGCTGGGCAACATTGCCGGCGGTAGTCTGCCTGGACTGCTGGCGAAGGTCTCGGGCGTGACCAGCGCCGTGGCCCATCAGGTTGCGCTGCTGTTGTGCTGCTGCGTCGTTTCGCTGGGACTCCGGCCAATCTGGCGGCTTCGCATCGAGACCGTCGCTGCACCGAAGCGACGGCGACTACTGCCTGCTGTCGATCCGTTCCTGCTGCGCTTTCTGCCGGCGATTGCGATCTGGAGCCTGGTGACGGGATCGTTCAGCCCGTTTGCGAATGTGTACTTCGCAAAGCATTTGCAGATGCCTTTGCCGGAGATTGGCTTCGTGTTTTCGGTTTCACAGATACTGCAGGTGGCCGCTGTGCTGGTGGCGCCGCTGGTCTTCCGCAGGTTGGGGCTCGTCTCGGGCATCGTGTCCATGCAGATGGCCACTGCTTCGGTTCTGGCTTGGCTTGCGTTGTCTCATGGTGCCGTTGGAGCGTCGTTTCTTTATGTGGGTTTCACTGCGTTTCAGTGGATGAGCGAGCCGGGGATGTACAGCCTGCTGATGGACAGGGTGCCGCCAGCGGGAAGAAGCGACGCATCTGCCTGGAATGTGCTGGTCTGCTCGTCATCGCAGGCGCTGGCGGCGGCGCTGGCTGGGGTTGGGTTTGTGCGGTTTGACTATCCCGCGGTGCTGATGATGGTGGCTGGGATTGCGCTGCTTGCCGCGTGCTCGTTCCACATGCTGCTGCGAAGGTCCGGGCGTGAGGTCTCGTGCCCGGCGTTGACTTCGGAGATGGGTGAGGTGGGCAAGCCGGGATGATGCGGCGATGTTTGTGTTGGTGTCTGCGTGGGGCTGCGTTTGCCTGGAGGTTGGGGAGGATGGAGGTTTGGGGGGCGTTGCCCACGGCTTCGCTTCCCGATGGAGTTTGGGCGCTTTGGGCAGAATGCGGGGGTTCTTCCCCTTCGGCAAGCTCAGGGTCGGAATGACAACTACTTAAATTTGTAGCTGGATCGGCGGCTGGTTCTTCTTCGTCGTCCTTGAAGTTTCTCATGATGATGTCGGCCAGGCTTAGGCGCTGCTGTTGTTTGGCGACTTCGGCGCGTGGAGCGAGGGTGCCGTAGGTGGGGTCGAGGATGATCTCTTCGACCGTGGATTCGGGCTCAGAGGCGTCTTCGTGGCGGGACGATTTGCGGGTGGGGGCGGCAGTGGCTCTGGGCAGGTTCGAGCTGGCGATCTGGAGGCCGTAGAGGAGGAGGCCGGCGCGTTTGGGGTCGATCTCGTTGGCGGCGATGCGGCGCAGGACTTCGCCGATGGAGAGCTGGATGGCGGCGCGGTCGTCGGGCAGCGGGAGGTCGAAGTGAGCCTGGCGGGCGCGGCGCTCGTGCGGGTCTTCGACGGGGCGGCGGGTGGTGTGGTGGTAGTAGCAGAACTCCTGGTCGCGGAGGCAGGGGCTGCCGCAGCGGTGGCCCTCGGTGAAGATGTGGCGGCATTGGTAGCGCTTGGTGACTTCGA
>JAOAPB010000102.1 GCA_025462645.1 Edaphobacter sp. | reverse complement strand
CACTCATAGGGGCTCATCTAGGGAACCCTGACTATGCAGAGGCCGCCGAGGTGGGACGATGGAACCCCAATCTTTATTTCGATGCCTCGGGGACGACGCTGCTCAAAAAGAAAGACGATTACCGCTTCTTCCGTTCTATTTTCTGGTGGAGCGGTGTTGTAAGTCCGCACACTCCATCGGGAAGATCAGGAGCCTTCACGAAACTCGTGTTCGGTTCCGATGTCTTCGGCGGCGAGCTCAAAGAGTTTGATTCGTCCTTGGCGAACTATCACGCGATGCTGAACGACTGTGAGGTGCCTGCCGACGATCAGTCCCTCATCTTTTCAGGAACGATGTGGAGAATCTTGCAGAAACAGCAGGAAGAGATGCACACGGATACGCACACAGCAGAACCCGTTCGGTAACAACCTTTGCAGGAGACTTGGCGATTGCACATATGCGAAATAAAAGCAGGTTCGAGAGAATGACGTTAACAAACAAATGGGTTCGATTCGCAAGCCTATTCTTGCTGGCTGCGCAGCTGTCATCGGCTGAAGAGGTGAAGCTCAAGCAGCAGGGAAATACGGTAGAGGTCACCATCGGCGGGACTCTATTCACGACCTATAACTTCGATCCGGATATTGCGAAGGCATACCTGCAGTCTCTTCGAACAGCGACCGGTATCGTGGTAACACGAAGCTATCCGTTGATGAAGGTAATCCCGGAGGAGCATCAGCATGAGCGCAGTCTCGAGCCCCATCAGCGCCCGCTGTACTTCGCGCATGGAGATATTAACGGGTTCAACTTTTGGGCTGAAGAGACATTTTCGAAGTACTACGGTGCCGAAACCCCCTCCCACTTCGGGCGCATGGTCTTCCGAAAGCTGGAAGAGATTCGCAGTGGTACCTCCTCGGGTACAGTGCGCGCCTCGTTTGATCTCATGGGTCCTGATGGTAAAAGCTTTGCTGTCGAAGATCAGACGTTTGTCTTCTTCGGCGACAAAACTACACGAACTGTAGACTGCACCTTCGTGATTCGCGCTCTCGGTGCCCCCGTCAAGTTCGGAGATACGAAAGAAGGGACCTTCGCGATCCGTCTTGCACCACAGCTCACAACTCCCCAGGGCACTATGGTCAACTCAACCGGAGGCGCCGGCGAGAAAGAGATGTGGGGTAAGCGTGCCGATTGGGTCAACGTCGATGGAACAATTGACGGCCACTCTGTAGGAGTCGCGGTCTTCGATAACCCCCGAAGCTTTCATTACCCGACCTACTGGCACGCTCGAGGATATGGTCTGTTAGCCGCAAATCCGTTTGGTCTTTCGTACTTTTTGAACGATCCAAAGCAGGACGGCAGTTACACCCTCGCACCAGGCAAGTCCATCACGTTCAGCTATCGCGTCGTCATCCATGAAGGGGATTACAAAGCCGCAGGAATTGCTGCAAAGTATACCGGATATGCCAAACACCCTTAGCATCATTGCTGTGTGAAAGGTAAAGAAAAATGAACGAGAGCAGACGGGAGTTCTTGAAGGCCGGTGCAAAATCGGTAGCTGTCGCGGCAGTTGCTGAAAACCTCGGCAAGTTGGCATTCGCACAAAAGAAAGCTAGACCCAGTGACCGTGTGCGTGTAGGCATTGTGGGGTTGCGGGCGCGTGGTGAAAGCCATATCAAAGGCTACGCAGCGTTACCCAACGTGGAGATCGCAGCCTTGTGCGACATCGACGATAAGGTACTCAGCGACCACGCCGATCGCGTGCGTAAGCTTGGTCACTCCCCGCAAATATATAAAGACATTCGCAAACTACTCGACGACAAATCCATCGATGCTATCTCCATCGCGACACCGCATCACTGGCATGCCCTCATGACAATCTGGGCTTGTCAGGCAGGGAAAGATGTTTACGTCGAGAAGCCCTGCTCCCACAATCTATGGGAGGGTGGGCAAATGGTCCGGGCTGCGGCGAAATATAACCGCATCGTGCAACATGGCACACAGACACGCTCAAATGCGGGCGTGATGGACGCGATCAAAAAGATTCGCGAGGAACAGTTGTTGGGCGATGTCTATCTCTCCCGCGGCCTATGCTTCAAATGGCGCGACACGATCGGCCACACCCCGGTCTCGCCCGTTCCAGCTGGCGTCGACTACGATCTGTGGACCGGCCCTGCACCTCTTCTGCCTTTTACAAAGAATCACTTTCACTACAACTGGCACTGGTTTTGGAACTACGGCAACGGCGACCTCGGCAACCAGGGAATTCATCAGTTAGATGTTGCGCGTTGGGGACTTGGTCTCGGTTTTCCCAACAAGATCTCCGCCATCGGAGGGCACGTTATGTTCGACGATGATCAGGAAACCCCGAATACGTTGAACTGTGCCTTTGAATATACTCGGCCAAACAAGAAGCCTGTGATTCTCGAGTTTGAAGTACGACATTGGATCACAAATCACGAGGCTGGTATCGGTGCTGCCCGCCCGGCAAATGCTGCTGCGGCAACCTCGGTTCATGGCGGCCTTGGTCCCGCAGAAGGGAACTACAACTCTGTAGGAAACATCTTCTATGGACCCAAAGGCTATCTTGCAATCGACAACGTTACAGGTTACGAGAGTTATTTAGGACGTGAGCAAAGCTCAGGGCCTTCTGGTCCAGATGGCCCGGAAGACCACTTTGCAAACTTCATCTCTTGTGTTGTGAGCCGCAAAAAGGAAGATCTGCGAGCACCCATCGAAGAGGGCCATATCACCTCAGGCCTCGCGCACCTTGCCAACGCGTCCTACCGTTTAGGGCGCACCCTTATCCTCAATCCTGCAACAGAACTAGTCGAAAAAGATGACGAGGCTAATCACCTCCTGCGAGATGGTGATCGCGGATACCGCGCCCCCTTCGCTGTCCCCGAGCAGATATAGCTGCGGATTGTCTGCTCGGTAAGCATCTCTGCTCGAGGATGCAGAGCTACGAACAAATCTGCGCCATCGTGGAGTGATGTTCTCTCTGTTCGCAACAAGAGCCGGTACGTCCAAACATACGTCGTGGAGGGCGACACACAAATATCTTGACAACGGTTGGTGGATGAGGCTTTCTCTGTCTCATCCACCTGCAAGCCGACAACTATTCGTCGTCGGCTCCGTCGGAAGGATCATCCGCGGCTTCAACTTTCGAGAGCCGCTTCATGCTGATCGCGTGAACCTCAGCGATCCGGTGTTTGAAAGTGGTCCCTTTGACCTCATCCTCTACCTCGCGATAGCGCAAGGTTCCTTCCAGGGTGACGAGTTGCCCCTTCTGGAGAGTCTTGGCGAACTTCGAGAGATTCCTCCAGGCGTAGACGCGATGCCATTCCGTGCGGGTTTCATATTCGCCTTTGTCGTTCTTCCAGCTTTCCTGGGTTGCGATGTTGATGACGACGTACTCGTTGTTGTTCTGAGCGGTTTTGGCTTCCGCGTTCTGTCCGAGGCGGCCGATGAGGATGATTTTGTTGAACATGGTGTATGGCTCCGTTTCTTTTGGTGTGTCCGCTGTCTGCGATACATGCTTGCCCGGAGGGTGTGCCGTCGCGACCCACTCCCTCGGCGACTGGACAGAATCTGCGGAAGGGGACCCACACTTGCTTTGGGGCAGGAGTCCGCACCTCTTGAGAGGCGCGTAGCGGATTCTGGGAAGGAGAGCGTGCGTCCGAAGGGCGGGGGTGCTTTGAGCGCGGCACGCTGAACTCAGATAGAAAGGCAAACCGGAAGGGAGCCGCCCTGTTCAATGGCTTCCCCTCAAGGCGCGAGTAGCAAAAGCCAGCTCAGAAACCAGAAGTGTCACTCACAGAGCTGGAGGAAGAATGAAAAGGCGAATCGAAGCACTGATGCTATCGCTCGGCCCATCTCCTCGCCTTCTCCATAGTTCTCCGGATGTAGGCAGCTCGCTTGGAAGGGCTGGGATCGCGAGAGAGGTAGTCGTCTTCAAGGGCGCGTTTGATCCGGTCCTCGCTAATGCCATTGCCAAAAGCGGCGACACAGAAGGCTATGTCTGCGGCGGCGGGCCGGTCCTGGTACTTGCTGGAGGTCCGGAAGCGTTCGAGAGAAAGATTCGATAACCTCGGTCCCCGTTGGGGAGAAAGAGAGGCCTGTGTGCGTCGTGCTTCTCGCTCCTGTTCTCGCTCTTCATAAAGCTTCGTGATCTCCTGCGCGAAGGCCTCGGCCATCGGATACTGCTCGCCGCTGTGACTCTTGAGCCGAACGAAAGGGAAGAGACCATCAGGCTTGCGGTACTTGGGTTTGCAGTTGGTGAAGCCCGGGAGCCGCCCGAACCTCCTCCAGTCCGCGGCGCTCGGATCGGCATCGTAACGACTGGCAAGCGTCTGTGCGGCGAACGTTCCGATGAACTTTGGAAACACAGCGGGGTGCTTCAGCCAGGCCTGGAAGTTGCCGGTACTTGTCTCAATGACTGCGCAAGGATTGAAGCCATCGGCCGAGAGCCGCGCGAGCGTGGACTCGTTGAGATCGTCCAGCACGGTGAAACGATGCTCCCCTGAAGGACGGACATAGATATGGGAGCCGCGGGCATTGCGATGTTTGAGTAGCGAAAGCTGGTCGAGCACCGCCGCGGCGGGGATGCTATCGAGACCGGGAAGCATACCCCGATCGCTCAGGACGCCGATATCGTAGTGCGGCGCTTCTACTGCTGTGAGCATCTTGCGAACTGTAATCTCGGTTTTGTCCATCAAGGTCATCTTAAGATGTCCTTCCTGCGGGGAGGGGTGCAGGGGAGGGAAAGGCCCTGCCGCCCGCCTCGCGTGGGCGCGATGAGAGAGACAAGGGGTTGCATTGCAACCCCTCTGGCTAGACGGTTGGTCCGCCAAGCGGCGGTTTTCGTTGCGTGTCCACTTCGGGTTTGCTTCGCGGTTTATAGCTCCGAGTCCATGGAATAGCTTTTCTCAGAAATCTCTGTGAGCAGAGTCAAGCATGAGCCTCACATGATGCAGGTCGTATAGAGAAAAACAGGTCGAGCATCCTCCCTTGATGCCTCCTCGCCCGTCACGCTCGGGGTTGTAGCGGGGATGCCGTTCGCACTTGGCTTTGACCCGCTCGGCGACTCTGAGTTTGTAGGTGAACTGAAACATCTTCTCTCCTCCTTCTGGAAAAGAGCGGGAGCCGGTGAGCTGACTCCCGCTGCGGGTTTAGGCTGCGACCTGCTTCTTTGCTGAGGACTTCCTGGAAGCGGTCTTCGGGGCGGCTTTCATCGGCGTGGGTGCCTTTGCCGTCTTGGTGGCGGTCTTCTTGGGTTTCGCTGGAACGAAGGCAGTTTCGGCCTCGGTCAAGGAATCGACCTCGCCCTCGCGGGTGATAGGTATGTTCCCGGTAAGGACAAGACGAAGAGCAAAGCCGGTCAGCTTGTCGTCTGTCAGTCCGTCAACGGTAGCCAGCAGAATCTCTTCTGCGCTCTTATCGTTGTTTTCGTCCTCGGCGGCGAAGTGTTCGGCTACATCGTCGGCAAAGGTGTAGGGGTCGAGGTTGACGAGGGCGCGAAGAAACACCCTCAGTTGGGCTGCGCTGAACATGGCTGGGGCATTCTCAAGGATGCGGTCGAACTTGGCATTCCGCGCCTTTTGCAGCTTTTCCCTGCGGGCGCGTTCTGCTTCCCATTCCTTCTCTCTCCACTCATCTTCCAGTCTGCTTTCCTCGGCTCTGCGCTCCTGCTCTTGCTCGTACTCTTTTCGCTGCTGTTCGTAGTTGCGTTTGCGCTCCTCGGCCTCTGCTTCCGTTTCGGCTTCAGGCGCGGGTGCCATGGTGGGAGCGGGGTTGGCCGCCTGTGCTGCGGCTGCGCGTGGATCGTGTACGGGGCAGTGGTTGTCGGTGCATACGGTAATAATGGTTCCTACGCGCTTGCCGTAGACGATGATGGCGGGTTTAGAGGCTGCACACGGCGGGGCTGGCTCTGCGTCTGGGTTCTCTGCCACCGTTTCGATCTCCCGAAATACTCCGCGTTGGACTGCTCCGGGCCTCTGCTCTTTCGCGTTCCTCCATCCGTTCTCGATCTGGATAAGCTCGGGACGGGCTGCGACTTCGCGATCAAGATGGTTGGTGAGTTTGATTTGATAGCAGTTTCCGTCGAGGCATTATGTGGAATCAGGGCAACTGGCAAGTATTTTCCGCTGGCCCGCCACCGGCGCACTCCCAGCGTGAGGAGAGATCACCGTCAAGGAAGTATTTGCCTCATTTTTTTGATCAGTGGATTGTCTCTGAGTTGCCGACGACTCGGAAGTAAAGAGGAAACTTGCCTTGTCATTGTCTATATGACCTGAAGTTGCTCGAGTATCCAGCTTCCGAACTACTACTGGCCATTCCTATGCTCACGACTCGAACTACATCTACTCCAGGCGCAACGCACTCGTAGGACTCACGCTCGCGGCATGTCCTGCAGGCACCGCGCTCGCTAGCAGAGCTACAAGAGCAACACCAAGAATCGCGAATAAGTAGCTCTCAAGATCGAGCGGTTTCATTCCGTACAACGAACTCTCCAGTCCCTTGCCAGCCGCCATAGCGAGCGGCACACCAATCACAACGCCTGTCGCACACAACAGGAGGCTTCCGCGCAGCACCATCCACACCACCTGCGAACGCTTCGCACCTAGCGCCATGCGCACCCCGATCTCCGCAGTGCGACGGTTTACGCGATACGCAAGCGTTCCGTAGAGCCCTGTCGCAATAAGCACCACAGCCAGCACACCGAAGCAGCCGGCGAGACGAGCGAAGAGAGCCTGCTGCGCGATGGACTGCTCGAAGACCGCGCTCTGCGCCATCGGCTCCAGCAGAGGCATGTCGGAATCGATCTGGGCGATGACCTTACGCACGGTCGGCAGCATCGTCATGGGATCGCCGGGCACACGCATCTCGATGTCAAGCTGCGTCATTGCGCCAGCCTGCGTGAACACATTCCATTGCATCGGCATGGCCTCTTCGGTGATGCCAGTGTACTTATGGTCTTTCACCACACCGACGATGAGGCGCGGATGAAGCCCCTTTGAGTTGCCGATCACGTGCCCTACCGCGTTCAGCGTCCCTACATACTTTTTCGCAAAGGTCTCATTCACGATCAACACCTCAGGGGCGGATGCGGAGTCCGCATCGGAGAAGTCTCTTCCCTGCACCACCTGAACACCCATCGTGCGAAAGTAGTCCGCGCCAACCCAGTTCTGCCGGTAGGTGGCCTGTCCCGGCTCGAGCCCAGCCGGCTTGTGTCCGTCTACCGTGACACCGGCGTTGTTGCTGGACCATCCGGAGCCGGGCCGATTGGTCGCCATGGAGACGCTCTCCACGCCAGGGATGGTGCGCAGCCTCTGCTGCAGCGCGACGAAGAAGGCCACACTGTCCTCCTTCGAATGAACATGTGGCGGATGGACGCCGAAGACCAGCAAACCCTCCGGCTTCTGCCCGAGGGGCGTCTTCAAGAGATTGCGCAAGGTCCCGAGGAGCAGCCCCGCGCCCACCAGCAACACCACGCACAGGGCGATCTGCGTAACGATGACCGCGTTGCCGGCGCGCACCTGCTGTGTGCTTGCCTGGGACGCTGTCGCGGAACTGCGGAGCACGAGCTCCGGGCCGCTGGACATCGCAGACCGCAACGGGGCGAGCCCAAACACCAGCGCCAGCAGAAAGAGCACGCCCAGCGTGAACCCCAGCACCACGCCATCCGGCTGGAGGTTCGATTGAATCTGCGCCCATGATCCGAGAGCACGGGTTGCGCCCACTGCGAAGAACCACGCCGCGGCACCGCCGAGTGCGACGAGCAGGATACTTTCGGTGAGGAGCTGCCGGGCGATCTCCCTGCGGCCTGCGCCGAGCGCGAGCCGCACGCTGAACTCTCTCTGCCGGCTGGCGTTGCGCGCGATGAGCAGCATCACCACGTTGCTCATCGCGATCAGCAGGACCAGGCCGACCATCGTCATCAGCATCGTCAGCGCCCGGGCGAAGGAGCCATCCTGCGTGTCGAACTGCTTGGCCTCGTTGAACGAAAGCTTGTACGTCTCGTCGCCCGCGCGCTTCGGTGCAATGCCGGTGTAGGCTGCCCGTTCAAAGATGCCCTGCGCCTTCGCCAACGCCTGTTCCCGGCTGACGCCCTGCGCCGTGCGAACCATCAGCTTCATGCACCAGAACTTCGGCTCGGTCAGATACATCCCATTCTCTGCCGGACTTCCCCACGCATTGAACTCCGGCCGGCTTTGCAGGGGAATCCAGAAGTCCAGCGGCAGCTTTCCTTCAGTGCCTTCGAATCCCTTCGCCGCCACACCCACAATGGTGAACGGAATCGACTTGATGTAGAGCGTCTTGCCGAGCACGTCGTGGCTGCGCTCATAGTGCGTGGCCCAGAAGCTCTCGCTGAGGACGACGACGGGCGTGTGGTCGTCCTCATCCTTCTCGGCAAAGCCGCGGCCAAGCTCCGTGTCGACACCCAGCCCGCGGAAGTAGTTGCCGCTGACCATGTCGCCCGCAGCTTCTTCCGGCACGATGCCGACGCGTACAGGGGCCTTGCCGCTGCTGGACATGGGGATAAAGGTCATGACCTCCTGCAGGCCGCCCTGCTCGCGGAACGCGCGATAGACGGGGTACGAGAAGGAGGTATTCGCATCGCCCGTCTGCGAGGTCCCGTCAGGCCACCCCGTCGTGTGCACATAGAAGACACGCGAGGCGTCCTCGACGGGCAACATCTTCATCAGCACCGCATGCATCACGCTGAAGACGGCTGTATTAGCACCCACGCCCAACGCAAGGGTCAGCACACACACGATGGTGAACACCGGAGTCTTCGCCAACTGCCGCACACCGTACCGTACATCCCGCCACACATTCGCAAAGAACATCGTTGTCCTCGATTCCCTCTGTCGCTGTTTCAGCAAAGTCGTATTGCCAAACTGTCGCCGTGCCGCTCGCGCCGCTTCCCGCGCGCTCATGCCCTCGCGCTCATACTTCTCCGCGAGCATCTCCAGATGCGTACTCATCTCTTCGTCGAAGGCACTGTCGGCTCGCCTCTGCGCAAAGAGTGCCTTCAGCTTTGCCATGAATGTCAGCACGCGGTCAGACATGACTAAGCCTTTGCCTCGAGCGCCAGCACGCGGCCAATCACCGCTGCAATGCGCTCCCAGTTCTCTGTCTCGACGGCGAGCTGCTTCATCCCGCGCCTGGTGATGCTGTAGAACCGGGCGCGCCGATTGTTCTCGGAGACACCCCACTCACTGGCGATCCAGCTCTTCTGCTGCAGCCGCAGGAGCGATGTATAGACGGTGCCCTCATTCAACGTCAGCACGTCTTCGCTCAACTGCTCGATGCGCCGTGCAATCCCAAAGCCATGCAGCGGGCCTAACGCCTGCAGCGTCTTGAGGATCATAAGATCCAGCGTCCCCTGTAAAACCTCAGATTTGTCCGTTGCCATGTCTACTCCTTTGGATGCTGCAAAGAAGCTACCACTTTCTCCTTTGGAATGTCCACAGAAGAGCTTTACGCAACGCTTTGTCGAATTGTTCCGTGCTTTTGCAGTTTCTCAATGGCAGAGCGATTACATGAGATGATGAACGCCATTTGAAATTCGCAATTAGTAACCCGGATCATATGGTCCAAATCAATCCACGGCTCCGGCTACCAGTTCCTCTTGGTCACGGGCTTGTCGGATCAATCCAACAGGTTACAAGTGATCCGATGATGTTGTTCGCGATGGTCTCAAGGCCATAATCTGCACGAGGTCGCTGCCAATCTGTCTCTGGGTCGGACCAGCAGGCGTCGGTATGTCTGTCAGCTTCAGCAAGAGCTTTTCGTAGGCAGCAACACCGTCCTCCACCGCGGCCTCTTCCGCCTCGCCGAGTGGAATCTCCTGAAGCAGGCGCAACAGGTTCGCCTTGCCTTCGAGCAGAAGGGCGGCTGAAGACTGCTTGGGCATGTAGAAGTCGCACTTGGCGCAGGCCATGCGATGCGGGCACTGCTCGAAGAAATCGTAGGTGCAGTAGCCGTGCCCAAGATCGTAAAACTTCCATGGATCTGCTGGAGCAATCCCGGTGCGAACGGCAGCCTGGTCGATGAGGACTTCAATCGCCCGGAGGTTACGCGCGAAATAGCCTGCGTCGGCATAAGATTTCGCCAGCTTTAGCGGAGTGATCTTTGCGTAGTGCTGGGTTGCAGAGGGACTTGCATGGCCCAACCACTCCTGCAGTTCAAAGAGCGTCATCGGCTCTTTTGCGTTGAAAAGCTGAGACGCAATGGTCGACCGCGCCCGGTGTGTGGTGATGTTGCCTCGAACGTCGGCGAGCGGAACGCCAGCCTTCCTACACAACGCGGGAATTATGGTCCGGTTGAGATAGTGCTTGCCAACTGTCGTGTTGCGAATCAGAAAGAGGAAGGAAACGACCTCGCCAGTCTTCCAATCGGAGAGCTTGTTGCCTTGCGGTCGCACCTCGATCGTGATGCGGAAGTGTGCCAGATAGCGCGAAAAGGGTTACGCCAAATAATTCGCAAAGCTACAATCAGCGGGGGACGGATTTTGGTGCAATATCTTTCGCGGCACGGATAACCCTGGCTCGCCACTTTTCGGTGAGCTGCTTATCGGAGAGCGCCTTGATGTAGACACCGCCGACGACGCTGCGGGCCTGGAAGCCGATCTGCTTGCCGTTCTTGGTGTCGTACCAGTCCGTAAGCGGGACGCGGGTCGGGGTTTCGTTGATCCAGAGGGCGATTGGGTCCATGATGGCGTTGAAGTCGGCGGGGTTGGAGGCGAGAGTTGCGGTCCAGATGGACCAGTCGAGCTTGGTGTAGTCGGCGCGGCTGTCGAGGGGGAGACCGTACTTGTTGAGCTTGGTCTTGTAGAAGGTAATCTCGCTTTCGCGGACGGAGGGTGGGAAGAGATTGTAGCCGAGAACCTTGTCCCAGACCAGGTTGTATTTCTGGCTCCAGGTGTTTGCAGAGTCGTAGGCGAGTTTGTAGTGGTCGCCTTCCTTGTCCAGGTCGATCCACCTGGCGGCGTAGGCGTGGGCGGTCTTGCTGTAATCACGTGCTTCCGCTTCCTTGTGCAGGAGGCGGGCGAGGTCGGCGTAGGCCTCGAGGGCGTCGATGGCTTTGAGGGCGAGGTTGGCGTTGTGCGTGACGTGGCCGGCGAAGTCGTCGGTGGTGAGCTGGTTTTCGGGGTCGAGGCCGTGCGCTTTGAGGAACTCCGCCCACTGGGTGAGCTTGGGCCAGTACTGTTCGGCGAGTTTCGCGTTGCCTTCGGCTCGGGCGACGGCGTCGATCATAAGAAGCATATTGCCGGACTCCTCGACGGGCATCTGGTTCTCTTCGGTCTGCTCTCCGCCGCCGTAGGTCTGGCCATTGGCGAGGGGGTAGGTGCCGAGATCATGCGGGGCGAAGGGGAAGCGCCAGCGGTTGGGCAGCGCGGTGTACTCCAACAAGGGACGGAGCTCGGCTTCGAGCAGTACGGGGTTGAAGAAGAGGAAGAAGGGTGCAGCGGGATAGAGAACGTCGACGGTGCCGATGCTGCCATTGGAGAAGTTCTCCTTGCCGAAGACGAGGGGCTGGCCATCGAGGTCGGCAACGAAGCCGTGGGCAGCCCAGGCTTGGCGGTAGGCGAGGATGCAGAGGTTGGAGTAGTTGGCGCCGGCAGTGCGAGTGAGGTCGGCGGTAAGGGTGGTGTCGAGATCGATGGCACGCTTTTCGAGGGCTGGCATCTCGCGCTCCGCCGCGTCGAGCATGCTGGCGACGGTCTGGCCATTACGCTGCCACCAGGGACGGAGATTGCGCTCTAGGTACTGGATGGCGTAGCCCTCGGTGTAGGAGACGAGGACGTGGCGGGTGGCCGGCTTGCCGGCGACGCTGTGGAAGAGGAGGTCGGTGGCGAGGTGCGCGTCGCCGCGGCCTACGACCGGCGATGCGTCCATGTCATCGGCCTTGGGAAGAGCCCCGGTGGTGGCGAAGGCTCCATTGGAAGACACGGAGGTCTCGCGAACGATCGCAGAGGTGGACTCTTCGTCGCTCGGTACGGAGAGGTGGAAGTAGCCCCAGTCGATGCGGAGGTCGTCGCCGGAGCGGTTGAGGACACGCTGATCGCGCGAGCCAACGGAGAGGATAGTCTGGGTCTCGGTCTGGTTGCGCGAGTAGGTCACGGCCTCACCGGGAGCGTTGACGGCGATGATGGGATCGACATCGACGAGGACGGAGACGTCGTTGTGGGTTGCGCCGTCGATGGATTTGACGGTGACGCTGACATAGGTGACGGGGCGCGAGAGGATGTCCAGGTCGGAAAGGATGATGGGTGTGAAGAAGGTGAGGTCGAGCTCGATTCCGCCGCCGGTGAAGGTGTAGCGGGTGTGGGTTGGGGTGACAGTGCGGGCGGTCTGCTGCATGGCGGGCATCCCGCGGGGGTCGCGGCCCATGAAGCGGAACGGGTGACCGTCGATGCGGATAAGGCCAGCGATGGGCTGGGGCTTGCCGGTCCAGTGCACGGTATTGGAGGCCGTGAGATCGTCGGTGTTCGACCAGATGGAGAAGTAAGGGTTGTGGGTGATGAGGGGAGTGGATGGAGGCCTCGGCTGCTGCTGTGCGATGAGGCTGGCGGCGGTCAGGAGAGTGGCAAGGAGTGTCGTGCGCTTCATCATGCGGGGCGGCCTCGGTACACGTGGTGGTCTTCTCTCCAAAAGCATAGTGCATGCGAGCGGAAAGGACGGGCTTGCTACTTGGTGGAGATAAGAAAATGTTCAAGAGAACAGATGCGTTAACCTCTGCCGGCGTAGGGCGAAATGCTGTCGAGTCCCGAAAGCGAAATTCGCGTGTGTGGCTTGGAGGCGTTCCTGCAGGTGCGCAGATCCGACTTCAAAGCCTCCGGAATTGTTTATTGCTGCGCCGGATAGTGTGGATACAAAATTGGCACAACTAGGCAGCCAAGGATGGGAGTTGGCAGCGATAACTCCTCGATTAAGCGCGGAGATCCGGACGGTGGCACGACTAGATACAAAACCCCTTCAACGACCAGTTAATGCCGGACTCAACGGTGAGATGACGAAGTATTGCGCAAGAAGCGGGTAACTCCTTCCATGGTGTCCTGAAATGTGAGCTATGCCGGCAGCGTCCTTTAGGTCTACATCAGAGAATCATCTTGCGTTATAACTATTTCGCGGAGATAGACGTGAATTCTATTGATCTGAACGGACGCCATGCAGTGATTACAGGGGGTGCGCAGGGCATTGGGTTCGCCATTGCGGAGCGAGTGGTGGCCTCAGGAGCCTCGGTCTCGCTGTGGGACAGGGACGCGGCGCTTTTGCAAAGTGCGTCGGAAAAGCTACAGAATGCTGGAACGGTGACGACGGAGGTGGTGGATGTTTCGGATGCTGCGAACATCGATGTCGCTGTAGCGCACACGATTACGCGGTACGGCGCGATCGACATCCTGGTGGCGAGTGCAGGGATTGCAGGGCCGAATTTCAAGACATGGGAGTACCCAATTGACGCATGGCGCCAGGTAATGGAGATCAATCTCACTGGTATATTTCTTTGTTGTCGCGCGATCGTTCCTGGCATGCTCGAACGCAACTATGGACGCATCGTGAATATTTCTTCGATCGCCGGCAAGGAAGGCAATCCGACAGCATCCGGTTACAGTGCATCGAAG
The DNA here is from genome assembly GCA_025462645.1 of Edaphobacter sp. Lineage (GTDB taxonomy): Bacteria > Acidobacteriota > Terriglobia > Terriglobales > Acidobacteriaceae > Edaphobacter. The sequence continues at coordinate 63,087 of JAOAPB010000102.1, read as the reverse complement.
GCAGGAGTGATTGCATTGACCAAGTCGCTCGGTAAAGAGACTGCGAGCCACAACATTGCGGTGAACTGCATTACACCCGCAGCAGCGAAGACCCGCATTTTTGAGCAGGTGAGTCAGGAGCACATCGACTTTATGCTCTCGAAGATTCCGCGCGGGCGCTTTCTTAAAGTAGAAGAGGTGAGCGCGATGGTGGCGTGGCTGGTGTCGGAGGAGAACTCGTTCACGACGGGCGCGGTGTTCGATTTGAGCGGGGGCAGGGCGACGTACTAGTTCTGCTGAAGCGTTCGCTCGGGGACGTTGGCTGGTAGCGCGAGGCTTCGGGTGGGGTCGACTAACAGCCACGACAATGCGCCGACTACAGCTATTCCGGCGGAGGTGAAGAATGCTGTATGCCATCCGAGGCGTCCGGCGAGGAATGGTGTAAGGGATGTGGCGACGGCGCCGCCGACCTGCGCACCATGTTCATGATTCCGGAGGCAAGGCCTGCGTATTCGCCTGCGAAGTCGGCGGTGATGGCCCAGAAGCAGCTCTGTGCGATGTAGAGGACACCGGCACCGAGCGCGAGCAAGATGCCTGCTGTACTCGCTTGTTCTACGCGGGAGCCTGCGATGAGCAGTACGGAGGTGGTGGCCATGGCGAAGAAGGGGAGGATGCAGCGGCCAGTTCGTAGGCTGAAGCGCTGTGCAAGCCAGTCGCTGGCGACGCCGCCTCCCATGGCACTGATGGTCATTCCGATGAAGGGAAGGATGGAGTAGACGGCGCTGGTCTTGAGGTTGAGTCCGCGGGCCTGGGCGAGGTAGATGTAGAACCAACCGAAGAAGACCAAGCGACATAGCCAAAGGCGAGATAGGAGGGTGAGAGCGAGGATCTTTTGCTGGAGAAGATGCGACTCCAGGGGACGCTGCGCTTCGCGGCGGGTGAGGTGTACTCCGGCCCGCGCCCGGCTCGAATGAGCGCGAGTTCCTTTTCCCCGCCGCGCGGGTGCTCTTCCGGAGTATCTCGCGCGGCGAGGTACCAGACGACGCCTGCGATGATGCCGCAGAGAGCGCTGAACCAGAAGGAGGACCGCCAGCCGAAGTGCAGGATAATCGCGGTAACAATGGGCGGCGTGAAGCCGGAGCCGACGCCGACTCCGACTCCGACTCCGCCGAAGATGATGCCGTTGGCCTTGCCGCGCTCGGCACGGGGAACCACCGCTCCACGAACTGGCTTGCGGCGGGATAGATTGTGGCCTCGCCGGCGCCGAGCGTGAACCGCACGAGGATGAGAACGGCGACTACGTTGCTGATGGAGGGCGGGACAAGCGTGGTGAGAACGGTGAAGATTCCCCACCAGACTACGGCGAAGGTAAGTAGCCGCGCGAACGAAGCGATACGCCAGCAGCCCGGCGGGGACCTGCAAGACAGCGTATCCGATCAGGAAGGCGCTGAAGATTCAGCCCAGATGGGTGTTGTCGATCGAGTACTCGTGGCCGATCTGGATTCCGGCGATCGAGATGTTGGTCCGGTCGAGGTAGGCGACGGAGCTGAGAAGAGAAGGACGACGAGGAGGTAGCGCATGGGCAGAGCGGTGGGCGGGTTCCGTTTCTGTATCATGCGCCTTCTAATCTCACTCTTACTGCTGTTTGTGGCTTCGTTGCTATCTACCAGTTGGTGATGGAACCATCCGGACGGAAGTAAGTCTGCGCGCGCGCGGTGACGGGTTCGGTGAACTCGGCGATCTGGGTCAACTGCTTGAAGTCCAGCTCAACTCCTAGCCCAGGCCTTTCGTTTGCAAACAGTTTTCCGTCCTTGAAGTCCAGGCAGACGGGAAGATGAGGCAAAGTGCGGCCCTGATAGTTGTATTCCATCAGGACGGATCCTGAATAGGTGCCGAGGCAATTTACGAGCGCGGCGGTCGCGATGGGGCCGGTAAAGTGGGGGACGATTCCGATGAAGTGGGTCTCGCATAGTGCGGCGATCTTCATCATCTCGGTGATTCCGCCAACGTTGGGCAGGGTGGCGCGCACATAGTCGATGCTGTGGTTTTCGACGAGCGGGTTGAAGTCCCAGCGGTTGCCCCACTCTTCACCTGCGGCGAGGGGAACGTTGACCTTGCTGCGGAGGGTGGGGATGTCCTGCAGAAAGGCTTCGGTGCGGACGGGGTCTTCGACGAAGAGAGGGTTGTAATCCTCGATGAGATTGCAGCCGCGGATGGCGTCGGCGAGATCGAAGCGCTGATGGAAGTCGATGCACCAGTCGCCGTCCTTGCCGACGCCTTCGCGCACCTGCTCGCACTCTTCGCGGACCTTGTTGATGCGCTCGCGGGTATTGAAGGTGGTGTTGGCGGGAGTGTCGGCGGCGCCGAAGCGGAAGGCGCGGTAGCCGGCCTCGACGGTGATGCGGGCGCGGTCCTTGATGGGCATTCCCTGGGTGATGCCGGGAATGATGCCGGCGGTGTTGTAGCACTCGAGGTGTTTACGGACCATGCCGCCAAGTATTTCGTGTACGGGCAGCTTGAGCACTTTGCCTTTGATGTCCCAGAGGGCGAGATCGAGCGCGCCGATGGCGTCGGTCTTCTCTCGTCCCGGCGGATAGAAGAAGGCGCGGTTCATGTCCTGCCACAGCTGTTCGATGTATTGCGGGTCGCGGCCGATGAGGCGTCCGGCCGACTGGGCCAGCGTGTCTTTCGATCCGCCTTCGCCAATACCGGTGATACCCGCGTCAGTTTCGATGGTGACGACGACGTCGCTCTGGTTGAAGAGCGGATTGGGGTTGGGCGGAAGGTAGGCACGCACGCGGGTGATCTTCATCTTTGGAGTTGAAGCGAAGGCAGGAAAGCTGCCCGCTGCAGCGGAGAGCGCTGTTGCCGAGAGGGATTGAAGGAAGGTTCTTCGATTCATGAGAGGGTTACTCCTGCCGGGTTCGCGGTATTCGTTATGGAGAAAGGGTTCAGACGGATAGTCGCTGCGGCGTGTTGCTTCCTGCTTCGACTGCAGGAGGACGCATACCCACCTTGGCGAGACCAAGATAAATGATGAAGCCTACGATGAAGGGTACAGACTGGAGGGGTTGTCGAAGCAGAAGGCAACGGTCCTGAGATGCTGTGCGGACTTTCAAAGACAGTGACAGATTGTAGGTTGATCAATGTGTACTGGCAAAAGGCCGCATATCCATTGTCCTGCGCACATGTATCTATAGATCTCGCGTCGGACGTTTCTCTATTGGTCCCGCAATCGGAACGACAATTTGGGTCAGCTTTAGGCTTTTATAATCATTAGGTTACGGTTCACAATGTGCGACGCCAGACTTTTCGGGGGCCAAAATTATCCTATGGCCCGCAACGTATTAAATATGAAGTAGTTACAGAAAATCCACGTGGCCGATAAGTCGGCTTGTCGTCAACTTGACGATGAGAGCGGTGACTGAGGCTTCCGTTCTCCGGATAGCCGGTTTTTCGTCCACATGGATAATTTCCGGATAGACCGTCAACCGCCCACTAAATGACGCGCAGATAAAATGACGAACATCGTCAAAGGATCGGCCTACTGCTTTAAATGCCCCGGGGGAGAGGTCTTGCCCCCTGAGATATGTCTCGGCCTTACCGTTATGCCTTCTTCTGCTTCTTCACCTTTAGGATCGGCTTCTTCGTCTGCATCACCCTCTTGCGCAGCCACACTTCCTGCTGCTTGGTCTGCTCACTCATCAGCAGCGCCGTCGCATCCAGGATGTGGTCCTGCATCAGCGCTGCGGCCTCATCTCCCTTACGCTGCTCAATCGCGCGCATGATCGGCTTGTGGAACGAAAGCGTGTGTTCAAGCTCCACCAACTGCGACGTCACCAGAATCATCTTCGCCATGGCTCGATGAATCGTCTGGAACAAACTGCTGGCCGTGCGGTTCTTCGATGCCTGGAAGATCGCCCGATGAAACAGCAGGTCTGAGGACACAAGTTTCAGACGATCTTGCGAGCTCGACTCCAAATCCTTGACCGACTTGCGCAGCAGCGCAATATCGTCCGCGGTAGCGCGCTGCGCCGCCAGCCGCGCCAGTCCCGGTTCCATTAACAGCCGCAACTCCGTCAACTCCTCCACCGAGGTGTCGTCCAGCAGGAACAGAAATTCCATCGGCACCGCAAGCACCGCCGAGGTGTCCGTGTTCAGGTAGCTGCCGTCGCCCACCTTCGGCGTGATGATGCCAATAATCTCGAGCACCTTCAGCGCCTGCCGCAGCGACGACCGCGCCACGTTGAAGTGCGCCGCAAGCTCGCGCTCCGAAGGAAGGCGCGTGCCCCGTGTCAGCACACCCTTGCGCAACATCTCCTGAAAACGCAGGATCAGCAGCTGGGTGACATTGTCCTTGCCTCCCGCAACGGAGGGGGGAAGGGTGGCGTCAGGGAAGCTCTTCTGCATGCGGCGCATACACGCATCTTCGGCGAGGGCGGCCAGTTCGTCAATCGCTATCCACGGAAAGTCTTCCAGGCATAGAGGGCGGCGCATAGTCGCCCGATCAAAAAAAGGCTTGACAGTATTTTCTCAAAGGTAGTACCTTTCGCGGCGATTCAAGAGCTCCTGTTTTCCCAGGGCGAAACCTTCGGAGGCCGTACGTATGTTCTACAAAATCACCACAGCCGGGACCCGGCTCACGACGTTGCTGATGAGCACGATGCTCTTCACCATCGCCGCCGGCGCGCAGGTCGAGCAGGGCAGGTTCGTCGGGCACATCCAGGACCCCACCGGTGCGGTCATCGTCGGTGCCGCGGTTGAAGCCACCAATATCGCCACCAACATCGTGCAGCGCGGCCAGACCAACGAAGGCGGCGACTTCGTCATCACCCCCGTGCAGGCCGGCAACTACATCCTCACCGTGACGACGCAGGGTTTTCAGAAGGCGACCACTCGCGTCATCGAGGTCCAGGTCGGCCAGATTGTCAGGCAGGACTTAAGCTTACCTATTGGTACGGCCACTACTACGGTTGAGGTGACCTCGACCGCCCCTCTGCTCTCGACCGATTCGGCCACCTCCGGACAGGTCATCACTAACAAGCAGCTAACTGAGCTGCCCGTGAACGGCCGCGGCTTCTATCGCCTCGCGCAGCTCACGCCCGGCGCTGCGCTGCTGCCGCCAACCGGCAACTCGCTCGCCATCCGCCCCGAGGTCGTCAACGGCAACGTCATCAGCGGAATCCGCGGTAGCGCAACATCCTTCTTGATGGACGGCGTTGACGTCAGCGAGCAGCACCAGGGCGGAACTTTCATACAGACCTCCATCGACGCCCTGCAGGAGTTCTCCGTACAGCAAAGCCCCTACTCGGCCGAGTACAACCGCGGCGGTGCCTTCTTCAACGCCACCACCAAGTCCGGAACCAACCGCTACCACGGCGTGCTCTTCGAGTTCCTGCGCAACGACGCCCTCGACGCCCGCAACTATTTCGCCCTCACCCGACAGCGACAAAAACGCAACCAGTTCGGCGGAAATATCGGCGGTCCGCTCTCCATCCCGCATCTCTACAACGGCCGTGACCGCACCTTCTTCTTCTTCAACTTCGAGGCGCAGCGTCTGCGCGTGGGCCTGGTCAACAACCCCATCGTTCCTTCTGACGCCAAGCGTGCCGGAAACTTCTCCGAGTTGCTCACGTCAAGTCCCAGCACTTCGAAGATCATCTACGACCGGAGCACTGGCACTCCCCAGCCCTTCCCCGGCAACATCATCCCGGCAAGCCGTCTCTCTCCGCAGGCCCTCGCTATCCAGCAGTACTATCCACGCCAAAACACAAATACCGGGACCTTCAGCAGTACGCCATCACAGGCCATCGATTGGAACCAGTATGTTGTTCGCATCGACCACCAGATCACCCCCAAGCACCGCCTCTTCGCCCGCTGGGTCTACATCACACAGAAAGAAATCGACCCCAACACCTCGCCCGCGCTCGGTAACGCCAATCTCACCTCCTGGGGACAAGACATCGCCGTCGGCGTCATCTCGAACGTCGGCAGCACCATGGTCAATGAGGCCCGCATCCACTTCCTTCCCAGCCATGTTCGCTTGCAAGGCTTCCTGCAAGGCCCCGACTGGAACGGCCGCTTCGGCGTCACCGGCCTCAGCGATCTGCTTCGCCCCGGCGTAGGCGGAGTCTTCCCCGACTACGCATGGAGCGGCTACGGCTCACTGCAAGGCTCCGGCTTCGACCAGCGTCCCAAATCCCAGGACCGCAAGGCCCTCGAAGGCACCGACAACTTCACCATCCTCAAGGGACGCCAGGCAATCAAGTTCGGCGTCCTCTTCCGCTACTACCAGTGGCTCGGCTACGACAGCCAGAACTACGCCGGCTCCTTTACCTTCAACGGCAACGCCACCGGCAACAACTCCGCCAGCGGCAGCGGCGATCCTTACGCCGACTTCCTGCTCGGCTATCCCTCCGCCGTCGTTCGGGCCTACCCGGCTGACAACTTCGGTGGCCAGGGCCTCTACAAGCAGTTCTTCGTGCAGGACGACCTCCGCGTCAACGACCGCCTCACCATCAACATGGGTCTGCGTTACGAGTACTCGCCCTGGCTCGACGGCTACAAGGGACAGATCGGAACCTTCGATCCCACACAGTCCAAGCCCATCATCGTCTCGGGCTCCGGAACCGTGCCTGACCTCACCGCGCAGTTCGCCGCGCCGGCTGCATACCAGTTCTTCGGTAAGTACATCCAGACCAGCAGCCAGGCCAAGTTGCCGGCGAACCTCACCTACACCAACAAGACGCAGTTCGCCCCACGAGTCGGTGTCTCCGTCAGCGTCGATCGCAAGACCGTCGTTCGCGCGGGCTTCGGCATGTTCTACGAGCCAGAAGGAACCAGCGGACGCGTCAACCTCAACACGCTTCCCTACCGTCTCGCCGAGACCATCAACCAGACTCAGAACGTCACGCCCACGCGCACTCTGGCGAACTACTTTCTCGGTTCGCCTCTCGGTTCGGCCACATCGAATCCCTCGCTGGGCCCCACGCGGACTCACCTCAGTATGGGAACCAACATCCACTACAGCATGAACATCCAGCACCAGTTCTCCGATCACGACCTGCTCGAGGTTGGATATGTGGCAAACCGTGGTGTTCACTTGAGCAGCTCGAATGATGCCAACGTTCCGCTGCCGGGTCCCGGTTCAATTCAGCAGCGACGGCCCTATCCGCTCTGGAGCAACATCACCTACCAGACCCAGGACATGTCCAATCACTACGACTCCCTGCAGGCCAAGTTCGAGCACCGCTTCAACCGCGGCTTCAGCGCGCTCGTCGCCTATACCTTCTCGAAGTCGCTGCAATACAACCAGGCTTCCGCCCTCGGCGGCAACACAGCCTACGAGTACGCGCTCTCCCCCTTCGACACGCCTCACAACCTCGCCATCAGCGGAAGCTATGCGCTTCCCGTTGGTCACGGCCGCAAGTATGCCAACAATACCAACGGCTTCGTGAACGCTTTCATTGGCGGCTGGCAGGCGCAGACCATCCTCGTCGTCCGCAGTGGGACGCCGTTTACGCCGATCGTCGCGTCTGACATTGCGAACACTGGCGTAGTATCACAGCGGCCAAACTTGAATCCGGTCGGCGGCAGCCCCACGTTCCAGAGATCGCTCACGAACTGGTACGACAGATCGAGGTACATCGTAGCCCCCAACTTCACCTATGGCCAGGTGCGCGCCAACACGCTGCGCTCCGATACGTACAACCAGTTCGATGCCTCCGTCTTCAAAAACTTCGCCCTGCCCGGCGAGAGTACGCTCTCCTTCCGCGCCGAGTTCTTCAACTTCCCCAACACCGTCAGTTTCGCCGCTCCTAACAACAACTCCGCCAACTCAACGGTCAATGCCGCTACCGGTGCGCAGATCACCAGCTCCTCCAACTCGCCGCGCACGATTCAGTTCGCACTCAAGTACAACTTCTAACCCCGACGAGGACTCACTTTGTTACCATCTGCCCAACTCAAAAGCACTCTTCTCTCCTGCGTCCTCCTTGGTGCAGCAGCAAGCGCGCTGGCGCAGGGAGTCATCCCTCCCGCGCCACCCGCTTCCACCGCAAGCGCGGCCACCATCACCGTCGACTTCGCCAATAAAGTCGGCCCCTACAAGCCGATCTACAGCTGGTTCGGCTACGACGAGGCCAACTACACCACCATGCGCAACGGCAAAGTTCTGCTGCGCGAACTGCGTGATTTCAGCCCCGTCCCCGTCTACATCCGCGCACATCACCTTCTCACCTCCGGCGACGGCAAGGCCGAGCTCAAGTTCAGCTCCACCAACGTCTATACCGAAGACGCCTCCGGCAAGCCGGTCTACGACTTCAAGATCCTCGACGGCATCTTCGACGAGTACAAGGCCGCCGGCGTGCGCCCCATGGTCGAGTTCGGCTTCATGCCCAAAGACCTCGCCGCCACGCTGCCCAATCGACCCATGCCCTACCAGGTGCACTACCCCAAGAGCGCCATCAGCGGAGCCTCCAACAATCCACCCAAGGACTACGCCAAGTGGGGCGAACTCATCCGCGTCATCACCGCGCACTTCGTCGAGCGCTACGGCAAGGAGACCGTGCTCGAGTGGTACTTCGAGGTCTGGAACGAGCCCGACATCGACTACTGGCACTCCACGCCTGAGGACTACTGGAAGCTCTATGACTACGCCGTCGCCGGTGTGAAGTCCGTCCTCCCCACCGCGCGCGTCGGCGGCCCGGCAACCACCAGCCCCTCAAGCGAGAAGGCATACAACTACCTCAAGGGCTTCCTCGACCACGTTGCTTCGGGTAAAAGCCTCGCCGATGGCAAGTCCATCCCGCTCGATTTCATCTCCTTCCACGCCAAGGGCAAGCCCACCATCATCGACACCCACGTCACCATGGGCATCCAGCACGAGCTCGCCGATGCCGACCGCGGCTTCTACCTCATCTCGCAGTACCCCCAGTACCGCAGCCTTCCCATCATTCTCAGCGAGGCCGACCCCGAGGGGTGCGCCGCCTGCTCCTCGCGCGTGAACCCTGCCAACAACTACCGCAACGGCACGCTTTACCCCGCCTACACCGCCGCGGCCTTCAAGGCCCTCTTCGAGTTGCAGGACAAGCACGAGGTCAACCTGCTCTCCATGCTCAGCTGGTCCTTCGAGTTCGAAGACAAGGACTACTTCGAGGGCTTCCGCTCGCTCTCCACCAACGGCATCAACAAGCCCGTCCTTAATCTCTTCCGCATGCTCGGCCTCATGTCCGGCACGCGCGTTGCCACCACCAGCACCGCCAGCGTTCCGCTCGGCACCCTCGTCAGCACCGGCGTTCGCATGGCAGCCGACGTCGACGGCATGGCCGCGCTCGATGACCGCAAGGCGACTGTGTTGCTCTGGAACTACCACGACGCCGACCAGCCCGCACCAGCCACGCCCACATCCGTCAAGCTCAGCGGCCTTCCCAATAGCGTGAAGCGCGTCCTCGTCCATCACTACCGCATCGACGATATCCACAGCAACGCCTACACTACGTGGAAGGCAATGGGCTCGCCGCAGCAACCGACAACCGAGCAGTACGCACAGCTGCAGGCCATAGCCGGACTGCAGTTGCTAACCTCACCCATATGGATTGACGTCGTCGACGGCAAACTCGATCTTGCAACCGAGCTTCCCCGTCAAAGCATCTCGCTCGTAACCATCACTTGGTAGAGAGGGCAGACCGAGCGTGACCAACCGCAAGTGGTATTTCGTTGTGATGGTAGCGGTGGCGATTGCCATCAGCTACTTCGACCGGCAGACGCTGCCCGTCGCCATCGCTGCCATCCAGCAAAACATCCCGCTGTCGAACCAGCAGTTCTCCTACCTGCAGACTGCCTTCCTGCTCGCCTACGCCGCCATGTACATGCTCGGCGGACGCCTGCTCGATGCCCTCGGCACGCGCAAGGGATTCCTGCTCATCATGATCTGGTGGTCGCTCGCCTGCGCCCTGCACGCTCTCGCCTCCGGTTTCATGCTCCTTCTCATCGCCCGTCTGTTGTTAGGCGGCGGCGAAGGCGGAGCCTTCCCCGCCGCAACCCGCGTCGTCGCCGAGTGGATCGAGCCTACCGAGCGCTCCACTGCCATGGGACTCATCAACGCCGGAACCGCCGTCGGCTCCGTGCTCGCGCCTCCCGTCATCGGCTTCGTGCTGCTCACCAGCGGTTGGCGCGCCGTCTTCCTCATCGCCGGCGCCCTCGGTCTCGCCTGGGTCGCATGGTGGGCCGCAACCTATCGCTCCAATACCTTGACGCTCTCTTCGAACACCGTCGATGCCCGCGTCCTCGGTCGCAACATCGGCTGGACGCGGGTCATCCCCATGCGCCGCGTGCAGGCCATCGTCTTCGCCAAGTTCATGTCCGACTCCGCCTGGTACTTCCTGCTCTTCTGGCTGCCCAAGTACCTCTACGACGTGCGCGGCTTCGACATCAAGCAGGTCAGCTACTACGCCTGGATCCCCTACGCCGCCTCCGGTGTCGGAAGCTTCATCGGCGGTTGGGCCTCCTCGCGGCTCATTCACAGCGGCCGCTCCATCGACTTCTCGCGCAAGCTCGTCCTCGGCCTGTGCGCCCTCGGCATGCCCGTCGTCATGCTCGTCTCCATCGCCCCCGTGCAGCTGGCGCTGCTTCTCTTCAGCATCGCCTTCTTCTGTCAGCAGGCATGGTCCGGTCTCATCATGACCCTGCCTACTGATATCTTTCCACTCACCATCGTCGGCACCGTGGCCGGACTCATCGGCTTCGGCGGCGCCATTGGAGGTGCCATCTTCGGCCTGGTAGCCGGCTACATGCTGGGCCACGGATTCACTTATGCGACCCTGTTCCTCCTCGTCGGAACCTTTCACCTCATCGGATTCCTCGCCATCCTTCTCTTCGCCGGCAGGATTCAACCACTAAGCGCCACAGACCTACAGGAAATTGAGAGCGCCGCATGAAAATTACCGAAGTCCGTACTCGCGTCGTCCAGTGGGAAGGCAAGACCGTTCCCCTGCCTCCACACTTCTGCACCAACCCGATGGACCTCGTCTCCTTCCGTGAGGCCTCCATGGGCAACTTCGCCTTCCACAACTGGCTGCTCGTCGAGATCTTCACCGACAACGGCCTCGTTGGCGTGGGCAACGCTGCGCTCTCGCCCATGGTGACGAAGCAACTCGTCGACATCTACCTCAAGCCGCTGCTCCTCGGCGCCGACCCCTGGGACGTCGAGTACCTCTGGCAGCAGATGTATCGCCGCACGCTCGCCTTCGGCCGCAAGGGCGTCGCGCTCACCGCCATCTCCGCTGTCGACATCGCCCTCTGGGACCTCATGGGCAAAGATGCGAAGCAGCCCGTATTCCGCTTGCTCGGTGGCCGCACCAAGGAGTACATCCCTGTCTACGCCAGCCGTCTCTATGCCATGCCTATTCCTGAGCTTCGCGCCGAGGCGCAGAGGTATAAGGACGAGGGCTACAAGATGATGAAGCTGCGCTTCGGCTGGGGCCCGCTCGACGGCGCGGCTGGAATGCAGAAGAACATCGAGCTCGTCCGCAACGTTCGCGAGGTCATCGGCTACGACATCGATCTCATGACCGACGCCTACATGGGCTGGACCCTCGACTACGCCAAGCGCATGCTCCCTCTGCTTGAGCCCTTCCAGCTCCGCTGGCTCGAAGAAGCCGTCATCCCCGACGACACCCGCGGCTACAAGGAGCTCAAGAGCTACGGCCGCATCCCCATCGCCGGCGGCGAGCACGAGTTCACCATCTTCGGCTTCCGCGAGCTGCTCGAGAACAACGCTCTCGACGTCATCCAGTTCGACACCAACCGCGTCGGTGGCATCAGCCAAGCGCGCAAGATCTCCGCACTCGCCGAATCCTTCCAGGTCCCCGTCACGCCGCACGCCGGGCAGATGCACAACTATCACGTCGTCATGGCCAGCTTGAACTCGCCCATCGCCGAGTTCTTTCCCAAGGTCGACGTCGAGGTCGGCAACGAGCTCTTCTGGTACATCTTCGACGGCGAACCCACACCCACCAACGGCACCATCAATCTCGACGACAACCTCCCCGGCCTCGGCCTCACCGTCAACGAGGAGTCGCTCAAGCGATTCCGCATCGTCGAATAAGGAGCCACAAAGATGCGCCTTGTCCAACTCGCAAACGGAAACTTACGCGGCGTCGCCCTCGTCGACGAGCCGCACCTCGTCCTCCTCACCCAGGTCACCTCCGTCTTCCAACTCGCGCAACGCGCACTCAACGAGAAGACTGCCTTCACCAAACTCGCCACCTCCCTCGCCACCGGCGATCGCATCCGCTACGACGACTTCTACCAACAGAACTCCCCCTGGCAGCTTCTCGCACCCATCGACACTCCCGGCGCGCCGCAGAGCACGCTCGTCTCCGGCACCGGCCTCACCCACCTCGGCAGCGCACGCGAACGACAGGCGATGCACGCAGAAACTCAAAAGAAAGAAGAGGAGATCGTGAAGAAAATTGCTGAAGCCGAAATGACCGACAGCATGCGCATGTTCGAGTGGGGCCGCGAGAAAGGCCGCCCCTCTGCAGGCGAGATCGGCATCGCGCCCGAGTGGTTCTATAAAGGTGACGGCTCCGTCATCTGCGCACCCTTCGCACCACTCAACATCCCCGGCCACGCCGAGGACGGCGGCGAAGAGGGCGAGGTCGCCGCCATCTACCTCATCGACAGCGAAGGCCAGCCGCACCGCATCGGAATGTGCTCCGGCAACGAATTCTCCGACCACATCTTCGAACGCCGCAACTACCTCAACCTCGCCGGCTCCAAGCTCCGCGTATGCTCGCTCGGCCCCGAGCTCGTCATCGACCCCAGCTTCGCCGATGTCCCCGGCACCGTCCGCATCCTCCGCAACAACGCTCCCATCTGGGAAAAACACATCCGCACCGGCGAGGACAACATGTGTCACTCCCTGGCCAACCTCGAGCACCATCACTTCAAGTTCGCCGGTCACCGCCAGCCCGGCATGCTCCACGTCCACTTCCTCGGAGCAGACGCGCTCTCCTTCGGCGACAACGTTCGCCTTACCGCAGGCGACGTCACCGAGGTCAGCTTCGAAGGCTTTGGCCGTCCCTTGATCAACACCATCGCCGTCGATGAGACCATTTCCTCAGCCGTTCGCATTCAGCCGATGGCATAAGGAGCTTGAGAAAATGTTAAAACAACGGGTAGCTCTTCTCGGTATCGGAACCATGGGCCGCGGCATGGCCGCCACCCTCCTCAAAGCAAGCTTTCCTCTCTCCGTTTACAACCGCACTCGCGAAAAAGCCGAGCCGCTCGCCGCACAGGGCGCAACCATTGCTGGCACTCCTGCAGAAGCGGCCAAAGGCGCTGACGTCGTCATCTCCATCCTCGCCGACGACACAGCATCCCGCGCCGCATGGCTCGGCCCCAACGGCGCACTCGACGCCATGGCCAAAGGGAGCACCGTCATCGAGTGCGGCACACTCTCCTCAAAATGGATCGCCGAACTCGATCAACAAACCAAATCGCGCGGCATCGGCCTCGTCGAAGCTCCCGTCACCGGCAGCCGCCCCCAGGCCGAGGCAGGTCAGCTCACCTTCCTCTGCGGCGCGGACGAAGCCATGCTCGACGCTGTGCGTCCCGTGCTCGAAGCCATGAGCAAGGCGGTCGTTCACCTCGGCCCCGTCGGCAGCGGCGGACAGCTCAAACTCATCAACAACTTTCTCTGCGCCGTGCAGGTCGCGTCCTTCGCCGAAGCTCTCACCTGGATCGAACGTACCAACCTCAATCGAGCGCAGGCGCTCGACATGCTCAAGTCCGGCGCTCCCGGCAGCGGCATCTTCAACGCCATGGCCGACCGCATGACCGCTCGCACCTACGAGGTCAACTTCCTCCTGCGCCTCCTCAACAAAGACCTTCGCTACGCGCAGACCGCCGCCGCCGAGAACGGCGTCACCCTCACCACAGCAGCCGTCACCGAGCAGCTCTTCGACAAGGCCGAACAGCAGGGCCTCGGCGAAAAAGACATGTCCGCCGTCATAGAAGTCCTTCGCAACAAAACCCAATAACCGGCATCACGGAGGTCGATATATGCGTCACTGGATCGCTGCGGGTCTTCTCGCCTGCCTTACCGTCTCTTCAACACAGTCCCCGGCGCAAGCACGGCCCGGCTTCCGCGACACCAGCCGTCCCATCGAAGACCGCATCACCGACCTCATCGGTCGCCTCACGCTTGAAGAAAAAGCGCAGCAGCTCAACCACACCAACAAGGGCCTGCCGCGCCTTGGCCTTCCCGCCTGGGGCGGCTGGAACCAGACCCTCCACGGCGTCTGGTCGAAGCAACCGACGACGCTCTTTCCCATCGCCACTGCCATGGGAGCCACCTGGGACCCCGAGCTGATTCACACCGTAGCCGTGGCCATGAGCGACGAAAGCCGCGCCCTCTACAACGCCAAGGCCGAAGGCCCGCGCACCACCCACGGCCTCGTCTTCCGCTCCCCTGTCATCAACATCAGCCGGGACCCACGCTGGGGACGCATCCAGGAGGTCTTCAGCGAAGACCCCTTCCTCACCGGACGCATGGCCGTCGCCTACGTGCGCGGCCTGCAGGGCGACGACATCAACCACCTCAAGCTCGCCGCAACGGTAAAGCACTTCGCCGTCAATAACGTCGAGACCGGCCGCCAGCATCTCTCCGCTTCCGTCGACGAGCGCAACCTCTTCGAGTACTGGCTGCCGCACTGGCGCGACGCCATCATGGAAGCGCACGCGCAGTCCGTCATGTCCAGCTACAACGCCATCAACGGCACGCCCGATGCCGTCAATCACTACCTGCTCACCGACATCCTCCGCGGCAAATGGCACTTTGACGGCTTCGTCACCGACGACCTCGGTGCCGTCGAGCTGCTCACCACGACGCGCCGCAACGAAGTAGGTCAGCGCTTCAGCGAAGATCCCGTCTACGCTGCCGCCATGGCCATCAAGGCAGGCAACGACTCCGACGACCCCGAGTTCGAACGCAATCTTCCGCTCGCTGTAAAGCGCGGCTTTCTCACCGAGAAAGAACTCGACACCGCGCTCCGCAACGTCCTCCGCGTGGGCTTCCGCCTCGGCGCCTTCGACCCGTACGAGAACAGCCCTTACTCAAAGATCGGCATGGACGTAGTCCGCTCGCCTGAGCATTTGAAACTCTCCGACCAACTCGGCGCCGAGTCCATGACGCTCCTCCTCAACCGCCATAACTTCCTTCCGCTCGACAAGGAGAAGATCAAGTCCGTCGCCGTCATCGGTCCTGCCGCGGGAGACGACTACGAGACCGGCAACTACTACGGCACGCCCTTCCGCAAAGTAAGCGTCACCCGCGGCCTCGAGTCCCTCCTCGGCAAAGGCGTCAAGATCGAGTACGCACAAGGCGCAGACTACACCGAGCCCCTCGATCAGAAGACCATCGACAACGCAGCCGACCTCGCCCGCAGGAGCGACGTCGTCGTCCTTTGCCTCGGTACCAACCTCCGCACCGAAGCCGAAGGTCGCGATCGCCGCAACCTCGACCTTCCCGGCGCGCAGCAGCAACTCCTCGAAGGCGTCTACGCCGCCAACCCCAAGACCGTTCTCGTGCTCGAGAACGCCGGCCCGCTCGCCGTCATCTGGGCTAGCGACCACCTCCCCGCCATCCTCTCTGCCTGGTATCCCGGCGAAGGCGGCGGAGACACCATCGCCCGCACCCTCTTCGGCCTCAACAATCCCAGCGGCCACCTGCCCTACACCGTCTACCAGAGCCTCGACGGCGTGCCTCCGCAGAACGAGTACGACGTCTCGAAGGGCTACACCTACATGTACTTCAAAGGCCTGCCGCTCTACCCCTTCGGCCACGGCCTCAGCTACACCACCTTCGCCTACAGCAACCTGAAGGCCACGCAGACCGGAGCAAATCTTCACGTCACCTTCGACCTCAAGAACTCCGGCGACCGCGCCGGTGCCGAGGTCGCGCAGCTCTACACCCACCAGCGCACCAGCTCCACCTACCAGCCCATCAAGAGTCTCCGCGCCTTCCAGCGTGTCTCGCTCAACCCCGGCGAATCGAAGACCATCACCCTCGAAGTCCCCGTCAAACAACTCGCCTTCTACGACGCAAAGATCCACGACTTCCGCGTGGAGCCCGGCGCCTTCGACGTCCTCATCGGCTCCTCCTCCGAAGACATCCGCCTCCGCGGCGAAACCGCCGTCAAAACCATCGCCTCCGCCGCCAGAAAGACAACCACCGCTTCGAAGTGAGCGATTTATTGCAGATCAAAAAATATCAAAGGAACTGTCGATGATCCTTAAGCCCTCACGCGCGCTACAACTCCTCGCAGCATCCCTTGCCCTCGCCGCACCTGCCGCCGTCGCGCAGACTGCGCAACTCTCCATCCAGCTTGACAAGCCGCTGCATCCCGTCAGTCCCATGCTCTACGGCCTCATGACGGAGGAGATCAACTACTCCTACGACGGCGGCCTCTACGCCGAGATGGTCCGCAACCGCACCTTCCAGGACCACGGCTTCGGAGGCCTCTCCCACTGGAACCTCGACAACAAGGGCGACGCACGCTCCACCATCGTCTTCGACGCCACTGAAGGCCCCAGCGCTGCACTCCCCGGCAGCATGCTCTTCGACATCACCAGCGCCGACGCCAGCAACCTCGCCGGCGTGCGCAACGAAGGCTACTGGGGCATGGCGCTCCAGCCCGACACCACCTACAAAGGCTCGCTCTACGCCAAGGCCGACGCCGACAACTCCGTCCCGCTCACCGTCTCGCTCGTCAGCGACAACACCCGCGCCGCGCTCGCCACCGCCTCCATCGGCAACGCCTCCTCAACATGGAAGCGCTACGACTTTAGCCTCAAGACCGGCAAGATCTCGCCCTCCTCCACCAATCACCTCCTCATCTCCGCCGGCCACTCCGGCAAGCTCTGGCTCGACCTCATCTCGCTCTTTCCGCCGACCTACAAGAACCGCGAGAACGGCAACCGCTCCGACATCATGGAGCTGATGGCCGGCATGCGCCCAAAGTTCCTCCGCCTCCCCGGCGGCAACTATCTTGAAGGCGACTTCATTGACGAGCGCTTCGACTGGAAGACCACCATCGGCCCTCTCGTCGACCGCCCCACCCACCGCAGCCCCTGGAACTACCAATCCAGCGACGGCATGGGCCTGCTTGAATTTCTCGAGTGGACCGAAGACCTCAAGATCGAACCCGTCCTCGCCGTCTTCGCAGGCTACGCCCTTAAAGGCGACCACATACACCCCGGCCCCGCGCTCACGCCCTACGTCGAAGACGCCCTCGACGAGATCGAGTTCGTCACCGGCGATACCGGGACCAAGTGGGGAGCAGTCCGCGCCAAACTCGGCCACCCCGCTCCCTTTCCGCTCCAGTACGTCGAGGTCGGCAACGAGGACTGGTTCGACAAATCCGGCAGCTACGAGAGCCGCTACGCCCAGTTCTACAAAGCCATCAAAGCCAAATACCCCAAGCTTGAGATCATCTCCACCGCGCCGCTCAAGCGCATGAAGCCCGACGTCCTCGACGACCACTACTATAAGCGCGCCGACGATTTCTTCCGCTTCGTCCATCATTACGATGACGCCGATCGCAACGGCCCCAAGATCTTCGTCGGCGAGTGGGCTACGCGCGAAGGCGCTCCAACTACCAACCTCGGCGCCGCACTCGGCGACGCCGCATGGATGACCGCCATGGAGCGCAACAGCGACCTCATCATCATGGCCTCCTATGCTCCGCTCTTCGTCAACGTCAACACAGGCGGAATGCAGTGGGAGTCCAACCTTATTGGCTACAACGCCGCCCACTCCTACGGCTCACCCAGCTACTACGCGCAGAGCCTCTTCGGCGAACACCTCGGCACCAGCGTCCCCTCCTCCTCCATCACTAACGCCGGCGACCGCCTCTTCTACTCCGTCACCACCGACACAGTGAAGGGCACCACCTACCTCAAGCTAGTCAACGCCTCTTCGAAGCCACAGCCTGTTGAAGCAGCCATCACCGGAGCCACACTCTCATCCACGGCCACCGTATACACCCTCGCCGGATACACCACCGCCGAAACCAACACCATCACCGACCCCAAGCGCATCGTTCCGGTGAAATCATCCATCAAGACGGGAGCACAATTTACCCACAGCATCCCGCCCTACGCCATCCAGGTCATCGTGCTCGTCACAAAATAACAGCTCTGGTGCAAATAATTTCGATGGGCAGAGTAATGTTCTAGAGAAGGATTGATCTATGCAGACAGGACAGCATTCCAGATAGCGGGCACAGCTTGGTCTTTGAGGCGTAAGGGGCAGAGGGCAAATTGGCCTTTGTGAATACGACGTAGTAGCTCGCCTCCGGCAATGGTGATGGCGGCATAGTCGAAGCGCTTGAATCCGAGCACGGGTCCTGTTCTGGACTTGATCCCGCGATGATCGGAGAGAGCCTGGAGCTTGCCGAATCGCTCATCACGAAGAGAGCGGCGAAGCCGGACCTGTCGAAGTTTGAGGATGGATATGAATTGGCTGTGCGCGAGTTGGTGGACGCGAAAGTAAAACACATGCCGATACCACACGATGAGGGGGTCAAACCTGTTCGCGGTAACGGGGTGAGCCTGATGGACGCGCTGAAAAAAGTCTGGGTGGGGATAATGGGAAGGTTGCAAAGCTACCCGCGAAGAAACCCGCTGCTAGTGTGAAGGCTGAGCCGATGATCCCTCAGACGGAGCCGGCGACGAATAGTCACGGCTTTCAGGTGGATGAGACAGAGAAAGTCTCATCCACCATTTGTTGTCAAGATAGAGGCTGCCTGTGAGATCGAGTAGACTCAGATCGTCTCGATATCAGAGTTGCTGGGTTTGCCCCATTGCATCAACCAAGAATCCTTTCTGGCGACATGCGCGTTTTTCATTACTGATCCCTCGCAGAACCCGCAAGCCGATTCTGGATGAGTGTCTTGGCCTGTTACCACCATTCGAGGGTAATTTGGTTAGAGCCTGATCAGGAGGAACTAGCAGGAGCGGAATCGCAGATTGCTCCGCTATGATTTCTAAATAATCAGTTACAAGAAGGGATGAGGCCGGCATTGAATTTACCGCCCGCAGTCCTCAGTACATCGGATCCGACCTTAGCTCGTGCGATCTCACGAGCTGCGAGACGGTTAACGCCGTTCCTGATGCTCATGTACGTCGTTTCCTTTCTCGACCGCTCGAATATCGGTTTTGCAAAACAGGCGCTGGAGAGATCAGTAGGCATTTCCGAAAGTATCTACGCCTTGGGCGCGGGTCTGTTTTTCATCAGCTATTCGTTATGCGGATTCCCCAGCAACCTAATCCTTCATAAGGTGGGCGCGAAAAAGTGGCTGGCTTTACTTATGGTGGGATGGGGAGTGGTGTCGATGGCCAACATGTTCGTGAGCGGCGCCACTTCGTTTTATCTGTTACGGCTGCTGCTCGGCGTGTTGGAAGCGGGTTTTTTTCCTGGTGCGATTCTCTACCTGACCTATTGGTTTCCCAACAGCATTCGCGGTCGGGTTCTTGGACTGTTTTACCTGGGTGTTCCGCTTGCGCTCATCCTGGGTGGCCCGCTCTCCGGTCTGCTGCTTGAGATACGCCCGTTGTTCGGGCTTCAAAGTTGGCAGTGGATGTTTCTCGTGGAAGGCTTCATGGCAGTTGTTCTCGGGCTGTTCGCATTTTGGTATCTGGATAATGGGCCGGCGAATGCTTCATGGCTGCCGGCCGAGGAAAAACGAGCGCTGGCGAATGCATTGGCGCTTGAGGAGGAGGATCGACGCTCCACCGGGCCCGCGAAACTTCTTCCCATGTTTCGCGATCTTCGAGTCATGCACTTCCTGCTGATCTATACCCTCATTCAGATCAGTACCTATGGAGTGGTTTTCTACCTTCCTGCCGAGATATCGGCCCTAATGCATAGACCCGTTGGGATTGAGGTTGGCCTAGTGTCGGCCATTCCATGGATCTGCACGCTGGTTGCTGTCTGTTTCCTGCCGCGCGTTGCCGATAAATTGCATAAGCATCGTCAACTCGCATCGCTGACCCTGATGATTTCGGGCTGCGCAAGTTTGGCATTTCCCACCGCCGGGCCGCGCATAGGACTTGCAATGCTTTCGCTGGCGGCAGCTGGTTTTATTGCCGTGCAACCGCTTTTCTGGATGTTTCCAACGAGATACCTGGCCGATCGCGCAGCGGCCGGCGGGATCGCCCTGATAGGAATGGGCAATCTTGGGGGATTTCTTGCCCCCAACCTGAAGGTCTGGGCCGATGAGCATTTTGGCCCACAACACGCAGGCTTGTATCTTCTGGCTGGGCTCACGATTTTAAACGCGGGCTTGATCGCGCTCGTGAAAGATCGCCGTGCGACCAAAAGCGCAATGTGAGACCCTCGCTCGCGGACAAGAAGCTTCCACCCAAATCCGCCTGTGGGACATCTCAAATGTTGATAAATCTCTAGTGCCGTATCGACAGTGCTCCGCAGACAGAGTTTGGCCTGCAGAAGATTTGGAGCGAGCATTGTGGATACAGCAATTTGTACTAACCCAAGTGAGGCTTTGGCAGGACAATTGCTTTATGGGGAATTCAATCCATCGCAGCTATTGTGTGCTCACTTGAGCGGAAATGTTGTGACTGGCGTTCCAGATTTCACCGCCCTGGAACTTCCCAGCCTTTGTTGGTCAACTGCAATCCGGCGATCTCATTCCATTTCGAGATGCCGGCTACTGTTGTTCGAATGTCTCCAAGCTCCTGTTGAACATCGGATCGTTTAGCCCAGGGTGCAAGATTTTCGATCTTATAGGTGTAGATGACCTCGGTCTGCGAATACAGTCCCGCTGCCGGTGACTCCGTCCATTTAACAATCGAATCGACCGCCTTATCTCCATAGCAGAACCCGGAACTCTGGCCGAAGATTCCGGGGGCCTGCTGAAGATATTTCTTGCCCTCTTCGGTCGGTTCATAACGTTTGACGTGCCGGGGCGCCCCCGGGCCGAGTATGCCTGGAGTGGGAGCTATCGTGTCTGAAGAACGAAGCAGACCGGCCGCCTCCAAAACTGCCAGCTGCGGACCAGTACCCGATTGGAACTTCTGCTCGGACTCGGAAACATCGACTGGAAAGGAGCGACCGATCCACGTACAGGCTTTTCCGTGTTTCGCCAGATACTGGTTGATCGCTGCTTTGAAGTTGCTGTCGCTGGGCCTCTTCGCGTTGCTGCAAGCAGTGAGGAAAGCGATGACTGCAAGAAAGATAACAGTGAATCTGCGCATAAGACGTCCTCCGTGGCAATGATCGATCAGACCTGGTCTACCGGCCGTGGGTTCTAGTTGATCTCGATTTTGAGAGCTAAGAGCCGAGAGAAAAGATCGTCGACCAGGTCCTTGAGATCGCCGTACCGTTGATCGCGCCGCATGAAGAGGACAGTTTCGATGCCGAGGTAGCGGTCGGTCAGCGGCTTGAAGACGGTACCCGCGTGTGTGATATGGGCGGCGGAACGGGGTAGCAGAGCGAGGCCGAATCCGTGGGCTACAAATTCAAGAGCATGAGCCTCGCTTTTGACTTCTCTGAAGAGGGGTTGCACTCCTAGACTGGCGATGTATTTCATCACGCGCCCGTAGAAGCGCGGCTGCAGTGATCGGGGCATCCAGAAGACCATCTCACGATCGAGATCATGCGCGGTCACGCCGGGCTTTTGAGCCAGGCGATGGTTCCGCGGCAAACAGACTGAGAATCCTTCCTGGCCGACTCTCTGTACCCATAGA
This sequence comes from Edaphobacter sp., assembly GCA_025462645.1. Taxonomy (GTDB): domain Bacteria; phylum Acidobacteriota; class Terriglobia; order Terriglobales; family Acidobacteriaceae; genus Edaphobacter. Next base: position 41,334 of record JAOAPB010000102.1, on the reverse strand, counting down.
TCTCGATCGGAGAGTGGACCGACACCTAAAGCGGCATGGAGCTTCCCTCGAAGGACGCGTTCCACCAGTTCTAAGGTGTTCGCCGTCTCAAGCACAATCCCAGAAGGTTCATCGCCTGGAGGATGAAGTACCGGACCCAATCCGTTCAGAAGCGGTAAGAATGCGCTGTGGGTGTAAGGAGAATAGCCTATGCGGTAAGGACCAATCTGGATTTGAGCCTGAAATCGGGCGAGATCCCAGGCACGTTCGGCATGCATGATGGAGAGAGACGATTCCTGGACGAAGAGTCTTCCCGCCGTGGTCAGTTGTACATTCCGCGTCGATCTGTCGAACAGCTTAACTCCGATGCTCCTCTCAAGGGACATGACCCTTCTGGTGAGCGACGGCGGTGTAATGCCCAACTTCTTTGAAGCTCGGATGAAATTGCCTTCCTGTGCGATCATGACGATCAGAATGTTGACTTCCAATGGGTTCTTGCTCTGCATGGAAACCTGCCTTTTGGGGGAGATTGATCCGCGGTGTGCGGAACGGCGTCTTCAGCGTTCCGTTATCTGGTGGTATTTATTCGGTGGAGAATGGCCGATTTCATGTCGAATTGGAATGTTCGTCAGGGGACACGTAGTCGAAGCTGAGACTTTTAGGAAACCCCAATCGGGTCAGGACGCGATTCACTATGCCGACGATCTCCACCTCTTGCCTGTATCGCCACTTTCGGTGGGGCACGATACTCATCGCCGAAGGCACCAGCATGAGCCATTTTCGTTCACTGTCTAGTTCACACCAGCCGCAATGATAGCCATCGTGAGAGCGCAGAAAGTAGATGGGGCGTTCAAAGATGGAGCGGAAGACTTTACCCGATTCGATTTTGTGAATCGACGAATCGATCTCCACTACTGCTCCCGGATGCACGAATGGGACCAGCGTGTTGTCGCTCGCACCGAGTATGCCGTACACATGCTCTGCCTTGCGTTTTCGACCGGGGGAGTAACCGCTTCTATCAGCTATCGAGAGGGGTGGCAGGAGTGTTGTCAGGGGAAAATAGGCGAACCAGCTTTCGGGTGGCAACAGCGGATCTCCGAAACCAGTCAGCCCCTTGAGAACCGCTGCTGGTATGTCGGGAAAATGGGAATGCGGTAAATGCGAGGCCTCATCTTCGGGAATCGCCTCGTCGGTGAGTTCTTCGTGCGACACTCTGTAAGCCTCTTCGAGCGACTCCAGTTTTTTGTGGGCGATCGAGTGAACTTCCCGTTCGATCCTGCCGAGCCAACTGGCCGAAATGCTACGTGACTTGTCGCCGAACCTATTCGCAATCGTCGCGGTAAGCTTTTCCACCTGCCGGAGCGAAAGCCTGCGCTGTTTTCGGATGATCAATAGCCTACGTCCAATCTCACTCATTGGCTTAGCCTCTGCCTGACACTCGACCACGAGAAGCTGGGAAGTGCTCCTAATATTGAGGAGCAAGCACTCTATTTCCGCCCCGGTTGCTCGGATTCTGGTGTCCTGGTAGGCGGCGGTTACTGCGACACGGGGCCACCTTCCTCGTTGAACACGGGGTGTAGCGGCGGCCTGTGGTGCCGTGAATGGTTGTCGTTCACACGAGTATGCCGACGCCCCAATTCCGCGTTGCCAAGATAAATAGCAATCCCGGTTCCACTCGTAAACTATTGAAAATAAGGAAACACAACTTGCTCCTCGCTACGAGTTCCTGAGGTTCTACAAGATATTGTGGTTCTGCAGGCGCGTCTGCGTTGGCATTTTGGCGCTTGCAGGCCCGTCTCAGCCGATCCGTCGCTGCGACCTGACCGATCAGAAGGTGCAGCTGGCGCCATACCTTATTCGGTGGGGTGATGGGGAATATCGAGTGCTGCTACCTTTTCTGGCTTTGAGTCTTCGGAAGCTTTTCAGCGTACGTCCAGAACTGCCCGATCGACATACCGAAGTAGTTGCTGACCGCAGCCATGACGTCACAAGAGGTGTTGGCTCGACCGCGCTCTATTCTGCCCAAATAGTAAGTGCTATAGCCAAGGGACTCCGCCAGAGCAGCCTGGGAAAGCTTTTTTGCCGTTCGCATCTCCGTGACTGCGCGGCCAAACACCTCATTCGGCGTTTTCGACTTCCGTTTGACATCTGCTCCGATAGGCTTGGTCACCAAGCCATCCTCGAAGACTGAGGGGCGTTGTAACAGCAACTATAGTTTTGTATACAAAGGGGTTACGCCAAGTATGGAATTTCGCTAGTCAGGTGGAGGCTTCGTCAACGCGCTGCTTCTGCAAGTCCTTCGGCGAAGATCCAGAATTTGCTCAACGGCAGCATGCCGAAATAGTCCACTATGGCATACATGAGGTCGAAGGAGAGATTCTCCTTGCCCTGCTCGATATTTCGAAGATGGAACTCCTCACAACCGACCCTGGGCGCGACGGTGGCTTGAGATTCACCCCGCCTCACTCGTAACTCCGTAATCGCCAATCCAAAAACTTCTCTTGGCGTGCCGGATCTTCGCGTGTTGTCCGCACCGACGGATTTGGCCACACACTCATCGTGGCCGTTACTTTCGACTTGAAACAGCAACTATAGTTTTGTATAGTCTCATACGACAACTATAGTTGCCCATGCTACCGCCATGGACTTGGGGCGGCGGTGGGCAATAGTCGTACTTTTGGCCGCGTATGTGTACTTCTAGGATTTTGTCAACACAAAACACTGAACTTGGGAAAGGGGTCGCATGGCTTCCGAAGCAGCCGCATATTTCCCGGACGCTCTATCGAGCACATCGAAAGTTCGCGGAACTGCGCAGGGTGCTTTAGAGAAGGCCTCGGATTTTCCACATAGCATTCAGCCCCATGTTGATACGTCGGAGTGCCCCGCCAACACCGTCAGCCAGATCGCCGAAATCTCGGACGAGACGCTGCTGGAACAAGTTTGTCAAGGGGCGCAAGAACCTCTCGGAATTCTCTTTCGACGCCACGCACGTACCGTTCGCAACGTCGCCTACCGCATTCTGAGAAACGAAGCAGAAGCCGATGATCTGGTGCAGGACGTCTTCGTCTTCATCTTCCATAAGGCTGCACTCTTCAGTGCGGCGCGCTGTACAGCTCGCTCATGGATCGTTCAGGTCACCTATCATCGCGCATTCGACCGTCGTCGCCGCCTCATCACAAGACACTTTTATGCCAGCCGTGAGCTGGACGATGCAGCGCTGAATGTGGCTGACCGCCGATATGAGACTCTCTTTGCTGAATGGTCTTTGGAAGCCGTATGGGGCAGGGAATCGGCCGCAAGACTGAGGGCACTTCTTTCGCCTTCCCAACTCTCGACCATCGAGTTGCATTTCTTCGAGGGGTATACATTGGAAGAGATTGCCAACCGCTTAGGGCAGACGCTGGGCAATGTCCGCCACCATTACCATCGCGGTCTCGAAAAGTTGCGCAAGCCGGCGTTCGCAAGGAAACTGCGGTCAAAGTGAACAGAACAGTGGAAAACGACTCCAATCAAGGCGTCCAAACATTCGTATCAGCTCACTCCGATGAATACTTCATCGAACTCTGTGCGCTTTCGACCACTGATGCCTTGACGATGGAAGAGTGGCGGCAGCTCGAGTTGCACTTATCGATCTGTGCCAGCTGCAGGGAGATCAAAGCTCAGTACGATGCCGTGATCGCCACAACCATTCCCGCGATGGCCGCAGACCAAGAACAAGCGGGTGACGACCACCCTTCCAATTCCTGGTCGATTGAGCAGGCCGAAGCGTCCCTGATGGCGCGGATTGAGCGTGAGAATATAGTCCCTGAAAAAGACCTTCAACCCTTCGCGCAGACGTCCAAATGGCAGGGGCTGCCCTGGCCCTATGCCGGAGCAGCGGTCTTCATCGTCGCTTCTCTCTGTCTAGGCTATCGAATAGGAGTCATTAGGGGACACAGTTCTACAGCAGTTGCCGCATCGTCGCCGCTACCTATAGACAAGCCGCAACCTGACCTCAATCACCTCAACGCTGTCTACCCTCCTGAGCCGCGGAGGGACGAACATCGCGCAGAGAACACGGCAGAACTGCGGCGACAACTTCAAGAGGGAGTTCGGGAAATAGCCCAACTGAAGGAGCAACTGAGCAGCCTGAAGGACGAACTTGCGGAGAGTGCCTCGGCCCTGGATCGAAACTCGCAGGATCGTGCCGAGGTGGAACGGCAATTATCACTCGCACAAACGAACGCGCAAAATCTGCAGGACAAGCTCAACGCCCCTGCGAGTCAGAACTCGCAGGGCAATCTGCAAGCAGTAGCGTTGCAAGCGCAGGTGAATGAACTCGCCGATTCGATTCTAGATAAGGAGCAGCAAATCTCTCAGCATGAGGAGATGCTCGAGCATGACCGTGACATCCGAAATCTTATCGGAGCGCGCGATCTCTACATCGCCGAAATCTATGACGTGGCTACAACGGGCAAGACACAGAAACCGTTCGGAAGAGTGTTCTATACGAAGGGAAAATCACTGGTCTTCTATGCTTACGACCTTGACCAGCAGCCTGGAGTCAAGCTTGCAAGTACCTTCCAAGCGTGGGCACGTAAAGGGATTGATCAGCAACACGATATCAATCTCGGCATCTTCTATCAGGACGATCAGAATAAGAAGAGGTGGATTCTGAAGTCTAACGATCCCGTGACACTCGCACAAATTGATGCGGTGTTTGTCACGGTTGAACCCAATGGAGAGAGTTCTAAACCGAGTGGCAAACCGCTACTCTTCACCTATCTTCGGTTGACACCTAATCATCCGTGACACTCATCTGGAGTTAGCTTCCACTCCGCCCCGACAGGGACAAACAAATTTGGTAAGAGAAAAGAGCGGCTTCCGTAGACGGAACGACACATCTTCATTCCAGTCTACTTGAGGAGCTTCCTTTGAAATACCTATGTCTCCGTCTGCTGTTGCTGATCCTCTGCGTCACAGTATTCGCCACGGCCCAATCCACTGACGCAACCATCAGCGGTCTTGTCGTCGACACTTCTGGCAGAGTCATTCCCGATGCGGACATTCTGATCCTGAATGAAGCAACAGGAGTGCAGTTTGCTAACAAGACGAACGGCACAGGAATCTACACCGTCTCAGTCCTTCCTCCGGGGCAATATCGCGTTCAGGTCTCAAAGGTCGGATTCAAGACCTTAATCAAGCCGGGCATCATTCTGAATGTTCAGAGCGCTCTTGCCCTGAATTTCACTCTTCCTCTCGGCGCAGCTTCTGAAAGCATCACTGTCGAAGCGGGATCTTCGCCTATCAACACCACTAACGCATCCGTCAGTACGGTCATTGACCGGAAGTTTGTCGAAAACGCCCCCCTCAACGGGCGTTCCTTTCAAGACCTGATATCAATGACCCCAGGTGTAGTAACTCAAAGTCCCCAAGCGAGATCAAGCACAACAAACAGGGGAGATTTTGGGGTCAATGGCCAGCGCACCGAATCAAACCAATACATCGTAGATGGCGTCTCAGCAAACAACAATCCTGGTAATGGCAATGTCGGGAGTGGTGGTAGTGGAACCGTAGCAAGCTCTACTGCGCTTGGAACCACCCAGAGTCTGATCTCTGTCGATGCTCTTCAGGAGTTTCGGGTGGAGAGTTCTAGCTACTCGGCCGAATATGGTGGCGGCCCCGGAGGCCAGTTTTCCTTCGGCACACGTTCCGGAACCAATCATCTCCATGGAAGCGCCTTCGACTATCTACGCAACAATTTTTTTGACGCCAACGACTGGTTCAATAACTATTATGGGAAACCAACTAGCCCTCTACGCCAAAATGACTTCGGCGGAACCCTTGGCGGGCCGGTCACTTTACCGAGGCTCTACAACGGAAGAGACCGAACCTTCTTCTTCTTTTCATATGAAGGGCTTCGACTCACTCAACCCAAAGCGGCGACAACTCAATATGTGCCCAACACTGCTTTGCGACAGACTGCTGCAATACCTCTTCAACCGATACTCAATGCCTTTCCTCTGCAGAACGGAAAGGAAGAACTCGTTCCTTGTACGCAAGGGTCATCGAGCACTTATCCGTGCCCTACCGGTGTCGCATCTGGCAGCTTGGTTGAAAGCGGGCTCGCAGACTTTATTCAGTCTTATTCGCTCCCGAGCCGTATCGACTCGACCAGCTTGCGGGGCGACCATACCTTCGGTCCGAAGCTCTCACTATTCTTCCGCTTCGGTGATACTCCAAGCTCGGCATCGGGTCGCACCTTATCGTCCTTTAGTCAGACCCATATTAATACCCGGACGTACACCTTGGGGATTACCAGCCAATTGTCATCAAACAGAGCGAACGAATTTCGGCTAGGCTATTCGCGCAACGATGGCAATCTTGTCACATCCCTCGATAGATTCGGCGGAGCCGTACCGATTGATACCGCTACGCAGGTCGGAGCGGGGGGATACCCAAACGCGGAGACATTGTTCTACCTAACCTTTGCCGGAGTAGGGACGTCCTCACTAAGCGCCTACAAGTCGAGCACCGGGACACGAAATTGGAATGTCCTTGATACCTTTAGTGCGTCAGTAGGCCATCATTACGTCAAAGTGGGAGTCGATTTCAAACGGCGTAAAGAATTGCGCAATAGTGCCACGCCACTTGTCCAAGCCCTTTATTACAGCACCAGGGCGGTCAACGGGAACGCCGCAACAGCTCTGTACGTACAACAGGTCGTCAACCCAACCCCAATCTTCAACAACACAGCGATCTTTTTGCAGGACCAGTGGCAAGTGAATCCGAGGCTTGGTCTATCGTTGGGCCTGCGTTGGGAACTTGATCCTCCTCCTCGCGACCAACATGGAGCTGACGCGTTTACCTTGACAGGAACCGTAGGCGACCCAAGCACTTTGAGGCTTGCGCCGCGTGGTACGCCACTCTGGCATACATATTGGTACAACTTTGCACCTCGACTCGGAGTCGCTTGGCTCGCGCACAATACGTCAGGATGGGAGACGGTGCTGAAAACGGGAGGCGGCGTATTTTTCGACACCGCCAATCAGGCTGCAGGGTTAGGATTCAACTCCTTCGGGTTCATCGGCCTCCAATCTCACGCCAATGCGCCACTACCGGTCACCCCGGCAGACTTGAGTTTTTCTCTGTCGCTGTCACCTCCCTACACAAGCGCAGGGATATATGCGTTCCCCGCCCGGATGCAGATGCCTTATACGCTGCAATGGAACGCAAGTATCGAACAATCCCTCGGCAAGAGCCAAACAGTCAGCATTTCATACGTCGGAGCGAACGGCAGACGTCTCTTGAGCACCCAGTCGATTTCACTCCAAGCGCTGAATCCGAACTTCGGGACAGTCTATGTCTTTCCCGGAAATATAACCTCAAACTATCAGGCACTTCAGACAAAATTTCAACGGACGATGGGACATGGTCTGCAAGCTCTTGGCTCGTACACCTGGTCGCATTCCATCGACTACGGATCCACATATCAGGCCTTTGGTCTGACACGAGGAAACTCTGACTTCGACGTGAGAAACAATCTCTCAGGCGGTTTAAGTTGGGAGATTCCATCTGCGGGGAAAAGCAGCCTTAGCAAAGCTCTCTTCGATGGCTGGGCAGCCGATGCCCGTTTCACGGCACGCACTAGTTTTCCCATCACTTTGTATGGGAATCTACTGCTCGATCCCTCCACAGGAAACTACTACTACAGCGGAGTCAACTATGACTCTTCACGTCCCCTGTATCTCTATGGGAGGCAATATCCAGGAGGTCGCTTGATCAACGGAGGACCAAAGGCGGTCGCACCAGCCTTTACAACTCCAGCAGGAATGACTGGAGGAAATGCTCCGCGCAATATCGTCCGCGGATTTGGAGAGTCACAGGTGAATCTCGCAGTCAGACGCGACTTTCACCTCAAGGAGAATGCGAGCATTCAGTTTCGCGCAGAAAGTTTCAACGTCTTCAACCATCCCAACTTCGGTTATGTGGACTACATCTTGACCAACGCCACTTTTGGTCAGGCAACCATGATGCTCAATCAGAGCCTCGGTACTGTCGCCTCTCAGTACCAGCAAGGTGGTCCGCGCTCCATGCAGTTTGCCCTCAAACTCAAGTTTTGAGAAGTCTCGGTGGGCGGCAGTACCTCGTTCGAGATACCGATTCCAGAAGACAGAAGCAAATGGGTGCAAGGGGTAAAACATGAGAATTCGATTTAGAGCGAGCACGTCTTTGGCGCTGTCTGTGTCTGTCGCTGTGGCAGCACCATTGCAGAAGAGAGCCATCGTACCTTCCGACTGTGTCGAGGTGCGATACTTGTTGGCTGACAGCAATTCACAACAGAGCTCGATTCAGATAAATAAGGACGGAACGCGAGTAGCGTATTTGGTCAAATCTCCGAACCTCAGGCGTAATCGTAATGATGTGGAGCTGTACTCGAATGAGCTTCCAGCGAAGGCATCTGAACCAGCGAAGCTGATTATGGCGGGAGATATCTCCCAAATGAATTGGCTTGCAAACGGAAAGCAAGTGATGCTATTGGTCAACGAAGACGGCCGACAAGCTATAGAGGCCGTCGACGTGGTCACAAGACAGCGTCAAATACTGGTTAGCCCGTCCACCGGTATTACTGACTACGCAACCGACGCCACTGGAGACACGATTGTCTTTGCAACTCGCCCGCCTCTTTCCAACTCGCCCTCCCCAGAGGAGGAGATGATCGAAAAAGGATATCTGATCCCATTCGAGCATTCAGATCACGCTCAAACCCCAGAACGGGAACTGTTCCTCTCTCGCCGCACCAAAGAAGGATGGACCCAGCCAACGCCGATTGTGTTGAGATCCCTTTTCACAGGGAAGCCGCTGCCTCAACTCATCGTTCAGGATGCACTTTTCTATATCAGATTGTCGCCTGACGGTCGGTCGGTCCTTATCCGATACATAGATCAGGCGAAAGATATCCCGGGCATCTGGAGAAACAGTCCATTCGTCAAGTACAGCATAGATAGCGGTTTTGTCGGAACCGTGCTCCTCGCGCTCTACGATCTAGACAGCGGCGAGACAACGTTTCCACTAAAGACACCGTGGACGTCCAGCATTCCGCTCTGGTCACCTGACAGCAGATCGTTCGTTGTGATGGCGCATGCTCCAGTTGGTAGCGGACTGGAGCAGGACGAGATAGAGAATCATCTTGCTGAGCATTCTTCGGGTGGAAGCTTATATCGTGTCGAGCTTGACACCGGCCGAATCGACCTGGTCGTTCCACATGCACGTATAGCCGACCCGTTCAGGCCACCGTTGGCTTGGACAAATGACAATAGCTTTCTGATTGCAACGTCTCCCGACACGATCAGCCGCTTTTCCCGTTACGGCGAAATGTGGCGAGAGGAATCAGCGCTCCGGATTCCGTTGACGAAGGTGAATTTTCGCGGCGTAGCGGTGAGAGAAAACTACGTGGTTGGGGAGTTTAACGATACTGCGACGCCTCCTGAAATATTTTCCTGGCATCAGGGGCAGGATCGAGTGGAAGTCCTCTCATCGCTGAATCCACAATTTGCATCTCTAACCCTCGCATCTGCCAAGGAACTGTCCTGGGCGACGTCCGCTGGATACAAAGTGAAGGGTTTTCTCTTCCTTCCGCCTTCATACATCGAGGGAAAGCGATATCCTTTGGTAGTCCAGACGAAACCATACGACGGATGGTTTGCCTGTGATGAAGGAGCAGGACACTTCCCCTCCTTTGCGCCACAACCTCTCGCGAACGCTGGGATCATGTATCTTGGGATCTCTGATGTTGCCGATGCCTCCCAAAGAATCGAAGATTATTTTCCAACGGGCCTTCCGGGTCGGCATGGGATCGGTGGCGTTGCGGAAGCAGCACTGAATATGGAGATTTATGACAGTGCCGTCGAAGCCTTGGCTGAACGTGGTCTGATTGACGAGACCAAGGTCGGCTTGATTGGGTTCAGTCGCACCGCATGGTATGTCGAATACGCACTTTCTCACTCAAAGATTCCATATAGGGCTGCAACGCTCGCAGATGGTGTGCACTACAGTCTCGGTGAATACTGGCTTCTCCGCAATGTAGGCACCAGGCGCGCTTGGGATTCGATGTATGGAGGTCCGCCTTATGGGGCGACGTTGGCCAATTGGCTCAAGTATTCACCCTCGTTTACAGTCGATAGGATCCATACCCCGATCCTCATGGAGGAGATGGGCTACGGTCGCTCGTATGCGAACGAAGCACTGATTCCTCTGAACCTCGCGCCTCATTTTGAGTTGTTTACTGCCCTCAATCGCCTGGGCAAACCGGTCGAGCTCTACTACTACCCCTCCGAAGGGCACGAGCCTGATCTCCCCCGAGCCAGGCTCGGCACACTCCAGCGCAATTTGGACTGGTATCGTTTCTGGTTGCAAGGATATGTGGACACACGCCCGGAGAGCGCTGGTCAATATATACGGTGGAGCAAGTTGCTGGAGATGCAGACAGTCGCGGGCCACCCATCCTCGGTTGCGCAAGAGCCTTGAGAATCACCACTACAGAAGCCCCATTGAAATATAGATCCAAAATCTGGACGCCGGCATTTTGCCGGCATCCAGATCTGAATCGGTTTAGGGAACGGTACTCCTACTCGTCGCTTTGGTAGCCTTGCGGGGTGCAGTTCGCCAAAGGGGAGTCGGGATTGATCCCAGGGTTTTTTACGGCTTGTCCCACGCTTTGAATTGCAGCCGTGGCACGCAGTGTTCCGGTGATAGTTGGTTTTACATAGGTGATCATGCGGTGTTCCCTTCATTGGTGCGAATTTCCGTAGAGGCCAAATAGAGTAGCCCTCTGGCCTCCCCGGAGCTTGGTTGCCCACAAAGAAGTGGGCGTGTTAGAGGCTTGTGCAGCGAGACTTGGGTTGCTGTAGGAGAGGAACGGATTAGCTTTCAGCCACTGATCAAAAAGGATCGTCCTCATAACGAAAGGCCATTCGGCTGTCTTGGTCCCGCTCGCGATGGAAGCCATAGAGCGCTGAAAGCCCCGTATGTCGATGAACCCATTCTTCGCCAGAACGGAGTCTATGAAGTGCGTATCAATGTGCTCTCCGGCATTCTGAAGCGCTATCAGAGGCCCGCGCGTCAGGTATGCTTTGCGTCGCCGTTCGAGTATCTCGCTAGGGACGATGTCTCTGAGTGCTCTCCGCATAAGAGCGCGCCTTCGGCCAGGACTCACTAGCTTTTCCCGTGGAACACAAAACAAAAACTCAACAAGGTTTCGGTCAAGATAGGGATACCTATATTCGTACCTCTTTAGAAGACCAGGGTGGCAGTGGGGGAGCGTCTCCATAATGGCTACCCATATCTTTGAGTTGTTGACGGCGGCAGCACGGATCCTTGTGCCCCTAATCTCGCCGCGTGCTGCAATTTCAGTAAGACCATAGTTCCCGCTAAACTGCTGGCTGATCCACGTTGGAATCTGCTTGTCGAGGTTGCCAACGGGCGAGTGCTGCTGAAGGGTAAACTTTGCTGCCCCATACAGCATCTTTATCAGTGGAGTTCGTTGGTATCTGCACCATTCGATCGATCGCCTTAGAAAGCGCAGAAGATCTCCTGCAATTAAGTGGCTTGCCAACTCCGGCATAGGAGTCGAAACCCCACCGAGGAGTTCGTCTCCTCCGATGCCAGATAACACCGCTCTGTAATCCCGGCTTGCTGTCTCGATCTCGATTCGCTTTTCGTGCTCTAACTCTGAGCCATGCACTGGAGGAAGGAGATACTGCCTCTCCGAAGTTCCAGGAGGAGCAAACGTGTGTGCGCCAAGGGATCCTGCATCGACGTGTATCCCTGTTTTTCCGCGCTTTACCTCCGTAACCGTGAAGTACGGTCGTTCATTCCAGTTTGGCTCCGAGTCGTCATAGTAGGAGATCGTGTCAAGTAAGTCTCCTGGCTCAGCTCCCTGAGATCGACGTATGTAGTCCGACATGCAGACAATCGACGTGGAATCCATGCCACCACTCAACTGGGCGAGAATATCCGTTCCGGCATTCGTTCGCCGTTCGACGGATTTCATGAACAGCCCAAAGAAGTGTTCTTCAAATTCAGCATCAGAACCGTATTGAATCTCTTCCCCCATTGGCGGTTCCCAGTGCGCCTTGTTCGCGATCAGGCCGTCGCGGATCGCCAGGTAATGTGCAGGTGGCACTGCCTCGATTCCCTGATAGGGTGTGAGGTGGCGAATTGGTTCGCCGCAAAGGTATCGGGCGGCATAACCTTCATTCAACGGAACTCGCTCTCCGGCTGCAAAAAAGGATTCTAGATATGTAGACCACCTGAGAACACCATTTACGTTTTGAAAGTAAAGGGTGCGGGCACCGGCGTGATCGCGAGCCAGATAGAGCGCGTGATCCTTCACGGACCACAATGCGATGGCCCAGTCCCGTACAAATCGACAAAAGCATTGTTCTCCCCAGTGTTGAAACGACGCAAGCACAAGCGAGGAGTCTGAGACCAGAACGCCACCCAATCCCAGTTGCTCACGGAGGTACTCGTGATTGTCAAGTCTTCCGTCGAATGCCAGAACGTTGCCTTGGGCATCGGCTGCAGGCTGGACCTCCAGGTGTGAGCGTTCGGTCGTGTGATACGACTGAAAGACCATACCCGTTCGGCCGTGAGCATAAACGGATGTGCCGTCGGGAGCGTACCGACTTGTGCGGGCCGCAAGCTGCAGTAGCTCTTGCTCCCCAACTTCTTGTCCGAGTGGCCGCCTTACCCCAATGATGATGCTCATTTAATCCTCCTAAGCTAATAGCGTTCAAGGACGCTATACATCTCGTGCATATAAGGTCTGTCAGTGAGAACCTCCCCGTTTACTTCTACCCATGCGTGGAAGGCGACGGGGAATATTTGCACTCCCACAACCATCTCCGCAGCCTGTCCATAGCGACGCAATAGCACAGCAGCGGCGGACGAGTATTGGAGACAAAGAACCGGCTTTACATAGAAGACACAAGCGAGGTCCATCGCGCGGCGAACTGTGTCGCTATTGACCGTGAGGCCGTCGGGAGGTCGACGGATCACCTGGCGCTGAACAAGTGTTTTGATGGCATTGAGTCTTCCAAAGGAGACCAAGAGATCGATTCGAATCAGTAAGAGATAGCTCTCAAGCACGAGACGAATCATGGAGCCTCCCTGTCGGGATGTCGATTCCGAGTTCAATGCAGAGAAAGGCAATCCGGCGTGTGAGCGCCTCCACGCGCATAGACATCGGCAGAACGGCGGAATGCCCTCGCTCGAAACTGTAGTCAACGAGGATTGGATTGCGCTGAGCGGCTCTGTCCTGTAGACGAGCTGCCATCTTACGCGCATGCGCAGGATCACATTGCGCATCTTTGTCCCCAGTCACGAAGAGGGTCGATGGATAATTCACATCTTCCTCGATGCGGTGATACGGAGACGAAGCATAGAGTGCCAGGAATTCGTCTTCTAACTCAACAGAGCCGTACTCCTCGGTAGACTTCCGGGTCCGTCCCAATTGCTCATAACGCACCATGTCTAGGAGGGGCGCTATACACAGAACCGCGCGGAATAGATCAGGCCTTTGTGTCATCGCGACACCAACCAGTAATCCCGAGTTAGAGCCACCAAAGATGCCCAGGGTTTCTCGGGAGGTGACCCCGTTGGCACATAGCCATTCTGCCGCCGCAAGGAAGTCGTCATACGCCACCTGACGATGTCTTCCGCGAGCGGCCTCGTGCCATGAATTCCCAAATTCCGAGCCACCACGGATGTTGGACAACGCAAAAGTAGCACCGAGTTTCAGCAATATCGTCACCAGTGTAGAAAAGCGAGGTGTCATCGATATGCCAAAGCCGCCATAGCCGGTCAGAATTGTGGGGCGTGAACCCACTGCGCCATCGTTATCAAGCCGGACAATCGAAATTGGTATCTGCGTTCCGTCCTTGGACGGGTATGACGTTTTCTGGATTCGATATCGTCCGACGCCCGAAACGGCATCGTTGACCACCCACGGAGTGAAGCGTTGTCTCAGATCATCGTACTCAAAGATGGAGGGTGGCTGGGTAAAGGATTCATAGGAACAAAAGAGACTTTCGCTACTCTGACCGTATGCCGGAAGAGCGGAGAATGACCCGCCTTTTAGGGTTGGCGCGGTCTCCAAGAACTCTCCCGCGAGCGACCAGCAATGAAGAACCGGCTCGAGATCTGCCAAGTAACTGACATAGATCCTGTTGCTGACGAGGCAGAGAGAGAGGATGGGGCTCTGCCACTCCGGGACTATGGTGCATCCTTCACTCCCGTCCGGGTTGAGCTCAATAATTCGCCCATTCGGCGCGTTCTCGAAGGACTGGACATACATTCTTCCATTTCGCAGAAATAGTCCCACCGGACAATCCCTGTCGAAGAACACGGGGTGCCAGTGCTGATGGGCGCTCCGAGATGCCATGTAGAAGTCCGCAACGAGATCTGAGCCACGATCATGGCTGAATATGGTTCCCAAGTTCAAGCTGTCGGAGCAAAGGGTTACCCTGCTGCGGGGTGTTCGTGCAATGGAGAAGATCACTTGGTCAGGATGCTGCGATTCTCCGAAACGGTGATAGCGGATCTCGTGGTATCGCTCATGTTCGATTGAGGTGTCAGGTTCGTAACAGTAATAGAAGCCAGCATTGTCGGATGCAAACGCGCTTCCTCTCGCATGGCCCGACGGCAGGCGATCAGCAAGGGTGAGGCCGGTTTCCACATCAATAAAGTGAATCGTTTCTGCTCGTTCGCCTCCATGTTTCAGTCCATAGGCGATCAGGTCACCGTTGTCAGCGATGCAATGCAGCGTCACCGAGGCGAAGGGGCCAAGCGCGGAGGGATCCACGATGACTCGCTCTTTGTCCGTCAAGCGATCTCGCATGTAGATACACGCCTGCTCTCGGCCTTTTTTCTTGCGTCGATAGAAGTACCGTCTTCCGACCTTGGTTGGTTGTTCGACAGTGTCGACATCAAGCAACTCGCGTACGAAGTCACTCAATGACCCGAGCTTGGGGTTAGCAAAAAAGTAGGTATCGCAACGCTGTTGTTGGTCGGCAATCCAGTCGCCGGTTTGCGAAGAGTTGCGGTTCTCTAGCCATCGGTAGGGATCCGTGACCGAAACACCATGTAGTATGTCGGTGACAGGTTGGAGTGGAGGCATGTTCAAAGGCATAGCGCCTCCAACAGTTGCGGACTCCGCGTTTCGCGATCAATGTGGCGTGCAAGGCTGCGGGCATAGCTCTGCAACGCAGCGCTACTAGCGATGGGAGATTGAAGCCAATCTCCTCTACCGTGGAGATGCGACAGTATGGCTAAAGGAGGAGAGAGCGCAAATGCTCGATCGATCTTTGCTTCGGGTACAAAGTCAAGCCACTGGTTCTTGTAGCGACTCCTAAGTTGCGTGACCCATGTCGCTCCGTTCTCGCCGGCTCTGGCAACCGTTACGCACAATTGGTGGAAGGTCAGGAATGGATTCCCTACAAAGCCTTCAGCCCAATCCGTGAAGACACACCGTGAATCCTTGATCAGGATATTGCCCAGATTCGTATCGTTGTGAATCAGCGAATCGGGTATACCGATATCTTCCATTTGCGAACAGGAGTCGTGAAGAATTCCGCCTATTTCGCGCAGCCGCTGCGAACTAATCCGTGGAACTCCCGCTGAGGTTTGTTGGATCATTGCTTCCGCCAGATAATCAATGAGGCTATTCACCGCTGATTGGAGAGCGGAGATACCAAGGTTACGAAAGCCTGCGGCCGTCAGTATGTTGATTTTCTGAGTGCTGTCTTTCTGCAGAACGGCCAGGGCAAGGACGGCTTGTTCAAGTGCTGACAAGGAAAGATTGTCGCAAAGAGGAAAGCCTGCCTCTTCCGTAACCCAGGCGTTCCAATCGTTTCGCATTGTTATAAGCCGCGGCAGAAATCTGGGAAAATGCTCGGCGAGAACAACCGTGAACTTGTACTCATGGGAGTTGGGTGCGCCCGTTGCTTTCATCCAGTACGCCGGCGCTTGACGTGTGCCGAAACGGATAAGAGCAAAGTGGCCGTCAGCGTTCAGTTGACGGACATCTCCGTCGAACTGGACCGCACGATCAGTCACGCTTCTCCGAATCCAATCTTGTGCATCGCGAAGCCAACCTATCCGTGAGAAGGGGCCGCGACTGCCTGTGTTGCCTGCGAGCATCTCTTGCAGCACAACCTGCTCTGTGTCGCTAAGTTCAGACTCGCTAATTTCGTCAGGATGAACTGCACTCAATCCATGAGGATCAGAGGGCCAACGCTGCTCACATATTTCAGCTACAACACAGGGAAGCGAAGGCTGTAACGTTGGAAGGCAGTCGATAATAACCGCAGCAAGATTCCACTCTTCTTGAATACGCGTCGTCAACTCGTCCGCTGGCCGTGTCCATTTTGGAATGCTGACACGAGGCAATAGGAGATCTTTGCCTTGCCGCCTCGTTAGGACCCTCCGTGACCCGGGCAAAACTAGCGCGACTCGGTATTGATCGTATTCGGTGAGTTGTTCCGTATTCTCTGTCATCTCATCCTTGCTCCACTTGAATGACGGTTAGCCCTGCAACAGAACATCGGCCTTCAATTGTTCGAGAAACTTGATAACGTCCCCCTTCACGATCAACGGATCGGTATTGGACTCGATAGCAAGATCGTCGATGGCCTGTTCTACCGTCCGTCCCTGTCGAAGCCTTTCCCAAATAAAACCTCCGGTCGAATTCAGAGTTGTGATCTGATTGCGCGAGACATCGAGAACGGCGGCGCCGTCCTGATTGACCACGGTACTAAGACCGGGGGGTATGGGAGACATTTCGGTACCTCGACAATCTTGAAGCCCCAGCGACGGAGTTCTGTTTTCCGCAGAGAGGGTGACAGCCAAACCCAACAGAATGGGTTCAAGGATGCGCTTGTTCGTGGGCCGCAACAAGGTCCGGACGGACCATTATTTTCTCTGTCCCGTCCATGCCATTTTCTGAGTCCCGCGTAGGCTCGAATGTCCCCCGTACTCACAGACCAAGTGACGCAAGATTTGGGTGACGGTGAGGTGGAAAGATGCGGTGATTGCTCGGGAATCCTCGGCAGCAACCAAAGAAAGGAGGATTTGCTGACAGCGTCTCAGGGACTATCTGGCCAGATGGGATGACACGGGAGGCGCGGTTGGGCCACGAAAACAAACGTCCCAAACGGGCCGACAAGTTTTTCGCGGTGGTTTTGCTTTCATCGGAATTTGCGTCTATCCGTTCCTACCGTGGATTTTATGGCCACTCAGGGTGAATCGAAGGCGGGGACGCCTGGACCGAGTAGGCCAGAAAGATACGGGCCTCTACGGGTCATGACGTGATTCATGTGGCGCTGAGGAAGAGTGAAAACAAGTCTGTTGCGGCCAACACCGGCAGCTCAGTTGCCTTGTTCGAGGATCGACAGTTTCGCGACACGGTTGGCCAATTCAGTGCGATTGGTTACCTGCAGCCGTTCGAAGAGACTGCTGAGGGCTCGTTTCACCGTGCGGGAGCTGAGGCGCAACGTTTTTGCGATTTGGTCGTTCGTTTCGCCCTTTGCCAACATCGAGAGTATCTTCATCTCTCGTCTTGAGACTGGAGGGTTGGCAATTTCTGCCGCGGTGCGAGGTCCATTGATTTTGGGGCGATTTGAAGCATCTGATGACCGCACAGGTAGAACGTCGAGGAATACATCCGCTTTACAGAGAATGAGTTTCGGCCTGTAGCGCTCAATCTCCTCTTGCACTTCCGCCAAATCGTAGCTTGGTAGGTACGTGATCTCGATCCGCTCCGAGTAGATCATCATGAGCTGTGCGTCATCGCCTCCGCAAGCGAAAAGCAGCACCCGCACACGAGGCTCCGGCCGCTTTTCCTCGCCTCTCTGGCGTTCTCCACTACCTCGATCTGTTTCACTCTGCCTACGGAATGATCGAGCTGCTGGCTTCATCTGACATCCCTTACCTGTTGACCGACAGGCGAGGTCTTCATCTGCCGTATTCGAAACTATGCGAGCAGAATAAGTGCAGATTTGGAATGTGCAAGTAATTTCCGGGGACGTGGTGGATTCGCTACAGCTATCCGCGTTGTGGTTCGTGCATGCTGTTGCGATTCAGGGTCTTCCCTGAGCGTGAAGGACATGGAAGCCGCAACCGTCACGCCCAACCGGACCGGCTGTGGCGTTTCAGCACCTGTATAACCACGGATCGCAAGGCAAGCCTTTAGAACTAACGAGCCTTGAATTTCGATGAATCAATCTTGAGGGCTTTCATCTTTGCCGAAAGGGTAGTAGGAGGTAGGTGAAGGATTGTGGCCGCCCCGGACGGTCCGAAGACACGGCCCTGCGTCTCAGCAAGCGCGCGCTCGATCAGCATCCGCTCATGGTTAGCCATCTCCTTTTGGAGTGAACCGATGGGCGCATCCTCTACAGGGCGTGTCGTAAACAAAAGTTCTTCATCGATCGAGAGGACTTCGCCGGTCGAAACGATCACGGACGTATCGATGACATTCCTCAATTCTCGAATGTTTCCTGGCCAATCATAAGATCGCAGCAACTCCATTCCGCGCTTTTCAATATTCCGAATGGTTCTTCCATGCCGGGTCGCGGAGAGCGAAATGAAGTGGGTAACCAACATCGGGATATCGTCCCTACGCTCCCGCAGCGAGGGTACATCTATGGGAAAGGCGTTGAGCCGATAAAAGAGGTCCGGACGAAACTCGCCCGCTCGCATTGCCACCTGAAGATCGCGATTGGTGGCGGCGATGACCCGTACATCGGCTGAAATAGACTTCGAGCCCCCCAGGCGTTCGAAGGTGTGTCCCTCGAGCACGCGAAGCAGTGTCGCCTGCGTTTCGATGGGGATCTCCGCGATTTCGTCCAGGAACAATGTCCCCCCGGCCGCAAGTTCGAATTGCCCCACGCGTTGCCGATCAGCTCCTGTGAACGCCCCCTTCTCATGACCGAAAAGCTCAGCCGCCATGAGCGTCGCCGGCAATGCGGCGCAGTTCACACTGCGGAAGGGCATGCGTGCTCGCTTCGAGTTCTCATGAATTGCCTGAGCGATCAGTTCCTTACCTGTGCCTGTTTCGCCTGTGATCAGGACGGTAGCGTCTGTAGAAGCTACCTGATCCACTTTATTGAGCGTGCGTTGGAGTGTGGGAGATCCGCCAACAATCCTCTCGAATTTCACCTTTTGGATGGCGGCGAGTTCCCCTTGCAAAGCTTGGTTGATCTCTTGCAGGGAGACGTTGTCCCTGCGCAGTTTCTCCTGCAGAGCCCTGTTCTCTTCGAGCAGCACCTGATTGTCATTGAGAGATTTCTGCAGCGCCTCGCGGTGTTCATGCAGTTCTGTGATGTCCTTGGTGACAGCCGCCAACAGCACCGGCTCTTTGGTCGTTTGGTCATAGATCACGAAGGCGGTCCAGAGTGCCGGAAATGATTCGCCGGTTTTGAGGTTTCTTGCCGGAATCTCAATAGTCAACTGACCTTGCTCAAGTAGCAATGGGATTACCTCATCTCGGACCCTGGCACGCTCCCAGTCAGCAAAATAGTCGAGCGTGTGCGTCTGGGCAACCTGTTCGTCCCCATCGACTCCGCACTTCGCTTGACCGGCGCGATTGAGGAAGATCGGCTTCAGATCCAGACCGGTAACACCGATGAAGTCGGGGCTGTGCTGGACCACAGAGCAAAACATTTGCAACTTCTCATTCGCCAGCTTTCGCTCGGTAATGTCCTGAGCCACAGCGGCGAGAAACGCAGGCCTTCCGGTCTTTGCGTCTGGAATGACAAAACAGGTGCAATGCAGCGGAAAGCTGACGCCTGTTTTGAAGTTGCGCCCCCATGTTTCAAAAGCGAGTTGTCCCTTCTGTTCGAGCATGGGAAACCACTCATCGCTGGCTGTTTTCTCCTCGGTGTCCACAAAGTACTCAAGAAGATTGGCCTGTCTGATCTCTTCGACGCCTTCCAATCCGTGCAGTTCTTGTCCGGCTTGATTGAGAAAGACGACTGAACCCGCTAAGTCTGCTACCACGATGAGGTTCGGGCTGCGCTGCACCAGCGCAGTGAGCATCAGTCGCTCTGCTTCCTGTGCGTGCCGCTCGGTATTGTCGATGATGAGTCCGACAAGGCCGGCATAGTTTCCAGCGTGATCTATGAGAGGTGTCATGGAGATCGTCGCCGAAAACTCTGAGCCATTCTTCCGAACACGCGGAGCCTCATAGTTCACAACCTGCCGTCCCGCGCGTAACTGTTCCTCTTGAACTTTCCACGTCTCCTTCTCTCTGTCCGGAAGAGGCGCTTGCTTTCCAAGCAACTCTCCCGGATCGAATCCAACCATTCTCTCGTAGGCCGGATTGCAACGCAGTACCACACGATTGGGACCAAACAGGGCGATTCCGAAGGGAGCGGCGTCCAGGATCGTTTTGTACTCTGCATTGATCAGTGACAACTCTGCGGTGCGGGCTTGCACCTCCGCTTCGAGCCGACCGTGTGCCTCCTGCAAGAACATCTCGGTGCGGTGCCGGGCTCGGCTAAATTGCCATATGAGATATATGAAGAAGAAATAGACACAATAGACCCCAAGGTCATATGAGGTCATGTGAAGCCATCCGCCCGAAGAATGGAGAAAAACAGTAAGGCCTAGCGTCGAGAGTATGATCCCGAAGACACCGGGTCTATCGCCTCCATACCAGACGCTCACTGCGATGGCAGCGAGGAAGATCAAAGCGAAGGGATCACGTATCTGGATATATTGCAGGAAAGAAACGACCGTGAAAGCTACCGTCACCGAGACGGCCGCTATTCCATAGCGCCGAAATACAAAGAAACTTGGATGCTTGTCTGATAAGGCAACAGAGCTCAACATAAATAGCGGCCTCCTGCAGCACATCGAATTTTCTGTCGATTAGTTGAATTGCTGGTGTTGAATAAACCTTTCAACTCGGAAAGTCGCCTGATAGTGGTGCTGAAGCTCAGGACTATAATTTGGGAGATATAGATGACTGAACGCCCGTCAAATTGCAGATGTCCCCAAAACCGTCAAAACTAGCCCTTCAACAAGTGCTCTCCATTGCCCCTCCAAGGAAATGTTCTTGTTTTAGATCCGGGCCCAACTTCACCACTCTGCTTTTTACGGTACAGGAACTCGGACCAATCCGCTCGCACAAGGAAGCGAACGAAGTCGCAGCAGGGTAATTGACCCACGGGGCCGGAGGTCGCGGGCATGAGACCGATCCCGAGGCGGCATCACATCCCATCGGTGAATTCATGGGCTGTGCGTATCTCTGTTACGTGCCGCCAGCCGTCCTGATTCGCCACATGGGCGATCAGGTCGATGGACCGTCTGCATTCCTCAGTGACATCATGCAAAGGGACTCCCCCCGAGCCACGCATGGCAAGCTGCGCGAGGCGCCGCAGAGCATCTTCGGCGCTGTTGGCATGGATCGTGGAGAGCGACCCGCGATGGCCGGTGTTAAGGGCATCGAGAAACACACGCGCCTCTGTACCGCGAATCTCGCCCACGATAATACGATCCGGCCTGTGGCGGAGTGCGGCCTTCAACAGGTCGCTGAATCCGATCTGGGTCTTGTGGGTATCGAGCTGGGCCTCGGCAGAGATGACATGCCGCTTCCTTATATGTAGTTCGGCCACATCTTCGATGATGAGAATGCGATCACTGTCCGGGATGAAGCCTGCGATGACATTGGTCAATGTGGTTTTTCCGGCCCCGGTTCCGCCTGAAATGAGCAGATTGTCGCCTCGACGAATCGCGTCCATGAGCAGTTGTGCCTGATCGGTAGTCAGCATTTTGCGCTCGATCAGATCGTCCATCGTGAAGTCACGGGAGGTGAACTTACGAATGGTCATGATGGGTTGCGGGTTGACCACAGGTGGGATGAGCGCCGCCATACGGCTGCCATCGGGCAGGCGCAGGTTCAGAATCGGGCTATCTCCGTCGAGCTTCTTACCGAAGCGGTTGGCGATCACTTCGAGGCTCGTCAACAACGCTCCCTCATCAAACCGGATATCTGACACCAACTCGATTCGGCCCTTTTCCTCCATCCAGATAGAGCCATCGGGATTCACCATGATTTCGGAGATGGTCCTGTTGGAGAGAAGGTGCTCTATGGGTTTGAGAAACGGAATAATGACGTCGAAGCTCATCGTTGACACCTCTTTGTCTCCTGAATGTGTGATATGAAAATGTCATCGTCGCCCTTGCAGTAGCACACAGAGAGCTCACGCAGAAACCCTCTCCGGATCGAAGCCGATCTCTTCCTGTTCAAACCAGCTCATCGTCGCAGGCAGGAAATCAGGCTTCAGATAGCAGTAGGTTGGCGGCAGTGGACTAATGCCATCAAAGGCTACGACCACGGACTGAGCATTCTTGAGGTCGAAGAAGACCTTTTCCTCGAAGAGCGGTTCCTTGTGTTTCTGATACTGCTTGGACGCGGAGACTGAGCCTTTGCTCGATGACGTTCGGCCAGAGAGCAGTCCGACGTTGGCATTGGTGCTGGACTCGGAGACGATGTAGCTGATGTGGGTGCGGTCCTCTTTGCCGCACAACTCTGACGCATACCGTGCCGTGTCGGGATCAGAAGTTGTCAGGAAGACTTTGGTGCGGAATGCCTGCAGCAGCGTCTTCACACCTTCGTTGGGCAAGGCTTCCTTAAGGCTCGACACGCTCTGGGTCGCAACGATGGGAATGCACTTCGGCTGCCGCGAGAGTGAGAGGAATCGGTCGTCGCCCGTAGGATTGTCGCCGCCAACCGTGGCGAAATTCTGATACTCATCGCACACGAAAACAGTCGCACGAAAATGCTTCTCAGGATGGGCATCCATCTTCGGGATGCGCAGTTGCACGGCGCGCTGATAATCAATCTTCATCATGGTGCCGATGGTTTTGGCGAGGGCCGGGTTAAGTGCTACCGGGAAGTTCAGACCGACGACCTTGCCGGACTCGATCAACTCATCAAACCCTGATAGGACGATACCCTGCGGATCGGCAGCGCATGGCCTGCCTTCGTACATCTCCTTTGGCGGGCAGAAGACGCGGCGCACCTGCGGATCGGTCTCGAACAGCGACAGAAAGACAGCGATGCCCTGGATGATGGAGGTTTTTACTTCGGAGCGAAAGAACTTCCAGTGCTCCCAATACCAGTACCGGACGCTCTCGAAGCGGTCGCGCTGGTCGGGCCGATAGGGTTTGCGGGTATAGACGTCGAAATCGGCGGAAATCTGCTGGACCAGCAACTGTTCCAACTCTTCAGTCCAGCCGACCAGGTAGAGGTTCGCATCTTTCCGCCACTCGAAGCCGAGCGGGAACAGGAAGGATTCATACTCTCGATATGCGTCTTTACCGATGCCGATGTAGCTGGCGGCACTGAAACGCGAACCCACTTCGATCAGCATCTCCTCCAGCTTGCCCGCGCTGATAACGGTACGGAAGAGATCGACCATCGTGAGATAGCCATCACGGATGCGGTGAATCAAAATGACGTATCGCATGAGATCGGTGTAGGACTGCTGCCAGAATGGTTCCCGGCCTTTGCCCCAGATGGAGGTGATGATCGAGGCGATGTTGAATGCCTGCGCATAAGGATCGAGTGTGTTGTTCAGTGGGTTATAGCGGACGTCACCGTCGAGTGAGACTTCGACATAGTCCTGCTCACGCCCACACCATTTAAGGATGCGCTGCAGTTGGCGGCAGAGATCGCCTTTTACTTCGAGGACGATGCCTGAAAGTCGGCGCGCTGGGTCATCGGCGCGATACGCGAACAACTGGCGTATCGCCGGCAAAATCAGCCCATACGTTTTGCCACTCCCGATGGAACCGAAGGAAGCGATGCCGGTATAGAGGCCGCGCTCAGGGATCGTGAGCCAGTACGGGAACGGGCCGGGACTTGCCACGAGCTGGCGATGGACCTCACCCAGAACCAGAGAGAGTTTCCGGCGTGTGCGGGGATCGGGATAGGTCGGAAGCACGCCGAGCGCGAGTTCCGAGTCCTTCCTGTAGAGGTGAACGTAGGCCAGTGAGAACATCAGGGAGAAGAACAGGAACGGCGTGCTGTAGAGGAACAGGTCATAACCCCACACCAACGCCTGGAAGATAGGTGGGCGCTCGTATGCGATCAGACGCAGTAACGGATCGTCTGCGTTGATCGGATAGATGCTATTGAGGACGATGCCGCAGGCCGCGCTCAAGCCAACGGAGAGCAACATCCGGTACTCAACTAGCAGCCTGACAACCTTCTGAAGACGTGGAGACTCGCGCATACGGTGGACCTCCTATGTGCGGGTTGCCATACTGGTTGGGGACGGTTCGGACCTCGGAGTGGCATCCGATGCGGACTTGGCCGGAGTTGCCTTCGCGTGGATGACAGAACGTGAAGTGTCCGCAGCGGCGCTGGCCTTGTATTTCTGGAAGTCCTCTTCCTGGGTGAGTGCGAAGCGCAGCAGTTCGTTGACGACATAGTTCGTTTCGTTGTTTGACCACTCCGCCATCAGCTCGATGTCATCGGCGATGGTCTGGTCAATAGAGGATTGCAGCTTCGCGCGCCGAATCCTGCTGATGCCGTGTTCCAGTTTCAGTTTGCTCATGGATCTCTCCTGTCGATGAAGTCTGTATCTGTTCCGGTTGCGATATGGATCAGCGATGGATGGTGAACTGATCCGGTTTGTATCCAGCCCAGATCAGCGAAATATCTACGCCGGATAGTTTCTGGATATGCGGTGTGCGTGGGGTGGGAGCGACCAGCGCGGCGAAGCCGACGCGGTAGCCCGTAAGGGCGGGGTCGCTCCCACCCCACGCATACACCCCTCCCTGACCCCATCTACCCACGCAACTCGTTGTATCGCTGTCACTTATCCTCCTCCGAAGTGGTATCGTGGCGGGTATGGTGATGGGTATCGTCATTCTCGTCAGAGGAAGACTCGGGCAGCGTCGGATCTAACGGGTACCGATGTGGGAGGACAACAGTGGAGAAGGTCACACGCATTGAGGTCTGGAAAAACCGCTGGCGGACCTTCTCCACTGTTGTCCTCCCCGCCTTCCACGCCGAGTAGAGAGCCTGGTGTTCAAGGGAGGTGTAGAGCGATTCGCCTTCGCGCAGAGTCTTAAGATCACTCGACAGAACACCTCGCCCTCCGACCTCGGATTGCTGACGGACAGCCAGAAATTCGAGGAAGTGATCGACGCCGAGTGGTGTCATGGGAGTGACACCGCGCAGGCGGTCGGCGGGCAGGAAGCGATTGAAGGTCGCCTTCGCCCGCGCTGAATTGCTCTCCGCGTCGGCAACGAAGATCAATTCGAACTCTCCGAGCGCCGCAAACAGTGGTTGGTACTGTTTGAGGTAACGCTCGAAGCGAGTCGTTGTCGCTTGGCCCTCGTCGAAGAAGGCAAAGCGCGGGATGCCAGTGTTTGAGACGAGGATGGGGAACCCATCCGAGAAATACATCAGGCGTCCGGCGTGACTGCGCGGTAGCAGTTCCGAGCGGACGCCACATTGCGTGGTGAAGAAGTCAACCTTGTTGACTTCTTCAACGAGCATGTTCGCGCTCAGGTGTGCGAGGACGAAGTCCAGCACCATGAGACGCGACTTGATGTGAGCGTCACCCTTGATGCGACGGTTCTGCGAGTGTGGCCGTTCAAGGGCGGTATAGAGGGTCTTCGATTTCAGGTGATAGATATGCCAGCCCCGACCGCACTCGATGACCTGAATATGGTTATGCCGCTCCGCTTTGCGGAGCATCCGATCGAGGGCCGTACCGCCGTCGCGACCGGCGAAGCGGTTGTACTGACGGCGCAGGAAGTAGCCGGAGTGTATGGCGACCAGATACAGAAATGAAGCCTCCCGTTCCAGGTAGCCGATGGCTTCAAGAGATGAGATCGGGTCGTAGTTGATTGTCATAATTCCAGAATTTCCTCCATCATGTGGTGGTCGCCCTCGATCTTCGAGGTGAGCGTGGCGCGGTCCGAAGCTGAAGCATAGGCCCGGAAGCCTGCCTGCGCTTTAGCGCGCAGGTGACCGGGCCGATACGCGGCAGTCAGGACTTCAATATCCTCATGGCCGGTGCGCGATCCCTGGCTGGCATCCTGATCGAGATCGCGGGGCAGGTCGTAGTCAATGCGGGCATCTGGAATCTGAATCTTTCCATCGACGAACGGCAGCTCAAACCGCTCGGCCACTTCCTGCTTGATCTCAGCCATGTCGCGTTTCGGGTCGGCCTTGCGCTCGGCATAGATCGCCTTCTGGACCTGCGCCTTGATCTCGAAGTCAAGCCTCACACGGAGGTTGCTACCGCCCCTGTCCTCGATGCGTTCTGCTTCCTTGCGGTACGCACGGTAAATCTGCGAGTCGTGTTCGGCCTCGCGGGGCTTGACCAGGCCGGCATAGACCCACTGGTCTTTGGGTAGGTCGCCCTGCTTGAGAAGCAAGCGGCGACCGTCTTTGGTGAGGGTGACGACTTCGACGCGCTCAATCGTCCGCCGCTGTCCGTCGCGGCGCAGATTGACATGGGTGGTCTCGACAAGTCCCTTGTCACGGAGATATCGGAGGTCGTTTTCCAAAGGACGGCCTTTTCCGTTGTAGAGCGTCTCGCGGAGGTCCGCCGTGCGGACAACGCGAAAGCGCCCAGCCTCGCGCAGGAGCTGTTTCTCCTCGGGACGCAGTTCCAACCCGACGATGTTCGAGGGCGTCCGTGCCGGACGCCGAGGATCGTCGGAGGGCACAGGACGGCGGCGCTGGCGCGGAACATCCCGCAGCTGCTCCGCACGCCTGCGATCCGCCTGGGGACGGGTCCGGCGCTGGTCGCCGGAACGTTCCGGGGCGCGGTCCTCCAGAGACTTCAGGCGATGGAGGATCGGGTTGTCGGGCAGCTTGCGCGTGCCGGGGCGATTGTCTGACGATCCGGGCGACGTGCCGTTTTCCTCACGGCGCCGGGGCCGTTCCTGGGGGACATTCAATCTCATGCAACCTCCCCGCTATCGCCGCGCTCCGCAGGAGCAGGCGAAAACTCAATCGCGGTCTGAATAGCCGAGGATTTTACGGCGGACTTTCTAGGGCGCTCCACGACAGGAGGCGGGGCGGTTTCGATAGAAACCGGCGATGCCTTCGGTCCCTGGCCGACGACACGACGCACTTCGTAGTCGGCCACACAGGTAAAGCGGTCCATCTCTTTCTCGGCGGCCTCGCGCATCGCTCGGACCTTGGCTACAAGGTCTGGCGTGCGATCCTCATATTGGGCTTCGTTCTGCATGGCTACCGTCCCTCCTCATCCCCGAAAACGCGAGCGGATCTCCTCTGACAGCTCGTTCTTGCCCGTATGAATCTCTTGATCGAAGTGCCTGAGCTTGCGGCCCGTATCGCGCAGGAAAAACTTGCGCTCGATCCAGATGGTGAGGCCGAGGAGGTTGGCGAAGAGCAGAGCGCAGTAAAGCGCGACGCTCTGAAGATCGTGATGAAGAATGAAGCTGCGCCAGGGAGTGAGGAAGCGCAGCTCCGCGCTCAGCCAGAATCCGAGCGCGAGGAAGATCAGCGTGGCGACGAATACAGCGTTGGCGATCATTAGGTTCCTTTCCGCCGCGATAACAGAGCGGCCTTGTCAGAACAAAAGCGGAGAGGCGTAAGCCTCTCCGCGAAAGAGGGCGGATGGCGTCAGCCGTCCGAGCCCGTATCGACGACCAGGAGGGGGCGATCAAGTTTGCGTACCTGAATCGCGCGGATCTCACAGACGTAACGCTTCGCGGAGAAGCGTTCCCCCTCGACAACCACTGGGTGCTCATGGTCGTGGATGTAGAGTTCGCCTTCGACCTCGACGTAGTCGCCACGCTGCATGCCGCGGGTGAAGCCGCAGAACCAGGGACCAGGACAGACGACTTGGTGAGTCGTGATGCGGGGAGTCCACTGGTTGGTGGCGATGTCCCATGTGCCGGACATTAACGCGACGAAGAGGACGCCGAAAGCGTCCTCTGTGATTCCGTCCGAGGGCGGCACTTTGGCGTTGTCTGCGAGGAACCCTCGCAGCGTTACGGTGTTCTGAAAGAGAGTCGTCATGATTGCACCTCCCGAGGGAGGACAACGCGGCCTAAGCCGCGTCGTCCTCCGTGACCGGCTCGGCGTCGAGGTTCTCCTCGCGTGAGCTCTCGGGCTTCGCCAGCTTCTTGACGAGGCTGGCGCGCACCTCCTTCTCGCGGAAGGTGACTTTGGTCTTCTTCTTGCCGTCGCCAATCTCTTTGTCGTACTGGTTGGTCTGCGTCTCGCCTACGACTTGCACATAGTCGCCCTTCTTCAGGGGCTTCGCATTGTCGGCGGGCTTGCCGAAGGCGACGATGCGGTGCCATTCGGTCTTGTTGACCCACTGGTTGCCCTTCTTGTAGCCGGACTTGGTGGCCAGCGAGAAGACGACGAAGGTGGTCTGGTTCTTGGTTGCAAAGCTCTCGGCGTCCTTGCCGACGAAGCCCTTCAGTTTCTGTTCGTTTTCGTAGAGTGCCATTGTGTTTCTCCTCGTTTGTATTTGCCCGGATTGCCCTCGGGACACTCTTGCGCGAAGCGACGCGAGGTGCCCCGCTCCCAAGTGCCAAGCGGCGCTTTTACGGAAGGTTCGGAAAATCTTTTCGTCCGCGTTCTTTGCGGAGGTTTGCCGAAAAGATTTTCTGAAAACCGTAACCCGGAGGGTGGCGAAGCCGAAGCAAAGACGCGCCGTGCCGCAGGGCGCGGGATAAGCACCAAAGCGAGTGACCGAGGGTGAGCAGGGAAAATACAGGAGAGATGGCGCTTTACGGAAACACTCGACTGAAGGGACTCGACGGCGCTCAGGATGCCGATGCAACCAGGAACCAACCCGATCGTCTGTGCTGGCCACCGAGTCCGGCTGCAATTGCTGAGCGCGGGTGAACTGTACCGTTTGGCCCGCATCGTTGTGTGCATCCCGCCAGGCGAAGAACCTGCTTCCGGGCGACAGAGTCATAGGCGAGACGCATACCATCCGCTCAGGATTGGTGACGGCAAGAAGAAGCCCGCCCTGTCTCCGCGAGGAGGGGGTGCGCGTCAGTGTCGTGAGTAACTGGATACGCGAACTCACCCGGACCTCCTGTTGCCGTGCCGGTCACGGAGGATGGCATCGACTGCTGCAATCCGTTTCCCGATCCAGTGCATGACCGGGACTGCCATAGAATTGCCAAGGGCTTTGTAGCGGGGGCCATCCGCTGCCAGCTTGCCGCGATACTCGACCAGCGTGTAATCGTCGGGGAATTCCTGCAACCGCTCGCACTCACGAGGGGTTAATCGCCGCACGGCCATTTGAGGCGTCATCACTCCATCGACTCGCCCACCCTCGCCCCCACGCTGAAGGGTTACCGCGACATCGGTCGATGCAGTGAGTTCTCCAGACCAGGCAACGGACTGCTCCTGAAGCGCGGCGGTCGTCGAGCTGTTCTCGATGCTTCCAGGAGCGCGTGTACGCAAACTTCCTGCGACTTCAGTGGATGAAGCTGCACTTGCGGTACCGTCGCTGCCGTGGAGTGTGAACGCGATCGTCGGGGCGTTGCGCCCGGTGGCATTGGAGTTGGTGCCAAGTGACTGCATGACATCACCGCTCAGGACATCTCCTTCCTGATTCTGTGCGAAGGCGATCGCTACCTGGCCGCCACCATTGGCATGGCTCCTGTCATGCCCCATGCCACGTAGTGTCGGTGCGATGTTATCTGCGTCAGCGCCATAATCTTTTGCGGAGAAGGCGATATAGGATTGCTGCTTCGCGCCTGGCTGCGCAGCCAGCGCTCCGACTGTCTTTCCGTCTCCGCCATGCAGTCGTACTTCGTCCCGGCTGTTCTGCGCAAAGGCGACAGCCTGAGCGCCTCCACTCTCAAGAGTATGGGCGACATCATTGGAGAAGCCGCTGCCATTTGACTGCGTATGCGCAGTACAGATGGCGACCGGCACGACGGGCGTTCCACGCCCGGTGCCGTCCTCGCTCGCGTCGAAGCCCTCGGCTGAGAGCGCATGAGCGATCAGCGTCTCTGTCTCGAAGTCCTGCCTGCCCATTCCGCCTGCGTTTAGGCAATGGGATATCTCATCCGTGGAAGAGAGAACTCCTGCGCCTAGTTGATTGCGGACGAACCCATCCTTACATCCGGCATCGATGGTTGGGGCAGTGTCAGTGAGGCGACCGCCAGCAGGGCCGACTTCAACGCCTCCGGCAACTCCTTGCCGCGTTTCTCGGCGCGGCGGAGGATACCCCGACAGGCCGTGCCGCTCAAGTAGTACCGC
Source organism: Edaphobacter sp. (assembly GCA_025462645.1). Lineage (GTDB taxonomy): Bacteria > Acidobacteriota > Terriglobia > Terriglobales > Acidobacteriaceae > Edaphobacter. The sequence goes on along the minus strand of JAOAPB010000102.1, from coordinate 11,084 downwards.
TGCGGCAGCTCTCCAGTTTCCAAGATATCCGACAACGAAGACGCGACGCCGTCGCTGGGGTACTCCGAAATGCTGAGCGTCCAGAACTCGGTAGGCGATGCCATACGCGAGTTCGACCAGCATCCCGAGGCAGGCTCCAAACGTCCGTCCGTCGTCGATCGACAAGACGCCGGGGACGTTCTCCCACACCAGCCATAAGGGGCGGAGTCTGCCAGCAAGCCGAGCAAACTCGATGGTGAGGTTGCCACGCGGGTCATCCAGTCCCGCTCGCTTACCGGCGACGGAGAAAGACTGGCAAGGTGTTCCTCCGGCCAGAAGGTCGATTGTTCCAACATCCGCAACTCCAATCGTTGTGAAGTCTCCGAAGTTCGGCACAGCGCCTTGCTGCGGCAGCGCAACGACGTTGCGCAAGGCCGCAGCGCGCTGCTTGGCTTCCTTGCGGGTCGGCGCATCGTTCGGGCTGGGCATGTGCAGCGGACGCGATGCGCCATAGCGCGAGCGCAGCAGCCATGCACAGAAAGGATCGATCTCGGCGAACATCGCAGGCTGCCAGCCAAGCGGCTGCCACGCGATAGAGACAGCTTCGATCCCTGAGCAGACGGAGAGGTATCTCATCCGGCTCTCCGAGGTTTCGGTCCAGGCTTCCGGATGCAGAGAACCTGGATCGCGGCGAGAAAATGGGCCATCGTTGTATTGCGGCCATAGAGAACTGCGTCCACATAGCGAACCGGAGCGAGATCACCAGCACGGTCCACTAAGAGGAGCGGCATGTGACCGGCGCACTCCAGGATGCGATAGATCAGCCTGCCGGCAAGGTCACCCTGCTGGGCGTGAATGAGGACGACACAGGCAAAAGCAGCGGATCGGTCGCCGGCCATAAGAGAGGCTTCTATGCTGTCCTCGATCGCGGTGACCTGGTATAGATGGAGGCGTAGCGTGAACGCCGTCGTAGACAGCAATTCGCGGTCAGCACAGTAGAGGAGTATGGGCTTCTTCGGTCGCATGGTCATTAGCTTCCGAACGCCTGATCCTCATGGACATAGCTGATGACCAGGCCGAGAGGATTGGTGAGTAACATCTTGTTCGGTACTTCATCGCGGAAGCCATAGACGACATTCGCAGTCCAGCGTTCGCGGCGCTGCTCGTCCTGATCGCCGGCTGAACGGAAGACCTTCTCGAATTCGATATGGGCGCGGTACGGAGCCTGCCGCAGGTCCTCAAGCACGACGGCCTTGATTTCGACATCGACGTTCGGGGCGCTGGGATCGAGAAGGAAGGTTTCGAGTGTCTTGGCCTTGGTGACGCGCAGCAGCGTAGCGCCCTGCAAGTCATTCGAGAAGAAGTTCAGCGACTCGGTGAAATCACGCTGCAATGTAGCATGATTGCGACCGTAGTAAAGCTCCGTCCAGCGGGCGAGGTAATACTTGCTTACGCGATCGACGGGGACTTTGGAGAAGTCGGCGTAGCTCGCCACCTGTCCGCGTCCGGCTTCCGAGACCGCGATGACGAGCGGCTTCAGCCGCAAGGCAGCGGTGTCCGCGCGATAGAGGAGCGCAAGCGAAGCAAGCGTGACGACGGAGAGCACAATCAGTGCCAGCTTCAGATAGGTATTGGTGACGACAGGCTCGGCGTACAACTCCAGAAACTTGTGTCCGGCGTCGGTGATAGGGAACGTCTTATTTGTATCTGTCATGATTACCTTCCCATTGGGTTGACCCAGGTGCCGCTGCGTCCGCTGAGGATGGCTCCAGTCAGTTCCGGTATCTTGACCAGTCCGTAGATGCACACGAATAACGTGATGAGCAGAGCAGGCAGGTTGATCAGTGCATTCGAGAGGCTGAGGGTGCCGATGACCTGAAACATCGAGGTCAGCACCTTTGAGAAGACGAAGATGAAGGCCGAGGCAATGACCTGATAGAAGCTGAAGCCTACAAATGCCTTGAACCATCCCCAGAAGAGCCAGTCCATCTTCGGCACGATGAACCACGGGATGAAGACGGGACCGATCAATACGCATACAGCGGCGGCGACGTAGCCATACGAAATCACAGCGAAAGAGACAGCCTGCATCGCGGCCAGAAGGATGGCGAGGATGAGATACACCAAATCTTCGAGGATGTTGAAGTTGCCGGGAGGCGCTCCGAGTTGCTGCTCTGCGGTGGTGACGGTAGTAGCGATCTGCTGGGTGGTATCGGACTCGATCTGTCCGGAAATGTTCAGAGCCTCTTTCGTGATGAGGTCGCTGAAGCTATAGCCGACGCCTGGGATCGGCGTCGAATAATAAGTGAGCATCCCCAGACCGAGCGAGATCAGCAGGATCAGGTCGGCGAACTTGCCGAAGTGGAATCCGCCATGTCCCTGCGAAGCGGACAGGGCGGATTTGATCCCAAACCAGGCGATAAGAATAACGGCCAGGCCGCGGAAGATATCGAGTCCCGCGGCCTGCAGTGCCGCGCTGTTCGACGACAGAAGCTGGCTGATGGCCTGGCCGAGAAAGGTGAACGGATTATCCTGCATGGACGACCTCCGACTTACTGTCCTGTGGTGCTGAGTGAGATCGCGTGCAATGACGTGCTGACGCCGTTGCTCACGTTCTGCATGGTGTTGGAGAAGTTCTGTTGGAAGTAAATGGCGTCATTGATCGCACGGTTCTGCGTGTCAATCTGCTGCTTCTGGGCGAGAAGCTGCTGCTGAATCGAAGCCATGAGGAGTTGGTTGGTGTCCTGCTGGGAGTGGATCTGGAGCAGCGTGGCCGAGTTGATCTTGCCGAGCAGGGCGTTCTGTGTCTGCTGACTGGGATCGTTAGAGAAGGTGTCCGATTCGAGATTGGCGAGCTTGGTGCCGAACGCCTGCGCGTCGGTACGGATCGTGCCGAGTGTTGAGAGCGTGCTGGTGGTCGTGCTCTGCGCTAACTCAGATGTGGCGTACTGATTCGCGACCGTAGCTTGCGTTCTTGAATCGAGAGAGGAGTAATTGCCCGAGGGATAGCTTTGAGGCTGAACATAGGCGCTGCTGTAACCCTGCTGTGCCTGTGGCAGGCCGCCGAAATTCAGAGCATTTACCAGTGGAGACGTGTTGCCGTAGGCATTTGGCGGCGCCGCGAGGCTCTGCCATTGCGACCAGTCTGCCTTGTACCGCGCTTCGAGGTTTTGCGGCATCGTGGCCATCTGGTAGGCCAGGTTGTACATGGTCACGATCTGCGTCCGCGTCTGTTCCGCAGTGGTAAATATCTGGGCTTCCTTGAGGAGATGTTGCTGCCAGTTATTGAGTTCGGTCGCCCACTTCTGAAGTTGCTGCTCCCCCTGCTGGATCTCCTGGACGGCGTGGGCGCTCTGTGTGGGGTCGTAGACGATGCCCGATCCGAACTGCGCGTGCGCCGCAGGCGCGAGCGCAGTCATCAGGGAGAAGACAGGAATAAGAATTCTGATTGCTTTCATGGTGAAACCTCCGGGGAGTTATAGGTGGATGGATACGGGACAGGACGGGGAACGCACTTCGACGCGTTCCGGCGTCTTGAACCGATACGGAGAGGGCTTCGACGGCGGCGAGGGGGAGGCGCAGCCAACCACGAGAACGCAGCCGAGACAAAGAATGAGAGCGGCACGCATCAGAACACCGCCGGCATGTCGTGGTTTTCGTAACCGGGCAGCAGCATGTCCTGGGTGATGTAGACCTTGATGCGGTGCCCCTCGAAGATGGTGTGCGTGGGCAGGACATTGATGAAGCAGTCGAGCACGTTCGCGCTCGACTGCGAGAGGCTGGAGGCTATGCCCTGACGGTAGGCATCCGAGCCGCTCTCGTTATAGCCGCTGTTAGTCGTGGCCTCAGCAGCGCCGGCGATGACGCCGAGAGCAATGGATGTCCCGAAGATTTCGAGATAGTGGTTGTTTACCTTGCCTTTGACACCTGTCTCGCCCGCCTGATCGAGACCCTTGAATTGGTCGAGATCCACGGAGTATTTGTCCGGCATGAGCATCCGGTGGAAGGTGAGAGCAAGGCGCTTTTGGCCGAAGCTCGACACCTTCTGGGTGTCGCCGAGAATGAAGGTTCCCTCGGGGATGAGCACATGCTGACGGTCTTCGCTGTACACGGGATTGGTGACCATTACTTTGAAACTCCCCGCGAACTCACCATCGAGACGGTCCACCAGAACGGTATCGATCGTGGTGCCTTCGAAGATCGCAAAAGGCTGGCCATGAGCGGCGTTAAGGCTTACCTCCGGCGCACGCTTACTCGCAGCAGCGGTCTGCGAAGCAGGAGCTTGCGATGGCGAGTTCGCAGAACGAGAAGTAGACGTGACCGAGTCGGTCTCCGGGCGGGCGATCGCGTTAGCGGAGTCCGCGGGAGACGCCGATGGGCGCGAAGCGCCAGCGTCGGCGGAGACGAGGTTCGACGCGAACCGGGCCTTGAAGGCCATCGCCTTCTCCGCATCGGCGATGGGATCGCGGGGCGGCTCCGTGGCAGCAGGCGCTACCGACTGTGTAGCAGGAGCCGCCGAGCCGCCGATCTGCGTGGATGCGGCGGTACTCGATATCGCGCCGACAGCGCCAACCCCAGACGTTTTCTGTTGTTGGGCCTGCTGCTGGCTTTGTCGCTGCTCCGCAGTGAGGTTCTGCTCCAACTCTGCGATCTTGCGCGCGTTCGCCTCGCTTGAGAATGGCGTGGCGCTCGGGAGGGCGACAGGCGTGGTCTTCGCGTGGTTTTTCGAGAACATCACGGCGAGCAGGATGAGCACGGCGAGTCCTGCAACAACGTAACCCTGCGCCTGCCTGGGGACGACACCCTCCGGCAAGACGCGCTTGTCGCGCAGGGCCGGAGGGATGGAGGACTGAGGCGCAGTCTGCGTTTCGGATACTTCGGGGATCTTTTTTTCCTCTGGCACGTTGCCTCCTATTTGCCTGCGCGGTCGAAGGTGAGCTTGTGTTTGCCGATCTGGAGGTAGCCGTGATCGACCACGGTGGGAATGACATAGGTGCCGTCCAGAAGCTGGAAGGTGATCAGGTCGGGCTTCTTGTCCTTTAGCTCGTAGATGGAGAACTTCTCCGACGCGGATGACTTGATGTAGGTGAACTTGTCGTCGTGGTAGATCGCCGAGACATCGAAGGGGCTCTCGTTGTGGTAGGTGTAGTCGAACTTCAAAGCCTTGATGGGATAGTCAGCGCGGAACTGTTCGACAGCAGTCGATGCATGAGTCTGGGCGAGCCGCGCCTGCTCCTGTGCAGCAATCACTTCCGAGGCCGAGACGAGTTTGCCCGCGTTGCTGGCGGCGGCAAGCAGGGACTGGTCGGACGGCTCGATAACGATCTTCAGATCGGGATCGGCTGGCCCGGCTTCATCCAGGGTGAATGAGTAGACTGTGCCCCTGTCGGTAATCAGATCGAGGCTGGAATGGATGCCGGCCTTGGCCGGATGCACAAAGCAATAGTTCCCGACCGTATCGACAATCCAGAAGTCTTTGTCGCCGGTGGCGGCATCCAGAATCTTCTCTGTTGGCGGGAGCTGGATAAGTGTTGTGTAGCTCATCTTGCCGCGGACATTCACGATGTCGTTGGCGTGATATTTGACGATGCGGGCGGTGGTCTGCTGGCCGTGGGCGACGGTAGCAGCAAGGCCAAGTAGAAGTGGAATGATAGGTGCAGGGCGCATGAGATCTCCTTTGAAGACCGGGTTGGGTTATGAGTTGAGTGGGTTGGGATAGTCCTTAGCGAGCCGGATCAAGCCTTGCTCCGGCCCGAAGCGGGCAAAATAATCCTGTTTGCGAACGTTGTCGCGGGCGTTGTTGGTCGCCATCCAATATCCCAGCGCATCGACTTCGAGGACCAGCTTCTTCGTGCCGCGCGGCTGTATTAGCAGCAACTCGCGCTTGGGTACGAGTGACTCAAACAACTCAAGCTGCGTGTCATTAAGCTGGAAGATCTCGGCATAAAGTTTGCGGTCGATGTTGGGATTGGCCAGAAATATCTTCGTGGGGCAGGACTCGTTGATGATGTTGAGCACGCCCGCATCGGCCAGCTCCACGACCGACTGCGTAGCTAGAATCATCGCGGCGTTTTTCTTGCGCCATGTCCGCGCTGCACGCACGACCCAATCGCGGATGATGGCGTTCTTCAGAAAGATCGACGCTTCATCGGCGAGAAACACCTTGAAGATTGCGGCGTTCGTTGCCTTTTCAATCTCTGAAGAGGCACGTTGGAGCACATAAAAGAGAAGGGGTTCCAGGATGTCGGGATAGTCCGACCAGCCATCGAAGTTGAAGGTCTGGAACCGGGCGAAGGTTAGCGTGTCCTCCGCGTTGTCGAAGAGATAGCCGAACTGACCTTTACCGATCCATCGTTGCAGCCGCTCGCCCAGAGGCCCGAGGATGGACGCGAAGTTGGACAGGGTCCGTATCTCGCGCGGAAGTTTGTAAACTCGCTCGATCGCGGCGAAGAGAGACTTCTCGTCGTCGCCGGTCAACATATATTTCCCTTGGCCTTCGATCAAAACCCGTATGAGCAAGTAGAGAAAGTTCAGGTTCTCGTGCGTCGGCTCCAGCGAGAAAGGATTGATACTGAAGCCGGGAGTCTTGAGTCCGACATTGAGATAGGCGCCGCCGAAGGCCCGCGTCAACACCTCGTAGCTGCCGCCGACATCGAAGATGAAGGTGAGCGGATCATACTTCTGCAGCGATTGAATGATGGACCCCAGGGTGAAGGATTTGCCCGCGCCTGTTGCGCCGAGCAACAGGGTGTGGGCAACGTCTCCCGCATGGAGGTTCAGGTAGTACGGTGTGCCATGCGTCGATTCGAGGACGGAGAGATACTCTCGTTCGAGATGCCCGTTCCACGGCGATCCGGTATCGATCGTGAAGAGGAAGGATAGATCGGCGTAGTTGGAGTTGAGTGCCCACTGTTTGCGGAGATTGAATTGTTTATTCCCCGGCACAGTAGCGAAGAACGCATTGAGAAGGTTGTAACGTTCCTCGTATAACAACCCATCGTGCTGCGTGAATAACTTCTGAAACTCCGCGACGGCATGTTCGACCTTCAGGCGGTCCTCGTCGTAAATCACAACGGAGAACGTGTACTCGCCGAAGTTCTTGCCCTCCATGCCAAGGGCAGTCAGGGCTGAGCCCAACTCGGCGACCGCGGCCTCCTTCGAGTCATCGACCAACTCGTCTTTCGGTCCGGCGTTCTGCTGGTCCTGGAGGTTCGAGATGAAGCTGGTCTTGGAGTTGTGGTGATGACGGCGACGTGAGGCGATCTCTTTCCGCGCCCTAGCGTTGTCTACCGGATGCCATTCGGTGACGACATGGAAGTTGGCTGGAATGTCGAGCAGACCTCGGAACAAGAGGGGCCGGGTCTCGCTGGGTAGCTCCTTTAGCGTCAGAACGCGGACGAAGTGGTCGTCAAGACGCAGGTAGCCGCGATGCGCCTCTAATTCTGAGTCGCATGCCTGCCAGTCGAGATGACGCGAGCCGCGAAGCGAAACGTCATCGATTTTGGAGGGGCGGAAGTTTACGAGACGCCGGACAAGCCGGAAGGTCTTCTCCGCCCCTGACAGCTCGATCTTCATCAGATCGTTAAGCTGCCCACTCAAACTCTGAACCTTCTGTTGTAGCCGCAAACGGTCGCGCTCGATCTGTTCGTAGAGCAGGGTGCGCTCTTTATTACCCGAGAAGAGAGCACGCAGTTCGCGTAACGACGAGCGCGGCTGTTTTGGTAATTGTGCCAGCGCGTGAAGGAAGCTCGTCTTTGCATAGCTGCCGTCCACCATGACGACCCAATAAATCTCGATGGAATAGAGCCGGTCGGATTTCGACTGGAGAAACGCAGCGCGCTGTTCTACGGCTCCGCGGACGAGAGGGTCGTCGTACTCGGCATACAAGATCTCCGGCTGGTTGTGCTTGAACAGGATCTGGTAGAGGTGCGTCTTGTCGTCGAGGGAGCGCAGCGCGGCTTCGAGCCGCTTCACCGCGTAGTCGCGTCCAGCATGATCGAGACTCTCGTAGTCGATACCGCCGACTTTGAGTACGGCGCACAGGTCGCCTGTCTTCGTCAGGAAGCTGTGTTCGTCCCAGAAGCCGTACAGATTAAGTTGTGCGGCGAAGGAGCCTGCTTCCTTCCAATCTCTCGTTATGTTTTCAGTTCTGAACATTGCGCGTCCTGATGGTGATTGCGGTGGACTCCCACGTCATGGCGTCGTAGCGTCTGCGGAACTTTGTGGAATTGAAAAGAATGCGCAGGATTTCTACGTCGTGCTTTGTGGCGATTCGCGCGATGATGACGCCCACGATGAACAGGCCGATGCCGCCGACCAGTGAGTGCAAGATGGAGAAGATCGCCCCGCCTGTAATCAATGCGACGAAGAACAGTCGTCGTTCCGCGCCTAACACGGTCAGCGGGCGGTTCATCGCCTTGAAGACCTTGTTTCTGCGTGCATCGCGATGTGAACCGCCCTCTGCCATGTGCTACCTCCTTCCTGCCTGTCGTTTGCGGGTGTTGGTTGGGCCTGCCGTCAGAGGTCTACGACGGAAACAGCCAGGCCATGAAGTTCACAGCGCCGATGGCCATGCCGATGCCGAAGACGATGCCGGCGAGCATCTTCTTCGACTGGCCCTCACCGTAGGCGAACATCAGGCCGCCGACGACAATGGCTACGAGCGACAGCCCCTGGGCAATGGGGCCGGTGAACGAAGTCTTGAGAGCGTTGACCGCGTTCTCCCATGGGCTCGCGCCGGTCTGGGCGTAGACCGGCAGAGCGGCAAGGAACATCAGCGATGGAATTGCCCACCTCCGGCATTGCGAACGCAATCGCCGGAAGTGAAGCCGTTTGGTGGGAAGGCTGGGTTGCATGTCTGCTCCTTTCGTTTGCATCTCCGGCGAGTGAGCACTCTCCGTTGCAACGTCTGGAGCGACAGTAGGCGAGAAAAGTGGGGCGATTATTATCTTTTGCGACGCATTATTGCTTTAAAAGCAATAATCCGGAGACACAGTTTGCGGACGAAAAGACACATCATGAGAGGTGGGAAGATGGCCTTCATCTACCGCGCCGCGCAGGCGCAGAGCATGGCATTCCCACCATGATGGGCAAAGAATCTGCGGGCATGCCGTGGGTCAAGGCCACGATTATTACGACCCAGGGCGGCAGCTCGCCTTGAGGCGCGGCGGGCCCGCAGGTAACATCACGCTCGCGTGGGAATGCACGAACCAGAAGATCGCCTTGCGGCGACCCTCTGGTGGACTCTCTGTAAGCGCTCGCTGGCATGTTTGAAGTACAGGTCATCCATCTCCATGCCGATGTACTTGCGGCCCGTAAGGAGTGATGCAGCGCAGGTGCTTCCACTTCCCGCGAAGGGATCGAGCACACTCTCCCCTGGAAGAGAGAAGCTGCGGATCAGTTGTGCCAGTGCTGGTATGGGCTTCTGCGTGGGATGAAGTCTGTTGCCGCTGTAGGGCATATCCATCACATCGCCGAGCGGCTGTTTTGGTAGCGGCGGCCTGCCCTTCGCAAGTAGAAATGCCTGCTCGTGCTGATAGCGGAGGAACCTGCTCTTTGAGCTATACGGCTTGCGAAAGACGATGTGTCCGACAGGCTGAAAGCCCGCGCTGCGCCACGCTTCGAAGAACGTATCGATCTTCGTCCACCCGTAGAACATGATGGCGACCCGGTCCCGCTTGAGTACGCGGTACGCCTGAACCATGGCGGGCTTGAGCCAACGATCATCTGAGTCATTTTGAATCGTGCGTCCACTGCGGTCGCGATAGTTCACGAGATAGGGCGGGTCGGTGAGGATGAAATCGACGCTGTCCGCTGGCATTTGCTTCATGACGTCGATGCAGTCGCCGTGAAGGATCTGGTTGGCGAAGCTGGTCTGCTGCGCGGTTGCTACGGTCGTGGTTGCCATCTCTGAAATCTCCTTTGGTCCCATGTCGCTGAAGTCGACCGGGACACACCACGCGAAGCGATGCGAGGGACCCGCCTCCCAAGGCAAGCGGGTGCATTTTCGGGAGGGCCGAAAGAATGTTCTGCGCTCTTTGCAGAACATTGTTTTGGAGAGACCCGAAACCCGAAGGGCGGCTGCAAGGCCGAAGCAGAGCCCGCGCCGTCCGCAGGGCGGCGGGCCAGGCCCGAAGCAGTGTCCGGGCGAATGAAGAGTAATGGGATGGGGGAGATCAGTATTGTCAATCACTCAAGTGCAGCAGGAACGTTTTCGAGGATCGTTCGCAAGACATTCGAAGATGCAGATTGTTACTGAACGATTCCGGACTGCCCACCCATCAGCATGGTTGCGATCAGCGTGACTCGATGAACAACATCTTCCGGGAGGACCTTTGCAATAGGCTGGGCAGCGTCGATCTCGTCCTGTGGAGGGACTTGAATGAATTCATCGTCACACGCGGACAGTTCGTTGGAATTGAGCAGGCGTATAAACTCGGCCTTGTTCTCGGCAGAATTAAACGAGAAAAGCAGCTCGTATGCGTCAGCTTGAGGATCTCCCAGAAGGGCCAGCATTCGAGTGTCCGTCATCTGCGCATACGCGAGCATGTACCCGATTCTCTCTGCGGCTTGAGTGCGATCTTCGACGTCATCTTTCGGCAGAAATTCGATCAGTACGATCCAGTCGTTCTCGTCGTTCCAGTACGGTGGGATCGGTGGCATGTCGCCAGGCGGATTGGTTGGCACACTGCTCATCATCTGGGATCATCGCGCATGTCGCACGCCGGATCAAGGGGATCCAAAGACGTGTTTGTGGCCATGACGCAACAAAATGTGTCTCTGGATTATTGCCTCAGATGGAATAGTGCGTCGCAAAAGGTAATAATCGGACCCCCTAATTCGACCTATTGTCGATCTGTCGGCGCAACCGGACGCTACTCTGCGCACTCCGGCTACCTGCTTGAAGGCAGGGGGCGCGAGAATTCGGCGCCGATTGGAGGCAAGGATGAGCGAAGGAAAACGGGATCAGAAGAAGGGGCCGGAGGAGTTTGAACCTCTGCTTGACAGCCATCAGGCGGCGGCATTGATGCGGGTGCATCCGGAGACGGTGAAACGCCGGGCGCGGCGTGGCGAGATTCCAGGGATAAAACTAGGCAAAATATGGC
>JAOAPB010000083.1 GCA_025462645.1 Edaphobacter sp. | reverse complement strand
TGACTGACCTTTACACGCAAGCACAATCCGCAGTCGCCTCCATCCGCACCAAGACACCACTCCAGCCCACCCTCGGCATCATCCTGGGCTCCGGCCTCGGCAACTTCGCCACCCATGTCCAGAATGCAGTCACGATCCCATACGCCGACATCCCCCACTTCCCCCAGTCCACCGTAGTCGGCCACAGCGGAAGACTCGTCATCGGCACCATCGCCGGAGTCCCCGTAGCCGTCATGCAGGGACGAGTCCACGCCTACGAGGGCTACACCATGGCCCAGGTCACCTTCCCCACCCGTGTCCTCGGCCTACTCGGCGTCCAGCGCCTCATCGTCACCAACGCCGCCGGTGGTATCGACACCCGCTACGGCCAGGGAGCCATCGTCGCCATCTCCGACCACATCAACCTCACTGGAACCAACGCCGCCCTCGGCCCCAACGAGCCCCGCTTCGGCCTCCTCCCCAACTCCGGCCAGCGCTTCTTCGACATGTCCACTGCCTACTCCCCCATCCTTCGCAAGCTGGCCATCGTCGAAGCCACAAAACAAGGCTGGATTCTCGATGAAGGCGTCTACCTCGCCGTCCTCGGCCCCAGCTACGAGACCCCAGCCGAGATCCGCGCCTTCCGCACCCTCGGTGCCGACCTCGTCGGCATGTCCACCGTCCACGAGGTCATCATCGCCCGCCACATGGGCATTGAAGTCCTCGGCCTCTCCGTCGTCACCAACATGGCCGCAGGTGTCCTCGACCAGCCCATCAACCACGAAGAGGTCATGGAGATCGGCCAGCGCATCGAAGGCCAGTTCACCAGCCTGCTCACCGCCCTCGTCCCCCAGCTATCCACACCGCAGAGGGCACAGACGCACTCGACGGAGCCATCGTGATCCTACAGCGCCTCCACCAACTCAGCCTCACGCGCACGCTGCACCGCCACCCCAGCCCCTAACCCCTCATACATCTCCTCCACCACGGCCCGTGCCCCCTCTGACAGAACAAACCGGTCGGCCCGCTCCACCACCTCATCTCCAAAACAAATCCGCGCCCGCAACCCTCGCAGCCCAAGCAACCGGAACAGATGCGGTCCAAGCAAAGCGTCTCCCCACCAGCAGACATCCTCGCCGATCGTCGCCCCCTCATTCTCCTCATCAAGCCAGTACCGCAAAGCCGCCATGCGCAAAGGAACATGGTTGTTCAAGACGGAGTGAAACAGCCCTCTACGAAACGGAAGCACACCAGCCCCATCCGTCGTTGTCCCCTCAGGGAAGAACAACACCGGCAATCCACTCCTGTAAGCCTCAGCCATCGCCGCATTCACGTCCGGATACGTGCTCGGTTCCCCACCACGCGTCACATACACAGTCCCACACTGAGCCGTAAGCCAACCCAGCAGCGGCCAGCCTCGCACCTCCGACTTGGCAACCATCACGAAGGGCCGCGCGGCTCCATACAGCAGGATATCCAGGTAGCTCAGGTGATTCGATACCACAGCCCCGTTTACCGGCAACTCACCCTCGACGACGCACTCCACATCGAACGCCTCCACAATCCGCCGGCACCACACATGAATCCGTGCCGCTCCCTCCGCGCCCACCCGCGGCCGCCGCACCCAGCAATCCACTACGGCAGCCAGCAGCAGCAGCACAACACGCACACTCCTGACCAGCGACCGCAACATGGGGACTGCCCTCAACTCAGCAACCCTCTAGAAATCTCGCCGCCACCCGTGGATGCAGCGTCTGCAGATCCAGCAGTGTCAGAAAATCAATCGTCTTGAACTCACGGTCGATCGCCGGCTCACTGCAGATCTTCGCTCCAATGGTCAGATAAGCCCGGAGCAGCTTCGGTGCGCGCATCTCAGGCCTCTTCACCGTCACCTCCGGTAGCGCAAACGCCGGGGTTGCTACCGTGCGAAGCTCAGGCTCGACGAGGCAACTCCGCAGCGACTCATATACCGCATGCCCCTCCTCCGAATCCTGCGAGGTCAGCGAGCAGCATCCCATCATGTAGCGTCCACCATTCACTAGTGCGTACCGCGCAATACCTCGCCACAGTAGATGCAACACCTCAGGCGAGCGATGTACCCGATGAATACATGCGCGCCCCAACTCTACAATCTGGCTGCGCATCGCCTCATACGGAGCAAAGCAGAACTCCTGCTCGCTGTAATAGCCAAAGTACTGTCCCGCGACATCACCCATCTGCAGCCGGTAGGTCCCAACGATCTCACCCGTCGTCCGCTCCTCTACGATCAGGTGATCGCACGCGTCGTCGAAGTGGTCTTTGTCATACCCATCCACATACGCCGACTCCAACCCTTCGTTCATCTCCAGGTTGAATACCAGAAACCGCAACCGATACGCTGCAGCCCGTTCTGCCTCTGTCAGAGCCAGACGTGCCACATACGTCCCTGCCTCCAGACGAATATCTCTTTTGGACGGTAGCTGCGGTGCTGAAGCTCGATTAGGCAGTAATACGACGGACGGCGACACAGTTGCTGTTAGCATCGAGACTCCTTGCAATGTCCAGGAATAGTTGCCTTCGATGTCAGTCTGCGTCGTCTTCTGTTACAGAATGTTCACAGCAAATGAACATTCGTTGAATCATAAATGGTGCAACTTTGAGTCATCCGGCTCTTTCCTGGAGCCTGTTATGAACTACGATCACTGCTTCCCTTAGTACCCCCCCTCCCCCCGGGGGGTACTTTGAATGCAAGTCATCTGAATTCAGGGACTTATACGAATCTGTCGCTGCAAAGTCGTCATTCTAAATAGGTTACGGATAAAGTCGTCTTTCTAAAAGGTTTATTGGTTTAAAGAGAAAAGCCCCGGTGGTTGGCCGGGGCTTTTTCTGACTCTGTATTAACTATAGCCGATTGAGTAAAACTAATATGCCACTTCGCGGAAGACTATTTTCGGAGGCTAAGGCTTTGTTTTTGTTTGATTTGCGTACGGAGATGCGTCTTAGTTTCGGCTGCAGGGGCTTGACAGGAAAAACAGGGAGCCGGGCTCAGGGACAGAGGACAACCACTGCGTCAACAGCAAAAGGCTCAAGGGTCGAGGCGCAGGCCAGTTCGCAAAGTGCATGACAGCCTCTAGTGAGCGCCCAGCATGCTGTTGACGCTATTTCCTTCCAAATCGTCACGTCGAAAGTGTCTGATGCTCAAAAACATCCCCCAACGCAGCCACGGCAGCCTGAGCCTCCATCGCTGCCTGCTTGCGGTGCAATACGTCGCTTGAGAATACGATCGGCCGCTCCGCAAATCGCACCTCTGCCCGCACCCCGCGCAGCCCGAGAAACTTGAAGATATGCGGCAGCATCTTCGTATCTCCCCAATAGCAGACATCATCCGCTACAGTCACCCCAGACTTGTCCCCTGCCTCCAAGCTGTACTGAATGTGTGCGGCAGTAATCGGCGCGCCGTTCTCCATCGCCTGCGCCAGCAGGCCACTATGGAACTTCAGTAGCCTGCTGCCGTTCGTCGTCGTTCCCTCGGGAAAGAACACCACAGGCAGCCCGGCATCCACGACCGCCTGCATCCCTTTGCGAGCCTTCATCGCTGATCCGCCATGTCCCCGAGCAACATAGACAGTACCCGACATCGTGGTCATCCATCCCACCACAGGCCATTCCATAATCTCTGCCTTGGAGACGAAAACACAGGGGTGCAGTGCGGCAAACACCACGATATCCACATAGCTCAGGTGGTTCGAGATCACCGCGCCGCGCTTCGGAAACGCACCTATCACAGTGATCTCCAGGCCCAGGCCCTTCACAGCCCGTGCGCAGAACCGATGCAGCCAGTCCGCCCTGGCCTCCCGCGTCGCTGGGCGCTTCACCAACAGCTCCGTTCCTGCCACAACGAAATACCCCACCAGTTGAACGCTTCGTCCCAAAGCCCTGAAAAAACTCACCAGATTCAACCCTCGTCTCTCAACATGCACTACAAGCCTTCGTTGCGCAGTCTATCCTGTCAGACGTGACTCCCTCTCAAGAGAACCCCTCCGATACCAGGCAAAGCCCGTCTGTCGTTCCTCACAACTGGGTCTATCGACGCATTGCGCTGCCTGTGCTCGCGCTGCTCCGCATGGGGACTTCACCGCAGAAGCTGGCATGGAGTCTTGCTGTTGGCTTGGCAATTGGCATCAACCCTGTTCTTGGCACTACTACCATTCTTTGTTTTGCTGTTGCTTTTGTATTTCGACTCAATGTGGTTGCTTCGCAGCTCGGCAACCACATCGTCTATCCGCTGCAACTCCTTTTAGTGATTCCGTTTATTCGAATGGGCGATCGCGTCTTCCATACAGCTCCTATGCCCCTTTCCAGCAAAGCTTTACTGGAAGCTGCTCGAACTAACCCCATTGCGCTTACTCGTCAGATCTGGCTCTGGGAGTGGCATGCCTTTGTCATCTGGGCTGCCGTCGCGGTCGTTATGACTCCTATACTGGCGCTTGTGCTCACACCGCTCCTGCGACGTCTTCCGTTGCAGGGTGAGCAGCATCGATCTCCCACTATCGCTGCAGGCTCTCCTACGGACGGTAGGGGGGAACCGGATCGGCACTTCTGATCCACGCGGTGTAGATCATGTCCCGCAACTCTGTTGCGCCAGCGGCCAGCTGCTGGTCCACGAACGCCTTGCCCTCGGGAGTTCCTGCACCATTGAACGCACCGGCCTTTTCCAGTTGGTAGGTCTTCTCGACCAGCGATTTTGAGTGCCGGAGATACTTCATGTAGTCATCGAAGACGTCCCCGAGGACGGCTGGCTTGGCGGTGATCAGCGGAGCGACCTCCGCGGGCTTCACATTCGCCGCGACAAATTCGCTCTCAAATAATGCGTGAATCTTATGCTCTGTTGTGTAGTCGTTTGTGTTGGGACCAGTCCAGCCGTTGTACTGGATGGTGGTATGAAGGGGCATGGACCCGTCGGCGACATAATGGCCGAGCCAGCCGGCGTAGAAGACGATCTCGGCTTCGACGGGTTTGATGTCCTGTTTGGCGGCAAGCAGAGTGCGGTACTCACGCATTCCACTCTTCAGACGCTGCCAGACCTCGGTCGTCACGTAGGGCTGAAGGCCGACCTTCTCAGGAGAGAGCGCAAGATCGGGGTGGCTCTTCTGGGCGAAGGCCAGGGCTCGAACGTAGTCATATCGGCGTCGCGGAAGATCGGGGCCAATCAGGTCGGCGTACTCGAGGTCGATGAAGTGTTCGGGAGACTGCGCGGCATTCAGCTCCGGTTCGTTGCGAGAGCGCCAGCGATCGGGCTCCGGTCCGTAGTATTCGAGAGCATTGAGCGCCTGAGGCGACCGCAGGAACTCCGGGACATCGGCTGGAAGCGCCGCTCCCGCCAGCCGGTTGATCATCTTGTGCCCGTCCATACCCCAGGCAAACGATTGCTGCACCATCATGACAGGCACCATCGCCGCTGCCACTACAAACCGCACCACACCACCCATCTTCGTCATGACCGCAGTATATCCGGGGCAGATGACAAGAGAGTCTTCGCTTTAACGCAGGTCTATCTCTTATGAAGCTGGGTTTCAATGTTCACCTCGACTGTTCGTTTAAGCAATTCGCCGATTGGTTTCGTCCGTATCACGCGTCGTCCAACGAAATGAGGATCGGCACACACACGATCTACAATCATCCCCATGATCCGCACAAACATCCCCGGTACCAGCCCCTACGAGCCCATCATCGGATTCTCCCGGGCCGTCCGCATCGGCAATCATGTCCACGTCTCCGGCACTGGTCCCGTCGGTGCCGACGACGGCGACATCAACCAGCAGACCGAGCAGGCCCTCAGCATCATCGCCACTGCCCTCAAAAACGCCGGCTCCGCTATCGAGCACGTCTACCGCACCCGCATCTATCTCACTCACACCCACGACTGGGAGTCGGTCGGACGTGTCCATGGCAAGTTCTTCTGCGCCATCCGCCCCGCGGCCACCATGGTCGTCGTCAAGGAGCTGCTCAATCCCAACTGGCGCATCGAAATAGAAGCTGATGCCTACATCCCGGACTAGCCCTCGATAATGATCGCGATGAAAGAAGCCTACACCGACATCCGCTTCCTACCGGTCAAGAGCATAGCTCTGGCCGGCCTTATCGCAGGCACTCTCGACATCTCCGACGCCCTCATCTTCTACGGTCTCCGCGGGGTCCCACCCATAAGGATCCTGCAAGGTATCGCCAGCGGCCTCCTCGGTCGAAGCGCCTTCAGTCAGGGCATGCGCTCCGCACTGCTCGGCCTGGCCCTCCACTTCTTTATCGCATACACCGTCGCCGCAATCTATATCGTAGCCAGCCGAAAGCTTCCCCTCTTCCGTCATCCCTTCCTCTATGGCACCTTCTACGGCATCGGCGTCTACGCTGTCATGAATTACATCGTCCTCCCGCTCTCGAAGATCGGTCCGAGGCCGCACCCTCCCCTCGTTCCCTTCATTAACGGAGTCGTTGCGCTCATCGTCTGCATCGGCATCCCGATCGCGCTCATCGCCCGCCGCTGCGTCCCGCAAAAGACCACATGAGCTGTCCCCGTGTGGCATCGCGAGCAATAAAGTCACACAAACCGCTATCATTGCCTTGCAGATTCAGGTTTACCCTGTTCAAACCCTGCCAGAGGAACTCGAATGCCGAAGCTGTCCATCCGCGACCTAGACCTCACCGACAAGCGCGTCCTCATCCGCGTCGACTTCAACGTCCCTCTTAAGGACGGCACCATCAGCGACGATACCCGCATCCGCGAGACCCTTCCCACCATCGAGTACGCTCTCCGCCGCAAGGCCAAGGTCATCCTCTGCTCGCACCTTGGCCGCCCCAAGGGCAAGCCCGTCGAGAGTATGAGCCTCCGCCCCGTCGTCGACCACCTGCGTAATCTCCTTGACCATATTCTGGACGAGGATGAAAACGTAGCCTTCTCCCCCGACTGCGTAGGCGAGATCGCCACCGAACTGGCCAACAACCTCGAATCCCGCCAGACCCTCCTGCTCGAAAACCTCCGCTTCCACCCCGAAGAGGAGGCTAACGATCCCGCCTTCGCCAAACAGCTTGCCTCCCTCTGCGACATCTTCGTCAACGATGCCTTCGGCAGCGCCCACCGAGCTCACGCCTCCACCGAGGGCATCACCCACTTCGTCGAGAAGTCTGCCGCTGGCCTTCTGATGGAGCGAGAGCTAACCTACCTCGGCAAAGCCCTTACCGAGCCCGACAAGCCCTTCGTCGCCATCATCGGAGGGGCCAAGGTCTCCGACAAGATTCAGGTCATCGACAACCTACTGGACAAGGCCGATGCCATCATCATCGGCGGAGGCATGGCCTACACCTTCCTCAACGCACAGGGCCAGACTACCGGCAAATCCCTCGTTGAAGCCGACAAAATTGACGTGGCCAAGGATGCTCTCGCCAAGGCCAAGGCCAAAGGCGTCCGCTTCCTCCTCCCGGTCGACCACGTCCTCGCCGACAAATTCGCCCCAGACGCGAAGACCGAGCTCTTCTCCGGCACCGGTCCCTTCCCCGCCGACCTCATGGCCCTCGACATCGGTCCCAAGTCCATCGCCCTCTTCGAGGACGAGATCGCCGAGGCCCGCACTGTCATCTGGAATGGCCCCATGGGAGTCTTCGAAATGCCCGCATTCGCCCATGGCACCAATACCATCGCCCAGGCGGTAGCTCGTAACCGCGATGCCACCACCATCGTCGGCGGCGGGGACTCGGTGGCTGCCGTCCATCAATCCGGCGTAGCCAATCGAATCACCCATATCTCCACCGGCGGAGGTGCCAGCCTCGAATTCCTCGAAGGCAAAACCCTCCCTGGCGTCGCTGCATTGACTGACAAGTAGTTCAAGAGAAACTCACGGAGACTAAGAGTGAACCCTGCCAACCTCGCAATTCCGACCAATATGAAGCCTTACACTGTGGCCTTCCTCTACCCAGGTCCTAACTACGAAGCGCTCTCCGACATGAAGAAACCCGAGAACTTCGCCATCCAGGCCAAGCACCTTGAAGGTATCCGCGCCAATGTACAGTCTGGCCGCCAGCTCATCGCGGCTCCCATCATCACCAAAAGCGACAAGGTATCCGCCATGGCCGTCTACCCTGCTCATGTCTCCATCGAGCAGGCGACAGAAATTCTGCAACAGGATCCCGCCATAGTCACAGGCCGTTTCATATTCGAAGTTCAGCAGGCTATCTTCCCTTCCCTCGACAACGTCAAGATGGAATACTGATCGCCTCATGAGAAAGCCACTAATCGCCGCCAACTGGAAGATGTACAAGACCCCCGCAGAGGCCGTAGCCTTCACCGAGGCCTTCCTCCCTCTCACTGCCTCAAACCGCCACGCCGAAATCGTTCTCTTCCCCTCTGCCACCTCGCTCCCCGCCGTCATTGACGCAATCCACTCCTCCCACATCCGCGTCGGTGGGCAGGATATGCACTGGCTCGACGAAGGCGCCTACACTGGGGCCACCTCGCCCATCATGCTCAAGGCCCTCGGCTGCACCCACGTCCTCATCGGCCACTCTGAACGACGCCAGTACTTCGGCGAGACCGACGAGACCGTCAACCGCAAGCTCAAGTCAGCTCTCGCACATCACCTTGTCCCCATCGTCTGCGTGGGTGAGCACCTTGCCGAGCGCGAATCTAGCCATACTGCCTCCGTCCTTAAGCGCCAGGTCGCCGCCGCCCTCCTCGGTGTCGACCCCAATCATGCCGCCCCACTCGTCATCGCCTACGAGCCCGTTTGGGCTATCGGCACCGGTCTCACCGCCACCCCCGAGATCGCTGAAGAGGCCCACAAGATCATCCGTGCCCAAGTCGCCGCGTCTCTCAACTCCATCGTCGCCGCCTCTACTCGCATCCTCTACGGCGGCTCGGTGAAGCCGGAGAACGCCTCCAGCCTCTGCCGTCTTAGCGACATCGACGGCGCACTCGTAGGCGGGGCGAGTCTCGACCCATCCAGCTTCGCCCAGATCGTACACAACGCCATGGCCTGATCTTTCAGCAGTAAAAAGCCCATGCGGATATTGGCATGGGCTTTTATGGCTTCTAAGATTTACAGCTCTAGCGGTAGTAGCGCCGCCGATGATGGTGCCGACGCGGAGGTGGAGGTGGAGGCCGCCTATGGTACCGGCGATGCCGATGAGCTGTCCTGACTATAATCTGTGCCTCAGCCTGCGTCGGAGCATAAACTTCAGCGATGACAAACAACAACATCCATCCCAATATCCATCGTCTCATCCGGATGTTCACTCAGCTCTCCTATGGACCAACTCTCGGGTGAGATGCCGATCACCTTTGTTTAGTTGCACCTACGACCAAGGCCTGTCCTAACGAACCACCCCCGCCTGATCCATAGGCCAATACACAAACGCAGCCTTGCCATAGATCAGGTTGCGCTCCACCGGTCCGAAGTCGCGGCTGTCGCTGGAGATGGACCGATGGTCTCCCATCACAAAATACTCATGCTCCGGTACCACCATCTCCGGCTGTGAGCGATCATCGGCAAATCGCAACGGTACATACTTCTCGTCAACCGCATTGCCATTCACATACACCTGGCCATGGTCGATCCGCAGATCGTCGCCCGGCAGTGCGATCACGCGTTTGATATAGCTCTTCTCATGATCATGCGGATACAGGAACACCACCACATCTCCACGGTGGATCTCTCCCAGCCGATAAGCCAGCTTATTGATAAACAGCCGATCCTGATCCTCCAGCATGGGCAGCATGCTGGTTCCCTCTACCCGCACAGGCTGGTACAGGAAGATGATGATGAACGTCGACACCACCACGGAGACTACCAGGTCCCGTACCCACGAGTGCACTCCACCCTTCCCGCTCGACGTGGGCTTTTCACTTGAAGACGCTGGCTCCCCCCCCGAATCCAGTCCCTGCTCTTGCTGATCGTCGTTCTGCACGCTGTTTTCCTGTTCCTCTGTCATTTAGACGCACCAACTGCCCCGTCGCCAACCGATCCCGATAGTCCAAGCCCCGGTACCAACGCCTTCCCATCCAGACCAGCTGGCGACCAGGCTTCGACAATATCCTTCGCCAGTCGCCCAATCATCACTTCGGCCTCATTGTCGGCCGTCCAGCTCTTGTCCTCATTGTCATAGGTGAAAATCGAGAGCACCATCGGCCCCGTCTTACCGGAAACAATCGCCACATCCGCACGCACAGCATTCAAACTGCCGGTCTTGCTTGCAATTCCGGATCCCGTCTCGCTCGAATCCACCTTCTCCAGGTATCGCGGAACCGTATTTCGATAGAACTGATTCTTCAACATCTTCAGCGCAACATCGCAGATCGCCGTATCCCCCGGCAGACTCGCCTCTCCCGCTCCGGCCAACTGGCATCGGCCAATCCGCTCCATCACCATTGCCATCTCGCGCGGAGTAGTCTTTCCCAGCCCAAACTTAGGCTGATCAGCAGGCATTGGCTCTGTCGCGGGCTTCATCACCTTCTTATAGAGGTGTGTGTCCTTCAAACCCAGCCAGCTGATCCGCGCATTAACCGCATCCACCCCGAAGCGGTCGATCGCCATATTCGTCGCAGTATTGTCGCTCATGATGACCATCATGGTCAGGACATCCTTCAGGGTCAGGGTCAAAGGCGTGTCGAAGAACGTCAGCACACCCGAGCCGCTCACCGCATCGCCCTTGGCCAGCGTCAGCTTCTCATCCCACCTCGCCTTACCCGCGCGCACCTGCTCCATCGCTTCAAACAGGATCGTCAACTTGATAACGGAGGCCGTCTGCACAGGCGTGTCCGATCCGATTCCCACCGTCTTATCCGTATTGAGCTGTGTAGCGTAGAGCGCCACATGCCCGTGGTGCTTCGCCGCGAGCGCAGTCAACTGCTTCTGCAGCGACACATCCTCATGCCCGGCAACCATCTGTTGCCCCAGCGCACTACCCGCAAGCAGCGCAGGCACGAGGATACCGGCAGCTATCCCGCGACGACCAAAGCCAAGTCTCATGCTCTGCATATTACAAGCAGTCGTCCATAAATTCGTCCGGCATCCTGGCATATCGCAATAAATTGTCTGCGCTAGCACACTTCCGCGTCTTCGCCCATTTAAAATTATGCCTTCTAACCATGGCTGGCAATCAACGCAAAGGTTTCTTTTCGCATCCTATGAGGATAGGAATAGAATTGTTTCGAAGCACAGCAGGACTCTTATGGCTACCCTTACCATGCTTGAACCGGCCCCATCGCCAAAACCCGTAAATCGCGGACCTGCGGATCTCAATGAACTCACCACTGAGACCGCAAACGTTGCTTCTGAAGGTCTGGACACCAAATCTGCCCTTGAGATTGCCCGCATCATCAATCACGAGGACGCCAAGGTCTCCGCGGCTGTTAGGAAAGCACTCCCCGAGATCGCCATAGTGATCGACACGGTGGCTCGATCTCTCCGCGACGGCGGCCGGCTCATCTACGTCGGCGCCGGCTCCAGCGGTCGTATCGCATCTCTCGACGCGTCGGAGTGCCCACCGACCTACTCCACAGCTCCGGCTCAAGTGCAGTACATCATGGCTGGCGGCCCTAAAGCTCTTGCCTCCGCCTCCGATGTCAACGAGGACTCCCCCGAGATCGGTCAGCGCGACATCGCCCGCCGCCGCCCCACCCGCAAAGACATCGTCATCGGCGTCTCCGCCAGTGGTCGTACCCCTTATGTCGTCGGCGCTGTCGAGTACGCCCGTGCGCGCGGTGCCAAGACCGCCGCTGTCACCTGCAACCTCAACACCCCGCTCGCCGATGTCGCCGACACCACCATCGTCGCTGAGGTCGGCCCCGAGGTCATCTCCGGCAGCACTCGCATGAAGTCCGCGAGCGCCCAGAAGATGATCCTCAACATGATCACCACTGGCGCGATGACCCGTCTCGGCTACGTCTACGACAACCTCATGGTCAATGTGCACATGAAGAACGCGAAGCTCGTCGAGCGCGGCATTCGTGTCCTCATGAAGGTCTGCGACATCGATCGCGACACCGCCATCCGAACCATCAAGTCCGCAGGCAAGAGCATCCCCATCGCGGTCGTCATGCTCAAAGCCGACGTAGACAAGATGGAAGCTGTACGCCGCCTCGGTAAATCTGATGGGAACGTCCGCCTCGCCATCGACGACTCCCGCCTCGAACTCTAAAGACACCGGGCAGCAGTTGCCCGGATGTCTCACCGCAGTACACACGTTGACACCCATTTCCACGCAAAATCCCCGTAAACTCTAACGATGGATAAGTTCGTGGTACGCGGCGGTAACCCCCTTCTAGGCACTATCAAAGTCTCCGGAGCCAAAAACTCCGCCCTCCCTTGCATGGCCGCCGCCATCCTGACCGAAGACGAGGTCATCCTCGAAAACATCCCCCAGGTCCGCGATATCGAGACCGAGCGCAAGCTCCTCACCTCCATGGGTGCCGAGGTCGAACTCGGCTACGGGCGCGCCCAGCACCGCACCCACATCAAGTGCGCCATCCTCTCCGATCCGGTCGCCAAATACGAGATCGTCAAGACCATGCGCGCCAGCTCGCTCGTCCTTGGCCCGCTCATCGCGCGCACCGGCATCGCCCGCGTCGCCATGCCCGGCGGCTGTGCCATCGGCGGACGGCCCATCGACCTCCACATCAAAGGCCTCGAGGCCATGGGAGCCACCATCGTCTACGACCACGGCTACCTCGAAGCCCGTGCCGATCGCCTCAAAGGGGCCCACATCGTCTTCGATAAGATCACTGTTACCGGCACCGAAGACCTTCTCATGGCCGCCACTCTCGCCGAAGGCGAATCCGTCTTCGAAAACTGCGCCCGCGAGCCCGAGGTAACCGACCTCGCCGCTCTTCTAACCGCCATGGGCGCAAAGATCGAAGGCGCAGGCACCTCCACCATCCGCATCCAGGGCGTCAGCAAGCTCCACGGCGCACGCCATCGCATCAACCCCGACCGCATCGAAGCCGGTACCTTCCTCATCGCCGGGGCAATCACCGGAGGCGACCTCAACGTGGACTCCTGCGAACCGAAACACCTCGGAGCGCTCATCGCTAAACTTGAAGAGTGCGGTGTCCGCCTCGATGTAGGCCAGGACAACATCCGCGTCCGCTCCGGTGGCTCAATGGGCGGCGAGCTCAAGGCAGCCAACATCTCCACCGAAGAGTACCCCGGCTTCCCCACCGACATGCAGGCCCAGTTCATGGCCCTCGCCACCCAGACCGAAGGCACCACCACGGTCACCGAGAACATCTTCGAAAACCGCTTCATGCACGTGCAGGAGCTCATCCGCATGGGCGCGAACATCACCATCTCCGGCCGCACCGCCACGGTCCGCGGCAAGAGCCCCCTGCAATCCGCTGCCGTCATGTGCTCCGACCTCCGAGCCTCGGCCTCGCTGGTCCTCGCTGCCCTTGTCGCGGACGGCGAGACCATCCTCGACCGCGTCTACCACCTCGACCGCGGTTACGAGCACTTTGAAGAGAAGCTTCGCGGCGTAGGAGCTCAGATCCGCCGCATGGGAGATGTCTTCGGAAAAAAATAACTTAATTCGTTACAAGTTAAGAAGCTCTTTGCGATAGACGAATGCATCCCTACCCGGTGCACCGTAGAATCCCAGTCTTACCCCCACCCGCTCATAACCCATCTCCTCATAGAAGCGGATCGCCCCCTTGTTCCCCGTATACACGTGCAACTCCATCCACCGTGTCCCCACTATCCGCGCACGCCTCTCCACCTCTTCCATCATCTGCGCCGCCAACCCCTTCCGTCTCTCCTCCGCCGCCACATCCAGCGTCACCACATAGCCGATTAGCCTGCCCGCCATACGCTCTACATGCACGATCACAAACCCGGCGATATCGCCGCCGCCCCGCTCCGCCACCACTGAGATCGCATTCTCCGCCTCGGCAAACGACTGCATCGACCGCCTGTCAAAGCGAAACTCTTTCGTGAAGCAAGCCTCATCCAGGCGTGTGATCCCTTCGAGATCCTCCCCCCGATACTCTCGCAGTACAATCTCGCTCATCACCTACATACTCGCACTCCCAAAATGCGCTCCGTCCCAGGCCACAGGACGGAGCGCATCAATCAAGACGTCATCTAGAAGATGATCTTCCCTGCCAGTTGAATCTGCCGCGAAGATCCAAGGTCTCCCACGGGAAAACGCGTAGCCGATATCTGCCCGAAGGTGGTAGAGGTATCGCTCGCATTCGCTGCTCCAGCAGTCGGATTCGCGAAGCTCGGATGATTGAATATATCGAAGATGTCCGCGCGTAACTGAAGGTTCAGCCGCTCGCTCAGCTTGGTATTCTTCTCCAGGGAGAAGTCGACGTCCGCAAATCCCGGACCCGTAATCGCATTGCGTGACAGATTCCCGAAGCTGTTCGTCGTGTTCACAAAAGCACACCCCGGAACAGGTCCGCTGGCCGGGCACAACGTCGAGACAATCCACGTCACATTCGGATTCGTGCCCACAAATCCCTTGTGAATCTTGATCGGAGCCACAATATTTGGCCGCACTGTCGCCGTGCCCCCGTTCAACCCATTGAAGGTCGAAACCGGGTTGACCACGTTGATCGGATTGCCCGTCTGCCACTGCACAATTCCCGCCAGCCGGAAGCCCTCCACAAACCTGTTCCCCTTGAACGGCAGATCATAGATCGCGTTCCCTGAGATCCGATGACGTACATCAAAGTCCGAAGGCCCATAGTTGTTCCCAGGGTTGTAGCTGTCCTGGAACACATATCCGCCCTGCGACCCGAGCGAGTTCACATCCAGTGACTTCGAGTAGGAATACGTTGTATTCAACGTCAATCCAGTGCGTGTGCTCTTGCGTGCCGTAATCCACATCGCGTTGTAGTTCGATGAGCCAACACTGCTCACCTCCGCGATATTTGCATTCGTCGGTTTGCCTGGCGCGATCAGGCTCGATGACGAGATCGCCAGATATGGCCGTACGCCACCAATAGGTTGGTTCTGATTCAACCGCGCCCGCAGGTGACGGCCCACCGAACCGAAGTATCCCGCCTGCAACGCAATCCGTCCCGGCAGCTCCTGCTGAATATTGAGGTTAAAGGACTCCGTGTAGGCATTACGAAAGTTGCGGGTAACGTTGTTGATCGCCAGTCCGCTAGCCGATGCCGAAGTATAGAGGCTGCTTACCGGAATCGACGGTGTCTGTGAGCTCGCGTTGAACGAAACCGGTGAAGCAAACGGCACATTCGAAGCCAGCCCCGTAACAGCATTCGTGGCTGGCTGGTCTGCCATCAGGCCAAACCCGGCGCGAACAACCGTCTTCCCTGTGCCGAAGATGTCGTACGCAAACCCCACTCGCGGCTCATAGTTATAGTTCTGGTTATAAACGCTGCCTAGACCCTGTGTTCCCTTACGAATCAGACTCTGCGTCGGGGCGTTATAGACTACAAACCGATTCGCGCCCTCTGTCGGTGTTCCGTTCCACTCGAAGCGAAATCCAAGCTCAAGCGTAAGGTTCGGAACCAGCTTGTAGTTGTCCTGGATAAACCCACCGACGGCGTTGACGTAGATGCGGCTCGACACTGTGGTTGGCGTGATGCTGAAGTTCGTGGCATTGCCGGCGATAAAGTTTGCCGTCGTATTGAAGCCCAATATCCCGGTATCGCCCGCAAAGTTAGCATTCAGGAACCGGCGAAACTCTCCGCCGAACTTGATCGAGTGCTTGCCTCTCAAGTAAGTGGCCGTATCGGAGAGGATGCCCAGCGTGTCCGTGCGCCCTTGCGGAAATCCCGATGGTCCGCCGAAGTTCAAACCGATATCCGTAATCGTGATCTGGGGAAGTCCGACCGAGCTGGTGATTCCGTCCCCAATGTTGTAATCCGCAGGATTCAGCTGCGTATTCGGAGTGAATGCAATATAGATCCGATTGAATCCAAGCCGCGCCTCGTTGACGAAGTTCGGGCTGAAGACGTGAGTCTCATTCAGTGTCAATACCTGTCGATGCGAGTTGCGATGATCCCCAAACCCCGCAATCGTATTACCCTGCAGGGCCGGCTCTGTCCGGCTATCCGCCTGAAAGGCATAGAAACCATGAATCTGGTCGGATGGCCGGAACTGGTGGAAGACATCCGCCGTCCCCTGATCGATATTCACCGGCCCCGGCGTGCTCCCAAGAAAGCGCGCCCCCGATGCATCGTTTGCCACAGGAATCAGCGGCAGAAGCGCCTTCGCCGAGGGGCTCCCTGTAGCTGTGATGGTTGCCCTCTGCGGGTTCGTGAGCACACCGCTGTTGATCGTGATTCCCTGCGCCTGTCGTAATCCTTCATAACTCAGGAAGAAGAACGTGCGGTCGCGGAAGATCGGGCCGCCCAGCGCCGCGCCGAAGTTGTTCCGCTGCAACGAAGCCTGCCGCTGTGCCTTGGTGTTGAAGTAATTGCGAGCATCGAAGTAGTTATTCCGAAGGTAGTCAAATATCTCGCCGTGAAACTGGTTCGTCCCCGACCTCGTGCTGACGTTCACGATCGAACCCGAGCTGCGCCCATACTCCGCGCTGTACGTCGAATTGTTGATCTTGAACTCAGACGTCGTATTGATCGATGGCTGGAACGTGATCTGGTTCTGCACCATGTCGTTCAGGTTCACTCCATTGATCTGGAAGTTGACCGAGTCCTCACGATTCCCCGCTGTGATAAACGAGTTCGCCCCCAACCCGCGACTCGGCGACGTCAGATTTCCCGAAGACGGAGCCGTCACTCCACCGGGTGTCAGCACCGTCAGATCCAGAAAATGCCGCCCATTCAACGGAATCTCCTGCACCGTCTTCTGGTCGATCACCTGCCCTACTGTGATTGTCTGCGTCTCAATCGCTGGAGGTGTGCCTTCCACCTGTACCGTCTCGCCTGCGCTCGCCAGCGCAATCTTCGCGTTCACGGTCACATGTCCGTCCACCTCGAGAGTTAACTTCTGTACGGTGTACCTCGCAAATCCTGGTGCGTTCACCGTCTCGGTGTAGTCGCCGGGCTGCAGCGAAGGCGCCGTGTAGTTTCCACTTTCGTCACTCACGGTACTGCGCTCCACACCGGTCGCCAGCGAACGAATCGTTATAGTCGCACCCGGAACAACCGCCCCGGTCGGATCCGTCACCGTTCCTGACAATGTTGCCGTCGATTGTGCGAACCCCGCTCCGGCACTCAACAGCGTCAGGGCAATAAGAATAGACAACCCGCGTAGGAACTTTCCTGAGAATCTCACTGATACCTCCTGGAAAATTGCAGCTTTAGGGAGCGCAGCCAATGCCATTACAAAATGATGAATATGATGTTAACGTTTCATGGGGCAACCTGCCACGTCAACGTTATCCGTCACAAGGCGGTATCTTTATGAGCCCGGAAAGTGCATCAAAAGTAGATCCCTTAGAACTAATCGCATCGGACAGGTCAGTTGTCACGATTTCATCGGAAAAGCGTCACTTCTTTGTAAGAAAGCCTGGCAACGTGGGCTCCAATTGGGGACGCATTAGGACAAACCCATTCCCTCCTCACTCAGCCAGGGTGTACAAAGGTTGCAACCTTAGACATTCTCGCGGAGAAAGATGCCGAAAAATAAGCACATACCCGACGCCGGCAAGCCGGTGACGCTGAAGATTCTTGCCGAGTATCTGGATCTCTCTCCTGCCACCGTCTCCATCGTGCTCAACAACTCGCCCGTCGCCAAGTCCATCTCCCAGGCGACACATCAGCGCGTCCGGGCAGCCGCCAAAAAGTTCGACTACCGGCCCAACATGCACGCTCGCATGTTGCGAACCCGCCTCACCAACACCGTCGGCGTCATCGTCCCCGAGTTGAGCGAAGGCTACTTCACCGGTGTCATGCTCGGTGTCGAGCAGTACCTTCTGCAGGAGGGCTACCTCTACTTCACCGTGAGCCATCTCTGTCGCCCCGACCTGATGGAAGAGTACCCCGAACTCCTTATGAACCGCGCCGTTGACGGCTTTCTTCTCGTCAACACCGAACTGCCGAACAAGGTTCCGCTTCCGGTCGTCGGCATCTCGTCCCACAGCAGGATCCCTGGCGTTACCAACGTCGAGTTGGACCATAATCGCGCCACCAGGATGGCGCTGCGACACCTATACGAGCTCGGCCACCGCCGTATCGCCTTCATGAAGGGACAGCGTTTCTCCCTCGACTCCGAGGTTCGATGGCAGGCCATCGCCGGCATCGCGCAGGAGATCGGCATCGTCATCTTCCCCGAGCTCTGCATCTATCTCGAGGAAAACCTCTGGTCGCCCAAACTCGGTTACCTTCCCGTGCGTGACCTCCTCACCCGCACCCGCGACTTCACGGCGATCTTCTGCTTCAACGACACCGCGGCCATCGGCGCCATCCGCGCCATCGAAGATGCCGGCCTCACCTGTCCCCGCGATATCTCAGTCATCGGCTTCGACGACATCATCGTAGCCGAGTACTTCAACCCGCGACTCACAACTGTCCGGCAACCGCTGCACAAGATGGGCTGGACCGCCGCCCAGCACCTTGTCAATCGAATCCAGTCCCCCGGTGATCCCTATCCGGAGGTTGTCTGGTTCGAACCCGAGCTTGTTGTCCGCGAATCGACCGCCGGTGTCCGTGACACCTCTACCGCAAAGCTACGGCGAGCCAAACGCCAGATTGGTTCGCCCTAGGTTAAGACGGAAGCTTATAGAGGCTTGCCGTCTCTCATCGGCGTGCAACCGTTCATCATCCACGACTATTCACTATTCTGAGTGAAGCGAAGAATGCCACTGCATCTGCCGTTGCCTGTCTTGTCGTCATCCTGACCCTGAGTTGTCGAAGGGGCAGGATCCCGAAGATCTTGACTCACCACAACCTTCAGACTCTCTTCAACCATTCGCTCTTGTTCTCGCACCCTCTACACCAACTCCGAATTCGCTCTAGCAGAGGCGCATTGCAACAACCCACTCCAAAGCTGGATCAATCGAACCAGAAGAACAACCAGCGTGCAACTGCGCTCGCGCCAGTATTCTTCTACTTCGTAGTAGCTGGAATAGCAACCGTAATGCTCGGTCCGCTTCTGCCCGTTCTGGTCCAGCGGTGGAATATCCAGGACGCACAGGCAGGCACTCTGTTTACCGCCAGCTTTGCCGGTCAACTCTGCGGCGCATGGTTTGCGGCTCGCAACCTCCGAGTCAGCGTCATCTTCGGCGCGCTTCTCTCCACCGCAGGGTGCATCATGATGATCTGGGCAGCCTTCAGCACAGCCCATCTCGCGCTCGTCTGCATCGGAACCGGTCTCGGAGCCGGACTCACCGCGGGAAACATCATCGTCGGCACCAGCCTTCCATCTCTTCGCGGACGCCTCCTCGCCATGCTTAACGTCGCCTGGGGACTCGGCGCAATTGCCTGTCCCCTGCTCGTACATATCTCTGCCACCAGAGGCGTCGGACCGTTCTTCCTCATTGTCTCGGTCGCACTCGTCATCGCAGCCGGATTCGCCGCCACAGTACCCCACGCCGCCAGCCCGAAAGCGTCTTTGTCGACGCTATCGACGTCGCATATGCCGTTACCCCTTATCCCCCTTCTCGTCTTCGGCACAGCCCTGCCCCTCTATATAGGCATCGAAAACTCTCTCAACGGCTGGCTACCCAGCTATGCCGTCCGCATAAATCCCTCCACCCAGGCCCCCACCATCACCCTCTGCTTCTGGACAGCGGAGCTAGCCGGCCGGCTCCTCATCGCAGCTCTCATGTCGCGCGTCGGAGAAGCGATCCTCTTCCGGCTCTGCCTTGTGTCCCTCATCGTCACGGAGACCCTCCTCTGCACCACAGTTCACCTCTCTCCCGGCAGCATGGTGGCGATCACCATCCTCAGCGGCCTCACCCTCGCCCCTCTCTATCCCCTCACGATCTCCTTCCTCCTCGCACGAACCGGAAACCATCCAGGACTCGGTCCACTCTTCGCGCTGGCGAGCGTCGGAGGAGCGACGCTCCCCTGGCTAACTGGGGCCATCTCCACCCATTTCAACAGTCTCCGCTCCGGCCTGACCGTACCGGCCTTCGGAGCCATCGCCTTCCTCCTGCTCTCCAAAGGCATCACCGGCAGCACCCCTGCAAAGGCAGAGACATAATCGCATCAAACATCTCCTAACCCGTGTCTTTGCGGCCCAATGTGATAGAAAAAATAGTTCCCCAATTCCGTACTCTCGAGCCTCCTAATGCGCCCATCCTCCTCTCTCTCCCAGATATCCCGCGCAACCGCCAAAGTCATAGCGCGAGCCTCCCTGCTTCCTCTCCTCTGCCTCCTCGCCCCCCAGCCCCCGCTCCTCGCCTCTCCCGCAGCCCTCGCCGGAGCACCTGGAGCAGCGGCTCCCACCACCATCACCTACGACAATGCCACCCGCACCTTCCGCCTCGACGGTGGCGGCGTCACCTACATCTTCGGCATCAACGAGCGCAACGAGCTCCAATCCCTCTACTGGGGCCACCGCCTCGCCCCCGCTGACCGTATCCCCGCAGCCCACTTCGCTAAAGAGCACGCCTCCTTCGACGCATCCAACACCACCACCCCGCAGGAGTTCGCCGGCTGGGGAGCTGAGCTCTACGTCGAGCCCGCCCTGAAGATCACCTTCGCCGACGGCAACCGCGACCTCGTCCTCCACTACATCTCCCACACCATCGCCGCCAACACCCTCACCATCGTCCTCCGCGACATCTCCCGCGACCTCTTCGTCACCCTCCGCTACAGCATGGACAGCGACACCGGCATCCTCGGTCGCTCCGCCACCATCGAGAACCGCACGCAGGCCGGCCTCACCATCGAGCAAGCCGCAGCCGCCAGTTGGAACCTCCCCCGCGGCACCGACTACACCATGCACTATCTCAGCGGCCGCTGGGCCGGCGAGTCCGCACTCCACTCGCAACTCATCCAACCCGGCAAGACCGTCATCGAGAGCCGCCGCGGCTCCACCGGCCACCAGAACAATCCCTGGTTCGCCATCAACCGCGGCCCTGCCACCGAGCAATCCGGCGACGTCTGGTTCGGAGCCCTCGCCTGGAGCGGCTCCTGGAGCATCACACTCGAGCAGGACCAGCTCCAGCAGATCCGCGTCACCGGTGGCTTCAATCCCTTCGACTTTAGCTACCCACTATCTCCCGGCCAGAAGCTTGAAACCCCCGTCTTCTACGCCGGCTACTCCAGCGAGGGCATGGGCGAAGCCTCCCGTCTCCTCCACCGCTTCGAGCTGGCCCAGATCATCCCCCACGCCCCCAACCAGCTTCCCCGCCCCCGTCCCGTCCTCTACAACTCCTGGGAGGCCACCGAATTCAACGTCGACGAAGCAGGCCAGACTGCCCTCGCCGAAAAAGCCGCCAGCCTCGGTGTAGAGCGCTTCGTCATGGACGACGGCTGGTTCGGCCAGCGCAAGGACGACCACGCCGGCCTCGGCGACTGGTACGTCAATCCGCAGAAGTTCCCCAACGGCCTCGCCCCCCTCATCAAGAAAGTCCACTCCCTCGGCATGGACTTCGGTCTCTGGTTCGAGCCCGAGATGGTCAACCCCGACAGCGACCTCTACCGCAAGCACCCCGACTGGGTCATCCACTTCGAAGGCCGCCCGGAGACGCAGGCCCGCAACCAGCTCGTCCTCAACCTCGCCATGCCCGAGGTCCGCGCCTACGTCTTCGGCTTCCTCGACAAGACGCTCACCGACTACGACATCGCCTTCGTCAAGTGGGACTACAACCGCAACTGGTCCGAACCTGGTTGGTCCGCTACGAAGCTTGAAGACCAGAAGACGCTCCCCGTCGCCTACATCCACAACCTCTACTCCATCCTCGCCGAGCTCCGCGCCAAGCATCCCAAGGTCGAGTTCGAGTCCTGCTCCGGCGGCGGCGGCCGTATCGATCTCGGCATCCTCGGCCTCACCGAGGAGGTCTGGACCTCCGACAACACCGACCCCTTCGACCGCCTCCTCATACAGGACGGCTTCACCCACGCCTACACCCCCGGCGTCATGATGGCCTGGGTCACCGACTCCTCGACGACCGGTCGCAACCATCGCAACTTCTCCACCGCCTACCGCTTCCTCTCCTCCATGCAGGGAGGCCTGGGCATCGGCTCCAACCTCAACAAGTGGACCCCTGACGACTTCGCCACGGCCAAACACATGGTCGCCGAGTACAAGACCATCCGCGAAACCGTTCAGCACGGCTCCCTCTACCGTCTCATCTCCCCCCAGGGCGGCAGCGAGTACTCCGCCACGCAATCTGTCTCCCGCGACCGCAAGCAATCCGTAGCCTTCGCCTTCCTGCACTCCAGCCAGATGGGCTATCCCGCGCCGCGTCTCTACCTGCAGGGACTCGATCCCAACGCCGTCTACCGCACCCACATCATCCACGGAAGCCTGTCCAAAGACACCCCCGAATCAGCCAGCGGAGCCTTCTGGATGTCCCACGGCATCGACATCGACCTTCAGGGAGACTACGACGCCGCTGGAATAGTATTCCAACAGCAATAAGCGATAGAGGCTTGTCGCTGTTCGCCATTCCGCAACTGTTCGTTCCCCAACCGTCTGTCATTCTTCACTGCACGTTTGATGGCTTCACCGTCAACGCGCAGTGAAGAGCCCCGCATTTCGCTTTTGTCGTTGCTTGTTCTTGTACCGACTCCAAATGTGCTCTGGCGTTACCTGCCCGCCGACACTCATCGTCTTCCAAAACAAGCGGAGCAGCCAGGCAATCGCCTGGCTACTCTGTTTAGGTCTACATCTGGACCAAAGGCTATCGACGTGTGCGAGCAAACCGGAACTGGTCGCGAAGCATAATGAAAGCAATGACACCAAGGGCAAGAAAAGCTGGAGCAAAGAAAATGTACATAACTTCCTCCTAGGAAAGTCAATCAATGCGAACAACATCTGTTTCGTAGTACCTATCGCGGAGACCGTCGATTATCTGTCGACCTCCGCGATAGCAGATCAAAACCTATGCAAGAGCTGCTTAGCGAGCGAACCGCCGCCGAACCGCACCAGCCAAACCAACCAGTCCCGATCCCATCAGCATCAAGGTCGAAGGCTCTGGAGCCTGCGCTGGAGGCAGCGCCGCGCCGATCATCTCCTGCGGAAGCCCTAGCCCCCTGCCATTGGTGATGTCTTGTCCCGTTGGGATATAGAAGTTGAAGTCATCCAGGAAAGAGCTCGTGTAGTGGAAGTCGTACGCGTCTTCGATCAGATTGTCCGCATGCGAATTCGTATCCGCATTGTGGTCGAAGATGTACCACAGGGCCTGTTGAACATCGGTGTTGTTATAGGTATGGCCGTGTCCATCCGAGGTGCCGAGCTTGCTGTAGATGTACGTCTCTTCCTCGTACTTGAAGTCCGAAGAGTGCTTGTTGGAGTTCAGATAGTTCGCGCCATTCACGATGGTCACGCCCCACGACTCACCCTCCTGAACGTCTCTGAAGTCATCGATGCAAAACAGTTTGACGTCGGTGGTCCCATTGAGCTTCAAGTCGTACGGTCCGGTCGATCCTGCAGAGACTAATTTGAGTGTGTCTGCCTTCGCCGAGACAGAAAGAACCGCAAGGCAGATAACCGGGAACAGATAAGCAATCTTCTTCATTACATTCTCCTTGCTCGTCGTGCGAGCATTTGTCGCAAAGTGTTCTGGCGCCTGTGATCTGCTGCCGTAACCAACGGTTGCACTCACTGGCTGCCACTTTGTCTCTCCCGAAATCAGGGCCCGAATCTGGACGCGTATCTTCATTGGAAAGAAGCCATAGTTGTAGCTACTCGTCCATCCAGAAAAAGCCTGGATGCGATAGCCGCTTACATTGCGATTTCTCGATGCACTGTCGCTAATGCAAGTAGGCAACCATTCACAAAGCGGCGCATTTTAGGCAGAAAACCGCCTTTTCCACAAAGAAAGAACCAGATAGCTGGGCGATTAACCTCTGTGTAGCAAAAGATTGCCCTCCACCAGGGCAAAGCTTTTCCCTTTTGAGCGTGAACTTTGCACACAATGGATTCCCATTGCGTCCCTGCTCTCAAGTCGCTCAAGTGCTCGCGCGGGGCTTCAGCCTTCGGAGCTTCACAGGCTCAGGCTATAGAAGGGGCTTCGCCTCGTTTTTGGATTAGCGCAGCGCTTCAGCCCTGCGAAAAAGGTCGGCAAATACGGGGGCTTCACGTGGCCACAAACCGATCTTTCGTCCCTCTTCATGCTGCAGGCATCCCCCCTCGCTGGCCGATTCGCAACTGACCTGGTCCTCAGCAAACACCCTGTTCGCTGGGTAAAGAGCAAAGTAGGAACTAAGCTCCTTCCAACCAATTTCTCGCTGTGCTTTGCCTTGCTTTCCCGCCGAGGTGTCAGAGGCCACAAAACAAGCCGCCCCGCCAACTGCCAACTAAGGGCCGGTTGCTATCTGGTTGGCGACGAGCAGACGCTCTCACTGCGTGCCTGTGGACGCCACAGATAAGAAGCAGGCTCCTCTACTCTCAATCCAGAAAAACTTGTCAAGCCCTATACCTACTTAACCCATGTCATACAACAACATACGTTTTCCAATTAGTTTTCCTCAAAACGTTATAATGAGGATCTAGAGATAAAAAAGCCCCGGAAAACCGGGGCTTTTTCTGTTAATCCAGTAAGTACTTTAGAAAAAATATTTTACAGACGGACCTACCGTTTAAATTACATAAAACAAAGGGTTTGTTTTCCCAAATACCCCGGTGGGGAGAGGGGTACCCTCGCTCTTCAAACAGCAACGGTGAACGTATCTTCACTCCGCGTCACAGCCCGGTACATCGTGTCCCGTTCAAAAGGCTCACGCCCAGCCTCGGTGATCAACCGGACGAGATCCTTCCGGCGCATCCCCTGTGGAGTCGTCGCCCCGGCATCGTGATAGATCTTCTCCTCGATCACAGTGCCGTCGATATCGTCTGCCCCAAACCGAAGCGAGATCTGTGCCATCTTCGGCGACACCATCTGCCAGTAGCTCTTGATGTGGGAGAAGTTGTCCAGCATCAGGCGGCCCACGGCGATCTGCCTCATGTCGAGCATCCCCGTCGTCTTGGGAATATGCGCGAGTGCCGTGTTGTCCGGATGGAACGCCAGAGGAATGAACGTCTGGAAGCCGCCGGTCTCATCCTGAACCTCACGCAGCTTCAGCATATGGTCCACCCGGTCCTCGTCGTTCTCGACGTGCCCATACAGCATCGTCGCATTCGACCGCAGACCAAGCTTGTGCGCCGTCCGCGCCGTGTCCAGCCACTCGCTGCCATCGATCTTGTGATCGCAGATGATATGCCGAACCCGATCGGCGAAGATCTCCGCCCCACCGCCAGGCAGCGAATCCACCCCCGCAGCCTTCATCTGCTCCAACGTCTTGGCGATAGTCATCTTGCCGCGCTTGGCCAGAAACGCGACTTCGACCATAGTGAACGCCTTGATATGCACCTTCGGGAACCGCACCTTCAACCCGCGCACAAGGTCCATGAAGTACTCGAATGGCAGATCTGGATGCAAGCCACCTACGATATGGAACTCAGTCACCGCCTCGGTCAGCCCCGTAGCAGCCGTCTCCCATGCCTCTTCCAGAGCCATCGTGTACGTACCGGCATCGCCCTTCTTCCTTCCGAAGGCACACAGCCGGCAAGACGCCACACAGACGTTAGTAGGGTTGATATGCCGGTTCACGTTGAAGTAGGCCGTATTCCCGTGCAGCCTCTCCCGCACGAGGTTCGCCAGCCATCCCACTGCAAGAATGTCACCGCTCCGATACAGCGTAACCCCATCCTCGAAGCTGAGCCGCTCCCCTGCCTCCACCTTCGCCGCAATCGGCAAAAGCGCCGCATCATCTGTCTGAAAGGAATGTCGAGACCACGTGCTGGATGCCTGGAAGCTCATACTAAGATTCTATCCCTCCCCCGCCAACCTCGCTCCTCTAGTGCCCAGCCGCGTCCTTTGAATCCACCATCTGCGGCTGAATGACGATGCCATCAAACAAAGTAGCGCCAACCATATGATCTCCAGCCGAGCGCATCAGCTTCAAATGCCAGCCAGTATTCCAATAGTGCACAATCTTGTCCGACAAATTAACCGAGAATGCGATTGTGGTCGAACTATTGGCGGTAATCAACACTCGCTGTGACGGCTCATCATAGAAGATGCTGTTCACATCCCTCATATAGAGATTCTTCAGCGTCTTCCAGGTAGCACCCGAGTCCTCGGAGAGGTAAACGCCTTCACGTCCGCCCACCCACAATCCCCCAGCCCCATCAACCGCTACTGCCCCCACTTGCGTCAACTCCGACGGAAGCTTCAATGCCAGCCAATTTTGTCCTCCATCGGTCGTCAGGGCAGCTGCTTTCAAGGTAGCCGTAATCGCCATAGACTTCTCCGCAGCGACAAAGCGCCACTCCTGCTTCTCAGGCACCGCCACCTGCTTCCAACTGCGCCCTGCCGTATCGCTCGCCAGCAGCCCCTCCGAAGTCGCAGCATAAAGCGTCTCCCCAGCACGTGCGAACGCAAAGACGTCACCATCAAGCTGCACAACCTTGCCCGGTACTGTGACAACCGTGGGAGCAGCTTTAGCCAAAGCAGCCTTACCCCTTCCCGCAGCCGTACTCCGCGCCTTGCCTGCAGAGGCAGCCCTCTTAGGAGCTGGTTTCGTGATTGTAGTGGGCAACAGTGTCAGTTCGTTGGCCCGGCTCCATGCATCGCCCTGCAGCCGATAGATACCGTGCCGTGTCCCTGCCAACAGGGTCCCATCCGTTGCCTGTCCCAGGCTGAAGATATCGTGTCCCTCCAACCCTGTGCTCTTCTGTGTCCAGGTCAATCCCCCGTTATCACTCATGAACACCCCACCCCACGCCTTGTCGTTCACGACACCGACATAGATTGTTGCGGGCCGCTGCGCATCACGAACATAAGAGGTTATCTGGCGCGCCGAAAAACCGTTATTCGAAGGCACAAAACTAAACCCGCCATCATTGCTTGCCAACACTCCTCCACGGTCCGTAGCCAGCAACATCCTGTTGGAGTCGGTTGGGTCGACATAAACATCATTCACGATCACTTCAGGCCCGGTCGTGCGAACCCATGTCTTCCCCGAATCGGTTGTTCGCCACAGCCCTTCAGTCGTCCCCGCAAACACTATGTTCAGGTGCAGCGGATCCTGCATAAGAACCCTGGTTCTGCGCGCCGTCGAAGGAATCCCTTGGACCTTCTGAAATTTATCTCCGGCATTCACGCTCTTGTAGATTCCCGAGCAGGCGCTCATATACATCTCATTCGATTGTTTGGGATCCACGATGATGGAAAACACATCGGAGTCCTCGATTACACCTTCTTTAATATTGTTCCAGTGGAGACCTCCATCCGTCGTCTTCCACGGAAGATGCCAGGTTCCCGCATACATGATCTGTGGGTTGATTGGATCGATCGCAATCGATTCGACCTCATGCAGCTCCATGCTTCCCTCTGGACTGATAAGCCGCCAATGGCTACCACCATCCATCGACTGATATACACCCTTCAATGTTCCAGCCACCACGATCTTAGGGTCCGATGGAGCAGTCGTGAGCGCCCGGATCGATTGTCCCCCCATCTCCGCCTCGCTCGTCCAGGTCGTCCCTCCATCGTTGCTGACATAGATGCCGCCGTCCGGGCTCCCCAGCACCCACGCTCCCACCAGGATACGGTTTGGCTTCGCAGGGTCTAGAACGATCGAATCCAGCACGAGATCATCCCGATTCCCGACTCTCGCCAATCTCTTCCACTCCCCGCCGGCACTATGGGATTCATAGATCCAGCCGTTTGCTGTACCCAAATAGAGATGGGTGTGATCATGCGAATCGGCAACAAACGCACGTGCATCTCCACCATACGGTCCAAACGGCAGCCAGTTGACTGCATTCAGAGGAAGGCATGAAAGGAGAAAAATCAAAGTTAGGAAACTGACTTTAGAACCGTGCTGTCTATTCAAGGAATTCATCATTCAATCTCGGTGTTGCCTTAAGGATAGCTGGTGTGAAGGACTCAGCCAACCAAAGCACAAACCAAAGCACAAAGGCTGACCGGAGATCCAGTCAGCCTTTGTGCTTTCATGCGGGTTAGTCGTTACTTTCTGCGAGTCCTTCTAGGCGCCGTGCGGGGCTGAACCTTGACTGCGCTCTCGTCCACCACGGTAAGACCTGTGCTATCCAGCGTTGCACCGGTCGGGATCAACGTCGAGGCTGCCGTCTTGCCATCCTGCGACCCGGTATAAACCGAGATGCGGCTGGCATCGACACCCTTCTCACTTACCAGGTATGCCTTCGTATTGACGGCACGCGCGGCGGCGAGCTTGCTGCCTGCTTTCTCACTGCTGCTGGCGTTGCCTACGATTGCGAGCTTCGCATCCGAGGAGCGCTGCAGGTTGAGGGCGACATCGTCAAGGCAAGCCTTGGCTTCGTTATCGACCCGGGCCGGGCGCCGCTTATCGCGCTCGAAGTTGATGGAGCAGAGGGTGCTCGTCGTCGGCGCTGGCGGAGGCGGCGGCGCAACCACTGTCACAGTCGTGGTGCAGGAAGCAGACTGACCCTTATCGTCAACTACATTGGCGGTTACCGTAATTGTCCCAGGCGCTGCGCCAGTTGTATTCAGCGTCGCGGTCGATGTGCTTCCGGTTACCGAACCAGCCGTAGAGCTGTAGCTATACGTCAGCGGACGGTTCTGCGGACTTGCGCCATTTGCCGTAATCGTCGCGGAATCTCCAGGGGCGACCGTGGAGGGATTTGCCGAGCAACTAACGGTCGGCGGTTCGTATGCCTTGATCGTGAACGGAGCCGAGCAGTCTGCCATCTCGCCAGGCTTTGCGCCCTCTGAGACATGGCCCTTCACAGTGTAGGAACCTGCATTCAGATTCTTCGTGTCGATGGTGGCCGTGTTGGTTGTGCCCGAGACCGTGCCGCCGTCAGAGGTCCACGTATAGGTCGCCGTCTTCTTCGGGTTCAGATTCGATGCTGTTCCGGTAACCGTAAGAGGATCGCCGGGGAAAGCCGTCGCAGGAGAGACCGAGCAGGTGTAGGTTACGGGAGGAGGAGGAATGATGTGGCCAAAGTGCGTCACGATACCCGTGCTAAGCTCAACTCCGCTCAGGTTCGCGCGTCCACCCATCTGACCAGTCGTCGGAGGAGCCGTATAGGGGCCGTAGTTCGCGTGAATGTAGCGATAGTCTGCCTGGAACAGGCGGAATCCAAAGCGATGATTCCAGAACGGCAGGTCATAGTCCATTCCGCCGCCAGCAGTCAACGCCGGTCCCCACTGGTAAGGGTTGTGATAGATGAATGGATTGGAGCTGTTTGGCCCACCTAGTTTCGCGGCACCGGCAAGACCGTGCGCAAAAAGCGTGAAGTTTTGCATTGGCGCGCGGAAGATTGGGCCGGCTCCAACGGTATACAGACCGTCATTGTGGCCGTCGGGATGAGCCGTGAAGATCGCCTCGCCACCGAAATACTTATTGAAGTAGTAGGCTCCGCTGCCGATTGCTCCAAGATCGATTGAGGAGTAATTAATCCCCGCAGGCTTCAACTGTCCATGGGCTCCAAAGTAAGAGAATCCAGTGAACACGTCGACTCGCGAAGGGTTGACGCCCACGGGGGCGGCGGTGCTGGGGGTCTGCGCACCCAGACTTGCTACTCCAAGACTGACTGCACATGCAGCCAGTACGAACCGGCCAAAATTACGAAACGGGCTATAAACCATTCGCTTCCTCCACTCAAATTGCTACATTGTTTACGAGCCTTACAGGACTCGCTATATTGCTTCGATTCAGTAAAGTTTACCGCAGTTGCTAACTCTACCGGTAAAAAAGTACTCCGTGGGAACTATATTTTCAATAGTTTACCAATCGTCTTCGAAAATGCGCACCAGGGAGAACCTTCCGAGTAACCAGCTTGCCGTGCCCTAATCGAGATTCAATGTCTTTCGCAGAGTTCCACGTTCATGCTGAATCTTCTCCTGCAGCAGTGTAATTGCATACAACAACTGCTCCGGACGAGGCGGGCACCCTGGAACATAAATATCCACTGGGATCACCTGATTCACTCCCTGCAGCAGGGCATAGTTATTGAAAACTCCACCTGAAGTAGCGCAGGCACCCATCGAGATCACCCACTTCGGTTCGGGCATCTGCTCATAGAGCCGACGGATCACTGGAGCCATCTTCTGCGAGACTCGCCCTGCAATGATCATCAGGTCGCTCTGACGTGGAGACGGACGAAATACCTCTGCTCCAAACCGTGCGATGTCATATCGTGATCCACCCATCGACATCATCTCGATGGCACAGCACGCCAGTCCAAAAGTCATCGGCCAGACAGAGTTCTTCCTGACCCAGTTGATGGCCGCATCCAGGGAAGCCAGAACGATGCCCTCCGGCTGGTCATACCCCCAGCTAACCTCCTTCAACTTCTCCTGATTCTTCCCAAAACTATCCAGGCTGCCGAAGAGATACCGGTCATTTTTCTGCGGTACCGTCGTCGGACGGCCGTTGCTCGCGGTTTCATTTGCGGATGTACTCATACGCTCCAGTATAAAACCGATCCTCTCGCTGGTGTCATTTCATCTGCCCAGCAAGTGTAAGCAATACCTTGTCGCTGCCGGCGCTGCTCAACCGTTTGTTACGGTAATCAACACACGTCCAACTCCAGCCATCCCCTAACGTGCGTTCTCTTCCATAGCCTGCAGCAAAGCCTTCCGTAGCACCCTCTCCTCATGCTTCTCAAGCTTCGCCCCATCGCGCGTCAAGTAAAAGACATCGATCGCCATCTCGCCCTCTGTATCCACCAGCGCCACCTCGATATTGCATCCCTGCCCCGCCAGCGTCAGGCTCAACGCGCGCAGCAATCCCGGAACGTCCTGTGCGACAACCTCCAGCAATGTGCTGTGCGACGACGCCTCGTCGTCAAACTCAACCCGCGGCTCCACCACCACCTTCGGAGCCTTGCGTCGACCACGCCTCCGCCCGCTCAACAGTTTCTCGACAGAGACCGCCTCGGTCATCACATCATGGACGCTCTTCACAAATGCCTCATGCTCGGAGGCGTTCATCTCCAGCGTGCGAAAGGTATCCGTAAACCGGAAGCTGTCCACAACGACGCCCCGTCGGTTCGAAAACGCGTCCGCCGTCACGATGTTCATCCCCCACGCCGACAGCACGCCCGACATGTTCGCAAATAGCAGCGCCCTGTCCGGCGTCACCACCGTCAACTCGCTCACCACCGGCGCATAGCGAAAATTCAGCTGGACTCGATCCTCAGCCAACCTGTTCGCCATCTGGAAGTGCGTCCGCACCTGCTCCGGCGTCCTGGTCCTCACATATCGCTCTGGAAACCCCTCCAGATATGCCCCCACCTCCGCCCGCTGCCCCGGCAACAGAGCCGCCACCCGATGCACCAGTTCGCTCTCCGCCTGCGCTCCCACCCGCTCCTCATCCACACTGCGATCCAGATAGTTCGCCGTCGCCATATAGAGACGCCACAGGTTCTCCGCCTTCCAGGGCGTCAGCGCATCCGGATGAACCGCATTGATGTCCGCATAGGTAAACAGCGTCAACATGCGCAACATCTCCGGCGTAAGCACCTTGCCTGCGAAGGCCCCCACCGTCTCCGCGTCGAAGATATCCCGCCGCAGTGCAGCCGACATCTCGAGATGATTCGCGATCAGACCCAGCACCAGCCCGCTCTCATACGCATCCAGCTCCAACCGCGCCAGCACGCTTCTGGCCATGCGCGCGCTCTCCTGCGCGTGATCGCCCGTGCTCCTGCCCTTCCCCGTGTCATGCAGCAGAGCCACTAGGTACAGCACGCCAGCATGTGGAAGCTCGCGCAGCAGCGCCCCAAATCGTGTTGCCCACTCCGCCTTAGCCCCCGACTGTGAGCCTTCCAACCCATGCAGCGTGTCTATGAGCACGAAGGTATGTTCATCCACCGTGTAGCGGTGGTACGCATCGCGGATCACCAGGGCATCGATCCCATGAAACTCAGGAATCAGCAGCTCCAGGACACCCATCGCATGCATCGCTCGCAGCGCATCTCCGGCATGAGCTCCCGTCAGGACGCCTTGCAGTTGATGCCACAGAGTAGGCCCCTCCTCCAGATGAGAGGACAACAACGGCAGAGCCTGCGACATCCGCTCCTCCGCCTCCCGACCCAACGTGCATCCCGTCTGCGCCACCGCCGTAAACACCTGCAACACCACATCGGGGTCGTTCGCCGGATCCTCATCCCCCTCCATTACCGCATCCAGCACCACCCTGCCCCGTTCCACCCTAAACCCCTGCTGCTCCACCTCCGCCCGACGGCTACGCTTCAGCCCCAGCAGCTTCGAGGGAGCCTTCCCCACAGGCATCTCCTCCATCATCTGCATCACCCGCCGCTCCACACTCCGCGCATGGCGAAAGTAGAGCCGCATCCAGTACGCCGCATCGACCTTCTTCGGCTCGCGCCCATTCAGCCCGATCGCCGCCTCTGCCGCGGCATCCTGCGCCTGCCACGCCAGGGTGTTGTCATCCCGCTCATGTCGATAGTGCAGAAAACAGCGCACCAGCCGAAGGAACTCCACCGCCTGAAGAAACTCGTTCCCCTCCGCCTCAGTCTGCGGGCTCTTCTCCTGCGAGCCCCATCCCAGCAGCGCCGACAACCACCCACACACATGCACATCCCGCAATCCACCGGGACAATCCTTGATATTCGGCTCCAGATGAAACAGCGTGTCGCCGTACTTCGCATGACGATTCCGCGTCAGCTCCATCAGCCGCGTTATCACAGTCCTCTGCTCACGCTGCAACAGCTTCGGAATCGTCTGCGTCGACAGTTTGTCGTATAGCGCCGCATCCCCTGCGATCATGCGGTGGTCCATCAATGAAACCGTGAACTCCGTATTCTCTTCCGCGAGCCGCTCGCACTCGGTAATCTTTCGAGTCGTGGGGGACACCCGTATCCCGCAATCCCACATCTCCTGGTTCACCCGCCGGATCGCGTCCTTCACATCCTTCTCCACCACACGCGCATCCAGCAGGAACAGCAGATCGACATCCGAATAGGGAAACAGCTCCTGCCGTCCATACCCACCCACCGCTGCCAGCGCGATCCCATTCGCCAGCCGTCCATCCTGCTCTACCGCCTGCTGCCACAACCCGCGAACCAGCTCATCCAAAGCCGCGGACCGCGCCGCAATCGTCGCCGAACCCGATGTCCCCGTCTCGAACGCGCCGCGAATCTCCAGCATCCTCCGCTGGTATCTCCCGCGCATGTCGCCGTCTGTGGATTCGTTTGCCTGCATCTCTAGTTTTGTTGCCCCTGCTGAAAAGTCTTTTGTCGTTGCCTTCGGTGGAAGCGCACAACTTCAGTCGTACCGCCTCGCTAAGGTTACGAGATTGCGATCTCCGCCTGCGGTAGATGAATCCGCATATCTTCCAGAAACGCCCTCCGGTCCACAGGAGAGATCAAAACACCCCCCCTGCGCATACCTGATCTCGATGCGATCGAGCGACAGAGCGGGTGAACTCAGAGCGCTTCTCGTGGGACACATCGAATAGATCTCCGAGTAGGAGATATTCGTTCTTGCCAGTCCGCGTCGAATTACGAGCTGGTCAGAGCCAGCCTCATAGGAAACAGGAAGTGCGGCTACCCCATAGATCGCAAGAAGGAAGACCGTAATCCCCAGGAGAAAAGGCTGATACAGATAAACCGCCAACCCAACAGGCAGCAGCGGAGCCGCGATCAGTACCGCTGCGAGCCAATGATCAACCTTTGATCTGTAGACCTT
The DNA here is from genome assembly GCA_025462645.1 of Edaphobacter sp. Classification (GTDB taxonomy): domain Bacteria; phylum Acidobacteriota; class Terriglobia; order Terriglobales; family Acidobacteriaceae; genus Edaphobacter. Next base: position 33,292 of record JAOAPB010000083.1, on the reverse strand, counting down.
GTAGATCATGGTCATCCCCCCTTGCCACTGGCTCGCCCCTGCACCGCGCGTTCGCGTTGACGCCACCTACAGCGCGATCTCGCCTCGCTCGTCATTGCGTATCCGGATCGCCTCGTCGATCTTCGACACGAAGATCTTTCCATCGCCGATCGTTCCCGTCCGCGCCGCCGTCATAATCGCGTGGATAGCCTTATCCACCATCTCGTCACGCACTACAATCTCCAGCTTCACCTTCGGCAGCAGGTCAATCGAGTACTCCTGCCCCCGATAGAACTCAGTATGGCCCTTTTGCCGTCCATGTCCCCGAGCCTCGGTGATCGTCATCCCCTCGACGCCAATCTCCACCAGAGCATCCTTCACTGCGTCCAGCTTCGATGGCTGTATCACCGCTTCAATCTTCTGCATACTTTTTAGTCCCTTCCTCAAAGCTCACAGCTCAAAGCACTGTACTTTCTAGTGCGCCCAATCGTAGCCTTCTTCACCATGTTGCGAAAGGTCCAGACCGGTCCGCTCATCATCCTGGCTAACCCTAAGCCCTATCAGCTTATCTACGATGAACAAAATCACAAGCGTACCCACAATCGAAATACTCCACGCAATCGCCACGCCGACGATCTGGTTCAACAACTGGTGCCAGTTCCCCTCCAGCAGCCCGGTAGGCTTCCCCGCACCGAAGATCGGATTGATCACGCTATTCGCAAAGATCCCCGTCAGAATGGCCCCCATCGTCCCACCCGCGCCATGCACGCCGAAGGCATCGAGTGAATCGTCATATCCAAACAGCGCCTTCACCTTCACGACCATCATGTAACAGAACACACCGGCGATCAGTCCAATCCACAGAGCGGACATCGGTGTTACAAATCCCGCCGCCGGTGTTATCGCAACCAATCCGGCCACAGCTCCCGAGATCGCTCCCAGCGCCGACACCTTACCCTGCCGAATCCACTCGGCCGCGCCCCATCCCAGCGCCGCAGCGGCCGCGCCAAAGTGGGTCGCCACAAACGCCGAGGTTGCCAGCGTCCCAGCCGACAGCGCCGAACCTGCGTTGAACCCGAACCAGCCCACCCACAGCAGACAGGCTCCGATAAAGCTCAGCACCACCGAGTGCGGAGGCATCGGCACCTTCGGGTATCCCAACCTCTTCCCCAGATAGATCGCCGTCACCAGCGCCGAGACTCCCGAGGTCACATGCACCACCGTCCCGCCCGCGAAGTCCAGGCACGGAAAACGTCCGCCGAGCGCCGCATTCAGAAAGCCGCCCTTGCCCCAGACCATATGCGCCATCGGACTGTACACAAACAGCGCCCACAGTACCATGAAAACCAGCATCGCCGAGAACTTCATCCGCTCAGCAAACGCGCCCGTGATCAGGGCAGGCGTGATGATCGCGAACATCAGCTGATACACCATGAACGTCTGCAGCGGAATCGTTGCCGCATACTTCGCATCCGGCGCCAATCCCACTCCATGCAGAAACATATTGTGCAACCCGCCGATAAAAGCATTCCCCTCGCCAAACGCCAGGGAGTACGTCACCAGTCCCCACAGCACCGTAATCACCGCCATCATGGCGAACGTCTGCATCATCGTTCCCAGGATGTTCTTCTTCCGTACCAGTCCGCCATAGAACAACGCCAGCCCCGGCCCGCTCATCATCAGCACCAGCGCCGCCGACACCAGCATCCACCCGTTGTCCCCTGCCGTCTGAGCCGCCGCAATCGCAGCCGCATTATCGGCAGCCTGCTTCTCCAGTGCCGCAATCCTGTCCGTCTGGCTCGTCCCCGTCACCTGTGGCCCGGCCTGCGCCATTGCCTTCGATCCCGTCAGCACGGACGCACCGAAGATCATCGTAAACAGAAGAGCCAAAAACACCTTCGCCACTGGAAAACGCATGGTTCAATCACCCGCTTCAAAAAATGAGTAAGCTATAAAAATTGTAAGTAGGAAAAAGGAAAATACTCCGACATCCCGCCAGTACGGCAGTCTCCAGCCATTAGTCTCGCTGCGACGTGGGAGCGAGGGTTTTAAACCTAATACGTTTAATCTACACAAGGAATCACGCAACACAAAGCGGGAAATTTACACTTCCCTGTACGTACCGATCGAGAGGTCCCTCATCATGACGACTCCAACCCACTACCGCTGGTCCGATGTTGAAAGCGAACAGCTCAATCCCCTGCTCCAGCGCCAGTTCGTCAACGGAAGCCAGGCCATGCTCTCGCGCATCGTCCTCACCAAGGGCTGCATCGTCCCCCGGCACTCGCACCATCACGAGCAGATCGCCTTCGTCCTTCAAGGCTCCCTCCGCTTCGACTTCGATAACGGGGACTCCAGCACCATCAATCCAGGTGAGGTTCTCGTCATCCCCGGCAACGTGCCCCACTCCGCCGTAGCCCTCGAAGACACCATCAACCTCGACATCTTCGCCCCACCCCGGCAGGACTGGATCGACAAAGAAGACGCCTACCTCCGCTAAAGCAGCGCTTCAACCGAAATCCGGCACCCATCTCCGGCACAGCTTCGATGCGCCTGAGATGGGCACGCGCGGAGCGGACCAGACTCTACCGCTCAAGCATCTCCCCCACGATCCTCTCCCACTCCCTCCGAAAGCCCCCGGTGGCAACACTGCGTCCCGCCTGTCGATACCAATAGGCAGCATTCCCCAGATCGCCCTCCTTCCGGTGCAGATAAGCATGGACCCATGCCCCATCTGCTCCCGGAACCTCCTGTGCCACCTCATGCGCCCTCTCCCACTCCCCTTTGCCATCCCACCAGAGCGCGAGCAGCGCGCCCTCGAACTTCGCACTGCCAGTCGCCTCGAACTCAGCAATCGTCATAGCGTTCTCCTAAGGAGCAGGAGCAGCATACCCCCTCTCCCGCATCCACTTGATCACCAACTCCGGCCACACGCTCAACTCCGGATTCGCCGCCGCCAGTCCGGCCCCATGGGCCCCATGCTGAAATAGATGCATCTCTGCCGGAACCCCGGCCTTTACCAGAGCCTCATAGAACATCACGCTGTTGATCACCGGAACCGTCTTGTCCTCCGTGGTCGCGAACAGAAACGTTGGCGGAGTCTCCTTCGTCACCTGCGTCTCAGCCGACAGCGACTGCACCAGAGCCGGATCTGGATCATTCCCCAGCAGATACTTCCTCGACCCGCTATGGGCGTCCGGAGCCTCCAGCGTAATCACCGGATACCCCAGCACCATAAAATCCGGCCGGCTCCCCTGGCGCTCGATCGGGTCCGCCGATCCCGCATTGCCCGCATCGAAGTGCGTCCCCGCCGTAGCCGTCAGATGCCCTCCCGCCGAAAAGCCCCACATCCCCACATGGTCCGTCGCTACGCCGTACTCCGCCGCATTGGCCCTCACCATCCGAATCGCCCGCTGCGCATCCTCCAACTCCACCGGATGGTGGTACTTCGGTCCCAGGCGATACTTAAGCACAAACGCCGCCACCCCCCGCTCATTCAGCCATCGTGCAATCGCCGTACCCTCCTTCTCCGTCGCCAGATGCTGATACCCCCCACCCGGAGCAATCACCACCCCCGTCTTCGTCGCATTCTCACTTGAAGGCAGATACACCGTCAGTGTCGGCCTATCGATATCCTCCTCTCCCTGCGCTCCCGGAGCTCCCATCGGCCACAACAATATCGTCTTCTCCGCCGCCGCAACGCTCGCCTGCTGTCCCCGCATGAAACCCACGCCCATTGCCATTGCCATCAACAATCGCCCACCGTATCGAATCCCCATCCTGCTCCCTCTCCTCCTCCGTCATAGCTACATTTCCTAACAAGATACAGGCACTTAGACATCCCACCATCCTTCCCTTACCCTTAGAACAGACAGACTAGCCAAACGCACCACCAACCCCGGGAGTCCCCAGCGCATGAAGCATCTCGTCCAGAAGCAGCTAGCCCAGTCCATCGCCACCATGCAGGCCACCCTCGCCGATCTGCACATCGCCGACACCATCGTCACCATCGCCGAGCTCACCGCCAACGCCATGCAGGCAGGCCGCAAACTCCTCGTCGCCGGAAACGGTGGCTCCGCCGCCGACGCCCAGCACCTCGTCGCCGAGTTCGTCGTCCGCCTCACCGCCAACCGCCCCGCCCTCCGCGCCATCGCCCTCACCACCGACTCCTCCATCCTCACCGCCATCGGCAACGACTTCGGCTTCGATCAACTCTTCGAGCGCCAGATCGAAGCCCTCGGCCAGCCCGGCGACCTCTTCCTCGGCATCTCCACCTCCGGCAACTCAAAGAACATCATCAACGCCCTCCATCAAGCCAGGAAGATGGACATCACCACCATCGGCTTCACCGGCAACGGCGGCGGCCAGATGCGCGACCTCTGCGACCACAACGTCATCATCCCCTCCTCCACCACCATGAACATCCAGGAGTGCCACCTCGCCCTCGAGCACATCTTCTGCATGACCGTCGAGTGCTTCTACTTCGGCCCCAGCTTCAACGCCAAACCCTGATCCTCAGCTTTGGGTTGCAACTGCAGCTTTGGGTTGCAACTGCACTCGCTGTCGTTTTTGCTTTGAAGTTGCTTGTTCTATGTCGTCATTCTGACCCTGAGCGTAGTCGAAGGGGAAGAACCCCCGCATTTGACGAGGGGAGCGCAGCGATCCGAGTGCTTTTCTCTTCCACCCCTCAAAAACATCGGTCACTTCGACCGCAGCGGCTCACGGTCGTATCGTGAGCCGCGCAGCGGAGCCCCCCTTTTCCACCCATACCGACTCCAGTCAAACTCGAGCATTATCGCAACTAAACCTTACCCACCACTCTCCACATCACGCTTCAACCGCGTCAGCAGCTCCACCGAAGGCCGCGCATACTGGCTGATCCAGCGGTCATAGATCTCCTGCATCGGAGCCACGTTCAGATAGTTCCACCGCTGCCGTCCGCTTCTCTTTGCGATCACCAGGTCCGCAGCCTCCAACACGCCAAGGTGCTGCATCACCGTACACCGATCCACCCGCGCAAAGTGAGCGCAGAGCTCCCCCGTAGTCTTCGGCCCATCCTTCAATAGATCGAGAATCTCCCGCCGCCGGTCATCGGCCAGCGCCTTGAAAACGGCACTCTGAGAGTCTCGTCTTGACATGTTATAAAAACATAACATATAAATATCGAAATTCCACCGCGAGGTGAACCACCCCATGCAACTCAAATTTCAAGTCCATACCAAAATCCAGAAGCCCATCGCCGAAGTCTTCGACGCCGTCTACAATCCCACCAAACTCAGCGGCTACTTCACCACAGGCGGAGCCAGCGCTCCACTCGACGAAGGCACCACCGTCATCTGGCACTTCGGCGACCATCCCGGCGACGTCCCCGTCTCTGTAAAGAAGATGGTCCTCAACAAACAGATCGTCTTCGAGTGGGACGCCGCAGACGATGTCGAACGCCTCCCCAACCAGCTACCCCCCTCTGCCGGCTACAAGACCACCGTCGAGATCACCTTCGAGCAGCTCGACCCCACCAACACTCTCGTCCGCATCGCCGAATCCGGATGGCGCGAGACCCAGGCCGGCCTCAACAGCTCCTACGGCAACTGCGGTGGCTGGACGTACATGAGCTGCTTCCTCAAAGCCTTCCTCGAGTACGGAATCAACCTCCGCAAGGGAGCCTTTTGAACCTCGCGCGTTTGGGCCAGCGACCGCTACGGTGTCTCCCGGCAACTGAATCCTGCATAATTCCAACACTGCCCATTCACTGCTCGTTCAGCAACACCTTCACATCAGTCTCGAAATCCTGACGCCGCACCGCCCCTACATACGTCTTCGCCACCCGCCCACTCTTATCCGCCAGAATCGTTGTAGGCAGCCCCGTCATCCCAACCGTCATCTGCGACATACTCCCCGGAAACGCCACCGGATAAGGCACCTGAAGCCGATCCACAAACGCCTTCACCTTGCCTCGGTTGCCCTCGTCCATCGAGATCCCCACCACAGCCAGCCCCTTCGTCTCCCGAGCCAGCTTCGCCAATCCCGGCATCTCCTCCACACACGGCCCACACCATGTAGCCCAATAGTTGATCAACACCACCTGCCCCCGATGGTCCGACATCCGCCAGCTACCCCCGCCAAGCTGATCGAGTACCAGCTCCGGCATCGCCCTCCGAGATTCCATCGGTGCCAGGCCACCCGACTGTCTCCTCCGATGTCCTAGGCCAAAGGCAAGCAGCGCCACCGCGACCACAACGAAGCCGTACTGCACCCATCGCTGCCGCCGACCCTCCACTCGCATCTCAACCGCGCTCATCAGCAAATCATACTGATTCGAAGCACCCATACCGTGCCTCCACGGCATCAGGTAAAGTGTGGAGACGCATCGAACGCCAGGAGCCTGAAGAATCCATAGACCCCGACCATCGTCCCTGTTCAAAACCCTGGCGTTATTCGCCCTTCTCCTTACAGCGACGCCCGGGGTCCCTTACTCCGCCCAGACCCATGAGGCGCTGATCGACTTGGCATGGAAACAATCCATCCGCCCCTTGCTGCTCAAACGCTTTCCCAACCTCACCGAGGCGCAGCTCCGAGAGGCCCACGGCTACGCCTACGGCGGCTCCGCCATCCAGGACTTCGGCTACTACCCCTTCGGCAATCGCTTCTTCTCCGACCTCACCCACTACGTCCGCTCCGGCGACTTCGTCCTTGCCCTTCTCCACAACGCCAAAACACCCGACGAGCTCGCCTTCGCCATCGGTTCTGTCTCCCACTACATCGGCGATACCATCGGGCACAGCGACGCCGTCAACCACTCCGTCCCCATCGAGTTCCCCAAGCTCGAGCAACAGTACGGCAACGTCGTCAACTACGCCCAGAATCCCCACGCCCACGTCCGTACCGAGTTCGCCTTCGACATCAACCAGCTCAGCAAGCGCCGCTTCGCACCCTCGGCATACCTCAGATACGTCGGCCTCGGGGTTGCCGACCACCTGCTTCGCCGATCCTTCTTCGAAACCTACGGCCTCCCGCTGCCCGATCTCATCGGTCGAAGGGACGCAGCGGTCCGAACCTATCGCTTCGCCATCCGCCGCTTCCTGCCCGATATCGCCAGGGCGGAGACGCTCCTCCACAAAAAGAGCTTCCCCGACGATCTGCCCAGCCCCGAACTCGACGAGATCGCAAAAGACCTTACCCAGGCAGCGACCGACAACGAATGGGAGAGGTTCCGTAAGGCGCCCGGCTTCACCAGCCACCTCTACGCCGGATTCATCTTCATCCTCCCCAAGGTGGGTCCCTTGAAGATGCTCTCCATTCGCGGCCCCAACGAGCACACCGAAGACCTCTACATCAAGAGCGTCAATCGTTCCATCAAATCCATGCGCCTGGTCCTGGGCCACTTCGATACCGTCGCCAGGTACCTGCCGAACCGCGACCTCGACACCGGAGACGGGGTAAAACCCGGCGGCTACAAGCTCACCGACAAGACCTACGCCAAACTCCTCGCGCTCCTCACAAAGACTCCCAACCGTTCCATCCCGCTTCAGGTCAAGCACGACCTCGCGGGCTACTACGCCGACCCGCTTGCCCCCATAACCACCAAACAAGACTCCAGGAAGTGGGAGCAGGTCCAGGCCAACTTGAAAATCCTCCAGACGATGCCAACCACAGGAGAACTCGATCCGGAGTACCCCACTACGGATACGGAGTAACCTCTCACCGTCATCCCCAGCAGTCTGCTCATCACGCTCCTGCATCCAACCAACCAGAACAGTACAAAGGAGAAGCGATGACACCCGCTCGTAATAACTCACTCTTGAAAGCACTTGCAGCAACGACCCTAAGCCTCTTTGCCGTTGCTCTTCTTGTCACCGCCACAGGCTGCAACTCCAAAACCAAGCCCACCCCCGCCAACTTCACCCAGACTCTCAACGCCTACTTCCTCGAACACTCCGACTGCCTCCTCGTAGACGTCAAATTCCCCTACGCCACCGCCGACCCTGCCCGGACGAAGCAGATGAACACCCTCGTCAAATCTCTCCTCCTCGAGTCCAGCTTCGAGTACGCCGTCCACACCACCCGCTACACCCCCACCACCACCGGAGCCCGCTACGCCCCGCGCTTCTGCTACGGCCACCGCACTATCACCAGCATCGATAGCTTCACCCCGCCCGCCAAGGGACCCACCGGCTACCCCGAAACCCACGTCACCTTCCACTACAAGATGCAGGACGTCCCCGTCTGGGCCAAATCCCCCGATGTGATGGCTGCGTTCCCGGATATGGCCCGCAAAACCAGCGGTGACGCGACCGACAAAGCCACCCTCGCTCAAACCCTCTCCGGCTGGCAGGTCCCCGACTAGCCCGATACCTGCACTTCCCATCTGCAATTGCCTGTTCTTCTGCAACCGCAGGCATCTGCAGCCCATGTCCCGAAGACGGGACATGGGCTCGCGATCAAACCAAGAACCTTCATCAACAGCCAGATATTCTTCCCTTGAAACATTCTCCCAGATGAACTAACGTGGCTCCGTCACCTCCATCGAACTCTCAATCATCTTCATTCCAGACAGACGATCGGCAATCAGGAGCAGTCAAGATGTCACGTGTTCCACCCAAAAAACCACGTTCTAACCAGCCGTTTGCACCACATCTTCTCATGGCGGCGCTCCTTATAGCCATCCAGACAACTCCTTTATTTGCACAAATTTCAATACAAAACCTAAAACAACACTTCCAGAACCCACCGGCCTCCGCAAAACCCATGATGCGCTGGTGGTGGTTCGGAACCGCCGTCGAAAAACCTGAGATCCTCCGCGAACTCCAACAAATGAAAGCAGATGGCATAGGCGGAGTAGAACTGGCCTTCGTCTACCCCGAGGTCGTCGACGACCCCGCCAAAGGCCTGGTCAACGACCCATTCGTAAGCCCAGCCATGCTGGACAACGTCCGCTATGCTCAATCCGAAGCCAGGAAACTGGGTCTCCGTGTCGATGTAACTCTAGGCAGTGGTTGGCCTTACGGTGGTCCAGCGACCACCCTGGAAGAAGCCGCCACTCAGCTCCGCATAGCGGAGATCCCCATCCCCGCCAACATCACCACCCTGCCAAAAATAAAGCTCGCCGAAGGCGAATCCATCATCTCCATCTCCCTCGTAAACGGCGAACCCAAGCACTGGAATGCAACCCCCGCCCAGACCTTCAACCCAAGTGAAAACAGCAACATACCGGCATCGAATTCACCTCGAACCGCCCTCATCTTCATCGCCAGTCATACCCGCCAAATAGTTAAAAGAGCCGCCGTAGGCGCCGAAGGCTGGGTCCTCGATCCCTTCAGCCATCAGGCCGTCGCCACCCACCTCAAAACCGTAGGCGAACCCCTTCTAAACTCTTTCGGCTCAACACCCCCCTACGCCGTCTTCTCCGACTCTCTCGAAGCCTATGGAGCAGACTGGACTCCCAACCTTCCCGCCGAATTCCACAAACGGCGCGGCTACGACCTTCTTCGCCATCTCCCTGAACTAGCTGCCGGAGGCACCCTCGCAGCCCAAAAAGTCCGCCACGACTGGGGCAAGACCCTCACCGAGCTCGTCAACGAAAACTACCTCACTCAAATCAACAACTGGGCCATCGCGCACCACACAAAGTTCCGCTCGCAAACCTATGGTGAGCCAGCGGTTAGCTTGTCCAGTCAGCACCTCGTAGCTCTCCCCGAAGGCGAAGGCCCTCATTGGCGAGCCTTCTCCACTCTCCGCTGGGCCACGTCCGCAAATCACCTCTTCGGCAACAACATTACCTCCGCCGAAACCTTCACCTGGCTTCACTCCCCCGTCTTCCGAGCCACTCCGCTCGATATGAAGGCCGAGGCCGACCTCCACTTCCTCATCGGTACAAACCAGATCATCGGCCACGGCTGGCCCTACTCCGCTCCCCAGGTCGGAGAGCCCGGCTGGTCCCTCTACGCCGCCGCCGTCTTCAACGACCACAACCCCTGGCACCCCGTCATGCCCGACGTCGCCCGTTACATTCAGCGCATCAGCTATCTCCTCCGTCAGGGGCAACCCGCCAATCAGGTAGCCATCCTCATCCCCACCGACGATGCCTGGGCCTCCTTCTCCCCCAGCAAGGTTAGCGTCACCAGCGAGATGAACCGCCTCATCACCCCCGCTCTCATGTCCGCCATCCTCAACGCGGGCTACAACGTTGACTTCATCGACGCCGAGACTGTCAACCGCCTCGGCATCCATCACCCTGTCGTCGTTCTCCCCCCAACCGACCGCATTCCCATCGAAACCCTTCGCAAACTCCAGCACTACGCCGCCACCGGAGGAAAGGTCATCTCCATAGGCCGCGCCCCCTCTATCGATCCCGACAGCAAGAGCAACCCTGAGATCACCAAACTCTCAGCTCAACTCTTCAACCCTGAAAAAGACACCCTCGTCTCGGATGAATCCGCCCTCGGCAGCGCTCTCCACAAAGCAGCCAAACCTGACCTCGCCCTCACCAGCAACAACGAAGAGATCGGCTTCATCCGTCGCAAGCTTCCCTCCGCCGATATCTACTTCGTAGCCAACACCAGCAACCACCCCATCCACACCGAGGCGACCTTCGGAACCACCCACCCATCCGGCGAGCAGTGGGACCCCGACACCACCATCGCCACGCCCATCGCTGCCACTAAATCCAGCCTGATCCTTGCCCCCTACGAATCCCGCATCTTCGTCTTCGCCGACGCTACAGGCAAACCCACTACCCATCCCACTACGGGCACGACTCAACTAGCCGACCTGTCCAAAGACTGGCAACTTCACTTCACCGCCACCAACAAGACCGAATCCCAGACCACCCTCACCGACTGGACCGTCAGCAACGATACTAAATTTTACTCTGGCGAAGCCGTCTACACTCGCGAATTCACCCTCGCCTCCGCCCCCAGGGAATCAACCAGTCTGGAGATTGAAGGCGGCGCTCCAACCATCCTGAACCCGCCAATCACCCTCCAGGCCGAAAAAGCCACGGGAATACCCAATCCTCTAGTCACCCGTCCGGGCCCCGGCATGCGCGCCTGGTACGATCCACCCATTCGCGAGGCCGCCATCGTCTTTATCAACGGCCAGCGCGCCGGCTCGCTGTGGCACCCGCCCTACCGTCTCGACGTAACTCGCTACCTCAAGTCCGGTCAGAACAACATCGAGATCCGCGTCTACAACACCGCCATCAACGCCTGGGCCGCGCTCCCACCCCACGACTACAAACCCCTCATCGCCAAATACGGCGACCGCTTCCAGATGCAGGATCTCGACAAAGTCAAACCAGTGCCCTCCGGCCTCCTTGGCCCCATCCATCTCATCCAGGAGACCAAGAGAACCCGCTGATCCGCCTTAAGGAGATGCGGCGGCCTTCTCTCCGAAGGCCGCCGCATCCCCCGAACCTACACCTACCTCAGCGATTCGCGCGTCACCATCTTATGGGCGACATAGTTATAAGGTGGCACTGTCATGCCCCGCAACAGCGCTAGTCCCAGATGGATCAGGCTCGGTCCGTATGAATTTGCCTCATGCGAAACAGAACCGATCAGTGGCGATCGCTCCTGCCGCATCTCCAGAATCGCCTCTGCAATACAGTCCTGCCCTACGATCACCACATGCTTGTCCCGCTTCTGCTCCCTCACCGCATCCACCGCACCGAGGGCGCTCGTATCCGTAGCCGCGGCGATCAGGATATGCTTGTCCTTCGGATGTCGCTGCAAAAAATCCGAGACCAGTTTCTTGCTTCGGTCTCGCATCCCTCGCGCGTCGATCCGCACAAACGACTCAACCGGCAGCTCCGAAATCCCACCTCGAATCCCCTCAAACGCACCCGTGATCCTACTCTGCACCAGTTGTCCGGCCTCCGGCAGATCGAGCCCAATCACCCATTCCACCTTGCCGTCCCAATTCGCATTCGCATAAGCCGCCAGTGTCTCTCCCGCTTCAACCCCGACGCGGTAGTTATCCACCCCAAAGTAAGTCGCATGAGGATGCGGAATATCGATCGCAATCAGAGGAATCTTCGCTCCGGCGATCTTATCTGCGATCATCGGCGCAACCTCCTGCTCCACCTGAAACTCGATCACCAGGTCAACTTTGCTCCGGACAAACTCCTCCGCATTCTTCAGCGCCGTCGCCGCATCGTAGCGATTGTCCAGCACCAGCAGATCCACCCCAACAGAAGCCGCCGCATCCTTCAGGCTCTCCGTCACCTCAACCGAAAAGGGCATATCAGCGCTCTGCGCCGCAAAGCCGAACCGCATCTTCTTCGGCCGCGTCACCTGCCGGTAGAGTCCATCCTGCGCCTGCGAGAGGTATCCGCGATGCACAAACGTCTTCAGCACCCGGTAGACCGTCGTCTTCGAGATCCGCGTCTGCCGATGAATCGACTCCAGCGTCATCGACTGGTTCTCTGTCTGTAAAAGTTCAAGAATATCCAGTGCCTTCGACAGCACCGGAATGAGGTAAAGTCTCTTCGTCGCTTTTCTTACCGCCATAATCTCCCATTGAGGAACAACCCCTCAGCCGCTCCATTATCGAGCAAAGCCTTAATGTTTCGTTAATAAAATGCAGTTTCTCTCCGACTGAGGCAAAACCTCACGTCACCGTCTATCGAAGCAACGTCGATCTTCAAAGCAGAGAGGGCACGACCTCAGTCGTGCCCTCTCTCTACAACACACCAAAAATCCATTTACTTAAATTATGCGTAGCTAGAAACGCCACTCGCGTTCTTACTCGCGCGCTCTCGAGTCACCTTCTCCACATACCCACTCTCCGCCAGAGCCTTCAACGGCTCCCCTGGCAGTCCACGCGCCACGCGCCACTCCCGCACGACAGGCCTTACATCCTGCCAGAAAGCGCTCCGGAAGCACTCCTCCGCCTCCACCAGCTTGCACGCCTGCTGCAACTCGGCCAGCCGCTCCTGATCGATCAGCGAAGCCTTCGCATACAGCTCCTGCGCCGTCACCAACGTCTGCACCATCGCCTCCATCTTGCCCTTCAGGTTGTGGCTCTGGTCGATCATGAAGGCAATGCCTGCACGTTCCTCCGCCTTCGCGCTCACAATCTCATGGAAGATCCGGAACACCTGGTAAGGATCGATCGATCCCAGCGTCAGGTCGTCATCGGCGTACTTGCGATCATTAAAGTGGAACCCGCCCAGAGCGCCCAAATGCAGCAACCAGGCCACAATCTGCTCGATGTTGGTCCCCTGGTAATGATGCCCCGTATCCACCAGCACCTTCGCCTTCGGCCCAGCTCGCCGAGCCAGCTCCAGCGCCATACCCCAGTCTGCGATATCCGTATGATAAAAGGCCGGCTCAAACGGCTTGTACTCCACCAGCATCCGCTGCTCCGGTCCCAATGCCGCATGAGTCGCTCCCAGCACCTCCTCCATCCATTCAATCCGCCGCCGCACGCTCTGCGTCCCTGGATAGTTCGAACCATCCGCAATCCATATGGAGACGTCATGCGATCCCAGCTCGCGCCCGATCTCCACACAATCCAGCAAGTGCGCCAGCGCCCTTCCTCGGACCTCGGAGCTGGGGTTGGCAATCGATCCAAATTTATAGTCCAGATCCTGAAACAGGTTTGGATTGATCGATCCTGCCCTCACACCATACTGCTTCTCCAGCGCTTGAATCGCCGGAACATCCTTCACGCCTCCCGGAAGGTCCCACAGTACATGCAGCGCTATGCTCGGGCTTGCTCCCGTCAGCGCATTCACCTGCGAAGCGTCGGAGAACTTCTCCTCAATCGTCGTCGCCGCTCCACCCTGTACGAACTTCCCAAACCGCGTACCGGTATTCGCGAAACCCCACGACGGAACCTCAATCCGAAGACCGTCCAGAGCACTCCATATCTTCTCGGCATCCCGCCCTGCCGCACCTGCACCATTCGTCGTCATTGCTGGACCTCTCAGCGCCAATAAGTCTTATGGAAATATACTCTCTATTGAAATACCCAGCAGTCTACTTCCTGCCACTGCTCAAAGGACAACCCAGGGCAGCCGTGCCCGCTATTCCATAACAATCACATCCAGAAATCGCGGACCATGCACGCCCTTGATCCGCGTCATCTCGATGTCCGCCGTAGCCGAAGGTCCGGAAAAAAACGTAGTCGCCAGTCCGGCTGTCGCCTGCAGCCGACTCATCGCCTCAGGCACCGTCTCCACCACATCTTCTACGCGCACCACGCAAAGGTGATAGTCCGGAACCAGCGTCGCAGCCCGTCTCCCCTGCCCCGGAACATGCTGCAATACCACCGTGCCCGTCTCCGCAATCGCCACGGTCGACCCCGTCATCACACCCTCGAAGCCATCCAGCTCCGCCGCCGACAACCCCTCATCGACGACAAAATCAAACTCCGCTGGCAACCACTCCGAGGCGAGTCCAGCCGGAATCACCATCCGCCGCTTCCCACGCTCCGCAAGCATCTTCGCTACCGTCGCAGCTACATCCGCACGGCCCACTCGCACGACATGCGCGTCATAGTCTCGCAGCCGATCCTCCAGCAGCTCCAGCAGAGCCTCTCGCCCGCGAGTCGCCGACCGTCGATACCCACGAGCCAGCGTCTCCCACTCAGCCCTGGCCGTCGCGCCATCCGAAGCCCCGCCCTTGGCCTTCCGAATCCGCCGCAGCATCTCCGCTCTGGAAGAGTTTGTAACCGTATCAGTTGCCATTCCTGCCCCGCTTCTCCCACCAGTCCCGGAACGTCTCCTCAGGCATAGCCTGCAGATCCCGCACCTGCGTCCACCCGCCAAGCATCCCCGGCAGCCATCCAATCCAGCCAGCGCCCTGCCCATCCTTCCGCACCAGCGGAGCCTCGGCCATGCGTCCCAGCCGCTGCGCCGCCCTGAACCTCCGCTCGCTCCTGAAGATCATCCCCATGGCTCTCATCGCCAGCGCCTCGGCATGAAACGCCCCATTCTGCTTCACAACCTTGTTCCTCAAATGAATCAACACCTCAGGAATATTGATCTTCACCGGACAGACCTCGTAGCAGGCCCCACAAAGCGAAGACGCATAAGGAAGCGACTGCGCATAGTGCATCTCCTGCAACTGCGGCGTAAGAATCGCCCCAATCGGACCTGCGTAAACACTGCCATACGCATGTCCGCCCGTCTGCCGATAGACCGGGCAGGCATTCTGGCAGGCTCCGCAGCGAATACAGTGCAGCGTCTGCCGACCCTCCTCATCCGCCAGAACCTCCGTCCGCGCATTGTCCATCAGCACCACATGGAACACCCGCGGCCCGTCTCCCTCGTCCACTCCCGTCCAGATCGAGTTGTAAGGATTCATCCTCTCCCCGGTAGCCGACCGAGGCAGCAACTGCAGCAACACCTCCAGGTCCTGATACCGCGGCACCACCTTGTCGATCCCAGCAACCGTAATCAGCGTCTCCGGCAGCGTAAGGCACATCCGCCCATTGCCCTCGCTCTCCACGATGCAGACCCCGCCCGTCTCCGCGATCAGGAAGTTCGCCCCACTCACTCCCGTCTTCACCCGCAGAAACTTCTCCCGCAGAAACGTTCGAGCGGCATCCGCCAGATCCTGCGGCCGCTCCCCCAGCTCCGGCAGGTTCATCGTCCGCTGAAAGATCTCCCGAATCTGCTGCCGATTCTTGTGCAGCGCCGGCACTACGATATGCGACGGCTGATCATGTCCAAGCTGAATAATCAGCTCCGCCAGGTCCGTCTCATATGCATGGATGCCCTCAGCCTCCAGAGCCTGGTTGAGATGAATCTCCTCGGTCGTCATCGACTTGATCTTGATGACCTCATCGGAACCCGAAGCCTTCACCAGCGCCGTAATAATCCGCGTCGCCTCCGCAGCATCCCGCGCCCAATGCACCACGCCCCCCGCCCGCGTGCAGTTCTCCTCAAACTGCTCCAGGTAGAAGTCCAGATGCTCCATCGTGTGCTGACGAATCTGCCTGCCCGCCTCGCGCAGCTCCTGCCAGTCCGGCATCTCCCCAACCACGCGCGCCCGCTTGGCCTGGATCACCTCCGTCGCATGACGCACATTCTTCCTGAGCTGTGTATCGCCCATCGCAGCCCTGGCCGCCATCGGAAACGTAGGTGCCGTCTTCGGATCAAGTGCAACTCCACTCATAGTTCGACCCCACAATAACCTTGCTCGACACAGCAAATACTCTTGTCATCCTGAGCGAAGCCACTCTTGTCATTCTGAGCGAAGCGAAGAACCCCCGCATTTCGTCTTTGCATTTGCCGTTGTCTGTTCTCCTCAGCCTCCACCCAAAATTCGTCATTTCGACCGGAGGCGGCGTACTTTGCCGCCGCAGCGGAGAAACCCGCTTCTCTACCCCAACCATCTCTCTCACCCATGCCGCGCCGCTGCCTGTTCTCCATCACCGCCCCACCCCCTCATCCCCAGCCAAAATCTCCGCCAGATGCACAGTCCGCACCCCCGTCCGCTGCCGATGCAAAGCCCCCTGAATATGCATCAGGCAGGAGTTATCGCACGCGGTACAAGCCTCCGCCCCGGTATTCAAAACCGCAGTCGTCTTCTCCCCCAGCATCGCACTCGAAACATCGGCATTCTTCACGGCAAACGTCCCGCCAAATCCGCAGCACTGCTCCAGCCCTTGAATCTCGACTAGGTCGATCCCACGCACAGCCTTCAGCAGTCTCTGCGGCCCATCTCCCAAGCCAAGATTCCGCAGCCCATGACAGCTCGCGTGATAGGTCACCCGATGCGGATAGTAAGCTCCCACATCCTCGAGCCCGAGCCTCTTCGTCAGAAACTCCGAGAACTCGAACACCTTGGGCAGCAGCTCCCCTACCGCTGCAATCAGCGTCGCATCCCCAATCTCCAGGGCCATCTTCGGATAGTGGTCCCGCATCATCGCCACGCACGAAGAAGAGGGCACCACCACAGCCTCCGCCCCTTTGAACTGCTCTACAAACCGCGCGACCAGAGGCAGCGCCTCCGCCTGATATCCCGTATTCCAGTGCATCTGCCCGCAGCACGTCTGCCCCGCCGGAAACTCCACTGTATGCCCCAGCCGCTCCAGCACCCGCACCACAGCCTTGCCCGTCTCCGGAAACAGCGTGTCGTTATAACAGGTAATAAATAAAGAGACTCGCAGCCCAAACCTCCAGCACAGCCAAAAGACAAGACAAAATTCAATAGAGAGTATATTTACCCAACGCAACCTCCGTCGGATAGGATGGTACACGCTCAACCGGTGTCACTGTTGGTGCAGGCCGAAGGGAACGGACTTCGCGTGGCTTCCTCCAGGAAGACCACCTCCACATTTTTCTGGAGCTCGCAGTAGCAATGAAGCCGGTCTAATGAATTATTATCATTCAACTCAGCGAGGCCTGCGTGGGACCCAATCCGCTTATCGGCGTCATCTATCACTGGATCGGCGGTTTCGCCTCCGCCACGAACTTCATCCCCTTCCGCGGCATCAAGCGCTGGTCCTGGGAGATCTATTGGCTCATCCAGGGCTTCGCCGCATGGATCGTCGCGCCCATCGTCCTCGCCTCCATCTTCGTCCCCCACCTCTACAGCATCCTCCATGAGGCTCCCTCCTCCAGCATCTTCTACGCCCTTCTCTGGGGAGCCCTCTGGGGCGTCGGCGGCCTAACCTTCGGCCTCGCCATCCGCTACCTCGGCATCGCCCTCGGCTACGCCATAGCCCTCGGCCTCTGCACCGCCTTCGGAACCCTCATCCCGCCCATCTACGACGGCTCCATCAAGGGCATCCTGCACGAGACCTCCGGCCAGATCATCCTTCTCGGAGTCCTCGTCTGCCTCATTGCCGTAGCCGTCAACGGAGCAGCAGGCCTCTCCAAGGAAAAAGAGATTACTCCAGAAGAGAAAGCCGAAGCGGGCGAATCCGACTTCTCCTTCGGCAAAGGCATCGCCGTCGCGATCTTTGCAGGCATCATGAGCTCCTTCTTTGCCTTCGGCCTCAAAGCCGGCGCCCCCATCGGCGCGATCGCCAAACGCGAGCTCCTCGCCAACAATCGTCTCGACCTCTGGCAAAATCTTCCCATCCTCATCGTCGTCCTCTGGGGAGGCTTCCTCACCAACTTCATCTGGTCTGCCATCCTCATCATCAAGAACCGCTCCGCAAAACAGTTCCTCGGCCAACCCGGCACAAATCCCATGCGCGCCACCCACGCCGTAGGCGATACCCTCGTCGACTTCGACCCCTTGGACGCCTCCACCCACGACCGCCTCGCCACCAGGACTCTCATCGCCAACTATCTCTTCGCCGCCCTGGCCGGGGTCATCTGGTACTTCCAGTTCTTCTTCTACTCCATGGGCCAGACCAAGATGGGCAAGTACGACTTCTCCAGCTGGACCCTCCACATGGCCAGCATCATCATCTTCGCCACCCTATGGGGTCTCTTCCTCAAGGAGTGGCGCGGAACCAGCCGCCGCACCAAACTCCTCGTCTCTGCCGGCCTCTTCCTCCTCATCGGCTCAACCGTAGTCGTCGGCTACGGCAACTACCTCAAAGCCGCGCAGGACGGAATCAAAATCGTCTCCACAAACTAACGACCTCTTGAAGGCCTGCTGTTTGTCGTTGTTCGGTTTACGTGTCATTGTCCGGTTACATTGTCATCGTTCAGTTTTACGTTGTCATTCTGAGCGAAGCGAAGAACCCCCGCATTTTCCGAGGGGAGCGAAGCGACCCGAGTGCCGTTCTATCCCATCGCACGACAGGATGAGGATTCATCAGACACCCTTACCCATGAACACTACGCTGCACCAACCGTACCGCAACCCACGCAAGTACCACCACGCACAGCACAAGCACCACCATCCGCAGTTGCGCCGCCGCTGAAAACGAGATCCCAGCCCCAGTAACGATCGCAACATAAGCAACCACGCAAGCCGGACACTTAGGCATCAGCACCAGTATCGCGCTCGGCACCACCCAGCCAAGCGCACCAGCACCCCGCTTCACCACAGAACGCGGATGCGGCCCACGACTCCGCATCCCTTCGCTCCGCCCTGCGCGGCAGCAATCATGCCCTCTCACGCGTGCTCTCCAGCACCGCAGCACGAAGCCGCCTGCACCGCATCGTTCTTGTACCTGTCATGATGGCGGACCCAGGCCATTGGAAACGAGAGTCCCTCCTCGTTCCTTCCCATCGGCACAAGATCGAGATAATCGTATGTCGTGATCAAAGGCTCGCCTCCGCGGCCAAAGGTCGAGTACGTATGAAAGATCTCTCCGCTCTCGTCCTTGTAGAACACGCTCGCACCAGGAGCCTCTTCCCTCGGGAAGACGTTATCCTTGTAGTTGTAGAACATCTTCCCCTGCGCCATCTCCTCCTTCGTAAACGACACATGGTAGTCCCAGTTGAAGTCGTTCCCATTCGACGACACCCACTTGAACCCCCATCCCATCCGCTTCTTGAACTGTTCAATCTCCGGATAAGTAGCCCGCGAAACCGCAAGCAGGGTCACACCCCGATCGGCCAGATGCACCAACGTCGGATCGATGCCGTCGGCGATCATCGAGCAGCTCGGGCAACCCTCCGGCCACCCCGGCCCCATCATGAAGTGGTAGATCACCAGCTGGCTCCTTCCGCCAAACAGATCCGCCAGCGACTCCTTCCCCTTCGGCCCATCGAACACATAGTTCTTCTCAACCCGTTCCCACGGCAGCTCTCTCCTCTGCTGTGCCAGCTGGTCGCGCAGCCGCGTCAGTTCCTTCTCCTTCGCCAGAAATACCTTCCGCGTCTCGATCCACTCTTTGCTCGATACGACCTTGTGCCCTGTCTGTTCTGCAACACTCATCGTCATCTCTCCTCCTTGCGACTGCGCGCTACTCTGCGCCAACCTCTCAATCCTTATCTTTCATCGAAACCATGCGCTCCAGCGCCTTCCGCTCCGCGCGCTCCTTGATCTGACCAAGCTGATGCATCCAGTACCGCTCAAACACCTTCACCCAGTCATGTACCGGCCTCAGCTCCGCCGCATTCAGCCGATACATCCGGTGCTGCCCCCGCTTGATCACCGACACGACCCCAACCTTACGCAGCACCCCAAGATGCTTCGACACCGCCGGCTGCGGCATCTTCAACCGCAGAACCACCTCACCCACGGCATACTCCCTGCCATCCGCCAGCACGCCGATTACCTCGCGCCGTCTCGGCTCCGCGATCGCATGGAACACATCCGTCGTGGTCGCTGCTCTAGCCATGTCCAGAAATATATACCCATATAGGAATGTGTCAAGGCGAAAATCTCACATCTCCCTAAAAACCAGAGAAGCCCCGGCATAATCACCGGGGCTTTCTCGTTGAAAAATAGCCTCTGGACTACCGCAAAGCAGCCTGCCGCAACGTCTCAGCCGCCGACTCCGGAGTAATATCCCGTTGCGGCCCACCCAACAACTCAAACCCCACCATGAACTTCCGAATCGTAGCCGACCGCAGCAAAGGAGGATAGAAGTGGACATGAAAGTGCCACTCCGGATGCTCCTCCCCATCGGAAGGCTTCGGATGCAATCCCATCGAGTACGGAAAAGGCGTATCGAAGACCTTATCGTAAGTCTTCGTCACCCGCTGCAGCATCTCCGCAAACCCATCCCGCTCCGCACCCGTCATCGCCTCCAGATCGGCGATATGCCGCAGCGGCAGAATCATCACCTCAAATGGCCAAACCGCCCAGAAAGGAACCACGGCAACGAAGCTGTCGTTAGCCGCAACCACCCGCTCTCCGAGCGCAACCTCCATCTCCCGGTAGGCACAGAGCAGGCAGCACCCGCGCTCCTTCAGATACTCGGCCTGCCCCATCTGCTCCGCCACCACCTCGTTCGGAACCGACCGGCTCGCCCATATCTGCCCATGCGGGTGCGGATTGCTCGCCCCCATCATCGCTCCGCGATTCTCGAACACCTGCACGTAGCCGATGTCCTCCCGCGAGCCCAGCTCCTCATACTGCTCCGCCCACACATCGACGACCCGCCGTATCTCGCCCACCGACATCTTCGCCAGCGTAAGGTCATGCCGGGGCGAAAAGCAGATCACCCGGCAAATCCCGCTCTCCCCCTCCGCCACCAGGATCCCCTTGTCCTCTTCATCGCTCGAAAATCGCGGAGCATCCGGCTTCAAAGCCGCATAGTCGTTCTCGAAGACATACGTGCTCGTGTACTTGTCCGTCCGAGCCCCACCCGCCCGCATATTCCCCGGGCACAAGTAGCAATTCGGATCGTAAGTCAGCACAGGCTCCGCCACCGTCTTCTCCGTCTGTCCCTGCCACGGTCGCTGCGTCCTATTAGGCGAGACCAGCACCCACTCCCGCTTCAGAGGGTTGAACCGCCGATGAGGGTTCTGCTGCGCCAATGGATTCACTGCACACCACCCTTCGCCAGCAGTGCCAGCGCACCATCCGAAGCCTCACAGACAAAACACTGCGCATCCGCAATCCCTGTAGCTGTCGCATACTCCCGGCGCACCGTCTCGACAAACTGCTCTGCCCCATCCGCGCTCACGACATTCACAGTGCACCCCCCAAATCCCCCGCCCGTAATCCGCGCTCCAAAGCATCCATCCTGCCGCATCGCAATCTCCACCATTGCATCCACCTCCGGGCAACTCGCCGCGAAGTCATCCCGCATACTCACATGGGCTGCGATCATCATCCCCCCAAGACGCTGCAGATCGCCCTTCAACAGAGCCTCCCGCGCCTCCAGCACCCGCACATTCTCCGTGATGATGTGCCTGCACCGCGCAAAGCTGGCCTCCGGCATCTTCCCCCTGCAAGCCTCCAGATCGGCCAGCGTAGCATCCCGCAGCAGCTCGATCCCTGGCCGCTCCTGCCGCAGTACAGCCTGCCCGGCCTCCACCTCATCGCGCCGGTTGCCGTACCCACCCGTCGCCACCGAATGCTTCACCATCGAGTTGCAGATCACCACCCGCACCTCGTCCGGCAGCGGCAGCAGCTCATATCCCAGGGACCGGCAGTCCAGCATCATCGCCCGATGTGCCACCCCGCCCGCCACGACAAACTGGTCCATGATCCCGCTCTTCGCGCCGACATACTCGTTCTCAGCCTTACGGCAAAGCGTCGCAATCTTCTCGAGCGGCAGCGTCACACCAGCAAGCCAGAGCAGCCCCATAGCCGTAGCCACCTCGACCGAAGCCGAAGAGCTCAACCCGGCCCCCAGCGGAACATCGCCCGCGAGGCTCATACTGAACCCGTCGATCGCAATCCCCTCCTGCCGCAGGCTCCACAAGACCCCAGCCGGATAGTCGCTCCAGTGCCCACGCGGAGACCGCTCCAGAGAGGCAATCTCGAACGAAGCCTCCTCCTCATAGTTAGCCGAGTAGAAGACCGCCCGTCCGTCCTCCCGCGCACTGATAACAGCCACTGTAGAAAAGCCGATAGCCATAGGCATGACCAATCCGCCCGTATAGTCCGTATGCTCGCCGATTAAATTCACACGAGCCGGAGCGGCAAACGCCCGGCCATCCCGCCCAAAGCGCTGCCTATGAATCTGCAGGGCCTTCCCTTCATCCAACCTCATCAACCGCACCTGTTCACTTTCAAAATTGCAAGACAGAATCATCCTAACAACCCTGCTCGGTTGCCTCCTGCGGGCTACTCCTCGCGAAGAACCTCCAGGGGCTTCTGCCCGAGGATGCGATGGCTAGCCAGCCATCCGGTGACAACCGTAAGCACAGCAGTCCCAAGCAGAGCCACCGCATTCCAACCCCAGTGAAAGTGGTATGTCGCGCTCATTCGCCCAAGCAGAACCCTGGCAATCAGATTAGCGAAGACAATACCGACGACCCCGGCCACCAGTCCCAATACCGCAAACTCAATCGAAAACACCGTCGCGATGCGCGCACGCGTAGCTCCAAGCGTCTTCAGGACCACGACCTCCCGAATCCGCCGATAGCGAGTCCCCGCGATGCTGCTGGCCAGAATGATGATGCCTGCGAAGATCGAGAACGCAGCCAGGAACTGAATCACGTAGGTGATCTGGATTACGACCGAACGAACCGTCTCCAGCGCCTGCGCCACATTGATGACGGTAACGGTCGGATAGGCCTTGTACAGCGCCCTCTGCAACTCGCCCACGCGGTTCGGATCGGCGTGAACGCCGCCATACCAGACCACCGGAAGCCCCACCAGAGCCGATGGAGGCAGGATGAACTCTGCCCGCGAGAAAGCATGTTGCCCATCGGCCTTGACCAGCGCGGCAACCGTTGCGACGATCCGCGTATCCTGCGCCGCAAAGGTGACCTTCGATCCCACCTTCACGCCCAGCCGCTCCGCCTGCCGCTGAGCGATGGCAACCACCACACCCTTCTCCCCCGCCGGCCACCACTTACCCGCAACGACACTAGTCCCGGGTGGAGCACTCTCAGACCAGGTCAGGTTGATCGACTGCAGCATCCGCTTGGGAAAGTTCTTGAGCTTCGCCTGATTCGCAGGAACGCCATCGATCTCAATGATCCGGGACGAGACAACCGGCAGCAGCTCAGGCTCGGAGGTAACGCTCTTCTGACTCTTCAGCAGCGTTCGCATTCCCCCAATCTCATCGTTGGTAATGTCGATGAGAAACACATTGGGCAAGTTCGGCGCGCTCGACAGATGCAGCTCCGATACCACCGCCTGCTGCACCAGATACACACTCATGATCTGCATCACCCCCATACCCAGCGCAGCCAGCAGAGCAGCCGAGGGATTACCGGGCCGATACAGATTCGCCAGCCCATGCCGAACAGAAGATGGAAGATGCAGCCTTGTGCGATTGAGGAAGAACCGAAGCCCCGCAAGAACCCCAGCCGCAGCCGCGAGCAGAACTGCCAGCACAGCCACCAGCCCCAGCGAGAAGACCCTGCCCACGGTAGCCGAGTCGCTGAGCGTCGTTGCAATGGCAGCCAACCCGGCCAGGATCAGGACAGCCGCGCCGATCTGCGCCAGGTTCTTCGTAATCTTGCGCCAGATTGCGGTAACGAACGGATCGTCATTGTCCTCAACCGCACGCCTCAGGATAAGGATCGGACGAACCCCACGGATATCGAGCAGCGGCGGCAGAGTAAACAGCAGCGTCGTAAGAATGCCCGCAGCCAGCCCCGTAACCACGGTTCCCAACTGGACGTGCAGATCGGTCGGGATGTTGATCAGCTTGGCCAGGAAATAGGGAAAGGCCAGCTGAACCCCCACCCCCAGCGCCACACCCAACAGCCCTCCAAACAGCCCAAGCATCAGCGTCTGCAGCAGATAGATCTTCATGATCTGCCCCGACCGCGCCCCCAGCGACTTCATAATCGCAATTGTGTCCAGCCGCTGCTGCAGATGCGCGCGCATCGCCATCGCCACGCCGACAGCGCCAAGCACCAGCGCCACCAGGCTCATCAGCGACAAAAGGCTCGTCGCGCGATCAAGCCCCTGGGTCAGCGCAGGATTGGTCTCCCGATAGTCGATGACCTGCGATTCAGGCAACAGCTTCTCCAGCCTTGCCTTCAGCTCCGCCACAGCCTTGTCCGAGATCGGCGCCCCACCCCCCGGCTTTGGAACCTTGAACAGATACCGCTGCCCCGCATGGCTGCCCGGAGCAAGCAACCCGCTTGCCTCAAGCCCCTCCCGCGAGATCAGAACCCTTGGCCCAGCCGCGAAGTTCCCCGACAAGCGGTCCGGTTCATTGACGACGACAGACGCAATGCGAAAGAGCTGAGTCCCAATCTTGAGCTGATCCCCAACCTTGAGGTGCAGCCGGACAAGCAGATCATCTGCCACTGCAACCGAGTCGGAGCTCAGCACACTCTTCAGCGGACCCGCCGGTGCCAGCTCCACCTCACCATAAAACGGATACATCGCAGGATCGACCGCCTTCAGCGAAACCAGCAGCGGATCGAGCGTCTTCGGGTCGGATGCCATCGAGAGCAGCTCCGTCACAGGCGTAATCGCAACGCCCTCCCCTTCAATCTCCTCAAGGCCCCTCTGCTGCTCCGGCGTAGGCTGCATGAACATCCGCGCCGACAGATCCGCCGCCATAATGCTGCGTGCCCGGTTCAGCAGCGTCGCACGAAACGAGGACGAGAAGCCGCGCACGCCAGTAAGTGCGGCAACCCCTATCGCCACCGAGAGGATGACAAAGAAGAACTTGCCGCGCGACGAGTGCATCTCGCGAGCGGCGATCTTTGCGGCGGAGCGAAAGCTAAGCGTAGCCATGATCTCCCCTGTTACCGCGCCACTGCGGCGGTCTGTTGCGCATCTGCCGTCGGATTCGCATTGATCTCATCCGAGACGATCAGTCCATCGCGCAGCACGATACGCCGATTGGCATACGTCGCCAGCACCGGATCGTGTGTCACCAGCACCAGCGTCGTGCCCTCCGTACGATTCAAATTCAGCAGCAGCTCCAGCACATGCGCCCCATTGGTCGTGTCCAGATTCCCGGTAGGCTCATCCGCCAGCACGATAGGCGGCCGCAGAATAAACGCACGCGCCAGTGCGACACGCTGCTGCTCCCCCCCGGACAACTGCACAGGGTAATGGTCAAGCCGATCTCCCAGGCCGACGTTGGTCAGCAGCTCCCGAGCCCTCGCCATCCCCGCATCGGAGTCCTGCGCATCGGCATTCAGCTCATAGGGCAGCAGCACATTCTCGAGCGCAGTGAGCGTAGGAATCAACTGATACGACTGGAAGACGAAGCCGATCGTCTTGCCGCGAACCTGCGCCAGCTTGTCTTCCGGCAGGTAAGAGATCGCAGTGCCATTCAGATGAACATTGCCGGAGCTAGGCGTATCGAGCCCTGCAAGCAGCCCAAGCAGCGTCGACTTCCCCGAGCCCGACGCACCCATAATCGCGGCAAACTGTCCCTGCGGAATGCTGAAGTCCAGTCCCTTCAGAATGTCGACCGTACGCGGCCCATTGCGAATCGATTTGCGGAGTCCTTCGACCACGATCATCGGGACTTTTGCTGATACAGCTTCATTCACTTGACGGAACCCTCATTTACGCAGCTACTTGATTGGAGTTTGGTAGATTCGTAAGGATGCGGCGATTTGGAATTGTTCTTATAGTAGCGGGTATATCGCTGGGACTGGCCGGCTGCAAAGCCGACCACTCCACGCAGCCGTCGTCAACCACCGACTCCCGACCCGGCGATCTTCCCAGAGAGGATACGGCCATGCCTGCCGTCCCACGTACAGCAACCGCCGCCCCGCCGCAAGTCCCTCTCGACAAACGCCCCCTCGTAGTCTGCTTCGGAGACAGCCTGACCGCCGGCTATGGCACCGAAGCAGGACAGACCTACCCCGACTACCTGCAGGCCGACCTCGACTCCCGCGGCTACAAGTACCGCGTGGTGAACGCCGGAATCAGCGGCAACACGACGAAGGACGGCGTAGAGCGCGTCAACGGCATCGTAGCCCTGAAGCCCGCCGTGGTCGTGGTGGAGTTCGGCGGCAACGACGGCCTCCGCGGCCTGCGCATCGAAGACTCCCGCGCCAACCTCGACAGGATCATCGCAACCCTCAAGGCCAGCGACACGAAGATCGTGCTCGCCGGAATCACGCTCCCCCCGGACTACGGCCCCGACTACATCAGGCAGTTCAACGAGACCTACGCCCTTCTGGCAAAGAAGTACCGCGTTCCCATGCTGCCCTTCCTGCTGGACGGCGTCTTTGGCGTAGACGGCATGATGCAGCGCGATCGAACCCACGCCACAGCCAAAGGCAATAAAGTGGTCGCAGACAACGTACTGCCGCTAGTCCTCCCTCTCCTGAAGAAGTAGCCGGTCAGGATCAGGTAACGAGTCCAACTCCTACCTCTGCCCCGGAGACGATCGCTGCGCAGGTGCAGGCGATGATCTTTGCGGCTGCGAAGCCGGCATCGAACGAGACGGCTCCGATCGCTGCATCTGAGGCATCGGACGAGGTGCCTGCGGCGGTGGAGTGATAGGACGCGCCACCGGGTTCGGCGGCGCAGGACGCGAAGACGGCGAGGGCGTCTGCCCCGGCGGAGCTATCCGCGATCCGGGGCGATCCTGTTGCCCCTGCGTGGGGTGAACCCCCTGCATACCGTCTATCCGCTGGCCTCCGGGTATCGGCGGATGTATCGGCTGTCCAGGCGATGCCGGCGTACCGGCCCCAACCCCATTCCCCGGCCTTGGAACGCCGGAACGCCAATCGGCTCCTGATCTCGATGCGGGAGCCCCTGCTCCCCATCCTCCCGGAGTGACAACATTCCCCATCACCGGCTGATGGCTCGTGCGGTCGACAGGAAAGTCGCGTCGCAGTGACGAGCCAACCGCGCTGCCGCCCCTCGGCGTATAGCTATTGCCGATAGGCCGCAGCGGCTCCAGCGTATGTCCGGCGATCGTGCGCGGCCCCTGCAACGGATGCAACGGCCTGTTCGGACCCCGCCCCGGATGAACCACGACAATGGGATGGACGCCCCCGGGACTCCGAACCGGAAGCGGTCGGAAGTGGTAATTCTGCGGAGGACGCACGATGTTGAAACCATATCCGCCACGGCCAAAGCCCCAGCCCCCAAATCCGCAGTTGCCGCCCGGTATCCAGCCCCAGCCGAAGCCGCTCCAGAACGACCAGTTGCCGCAGCGGTAGGGCGTCCAGCCCCAGCCATACCCCGACGCCCACACATACCCCGCACTGGGATACCACACCCAGCTGCCATAGCCGTACGGATCGAAATCTGCGTCCGCCGCAACCGTGGGCTGCCAGACCCTGCCCTGATCCGGCACGTCATACCAGCTTCCATTGGCGTCCAGGTCGGACCACCCATAGCCGTGATCTCCGGCATAGTTGTCGCGTGCCGCGGTCTGGCTTGCAGACTCATCTGCCGCTGCCTGCTCGCGCTCCTCGTTCCAGGCATCCCACGACTCTTCGGGAGTCTGCTGCGTCAGAAAGTAGCGGCCGGGGTCGGTGGAGTCGCCGGAGAGCGTCTCGCCCGCGCGCACATCCGTCCGATACCCCCCAGCATCCGCCGAGCCGGGGTGCTCGACGTGCGCCGTCCCGGACAGCACCGAGATCGCCCCTGGCGGCTTATCCAGATTGATCCGAATCACCGCATTCTCCACCGGCGAGACGACCACTTCGCCCGCGCTCAGGCGATAGACATACTTCGAGGAAGCGCGCAGCTCCGCGTAGACCAACCCCTGAACCAGAGCCAGTTGCGTCTGGAAGTTACCGCTGGCGTCCGCTCTCAGACTATCGAGACTAAGCGAACTATTCGGCGTCAGCCGCACCAGGCTGCCATCCTCAAACTCAATCTCAGCCTGGCCATCGTCGCCCGTCGTCACGCGCAGCCCCTCGGCCAGCGGCATATTCAGCTGCGCGGAGTCGCTACCGGTATTATCCGTACGCACAACCGTGACGCTGCCCTGCAGATAGCTCAGCCGGGCGGCACGTGCGGGTGGAGCATCGTAGGCTCGCGCCGCCACAGTAAACGCAACTAAAACAAGACCAAGCAGGGCCAACCCCGTGCTCCAGCCCACATGCCACCGGCGCATCCTCACGCGGTCTCTCATTGCAGCCCTCCGGCCCAGCCTGGCGCCCAGATATTAGACGCTTTCCACTGTTCCGAAGCATCATCTATCGTCTTTTGCCTGCTCCAGCAGCTTGGTCGCCCGCATTCGTACGCGCTGCATCAATGCCGTATCAGCTGCAATTGCATCCAGCGACGGCGCAATCGTACCCAGCTCCAGGGCGCGCCCCTCATCGATCTCGTGCACCAGCGAAGTCATCTCGGCATCGAGGCCCAGCCGGTCATAGCGATGCAGGAAATCCAGCCTTCGGCCCTCATCTATCGTGAAGGCGATCGCCAGGAACATGTCCGTCAGCGTGGCGACGCTTTTGTTCTCGGAGTAGTTGTAGCTACACGAACCTCGGCCATCGGCTCCAACATAACTCAGCGTCTTCTTGCCGGTGTCGGCTATGTTCTTCGCCTTCGACGCACACGCGATGTTGAAGCGATCCAGCCCTCGCGCCAGCTTGAAGATCTTCGCGACCGTCGCCGAACCCAGCGTCATCGTGCGATCGATATGCTTGCCGCCCACATAGCGCACCGCGGAGCTTGACTGGCTCGCCGACGAGCCATCGGCCTCATCGGCCTGATACCTGCCCGTTCCATCCTCGCGAACCTGAACCGTGAAGCGCGGCACAGGCAGTCCGATGCGATCGAACTGGAAGCTGACCTCCGGCTGCAGGACGGCAGGCGGATCGGCCGGTGCCGTAGGCTGACCCTCCATCACAGAGGCAGACGACATCGCCACCACAACCCCAAGCATCGCCCAGGCATAAAACTTCATCGGCCGGCACCCTGTAGTTGAAGCGTCTGCGAGGTGTGGATATGGCAGATCGCGATAGCCAGCGCATCGGCGGCATCGGCGGACTCGGGAGCATGATCCAGTTCGAGCAGCCGTGTCACCATAAACTGCACCTGCTCCTTCGCCGCCAGCCCATAGCCCACAACCGAGCTCTTGATCGAAAGCGGAGCGTACTCCGCCACCGGAAGGCCGCTGGTGGCGGCAGCCAGCATCGCAACGCCGCGAACCTGGCCCAGCTTTAGTGCGGACTTCGCATTCGCGGAGAAGAAGACCTCCTCGATAGCCACAACCTCGGGCTGATGCAGTGCCATCAACGCAGTCAACTCGGCATACACCTGCGCCAGCCGCAGCGGAGTCTTCTCCTTCTTGTTTAGCCGGATCGTCCCCGCTGCAAGATGCACCAGACGCGGCATCCTCGCGTCGCAGTCCACCTCAACCACGCCATATCCGGTGAACTCCGTCCCGCAATCGATACCGAAGACTCGCATGGGCGAAGTTTACTGCATTCCCTCCCACCTTCCAATGCCATCGCAGATGCGGTCCCCACAAATCGGGTACCCCACCTTAGCAACGGTTTCATCGTTGCTAAGGTGGGGTATTCGCGCAAAGCGCGAACCGTTCTCTCTTCCCTGCCACGAATTTCCCTGCCACGAAATCGTCATTTCGACCGGAGGCGCGCACTTGCCGCCGTAGCGGAGAAACCCGCTTCTCCACCACAATCTTCGATCAGCCGGAAGGCTCTGCTCCAACCAGTGCAATCTCGTTGCAAACCGTAGACCAGTGACAACCTACCGGGAGATCCCCTCGAGCGGCGAGCTGGCCGTCGCATATAGCTTCCTCGGCATCCGCCCCGCCAGAAACGCCTGCCGCCCCGCCAGCACCGCATGTTGCATCGCCTCGGCCATCAGCAGCGGATCCTTCGCCTGCGCAATCGCCGTATTCATCAGCACCGCATCGAAGCCCAGCTCCATCGCGACAGCAGCATCCGAAGCCGTCCCCACCCCTGCATCCACAATCAGAGGAACCTCCGTGATCAGCTCCCGCAGGATCCGCAGATTCGCCGTATTCTGCAGCCCCAGCCCGCTTCCGATCGGAGCCCCCAGCGGCATCACCGCCGCCGCACCGGCGTCGATCAGCCGCTTCGCAAACACAATGTCATCTGAGGTATACGGCAGAACCGTGAAGCCCTCCTTCACCAGTACCCGGGTCGCCTCAAGCGTCGCTTGAACATCGGGATAGAGCGTCTGCTGGTCTCCGATCACCTCGATCTTCACCCAGTCCGACAGCCCCACCTCGCGACCCAGCCGAGCCGCCCGAATCGCCTCATCCGCCGTGTAACAACCCGCTGTATTCGGCAGCAGGAAGTACCGCCGCGGATCGATATAGTCCAGCAGAGACTCACTCGACCGGTCGAGGTTCACCCGCCGCACCGCCACCGTCACCATCTCCGCGCCCGAGGCCTCGATGGCCGCCTGCGTCTCCGGCCCATCTTTGTACTTTCCCGTTCCAACGATGAGGCGCGACTGAAAGGCTCTTCCGGCGATGACGAGGGGTTTCATAGAGCCATTCTAAAGCTCTCACTCGGATTAAAGGCAAACGGCTCGCGCACTCCGAAGAGCCGCGAGCCGTCTGGCGGTGAACTGTTGAGATTGACCTGAGGCGTCCCCACTCGGAACGGGCCTCGGCAAGGATCTTTGCTACTTCTGAAAGACCGCCAGGTCTAGAGCAGGACGCACTCTAAGCCTCAGTCACCTCACGTACGTTGATGCAACTGTTACTGTCAATTTTCATAGGCTGGATCATCCTCCTTTCCCGTGTAACCGCAGATTACTACTGTCTTCCTCCGGACACAAGTTCAACCCCATAGAACATGCCCAAGGCATCTATTCCCAATTACATACGCATCACAACCAAAGTCGCTCTCAAGAAACAGGAAAGGTTTCTCTCAAAATGAAGCCAGCAACCATCATTGGATTTCTACTTATCATCCTTGGCATCGTCGGATTCGCCACAGGCGGGATCTCCTTCACCCACCAGAAGAAGGATGTGGACCTGGGTCCGGTTCAGGTCTCCCACCAAACCAAAGACACGCTTCCCATCTCGCCCATCCTTAGCACCATCGCTCTCATCGCCGGTGTCGGTTTGGTCGCCGTCGGGGCTCGGAGTCGCTAAGCTCACACTGCCCCGGAGCGGCCGCAAGCCCAGCAAAACCTTGTCAAGCCCCCATTCTCTCTAACTCCAGCAAAATCAAATACATCCACGTGGCATACTAGTTTTCCTCCGTCCGCTACAATCAATACAGAGTCACAGAAGGCCCCGGCAAACGTCGGGGCTCTTCTGCGAGCACCCATAACCCTAGGCAGGAGACGACTTTAGCCGTAAACCTTTTAGAATGATGAATTTACAGACACTATTGATGTAACTATATGAATATAAAAGAGTTACCCACCAATTAGGGGGGAGGGGGGGTACCCCCCTGCGGGGGAAGAGAGAACTTCAAGCGTGCATCTACGAACGATTACAGGAACAATTGCAGCCATAGCAGAGCCGTATACTTCGACCGTGACCACGCTCCATGTATATGAGGCCGTCGGATTCATCCTTGGCCTAGCCTTCGGCAGCTTCCTGAACGTCTGCATCTCCCGCATCCCAAAGGGAGAATCCGTCATTCACCCCCGCTCCCGCTGCCCCCGGTGCGAAGCAGCCATCCGCTGGTACGACAACATCCCGCTCCTAAGCTGGCTCCTCCTCCGAGGCCGCTGCCGCGACTGCCACGCGGGCATCTCGTGGCGATATCCAGCGGTGGAGTTCACCACTGGACTTTGGCTTCTGCACACCGCGAAGTTGTTCTGGGATGCTACCCACCTCGATGCCACGATGAGCGCCGCAGCGATACCCTCTCCCTCCGCGAGCCAGATCGCGATCTACCTGCTTGCCGTGCTTGGCCTCGCGATCCTCGGCTTCCTCCTCATCGGTCTCATAGTCATGGACTGGCAGACCTTCACGCTCCCCGATGCCTTCACCCTGACCGGCATCGCCATAGCCCTCTTCCTCGTCTGCACCCAGGCCATCTTCCTCGGCCCCACCGAAGACCAGGTCCTCCTCACCAGACACAGCCTCCACCTGACCAGTCCCGGCGGCGTCACCGATCACGGCAACGTCTTCCTCACCGGCCCGGAGAGCCTCATCTTCGGCCGCATCGCCGCCATCTGCGGAACCGCCCTTATCCTCCTCATCATCCGTTGGCTCTACAAGGCCCTGCGCCACCGCGAAGGCATGGGATTGGGCGACGTCAAGTTACTCGCCATGATCGCCGCCTTCCTCGGCTTCTGGCCCGCGATCCTCGCCCTCTTCATCGGAGTCCTGATAGCTGGCCTCTACGGAATCGTTCTGCTTGCCCAACGCAGAGCCGGGGCCGCATCCAAACTCGCCTTCGGCAGCTTTCTCTCCATCGGCGGACTCATCTCGGCCCTCTTCGGCAACACCATTATTGACAGGTACATAGCATTGATTCGATAGCCGCACAAGCACAGCCGTTTACTTGACACTTGCCAGCCGCAATCTTAGAGTCGAAGATGGCCATGCAAAGTTACCCCTACATCTGGAACTACCTTCCGCTGGTGCTGCAGATCCTGGTTGCGCTCGGAGTCGCGTGCGGCATGGTAGGGGTCTCCTTCCTGATCGGCAAGCATAAGAATTCACGCACCAAGGCCGGCGCCTACGAGTGCGGCATGGACCCGATCGGCGATGCCCGTGGCCGCTTCTCGGTCCGCTTCTACATGGTCGCGATGCTCTTCATCCTCTTCGATGTCGAAGCCGTCTTCATGCTTCCCTGGGCCGTGATCTTCCGTCGCCTTCCGGCCATCACCGGCTCCCGCATGTTCGGCTTCTACGAGATGCTCGTCTATCTCGGCTTCGTCGCTGTCGGTCTCTTCTATGTCTGGAAGAAGGGCATCCTGAACTGGGCTAACGATAAGGGAGATCTCTAATGTACGATCCCGCCTCAGCC
>JAOAPB010000065.1 GCA_025462645.1 Edaphobacter sp. | reverse complement strand
CGGGGGGACGAGTGGCGTTCGTCGTCGATAATGCGACATGGGGATTTACGCCCCTGGTGAACAAAAGCTGGCCCATCAAGCATAACAACGGCTTGTTCAAAGCTTACTTCGTCGAGGCAGACTTGCCCGTCCGTTTCAGTCGGCCGGTAGGCGTGCCTGCGACGAACGCTGTCACATTCGCTATGCACGCCGGAGTGTCTTTCTGAGCGCACCGGGGTGCGCGTCCCGAGTGCACCCCGGTGTGCCGCAAACACGGTTCTTTCTGCAACAAGTGCGAAGCGGGTGGAACGCAACTCCACTCGCTTCGCGCTATGGCGAACTGGAGGGTGATCGCGCTGTCTTGCTACCTGCCCGAGCCCGTCCCACCCAGGAGCAAGGCCGCCGGGTAGGAAACGATTGAGGCAACCCATGATGGCTGCTGTCCTTGTCTTAAACCAAAGCGGTTTCACACTGTCGGTCCGGAGTGAGAAGCTAAGAAAAAAAGCCGCGCTTCAAGGCAATGGTCACAGCATGCGTGCGATCATTGGCGCCGAGCTTCGAAAGAATGTTCTTCATGTGCGCCTTCACGGTGGCCTCGGTCAAGTTGAGTTGATCGGCAACGATCTTGTTGGAGGTGCCTGCCGCGACACGGCGAAGTACCTCGATCTCACGTTCGCTGAGGTTATCGTCGGCCACGTGCTCTGCAAGTTCTTTCGCGATCTCGGGCGGGATGCGGCGCTGGCCCCGATGCACCGCCCGAATAGCATCAACCAGATCTGTTCGAAGCGATGTTTTGAGCATGTAGCCGGTAGCGCCTGCCTTGAGAGCTCGCAGAGCCTGAACATCTCCGCGATAGGTTGTCAGCACAATGAAACGAGCGGAAGGGAATTCGAGACGTATCGACCTGATGGCTTCAATGCCGCTGATGTCGGGTAACTGGAGATCCATCAACGTGACATCCGGGCAAAAGGCACGAAATCTCTCGATAGCCTCCCGTCCATTCGCCGCCTCAGCTACCAGTGAGATCTTTTCCTCACCCTCGAGCACAGCCGCAACACCTTCTCGCAACAAAGGGTGGTCGTCGACAATCATGACCCTGATTTCGCCGGGAACCCGCATCACTTCACCTCCGACGCCAAATCACGCGTTTCCACCACGACACTTTATCTGATGGTCCGCTCTCCGCATAAGCGAGCTTTCCTGGTATCACTAATTCAACTTCAGTACCGGCACTGGGACGGCTCCAGATCGATAATTTTCCGCCTGACAAGTTGGCTCTCTCGCGCATTCCCTGAAGTCCCCAATGACCCAAGCGTCCCCCGCTTGCCGTCTGTTTATCGATGCCGGTTCCATTGTCGCGGATTCTCAGAGTGAATTGTGCCCGGTCATAGATGAGCTCAGCCTCGATTTGGCTTGCGGAAGCATGACGGAAGGCGTTGGTCAATGCTTCGCGAGCGATGCGGTATACCTCGCTGCAAATGAGTGGTTTGAGCGCCACAACTGTTCCTTCAAGGAATAACTGAAAGGAGGTCGATTCGGATGCCTGGCTATGTCCGAATGACCCCAGCAGGTTTGGGAGGTCGCGGGATGCCTCCGACCGAATTTCTCGTACCCGGTCCCGGCCCTCGATCAGGACCTCATCCGCTCGGAGAAGGGCGTTCCTTACACTTGCACGAAGTGGGTCGTCTTCAGGGATGCGGTTGAGAACAGCCTGAAATCGAAGCACGAGCCCCTGGAATCCCTGCAATAAAGTGTCATGCAATTCGCGCGCGATCCGCTCCCGCTCTCTCTGGCGCACATTGAAGCGACTGTGAATCTCCGCACTTATTTGCCTCAGGCGATAAAGATAGAACAGCCACAACAGCATGACGGCGGTTGTCCACAATGCCGCTTTGAACCATAGCGTCTGGTAATATGCGGGCAAAATAACGAAGCGCCATACCGCCGGAGTCGAAGTCCACATGCCATCGTTGTTGCAGGCGATCATGCGGAAGCGGTAGTGGCCTGGACGGAGATTATTATAAAAAGCTTGGCGCCGCGTTCCGGGTTCCTGCCAGTCTGCGTCGTGGCCTTCAAGCATGTAACGAAACAGGGCCTTTTGCGGCACAACGAAGCTGAGTGCAGTGTATTCGATCTCAAGATCGCGGGTTAGCGGGGGAAGACTAAGCCCTTCCTGCGGCAAGTAGCTCTTTCGATCTGCGACGATAGCCTCGATATGTACTGGCGGCGCTAGAGTGTTCCCGGCCATATGATTTGGATCGATCATTTGCAGCACACTGCCGTTGGCAAACCACAATCGCCCGTCGGGAGTTCTTGTGCTCGTATTAAAGTGACCGCGCCCCGGCTGCACTCCGTCCGACACGTCGAAAACTCTCAGTTTCAGCCTGCTTTCAGGTCGCTTCCACCATCGTTGCAGCTCGGCCTCTGCGACCTCGATGAGACCACACTGTGCGTAAAGCCACAGGTCGCCTTGATCGTCTGAAATGAGTGCGTGGATGCTGTCGCAAGGCAGGCCGTTGCGGACAGTAAGAATCTGTCGTTTTCCGTTTTTCCATCCGACCACTCCGAATGCAGTCGCT
>JAOAPB010000057.1 GCA_025462645.1 Edaphobacter sp. | reverse complement strand
CTGCCACTTTCGACTGCGCCTTCCGCTTGGCCGGGGTGACCGCCTGCGCGTAGACCTCAAGCGTCATCTTGACCGTCGCGTGCCGCAGCAGCTCCTGCACCGTCTTGATGTCCTCGCCGTTGGCCTTGAGCAAGGTCGAGAAGGTGCGCCGGAAGGTATGCCAGCCGATGTGCTTGGCGATCTTCGCCCGCTTCGCAGCGGGACGAAACGACCGCGTGAGGATCGAGTCTGGACTGTAGGGCTGCGTTCCCCGCTTCCGCGTGCTGGCGAAGACCCAGTCCTCCGGCTGATTGTAGGGAGCGGCTCGTTTCCAGGTAAGAAGCTCCTCAGCCACCCATGGATCGAGCGGAACAGGTTTCTTCGAGATCTCTGTCTTGCACCTGCCCACTCTCTGCCGGTAGACCGAACGAGTGACCGAGAGTTCCAGTTGCTCGAAATCGACATCAAGCCACTTGAGTCCAATCAACTCGCTGCGACGCAGTCCGGTAACGACATCGAGCAACGCCATCGACCGATCGCGATGCGAGAGTTGGTCGAACAACGCTACCAACTCATGCACCTCAAGGATGTCCGGAGTCCGCATCCGCTTCGCTCACGAACAGAACAATACCGCTAAATACGAAGAGCTGATGGCAATACGCACCGAACGATTTCAGCTCATGGCAGAATTGGCTAAGCTGCCCAAGGATATGGTCTTTTTCACGCAGATTACCATGGAAGCAGGTGAAGACGGCGAATACCTAGACGCAATGCGAAAGGCAAACATCAAAGGCGCTCTGGTGGGCGTCGAAGCGGTAACCCCCGAAGGCCTGAAGGCAGTTTTTAAAGACTTCAATTATTCTGGCGAGGCTTTGGCGAAGCAGTTGCAGACCTTCAAAGAACACGGTGTTCATGTTCTTGGCTCCTTTATCTTTGGCCTGCCTACCGACAAACCCGCCACTTTCGGCGCAACGGTCGCCATGGCGCTCAAAGCTGGCGTCACCTTCGCACAATTCGTGATGATGACGCCCTTTCCTGGTACCGTTGATTTCGCCCGCTGGGAAAAGGAACAGGCCAAATCACCCACGCTGGTTGGAGAGATTCCCATCACCCGGTACTGGCTGATCCCAACAGCAGTCCGTCCCAAGATGTTCACCCCGCATCCGTCGATGAGTTCCGTTGAGATCAGCGAACGCACGCAGAAGGTCTGGGACCGCTTTTACAATCTGAGCGCAATTTGGCAGCGTTCAGCCTGTGTCCCGAACCTGCGTGCACGGCTCGCGTTTATGCTCCTCTCCAAGCTCTATCGGCAGATGTATGCAGGAACCGGAATCTCAACCGATAGCGCTCGGAGGAAGAAATCCAAAACCTGGGCTCGTTGGATAGCAAGGCAGTGCAGGAGATTCTTTCAAGCAAACCCGATGCCGGAGCTGCGGTCGCCGGTGTGGGAGCTCCCTTTTACGGGTACCTGCTGCAACCTTTTACATCTTTAGTCTCGCAACAGGAACCCGGGCCCTTCGTCGTCCTTCCGAAAAGCTGAATCCCGGCAGCATCGTTGCCTTAAATCGATCTGGCGGAGGGCTTGAGGTGGTCGTACGCTTACCTCTCGAAGCTGTCGAGGAAGAGATTCCGCTGGCGAATCGAAGGTGTAGCGCTGACTTGATATCGGTTTGAGGCAACATCACTCGTCAGCAGAGCATACGTCTCATATGAAATTGGGGGCGATAATATAGTTGGCTCACCATCGAGAATAAGGCGGCGTTAGCGATTCATGCACAGTTCATCACGGGCGCAGATCGTGGAAGTGGAAGACCAACTTAGAACTGCGATGCTCAATTCGGACGTTGCTGCTTTGAACGAGCTTCTAGCCCCAGACCTGATTTTCACCAATCACCTTGGGCAGTTGCTAGGCAAAGACGACGACCTCGCTGTCTATCGCTCAGGTGTGCTCAAGATCGTGAGTTTGGAACCTTCTGAGCTACATGTCAGAGCTTTGGGCGACGCAGCGGTAGTATCGGTCCGAATGCAACTGTCCGGAACGTATGAGGGTGCTCCTGCGAATGGAGATTTCCGCTTCACACGAGTGTGGGCACGATCACAACAGGAGAGGTGGCAGATCGTAGCCGCGCATGCGGGACTGATAACCCATAAATAATTGTAGTGCGCATTATGTGGAGAGCGTAATTATGCGGAGGGCAAATGTGAAGGCCGCTCTGACGCACGTCTGTCGGCCCAAATCGCTCCGTATAATCCCATGCTGGGAACGGTGAACCCGTGGGCAGGACGAAGTGTACTTCCGGGTCACTAGAGCACACGTCTGAGGATCGGAAATTCGGCTCGCGTCGCGCGTCGATGAGTGACTCGCCCTGATATCGTCATTAGTTCGACACAGCCACAACTCGTCAAAGTGGATGGTGGCACCCTGCGCCCTTTTACTAAGATATATTTAGGCTTGCTAGTTCAAAGCTGCCAACTGCAGTTGTGTCGAGCCTGTCCGTTTGCTAGTTTGACATGCATGCCGCCGAATGCGCCCGAAGATCTGAGTAGGACCATAGAGACTCTTTACCGGTCGGAATCGAGCAGAATTCTGGCTACGCTGGTGCGCCTGCTCGGCGATCTCGATTTCGCCGAAGAGGCCATGCACGAGGCTTTCACTGCCGCCCTGGAGAGGTGGCCGCAGACCGGCCTTCCGTACAAGCCGCGCCCCTGGCTCATATCGACTGGCCGCTTCAAGGCCATCGACGTGATGCGCCGGCGGGCACGCTTCGACGCCGTACAGAGTGACCTGGCACTCCAACTCGAAGCGCGCGTCAATGAAGCGCCGCAGGAAGAAGAGATGGAGGACGATCGTCTTCGTCTCATCTTCACCTGCTGCCATCCTGCACTGCCATCGGAGGGGCAGGTTGCGTTAACACTGCGTGAAGTCTGCGGCCTGACAACAGAGGAGATTGCCCGGGCATTTCTCGCTACGCCGGCGACGCTTGCTCAACGCATCGTTCGCGCGAAAGCCATCATCCGCGATAAGGCGATTCCTTACCAAGTGCCCGTGCCGCAGGAATTAACTGCGAGGTTGGGGGCCGTGCTCCAGGTTGTGTACCTGGTCTTCAACGCGGGTTACTCAGCGGAAGCAACAGGAGCGGGATTGAGCCGCGAAGCGATCCGTCTGGGTAGACTGCTCCTCGACCTTCTCCCGGAACCCGAGGTCATGGGCCCTGTTGGGGCTCATGCTGTTGCAGGAATCGCGCCGCTCCGCTCGAAGCTCTGCAGAAGGAGAACTGATCCTGCTGGACCGGCAGGATCGCTCCCTGTGGAATCGAGATCAGATCGCCGAAGGCATCGCGCTCACCGAGAGCGCACTTCGATCCCGCCGTTTCGGTGCTTACACCCTGCAGGCGGCCATCGCGGCAGTTCACGCCGAGACTTTCTCGGCGGAATCCACGGACTGGCGCCAGATCACGCTACTCTACGACCGACTGATTCGAATTCAGCCATCTCCGGTCGTGGAACTCAACCGTGCAGTTGCCATCGCCATGCACGAAGGTCCGGAGCAGGGGCTCCGTCTGATCGATGGCCTTCTGGCGCGGGAGGAACTCGCCAATTATCCCCTCGCGTACTCCGCCCGTGCGGATCTGTGTCGCAGGTTAGGGCGGCTTCCGGAGGCCCGTGCTTCGTATGAGAAGGCGCTTGCGCTTGCTCCGCAGGAGGCGGAGCGGCGGTTCCTTTCGGGGCGGCTCGAGGAGTTGAAATAAAAAAACTGCTCTGCTGTCGAATTCCCCTTTCCCGGACGACTATAGGGTGAACAATCCAGTGCGCGGGCTGCGCTGGTGGCAACAACATAAGGAGAGACCGATGAAATACATCTGTTTGGGATACTACGATCCAGCAAAACACGCGGGCATGACTGAGGACGAGCGAAACGCCATGTTCGACGAATGCTTCGAGTACGACGACCATTTGCGCGCGAACGGGCACTTTGCTGCAGGAGAAGCTCT
>JAOAPB010000054.1 GCA_025462645.1 Edaphobacter sp. | reverse complement strand
TTCGGAGACCTCCCCCCAAAAGCCCGCCAGATTATGGTCGCGAGCGTAATGAAAGCCCATCAGCTGCTCATCGACAATCTAGCTGCAGCGCGTGGAACTCATGACGATAATGATTCCCTCGCTGGCTTGATCGTCACGTTCTTTAGCGGAATTTGCCTGGAGCAGAACCTCGGGCCCGACCGGGCGAGAATTACGAAGAAGATCGACGCCTTCATGCGGCTGATTCGCGCAATCTGATCGTCAAGTGAGACGAAGAAGGAAAGAGAATCCAGTCCAAGTTGAACCAAGGGGGCCATAGTTGTGGCCGCAAATGCATGGTCCGTCGCACGAACAAGGGGATAGTTAGGCCGAGAGAATTGATTTCAATCCCGTTATCACCAATGGCCGCGACCATGCCCAATCCATCGACCCGTTTGACCTTCCCAGCAGCGGATCGGATGGTCGATCTTCTCGCTCCGTATACAAAGCGCAACACTACAGCCGTAATTACGCTTCGGCGACGCCAAGGAGGAACGCAATGACAGAACAACGCTTCGGAGTTGGTATCGTTGGATTGGAGCCGGGCAGGAGTTGGGCGGCTCGCGCCCATGTACCAGCGCTGCGTGCGCTGTCCGATAGCTACGAGATCGTAGGCGTCGCCAACACCAGCCTGGCCAGCGCCCAAAGGGCGGCGGCCGCGCTCGGACTTCCGCGAGCCTTCAACGATGTTGCTGAACTGGTATCCGCGCCCGAGGTAGACATCGTTACCGTCACGGTGAAGGTTCCTCATCATCTGGAGGTCGTGAAGGCTGCGATTGAGGCGGGTAAACACGTGTACTGCGAGTGGCCTCTTGGTAACGGCCTCGCGGAGGCGGAGGAACTTGCGGAGCTTGCGAAGGCTAAGAGCATCTTGGGAGTGGTGGGAACCCAGGCGCGCGTAAGTCCTGAAATCGAATATCTCAAGCAACTGATCACGGACGGCTTCGTTGGCGAGGTTCTATCGACGACCATCGTCGCGCGAGGCGGCGGTTGGGGCGGCTCCATAGCCCAGAAGAAGAGTGATGCATACATGCTGGATCGCGCTGCCGGCGCCACCATGCTGACGATCCCGGTGGGCCATACGCTGGCGGCGCTCACCGACGTGCTCGGCGAGGTCGTTCAATTGTCATCGGTGCTCGCCACACGACGAAGCACCGCTCTCGCGGTCGATACGGGCGAAACATTGCCCATGTCCGCCCCTGACCAAGTGCTGGTCAGCGGGATTCTTTCCGGTGGCGCGCCCGTTTCCATCCATTACCGCGGCGGCATGGCACGGGACGGCGACGGCTTCTTCTGGGAGATCAACGGAACGGCAGGAGACATTCGGGTGTCAGGACCCTTCGGCCACACTCAATTCGTGTCGCTTTCTCTCAAAGGAGCGCGCGCGGAGACGAAAAGACGTTCCAGCCCTTGGAGGTCCCCGCATCCTACCGTACCGGCTGGCCTGAAGACATGTCGCCGGGGAATGTTGCTCGCATCTATGGGCGGATGGCACGCGACCTGCGCGAGGGTACCCGCACCGCGCCGAGCTTTGAAGATGCCGTTGCCGTGCATCGCGTTATCGCTTCGATTGAGCGAGCGGCCGAACACGTGCGCCGAACTTGACGACCAAACGAAGCTCGAAGTGGGTATCCCGAACACCAGATGTCACAACGGTCTTGCGGGAGTTGGAGCCAATGAAATTGGCTTTTTCAGCATGCCGCAGTTGCTGAATCAATGGACCTGCGCCCACTCCTGCCAGCAGACAGGGGGCGAGATAGAGCAGATTCAGTTTCTGCTTGGCCATATCTCAGTCCACCAAGTTCCTAGCGAACCTATGATCATGCGATAACCGGTTACGCTGTTTGGTCAACCGCCATCATTCGTTCTTCATTCATCCGGCCACCGTGCACTTCAATTTTAGAGAGAGCAGTTTCGATCTCACGAAGATCAGCAGGCGTTAGCCGAACATCAATTGACTTTAGATTCTCGTGCAGGTGATCGGTACTTCGTGTGCCGGGAATCGGAACAATGAACGGCTTTTGCGCGAGCAACCAAGCGAAATTTGAGCGGGTGTTCCATTCTTCTTTTCAGAAAACTGTCTGAGAAAATCAACAATCGG
Source organism: Edaphobacter sp. (assembly GCA_025462645.1). GTDB lineage: Bacteria > Acidobacteriota > Terriglobia > Terriglobales > Acidobacteriaceae > Edaphobacter. The sequence continues at coordinate 9,338 of JAOAPB010000054.1, read as the reverse complement.
CATATTTGCTGCAATGTTTTCAGAAGAAAAGCGTGGGAACTCAGATCGCACGTCCATCTTTGGATCGAACTTCGTTTGAGCATCTATTTTCACAGTTAAATACCCTTGTCCCATTGGACCCCAAGGCACGAAGCCGATTCCTAACTCTTCACAAGTCTTCAGTACATCGTTCTGCTCTACCTCTCTGTTCATGAGCGAATACTCCGTCTGAACTGCGCTCGCCGGTTGAATCGCATGCGCGCGGCGGATTGTCTTTGCACTCGCCTCGGATAGACCGAAGTGCAACACTTTTCCTGCTGCGATCGGTTCTGAGGCGCTTCAGGGATTCCTCAACCACTTTCCGGATGTGCTCCGGCCGGCTGTTAAGAATAAGACCGCCCTTTTCATTGTCGAAGCCGAATTTGGTTGCGATAGCGACTCTGTCGCGGATAGGCGCGAGCGCCTCTCCGACAAGCTCTTCGTTGGTGTAGGGACCGTAAAATTCGGCTGTATCGAAGAACGTAACGCCTTTTTCATGGGCTGCACGAATCACCCAATGCCTTGATTCTTGTCGGGGGCGGGTCCGTAGTTGCCGCTGGCATTCATGCAGCCGAATCCAATCTCTGAGACTTCTAATGTTCCGAGTTTTCGTCTTTTCATGTTGTTCACTCCTCACTTCAACCCTAGCGACCTGCGATTGATCTGCGGTAGACCGATTCTGTCGAATCATTGCCTATTCGTCCGGTCGTTATGATTTAGTGGTACGGCTCGTGCTAATCGCTGATTATGCTTAGGAGAGGGGAGGGCGCCTCGAAGATGCTGAGACAAAGGAAAATTGGCGATGCAAATGCAACCAGGCTCTCCCACCTTCTAACCGAGCTAGCGAAGAAGATTAGCAATTCACTTGGTGACTCGGGTGAACGTGCAACGGAGGTGCCGGGACTAATGCTTTATCGCCACACTGCTCCGACCGTTCCGAATCCGTCTATCTACGAGCCAAGCCTTCTTGTCATTGCGCAAGGAAGGATTCGAGTGGACCTCGGTAAAGCGAGCTACGTTTTCGGCCGATCGAGATTTCTCCTTACGTCTCTGGAACTGCCGGCTGTGAGCCAGGTGATTACGGCCAGCAAAGAGGCACCCTATCTTGCCTTCTTCCTGAAGCTGGATATGTCGATTCTTCGGGACATTGTGAAGACAGAGGAAGTCCATACGACTGAGCAGTCCTCTGGCGCGTGCGGAATGGCCATCGGGGGGACCACGGTTGAACTGGTCAATTCATGTTCTCGGATGATAGATCTGCTGGACGCTCCGCAAGACATTTCATTCTTTGGCAAACTCATTCAACGCGAGATCATTTATCGCTTACTGCAGGGAAGTCAGGGAGCACGTCTTCGCGCGATTGCCACGTCGGAGACCAAGTGCCACCGGACGGCGAAGGCGGTTGCCTGGTTGCGTTCAAACTACGAGAAGCCTCTGCGTGTAGAGCACCTGGCAACGATTGCAGGCATGAGTCGATCAACGCTGCACCACCATTTTCGCGCCCTTACGGCAATGAGTCCGCTGCAATTTCAAAAGCAGCTTCGCCTGCATGTCGCGCGACAACGCATGCTCACGGGTGAACTGGATGCGGCAAGTGCGGCGTTCGAGGTCGGCTACGAAAGCCCGAGCCAATTCAATCGCGAGTACAGGCGATTCTTTGGCCGGCCCCCAATTCGCGATATCAAGGCCCTGCGAGACGGCAGAGTCGTGGCGATCACTACCGCTTGACGCTGAATTGCTGGGTTGCCATGGGGGCAGCTTGTTCTCGACTGTTGCAAACAGGCCCGTATCGCCCATTGAGATTGCCGCACGTCTGAGTGTGACAGGGTTCGCGGAACACTTCCTCGCGGGGAATCTCCGATCGGCAGGAAAGCTTCTCGCTCACTATAATGACGAGGAGGACTTTTCTCTGAAGAAGCTTCGTCGTAACCAATATCTCGGGTACAGGTTCGGGTACAGACGTCAGTTCGCCCTAATTTCGGCAAGCTACGCTAAATTACGGGTTGGAAGGGGTTTAGCTGGTTCGCTAATTACGCTCGATTACGCTTATTTATCATAGACCTACGGTATTCATGGGAAACTCAAAATCCGCCGAGGGCAACCTCGTGGGGGTTCGACCCCACTCCCGGCACTAAGATTCTAAAATACTTAAAGCGGGAATGGTCTCTCCTCGATAAGGGCTCCATTGTGCTTGGTGGCTGTTGGTTTACGCTATTTGTGCGGGAATCGCACCCAATCCGCTCGCCACCCCCGCACCGTTCGTTCCAGTTCCAGTTGCCACTGTTCACTTCAACGTAGAAGTCGATCGGTCAAGGTGTAGCAACACCTCATTAGAAATCGAAGCGCGTTTGGAAATACTCGAAACAAACGGCTTGCAAATGACCATCATTGAAATTGTGATGAGAGCAGCACTTTGCCGAAGGTGTAGTCGATCGAGGTGAGGGCTTCGAGACGGCGCAGATTAGGCAGGCTTGGGCCTTCTTGATGGATTGGAAATTTGAGAAGCGAGGCTCATGCGAACAATGCTGATCGGACAGTGCTCGTTGTAGATTCCCAGACCAATGCTCGTCTAAGTGCGACACGTAGCGAAATCTTAGCGTTTGGAATTGGCTTAGAGGTTGCGAGTCGCATTTATGCGACTCCGTACCAGCTTTGGGAAGGCTCTCCCGGATTGTCACTGCACGACATTCAGACCTATAACGCAGCGGGTAGTCTAATACATGTTGAACTTCGTGGGCGCATTGATCGAAAGAACATGACCTCTGCGGTAAATGAGGTGCATGAGAAGTTTGCCAATGGAGACTTCTCGAGCGCTGCAGGCATAATCGTTTTCCCAAGAACAACGAATACAAGCAGGTCAGCGGAAATCATGATTCTCGATCCACCAGGTGACCGCCTCAATGAGAATTCAAGTTCAAGGCTGAGAATTCTGCTGAGACATTACGCGCCCTTCTTCTATTACCAAGACGGCCTCGTGCGTAGGTTCGGAGAACGCATGCGCGAGATTTCGTACAGTCCAGATCAAGAATTTGAGCAGTACCTTTCGCACGGTGATCAAGAATTGTTAGGCATCTCAATCAAAAGTGCCAGAACGGGTTTCACGCAGGATGGGATCCGCTACATTGGCACTTTCTGGAATGGCATTTATTGGCCCGAGTGGCTAGTGGGTATGCGCTCACCTTCCGGAGGAGGAGCATTCTTTTGGGGTCTCAGGAAGGAAGTCGTCGAGGATATTCGACATGGAAGATTGACAGGTCTGTTGACGTTCGAGGTGAAAGCGATGGTGCGTAAGGACGAACGCCGATTAGTAGTGCTCCTAGAGGATGGCCCAGGCATTATCTGGGTTCCTTCGACTGATGATTTGTTCCATGAATCCTAAGAAAGACCGTGGTTCATATGGAAGCAATACGATCGATTACAGACAACCGGTGTTCGGGCGACAGATGGCTATATCGAGCTGACATGGTGATCGTCTTGTGTCCCGCGAGTTCCTGGATCTCTTTGATAGACGCACCGGCCATTGCAAGCCATGAACAGAAAGTGTGGCGGTTGCAGTGCCAGACGTAGCCTTCGATCTCAGCGTCCTGCAAGCAGGGGACGAACCATGATCGGGTGTCGAAGTGAGGACCTTGCCAGACGAAGACCGGATCGCCGGGCTTATGCAGTTTGTGCTTGAGCGTTTGGAAGGCCGCGACCGAGTCTGTGTTGAGGTGAACCGTTCGAGCAGAGCCGTTTTTCGTCTTTGTCAGGTCGATGGTACGGCGGTCGAGATACACCTGGCCCCACGTGAGAGAGTACTGCTCGGATAAGCGCATCCCAGTGATGACGGAGATGATGAACTCTGCCAGATGCTCCGGAAAGCGGCGTTCGATGACTTTGTAGAGCCGGTTATACTCGTCGCGGTTTAGGAAGCGCATGGGCAGTTTCATGTTGGCGCTAGCTACAACCAGGCTCGTCCGGCGTCTTCGGTCACATTTGATGGATCAGATCCGATTGTCCGATTCGCCTGCGACCAAAGTATGGCTCACTGGTGTCTTCGACATCGGAGCTGAGACCACCGCGCTTTGGCCCCCGATTTGCTTTACGATTCTCTGGGTTGCTCAGACAACAAGGGATAGCAGCTCTACCCACGCCATTTCCGCCGAAGTCGCGGACTTGTCTTGACCCCTAAATGACCGACTTGGAAGCAAAATGTAGACATGCCCACGAATCTGAGCGGTTGCGACATTCAGAGATATCCCTGTTGCAGCAAGGGTTGTCCGATGCTGATCCCAGACGACCGGTTTATAAACACAATCGCGTTTTCCATTACTAAACCAAACCGGCTTGGACGGATTTTGTGAGACTGAAGATCATTTGGACGAGCGCCTTAGCCTGAATGTGTCAATTGGCACTGGCCCTAGCATTAAGCGTCTGACTCTGGAGGCCCTTGCTCCTCCCGCATCAACACGGAAGGATTGACCTTAAGAACCCGTAGCGCATGAACATACTTGCCGCGTGTTCATGCTTGCCATGGTGCCACAGTGCAAGATGAGAGTGCAGTAAAAAGAGCAAGGTACCTCTATTGGTTTCAGCGTATCTCCTGAATCATCTAATAGTTGGTCAGTAATCCTGAAGACACGAGCGCCTGAGTAGGTTTACCCTGTTCGCATCCGCGAACGACGCGGAAATCCAAACTGGAGAAAACCCCATGATGACTATGGAGCGTACGCAGGAAATGCAGCGCTGTATGGACGATTGTTGTAGCTGTATGGCGATGTGCAGCGAAACAATGATGATGTGCATGAAGAACGGCATGAGCATGTCTGCCGAGATGATGTGCATGATGCAGGATTGCTCGGACATGTGCGATATGGCCATGAAGTGCATGATGCGCATGAGCCCGATGTGTCCAAAAGTCTGCGGCATGTGCGCCGAGATGTGCATGAGCTGCGCCACGATGTGCGAAAAGATGGCCAACGGCAACGAGATGATGATGCGTTGCGCCGAGATGTGCCGGCGTTGCGCCGATTCCTGCACTATGATGTCCAAGATGCCGATGGCAGCTTAGTGAATGTCTCGGGATACAGGACTGGGCCTTTCTGGCTCTCTCGCAAAGAGCAGTGCGCAGGAGAATTTGCAGATAACTCCCGTCTCCCAAACTGAGACGGGGCGGGTGTAGGCCCGCCCCAGCCTCGCGGATCAGCTTCTGCCGCCGACTTAGCAACAGTTACCCATTCGCCTCTCGGCCGCGCTCGGCACAGCATCCCCGAATTTACCCGCACGCATCACAAGTAAGTTGCCTATCCGCTCCGTCGCGGCCGCTCGTTGTTCCTCTCGTTTCCTGCGTTCAGCGCGAATGGTCGCGCTGGCAGGCCGCCTGGAGCCGCCTGGTAGAACCGAGAACTCCCGGACCACCTGGCTGTTGCATACGGTGCATTGGGAGCCGATCGCAGAATGAACGCGCCCACGCAGGCATATACCGCAGTAGAGATCGCCTGTCGAAGGAGAGTACCAAGCCTTTCGTTGCGAGCCTGTAGACACTTTTCGCATCACAAAATGTCTTTGATCAATCACCTCGCTACCCCTTCCCCAAAAAACAAATGGCCCACGAGAGAATTCCTCATGGGCCATTACGACTGTTCTTCAAAAAACTCTAAGGAGTCCGGCTAACTGAACCGGCTTCACCTGAACAAGCCACTGCCCACGCTGTGTTTGAACAACACATGCGACAGAGTGCCGAGGTGGTGAAATACATCATCATGTTTATGGTACCACCGGATTAGTAGTTTTCCGAAGGCGATGCTATGCCTCCACAGTCGACTGTAGGATGAACGGGTGTCGTTCCCTCAAATTGCATTGTCCCGAATGTCGATACAGACCTTAAATCGAGAGTCATGCTGTGCTTTCGCTGAGCGTGCAATCTAGTAACTGCTCCGTGATGCTGCGATAGGTAAGTTCGGTCAGATTTGGGATGCTTGTTGGTGCTTTCATTTTCAAGAAACAGTTGGGAATGTTTACACGACGTAGTCGGCGGACGCCTTTCTCACTATCGTCCATCGAACAAAGAATTGCGTCCCCACCTCAACCCGTGTATATTACGTTTCACACAAGCATGAAGAGCACCCTTCAATTCGCAGACGTACGCCTCGCGCGCAGGTTCTGTTGTTGCCTCATACTCGTACGCTGTAGCTAATCTCTATTCTCACCTCGACAATTTGGGCTGTAGCTGGGATTGAAATTCTTCGGTTTGATTTCTACCCCATCCGCCGCCGTCCCCACCACTGACTGGTCTCGTCAGGCGTTCGAGGCTCGGAGCAACACTCCTACTTCGTCCCGACTAGTCCGGCATCCGCAGCCAACGCAAAGAGCATGCGCTTGTTGCTGATATGTCACATCTGAACCTGCAAGTTTGCCTAATCCAGTACCTATTCGAACGAGTTTGAGGAGTGTATGAAGAAGATCGTCGGTTTATTTCTACTGTTGGTATCATCCGTTCCACTCATAGCAGAAAAGCACATTACCTCTCCCGAACAGGCATTCGGCTTTAAGCCGGGCGCGGATCGCAAGCTGGCGGATTGGAACCAACTCACCGCCTATTTCAAGAAGCTCAGCACAGAGTCCGATCGGATCCGATATGAGGAAGTCGGAAAGACGACTGAGGGCCGGCCGTTCATCACGGTAACGATCTCCTCCCCCGAAAATCTTGCTCATCTGGCACACTACCAGGAGATTCAGAAGAAGTTGGCCGATCCGCGGACAACGTCCCCTGAGCAAGCGAAGAAGCTTATCGGCGAAGGAAAGACCGTCCTGGTCGTTACCTGCAATGTGCATTCAACCGAGATCGCCAGCTCACAGAGTGCAACAGAGTTTGCATACCAGCTAGCGACCGGCGACACACCACGCATTCAATCTATTCTCCAGAATGCCATCGTAGTTCTCGTTCCTTCGCTCAACCCCGATGGTCAGCAGTTAGTGGTCGATTGGTACAAGAAGTATCTCGGTACACCGTATGAAGGCAATAGTCCGGTGGTTTTGTGGCACCACTATGTGGGACATGACGACAACCGTGATTGGAGCTCTTTCACTCAGGTAGAAACTCGTCTCGCGGTCGAGAAGGTCATCAATCCATGGCATCCGCAGATTCTCTACGACATCCATCAGATGGGATCAAACGGACCACGCATCTATCTGCCGCCTTGGGTCGATCCCGTCGACCCGAATGTGGATCCGATTCTGGTCGAATCCATGAACGCACTCGGCACAAATACTGCGCTTGAGATTGGGCAGACAGGCAAGCAAGGCGTGCTGATTCACGGTGTGTACGATTTCTGGTCTCCGCTGCGTGACTACATCGCTCTTCACAACGGTTTGCGCGTGCTAACGGAGTCCGCAAGCGTCGACATTGCATCGCCGATCAACATTCCTTTCGAGAAGCTGGACAAGGGCATCGGCTATGACGCGAAGGTGGCAACCTGGAACTTTCCTGATCCGTGGAAGGGTGGGGCATGGCACTTGAGTGACATCGTAGACTATCAAATCGATGCCTTCTTCTCGATCGCAAATAATGCCGCGCAATATCGTGAGCGATATCTGAGCAACTTCTACCAGATTGGTGCTCGCGCGGTGAATCCCAAGGCGGGCCCTTCTGCCTATATCATCCCTGCCGAACAGGCAGACTCAGCTACCACTGCAAGACTTATTAACATTCTGCGTACTGGCGATGCCGATGTAGAGCGAGCTACGTCTGACTTCGACGCGGACGGAAAGCATTATTCGAGTGGCAGCTATATTGTGCAGTTGGCCCAACCTTACGGACCGTTTGCCAAGACCATACTTGAGATCCAGGATTACCCCAACATCCCTGAATACCCTGGTGGACCACTACAACGACCGTACGATGTAACAGCACAGACGCTTCCACTTCTGTTTGGCGTGACTGCGGTTCCGGTGAAGGACAAGATCAGCGTCGCCAGCAGTAAGGTGGATGTCGCGAAGCCCGCTGCCGGCCACTTCGAGAAGTCGTCAAGCGGCAACGGTTATCTGATCTCGGACAACACGAACAGCAGCCTCTACGCCTTGTTCGCATTACTCGCGAAAGACGTGCAGGCGTATCGTCTGACGGGCGCGGGCTCAGACCCCGGCACCATTTACATCCCGCAGCAGGAGGGTATCGATGCCAAGCTGGAGACGATCGCTGAAAAATTCCCGATCAACATCCGTCCCGCGGCGGCGGCTCCGACCGGTAGTGCCCTTCTGGTCCACCTTCCACGCATTGGCCTCTATCAAAGTTGGGTAGCCTCAATGGATGAGGGGTGGACACGCTGGATCTTCGACCAGAACGGAATTCCTTATACGCGTCTCGTTGATGCCGATATCCGCAGGGGCGATTTGAATCAGGGCTTCGATGTCGTCCTGATTCCCGACAATTCCGCCTCCGCAATTACATCCGGCCGCAGAGGGCTTGGAGGCGAGAGTACAGCTAGCTCACCAACGACTCAAGCTGGAGAGGCTGCTGGCGGGAAGCGGAGGGCTGCTGGCGCTCCTGTAGCCCGTGCCGCTGGAGAAGATGCCGCTCGCGGTCCTCAGACTCCTCCTGAGTTCAAAGGAGGACTTGGCGATAGTGGACTTAATAGTCTCAAGACGTTCGCCGAGGCGGGCGGGACCATCATCACGCTCAACAAGGCGTCCGAGGTTTATACGGGTAAGGAGAGCGGCAGAATCGAGAATGCCCTCGATGGAGTCGACCGTAAAGCATTCTTCATCCCCGGATCTATCCTGCAGGTAGCCGTGGACACGTCCAATCCCATCGCATTCGGATCGACTCCAACTGTCCCCATCTTCTACGAGAATGGCCCGACCTTTAAGGTCAACGGCAACGCACATTCAGTTGCGTTCTTCAATACCGACAAACCGCTTTTGAGTGGGTGGATTCTTGGAGGGCAGTTTCTCAAAGGGACATCGGTCATCGCAGAAGAGTCGGTGGGCAAAGGACGAATCGTTCTGTTTGGTTTCCGGCCTCAATACCGCGCGCAATCTGAAGTGACTTATAAGTTCCTCTTCAACGCGTTGCTCTATTCCAGTTCGAAGCCAGCTTCGATCGGAGCATCCACAGCGCGACTTTCCAATTCGACAATCGATCACAAAGGAGCAGAGTGATGGCCCCCAGCTACACAAACCTTCGTCGTTGTTGTCTCCACTTCTAGATCCCTCCTAGATCGATAAGGTGCTCGAAGCCGCCAGTTCAACTGGAGCATTGCATCAGTGCGCCTTCTGTATCGATTCTCTTTGTTCGGCTCGTTGGTGAACTTCTTTGGAGGCCTCATGTTCTACGTACGAAA
>JAOAPB010000017.1 GCA_025462645.1 Edaphobacter sp. | reverse complement strand
AAGATTCGATGGTTTTGTTATGCAGAACTCAGCCGTAGCACCCTCTGCGAACCAATCGTTCAAGCCGAAAATAACATCTCCCAGGTTGTAGCTAGTCGCTCCCGCACCTAACCCCGCAACTGTACCTGAGAATTCATGTCCGGGAATCGCCTTGGATCGAGCTGTACCGTCCGCATAGTGGCTGGTGGGATACCAAAGCTTCTCTGTAGGAGTCACTCCAGCGGCGGAGACCTGAATCAAGATTTCACCCGCCTGCGGCTCGGGAACCGGACGTCTCACCAGCTGTAGGTTCAACTCGTCTGTAAACTCCATTGCTTTCATCTCTGCCATTGCTTCACTCCATGGAACTCGCTGTTAGTAGTCGGAATCGGGGAAGGGAGATGCAGCTATCACGTCGCAGGCATTAGGAGCTTTATAACCAGGGATGAGACGCTCACAGATGCTGGAGTTCACGGTGCCGTAGGTCGTGCCGGGCTTGTGCGCAAAGCCGGCAAAGTACTCTTGAATGAAGCCTTCCTTGAAGTGCTTTCGAGGATATTCGGCCACTATTTTCTCGCGCAACTCCGAAGGAAACTGATCAAAGCCTCTTCCAAGTACATCGAGACCGACTCCCGAATAGAGTAGAGCTACTTCGGGGCGCATGTACTGAGTGACGCCGGGAGTGGTGTGCAGAGCAATGGCCGCCCATGCAATTTCTACCTGTTCTTCAGGGACCTTATGTGCAGTGAGGAACTGACGGGCGGCGTTTGCGCCATCGACTTCGAAGCGTTCGTCTGGACTCGAGAATTTCTTAATGAGACCGAAATCGTGAAATGCGGCCGCGACGTAGAGAAGTTCAGGATCGAAGCGAAGCTTTCGTTGACGGCCCTGCTCCGCCGCGAAGAAGTAGACACGCATCGAGTGATTAAAGAGCAGATCCGTGGAATGCTCATGCAGGAGATCAGTGGCTTCTTTCGCAAGCAAGGAATCGGGAATGATGAGAGCTGAGGATAGGTTTGACATCCGGTTGTTGCTCCTCCACATCAATGCTAGTTCTTTCGTAGGGCATGCGCCATGACAGGGATACAGCAATTTCGGACATGGAACGAGAGCGACCATTCCCTGTGAACGGCAACAATGACGCGTTGAAAGACAGGGCTTTCCTCTAGCCCTCAACGAGACCTCGACGATCCAGTCGCGTTCAATCCTGATAAACGCTTTTCTCGTCAGTAATCGTTTCAATGCTTCCGACGATCGGCCTTCCTGGCTCGGTCGAACCACTCAGTCTCAGTGAGTACTAAGCCCTGCAACCCCCGAAGAGTTCGGTGGGAGCTACAACTAGTAGTGTCGCCTCTGTTATTGCCGGACCCCGTTTTGCGGGCACAGCCCATGCCCCTTGCACTTGAGAGATTGCCGCCAAGCTAAGAGCGTGAGATTATCGCCGATATGGATCAGTGGGAGCTGAAACGGGGTCACTGGAGGCGCATGAGGTGGCTATGGCTGGCCTCCTCTATCCTCGGGGTGCTCTCTACTCCAAGCGCAATGGTCAATGCTCTCGATGATTACAAAACTAATCATAGTTTTGGCTGGATTGTTCTACTGGCATTTGCCATGCGATTTGGACAAATCTGGCTATTCGCCTGGTTGTGGTGGAAGTGTCGGCCATTCAAGGCAGACACAGGTTCTGCGCTGTGATGGGTATCCACAGCCATCCCGCGAGTTGCGCCGGGCTCTCGCCAGCAGCATATTTAAGACTCAGGTAAACAGGAATACAGGTCAGCGCCGAAAGCAAACTGTCCAGCGACAAAATGAAAAAGGCCGATTTGCAGTGTAGAGGCCAAACGTGCGGAAGACGGCGGCGAGCAAATATGGAAAGAGTGGAGGCACAAGAACTGTTGGGCCAGTTGAAGGGAAGAAGGGCGAACTGAACCCATGCCCCAAAGCTAAACTGCGGGCTACCCAACCCATCTCCGCGCCAAACTCTCCATGGTCAAGTGAAGGTACCGCAATACTGAGGAAGCTGGAGGCTACTACTGCGATTCGAAGAACGAATGCGCAGCAGACCATCGAGGTTAAAAGAATTGCGGCTGACCTGATATAAAGCCAATCTGTTCGATCCGCTGCGGATGTTTGAGTGAGTTCAGCTTGATAGAGAGTCGTCATTTCCTTCCTAAAAGAGGTGCAAAGCCCGAGCAACTTGGGTTCCTCGAATGTTCGGCTATCGTTTTGGTTGGGGAATGCGCATTACGTAGCTGCTGATTTTTCAACAGCAGTTCGGCAACAAGTCGCTGCAAACGTGAATTCTCTACCTCTAATTCCATAATCCGATCTTCCAGACATCTTATGGTCGAGCTAAGCACTTCTGATTTCCTGAAAAACATGTGTCATCCGTGCAAATGCCGGATCTTGCGAGGCGGAGAGCGAAGCCTGGGAACAACAAGCTCACACTCTCCGCGTTCGTGGTCTTTCTATGGCCCGCCAGCCTGTGCGTACTCTGCATCAAAGCTGGCAGCTACAAGTCATTTTGTAGCTGTTGCCAGCGTAGCCAACAAGGACCCGCGATGCAGTCAAGATATGTGGGGACAATGTATGGATTTGTAAGGTCTTCGATGTCACCCTCTACTCGAGACGTCGAATTGTGAATCTGCGTAAAACAACGGAATAGGTTCCGTATTTTGCCCTGCTATTAGTTGAAAACGCTCTTAGTTGATAACGCTCTACTCAGAAAACCAAGTCGAGGTCAAAACGCATATGACGGTCGTAGTTTCCGAAGAACTGCCCATATTGAGGGTCGGCGGTGTTGGCATGGACTTCAAGCGCGTTGAAGTGGTTCGTAATATTGGTGATTGATATAGAAGGTCTCAGAGTGTATTTGGAGTTCAGCTTGATGTCCTTGGCCACACGAGCATCCGCGGAGAAGTACGTGGGAAAGCGAGCGCTGTCCGCCTTCATGCTCTGAATGTAATTTTGGTAGACATCAACCGATTGATAGGGAAAACCGCTCCGCCATTCAATCATTGGATAGACCTTCACCTTCCATGGCAGCGCCACGCTGCCCCAGGTTAGAAAGCGGTTGGGAAGGTCGCCCGCTCGATTCGTATACAGGTCGCCCCGTATGAAGGGCGAGGAGAAGTCCCCTAGATAGGTGTCCGATTCGTTGAGTGTGCCCTTGGATAGACTACGGACATACGAGGCGTAGATTCGGTTGTTGGGCTGCAATGAAAGCTGTGCAGTTAGTTCAAATTGGCGATATTTTGAGCTTCCGTCCCCCACGAGTACAAACGCGTTTTGTCCCTGAACAACTTTCGGGGAGATGGTGACCAGTCCGCTTCCATGGCTTTCAAGATACTTGGCGCGCATCGTCAAATGCTCTGAAAATCGATGTTCCGCTTCAAGATTCCAGGCAACTGTATAGGGTGCGAAGTTCCCGATTTTATGGTCCCGGTCGACGAAAGGAAATTCTGACGCCGCTGCCTCCGACGTCAGGTTTAGATAGTGCTGGGGAGTGCCTACTACTGTCCCATCCAGCTGATAGGTTGTGATAATTTGCTCAGGATAATGGCTAAACGCGTATACATTCAGAGGCACGCTATCGTAGAAGGCTCCGATTCCTCCCCTGACGGTTGTGCGTTCACCTGCCGTTGGACTCCACACAAATCCTATTCGAGGAGCAATGCGCGTTGTTGCCGTGATGGTCTGTGCCTCAGCTCGTATGCCGGCATCAACCGCCAGATGTGAGTTGAAAGTCCAATGATCCTGCACGAAGACAGCAGGTTGCAGGTCACCTCGATTAAACGAGGTTCCAGGAGTAAAGTCGATTGTGCGAAGTTTCACTCCCTGGCCATCAAACATTGTGATGGTTTTTGCGTGCAACTGTCCCTCATCATTTGTACTGGCAACGGAAGAACCAAATTGAATCTTATGCATGCCGAGACCCGCCATTGATTTGAGAGACCATAGTTCATTCCATTCAAAGCGCTGGGAATGCCGTTGCTGATCCGCAAAATAGTTCCCGCTGGTTCCAGTCGGTAGAACTGTCATGCCAAGGTTACCTTGTGGAGAGATGGTGGTTGCAATATCGCTCAAAGAAAAGGTGCTCTGCAAGAGTCCTTCTCCGATCGCTAGCCGATGTGTGATGGCGCCGGTATAGGACCGGGTGTCATCGTTTGGAGTCACCTCTTGGGGGCTAAAGAAGTCGAGATTTGCGTATCGGATGGATTGGGGCGCTGCATGGAAGCTTGCAGTAAGAGTTTGCCGGGGCGTCAGCGTGAAGTCTGTCTGCGTGAACGAGTTGACCGACGTGATCTTGGTTTCGTTGAAGGGAAAGGGTAGTGTACGGATGGGTATCTTGTTATCGACAAACTCCAAAGCTTCGGAGAAAAGGGCGCGGTTCTGCACGATGGGCCCACCAAAGGAGATTCTGGGTGTGGCCGACTTCAGGCCACGCAAATGACCGCTGCGAATCCGAAATTCAGGCAATGGGTCATTGAGATCAAAATGCCATTTATTGCCGCCTGACCGTGTCTCCGCAGTTACCACTCCAGCGGTGAAACGGCCATATTGGGCTTGGTAGGGAGAAGTCAGAACATGGAGGGAGTCGACTACATCGATCGGTACGCTGAGGCCAAACCGCCCCGTCGCTGGATCTGATACATCGATGGAATTAATCAAAAGAGCACTGTGCATTTCCCCCGAGCCTTCGATCTGAGTTTGGCCGTTCGGTGCTCGCACGACACCCGGAACAAGTGGTAGAGCGTCAGTCAGAGTAAGCGGCCGGCTTGGGCTTTCATTGGCCTCGGTAGGCTCGATCGACACACCTGGCGAGGAGCTCTGTTCTGAAATGTCTTCGGTTGCCGCTTGTACATTTACTGTCTCACGTGCCTGCGGGACGGGTAAAATCCTGATTTCGAGGACAGGCTCAGACATGGACCGGGTGTTGACAACCTGCTCTATCGGTATGTATCCGGTCTGATGGATGGATAGGGTAACGGGTCCCCGGCCCACTCGAGCTGAAGCACGGCCATCAGCCCCGGTTTTCATTCGAGGGAGCAGCTTCCCCTCCCTCCTAAGTACGACTTCGACGTTCGGCACGGCTCCGCCATCGAAATCTACAATGCTCACAGTGAGAAGTTCATCCTGATAACCTTGCAAGTAGGGTCCAAAGAGTCCGACGAGTGTGAACAGTACGAGTCGACGCACCCAGGAACCGACGCACACTGATTTGGCCGGATCTCGCTGCTCCTTATCGGGTTTGGACCAGAGTTTCATAGAGTTGCCCATTCCTGTGGCCGTTAGGTGTATCTGTTTTAGCGGTACCCTGTCGGTGCCAACAAAAGCCTGGCGAACTCACCGCTCACCAGGTGTTTCACACGTCCTTCATGGCACTGGGGAAAAGACAGCAATTCTGGGATGTACAAGAAGACTTGCGTAGCCCACGAAGACCTTGTGCGAGATAGGGTCTAACGCAAGGGTATGGGCTCCATAGTGGGTATGTATCTCGTCCAATACACGATATGCATCGGGGCCGTCTTGCCGGATCACAGTCAACCTTCCAGCCTTTCCGGCAGAGTAGATTCGGTGAAGCATTGGGTCGAACGCGACCGAATCAGGGCCGCCGCCGATTTTGAGCGACGTAATCACTCGATGCGTCTCCAGATCAAACACCACTAACTCGGCATTCCCGGAACAAACCGTAAAAAGCCGTCGCTGCGCGAAATCAATTGCCATCCCGGACGGTCCCTTGCAAGGAGCGAGTGACCATTGTCCTACTACTGATCGCTTGCCAAGATCGATCGCAGCTATCGAGTTGATGTCCTCAAGATTCTGATAGAGCAGTCCAGTCTGCGGGTCCAGCGCGGGAAATTCGGGCTTACCAGGAAGTTGGATGGCTCCGACAATTGTTCGCTTCACAGGATCAATCAGGGTCGCCAACTTTGTCTCTCCATTCGCTACGTACACGAGTTTTGCTGACGGAACATAGAGGATGGCATCCGCATCATCCGCAACTGGTATGCTCCCAAGTAACCGAAGAGATTTCGGGTCGAAGACATGCACCATGTTCTCTTCGCTTCGTGTAATAAAGGCAACATTCGCTTCGGGCAAGAGTGCGACGCCGTGAGCAGCGCCGGCTCCAGGCATTTCTGATATTGGGCTAACGGACGGGTGGTTCAGATCTAAGTCGACCTTGAATAAGGCGCCCGACGACTCACTTGTAACGAACAACGTGCCACCATTTAGCGTTAAATAGTCGAGAACGTTGAACAGTCCACCTTTGGGCAGCTCAATATATCCCTCAAATGTCATGAACTTAGACTTGCTTGGTGTGCCTGGGTAAGCAAGATAGGCGAATACCACTGCCAAAAAGCCGATTGGCACGATTACACACATCGCCATTATTTTGAGTATGGGATATTTTCTTTTATCTCTCATATCAATGGCGGGAGCATCGTTAGATTTAACAAACATGTTATGACCTCCTTCAAGCTGCTGGTTTGCAAGCTAGGATGGCGTGCAGCCATCCCTGGATTGAATCGGACAAGCTACCATTTACCCATAAGCTCTTCAATAGCCTGCTCGAGGCTCATACCGGGAGCTACCAGCTTGAAGTCGATTTGAGTTTCATCCTGCTGCTTGCTAATTGTCTTGAAGAGAACGATGGGACCGTAGATGTTGATCTTGGATGAGCTTGTCTCCATATCCCTGGAGAAAGCCTTATTTGCTTCACTTCGATGATGCCTCCCTTCTTCAGTTGACCGAGCACTCCATAGCCAAAATCCACTTGCTCTGTCAGAGTTGCTGCGAGTGGTGCCAAGCGCTTCTCCTCGAGATCGATCAGGATGATGCCGCTCAGAGCGTGAACCTCATCAACGTTCTTTTGATCTGCTCCCCGGTTCTTCTTCATGGCCTGCTGGGCCTTAGGGTTTTGCATCAGCTTGCGGAGTCGATCGTCGTCCTGCTTTCGTTCTAAAAGTGATGGCTCATGACCATCTACCGAAACGAGTCGATGGATTGGACCGCCCCCGGTCTCAATTTCTTCTTCGAGGTAAATATGTCCGGCAGTGTGACACTCTACCTGGCTTGCCCACAACGCGTCGTTCTTGTGCTGTTGGCGCTCGTTGTAGCATGCATCAGTCATCAATTCTTTCGCTGTCTGCGCCGATAGCGGAGGCAAGACCGACAACAAGCAAAACACAACCAATGAGCGCTGTATACGATGCGGGAGTAAGTTCTCGAATATTGACACAGGCAAGGACTCATAAGGCTGTTGAAGTGAAAAGGTATCTCTCGTCCCGTTAGCGGAGGAGTTATATGGAATCGCCATACCGCTTACGAATTACGAACACACAATCCACTAACTGAGGAAGATGGCCATCCGAATTGCAAAGAACGACAGTGTCCATGCAATTTGGTTGAAGTTGAGCAAGATGTTGCGCTTCATAGTTCCTCCATGGTTTTTATTGTCATGGGTGCGCCTGGACAGTGCTGTCAGGAAAGCTCTGCAAAGTGTCAAGATTTGTAAGTTTGCTGAGATTGCAGATTCTTGCGCGCCACACGGGTGACAGATCAGTGGAAAGAGCGTCAGAGGTATCATGAACAAGAGCTGCTTCTTTGGCTCGCGGAGATACAGACCTTGCACAACTCAAAGGGCGCGACACAGCGCGCCAACCCACGTCTTCTGGTGGTGGACGACGACCGTGACTTGTGTCATCTGGTGATGCAATACCTGGAACCGGAGGGCTTTACTCTTTCCGTTGTGCATACCGGCGGCGAAGGGATAAGAACCGCAATCGAGGACAATCATGAACTGATCGTTCTAGATGTCATGTTGCCGGACATAAAGGGTTTTGACGTTCTTCGGGAGATCAGAAGTCGCGTCCGCACGCCAGTCCTGATGCTTACGGCCAAAGGGGACGAATTCGACCGCATCCTGGGTCTTGAACTCGGTGCCGATGACTACCTGCCGAAGCCGTTCAGTCCCCGCGAGTTGATCGCGCGAATCTCGGCTATACTCCGCAGGTCCGGGTGGCAATCCGAAAGCAATACCGCATCGCGCCCCCCTGTGATCCGTTCCGGAGATATCGAGCTCGATTTGGCGGCGCGCACGGTGTTGAAGGCGGGAGAGTTTGTGAGGTTGACCTCTGCAGAGTTCGATCTATTACGCGCGTTTTTTGAAACGCCAGGACAGGTTTTGACCCGTGAGGCACTCGTTGAGAATGTTCTTGACCGGAAGTTCTCCCCTTTCGATCGAAGCATCGACCTCCACATCAGCAACCTTCGCCGCAAGCTTGGTCCGCAGAACGATGGTACCGAGAGAATTCGGAGCGTGCGCGGAATTGGCTATCTCTATGCATGGCCCATGCAAGCCTAGGTCGCTGTGTTCGCCTTTGGCGTAATTGGCACTCCCTGCACAGAAGTCGGGTGGATAAACGACATTATGGTAACGGCCAGAGGAAAACCGCACCTGGTACTGCTCTCTTGCGAGGTTGCCCGACCTGGAGATATCTGGACTCCGGCAAGAGTGCAAGCCAAAGCTGTGGGAGGTATACGTTCTCACTTTTTTCCTCCTGTGCGATCACGCCAACTAAAGAAGGCGGGACGGTTCCAACCTTTGGCGCTTGAACCAGAGAAACCATCGTTTTGGTGAACTTAAAGGTGTTTTCCGGTATCAAGCGGCCGATGCGACCCGACGGTCTCTCATCGGCAATCAGCATGCTTCCATGTTAAGGTTTTCCATTGCCAGGCACATTCGTCGTAAGGCGTTTCGAGAAGAACTCACGGACGACAGTCCCACCTGCCCTTCCCGCGATGCCGATAGCGGCGGTGGTGAAGACCAGGTTAATTCCCCGATCCGCATGAGGATAGTACGCGTTGGATAAGGCTCCTGAGCAAATAGCGGCCAGAAAGTAGGAGTAGTTCGGCATAGGCTTTCCAGTATCGCTACGTGCGATGACTGAGTAGCTCAGGGCATGCACGAGGCGGGATTTTTTAGATCCGGTTCCCTGGTAAAAGTAACGTGGGTCCTGGTGGAAGAGCGACGGAAAGACGGCATGGCTCAGGAAGTCGCTGCTTCGTCCATCGCCGAACTGTGCGGCAAAACGTTTGCCGTAGCCCGCGGCACCTTGCCCATAGCCGGCATAGGTGTTATTTGCTTGTTCGATGCCGGCAGCGAGGCCTACTCCGATCAAGGAAATGGGATCGAAGGTGTCGCGTGAAGCGAGCGAGAATTTCTGTTTCGTAGTCATCGGAGCCGCGTCGTAGACGTAGCTTATGTAAAAATTCGGAATGATGCCGATAAAACGCTGCTTCTCTTCCGCTTTGATCTGTTCAGCGGCGATCTCTTCAGTGGGACGGACCGTCACCGATGTGTCTGCCGAAGCAACCGATAATGCGACATTAGGAACCTCGTAGGACTGCTGCGCCGTGACGACGAACTCCGTAGATGTGAACGGCGCAAACCCCTTGGCGTTGACGATCACGAGATATGAACCGCCAGGGAGCTTAGTAAAAGCAAATTCACCGTTTCCCCCGGACTTTAGACTGTGCAATTGTGTTCCGTCTCTATGCGTCAAACTGACTTGTGCGCCGGAAACGACGGCTCCGCTTCCGTCCAGAACGGTGCCAGAGACAGTGGCTGACCCCTCCGCATAGGGTGATTGCTCAGCCGAGCTCTGCGGGCCTGACTGGGGTAGAGGTGCATCTGGAAGAGAACTGCTGCTAATCCCTAATTCGGCAGTTTGTTGTTGCCCAAATGTATTGGCGGTGACTAGGCACAGAAGAAGTGGGGTGCAGGCAAGGACGGCAGGTGGCCGTCGCCAGATGCCCCTTCTCAAAGCGCGCTTCCAGACCGGGGAGGTAGAGATAGTGCGAGCCGTAATCAGGGCCAAAATGGTGAGGCTACGAGTGAGTTGTTGCATAGTGATCTACCCTCAAAGGATTTCTTTAAAAGCGGCACCCGAAGGTGATCGAAGAGAACCAGGGCGCACAACGAGGGGAATTGAAGAATGAACAGATTCGAATCCCCTGTCGACTTTTGCCGACAACTTCTCAGGGTTAGGGCTTTACAAGAATCAACATAGCTACTGCATTCCCCCCACGGGTGGCCTTTCCATGGATCTCAGCAGTCTTGCCACCTTTTTGAAGCTCAATAATGTCGAGCGACATGGTGTCGCCGGCGAGATGGCCTGTCGCATTGAAGTGTGACTTATCATGAACGAACGAGAAGGTGAGAGTGTCCCCTGCAAGCTTTCCATCCTTGAGCTTTGACGTAGCGCCCTTCTCCGACATCCACTGTCCGGTGGCGGAGCCCCCCGCCTGACTGAGCGTCGACAGCGCTGTTTCGGACTTTCCTTCATATACCACCAGCCACTGTCCGGTGACGCTCGTGCTTTGACCATAAACAAGCGGTGTCATCGATAGCATCATCAGTACTGCGGACGATGCTGCAACCACAAAGCTTCTCTTCATTCTGTCTCTCCCCTTACCAACTACCGACCCATGAGGTTCTATCCCCTATGAAACGCATAGAGTTCCAGTACGACGAACATCGTTATTCGAAAATAGCTGGCAGAATGTTGGCGTGCCGTCAGGAAACGTGAAGCGACTGTAAGGATTTGTATAGATTTGGTGAGGAGGCTGTTCGTAGGCAGAGTTGTATCGTATACATCAAAGTAAGGATCGATGATCAGGAAGGGGGAACGTTTGCCGCTCAATCTACAAGCCAGACTTCTCAGGGTAAGAGCTAGAGTGCCGGTGTACCGGCTCTTCCTAACGATCTCCCTCTGGTTTTGGCTGACTGCCTGGGGTATGCTCGCTATCGCGTTTCTAGGTGCCCACCTGAGAGGCATGAGAGAGGTTTCAGCCCCGAACATGTATGCCATCGTCGCCCCTATCCTGGCGGCGGAAGCCGTTAGGACATATGAATCGGGCGGTCCTGAAGCGTTTGCTCGCTTCTCGCAGAGCGACGTTGCCAATAAGAAGGAGCAACTCTTCCTGCTCGACGGATTCTATAAAGATGTGCTCTCGCGACCGCTGACAAGCGACGGCCTTCGAGTTGCGCGCGCGGCGAAGAATGGCCAACTCGTTATGCTCCGAAACGATATCGCCGCCTACAGGTTTATCTCTCCCTTGGGGCACCCCTATACGCTGATGCTCTACCTGAAGCCTGGTCTGCGTAAGTTAGGTGACGCGGCATTGGGAGAGGGACTTCCGTATACCATCACCCTGATCCTTCTGGTTACCCTATTCTGCCTCGCGCTTGCGTATCATATCGCGGCGCCAATCCATAGTATTCAGTCGACGGCCAGAAGAGTCGCGCAAGGAGATCTCAAGGCACGGGTGCCGGCTTCAGTGTCCAGGCGCTTCGACGAGTTGTCAGCTCTGGCAAAAGATTTTGACTCGATGGTGGATCGTCTTGAATTGTTGATTCAAACGCAAAAGAACCTTCTGAATTCGGTCTCGCATGAATTGCGCTCTCCACTGGCTCGCATCAATCTCTCTGTAGCCCTTTTGAAAAAGCGTTACTCCGCAGACTCCGATGACATGTTTCAGCGTTTGGATCGTGAGGTTGCGAGGATCGATCTTCTGATGGGGCAGCTCTTGACACTCTCTCGCCTCGAAGCTGGTCTTTCGTCTGCAGAGAGAGAAGACGTCGACCTTACGCAGCTCGTCGAGGAGGTAGCCGCCGACAGCAACTTCGAAGCAGAAGCGTCGGGCAAGTCGGTGAGTCTCCGTACAAAGGGTTCGATCATTCTCGAGAATGCCGATCCACATGCCCTTCGAAGCGTGTGTGAGAACGTCATTCGCAACGCGGTCCGATTTGCCCGCCCGGGAACCAATGTCGAGGTCGTATTAGAAATTGATTGGAGCACGCCTGAACCGCTGGGGATTCTCTTCGTCCGGGATTATGGGCCGGGGGTTCCGGAAGAGTCACTCGATGCAATCTTTCAACCCTTCTATCGAATTAGCTGCGACGAGCAAGCGACGGACGGGAACGGTCTCGGACTAGCTATCGCCTCTGAGGCGATTCGTTTGCACCGCGGTACGATCAGCGCCGCGAATCTTCGGCCGACAGGCCTTGAAATAACGATTCGATTGCCGATCGCTTTCGATGCAGCATCCCGTCGGTATGAGCTTTCGCAGTCCGAGCATAACAGCACAAGCTAAGAGTTTCGACCAATCGTAGCTGTCTAGGCCGTCGGCCGGCGGGCAAAGAACATCGGGATTCCTCGCCTAAATATCCCACGAACAATGTTCGATGAGATCGAACTATGCTTCCACGCGCTTCAGTGTCTGCGTTGACTGATTTGCTTCCATACAAATCCTTACAAGTGCCTAACCGCTCCTGACAGCGCTCTGTTGTTGCCCTCCCCACAATAGAACTCTAGGAGGGCTCATGAAGGTCAGAAGATGGTTGCTCGATAAGCCCTGTGCAGCGCACTCGTTCCTCGTTCAAAGACTAGGAGTGCATGCGCAGATGCGTTTGAATATCTCTCGGGGAGATAGCAAGTGAGCGGTTATCCCGGAGAGAGCGAAGAGAAGCTCGCGCAACCTGGTTCTTACAGTCGCTACCAATTGCCAAGGGTACTTCAAGTCACAGTGGCTATTTGGCCGTTTTGGGAGTCACTCTGACCTAGGCATCTTCTTTGCGCTGCGGTCTGGAAAGCACACGGTAAAGTCTGCCACCGTCGGTGAAGCAGATCATTGTCATTATTCACGTCGCTGCGGTATATCAGGCGACATGGGCGTTTATGTCGACACGCTCGGTACTGTGACCCCAATATCTACCGTGAATATCTACAGCCAGGTGAGCGGTCAGGTTTTAGCCGTACATTACTCGTGATCTTGGAAGTATCGTTCGTTCGTGAAACCAGCAAAGTGTGCGCTCTGCTTATCTTTCTGAAGCCTCAATTCCCTACCGAACCGCCGTCAGTTGGTCTGTCACCATGCGAAGCGCTCTCCAAGCGCTTCCGCATCGTCTCAACTCACTTCAAATAGGGAGAAATAGTTGTCGCCAGCAAGGAACCATAAGTGTCGCTGATCGCTGGCTAAGAGCAGCTAATTTTATCCCGCTAAGGGCAACTCGTTGTGTTTATGGCAGCGTGCTGTCTCGTATTCGCCACGCGATGATCTGGCTTCGGGCGAAGGGACTATAGATGGGTACGAAATGCCAGAATATGGAAGGGCCCAGCACTTCCATTTACACTGTTCGCCTCGATGAGTACTTCAAAGTGGGGCAAAGTGCCATCGGGCTTCCTGAGCTTGCCAAGGAAAGGAAGCAGAGCGTTATCATCGAACAAAAAATCGCTGATCGCCTCGGTTCCGGCCATAGAATTTCCCTCGACGATCAGAGCGTTTCCATTTCCATCGAGATTTGGCAGAAAGGCTAGTACTCCCAGTACTCGTTGCTTCGGATCGGCTTCCGACACGAAGAATTCAGCCGGCTCTCCCGCCTGCGGATTGTGATTGATGAAGCTATAGGTATGGTGAGCCCCATCGTTCGAGCCAACGAAATTTAGCTCTGGTTCGTAGAGCTCGAGCCAGGGATTCGCCCCGCGTGCCCCCGAAAGTATGACATTCCCCTGCTTCAACTCATTCATTTGCACATCTCGCGCATACTTAACCTCTAGCTTTCCTGAGGCTACGAAAGGTAACTGTTGAATGCGGCGAAAGGTGTTTAGGTCTACGAAGGAGGTGTAGCGGCGGTTAGCTATGTTCAGTATCTCCTCCGTCCTCTCCGGAGAGAGGCCACGCATCTCTCGACCGAAATCATGGCTGAGATATTCCGTCAGCGTGGTTTCCTTCTGCGTCATTCGGTGCAGCAGTACCAGGCCGCTGTCTGCGGCTACAAAGGTCGTGATTTGGTGAGGCTGAAAAAAATGGCTCCAGAGGGGATGACCGGCGACACGAGTCGATTGTGCTTTCGTAAAAGCACCTAGATTCCTGAGAGACATCATCAGAATTGCGATTGAGAGAATTGCCACTAAGCTCCATGCAACTGCAGTGGTTCCTGAGCGTCGTCTTCCGACTTGGGGCGTCTCTCTGGGTGAAATCACTGATTGCGCAATAGGACTTGCTGCCGAAGCAGGAACTGCCATCGGTGTCGGGGATCGCAGCTCGAAAAACGGAACATATCCGCCGCGGGGGATAACGATTTTGATCGGCTCATTCGCTCCTTCGCCGTCGAAGTAGAGGTCTAGCCTTTGGCGAAGACGACTAGCCTGCGTCCGCACGATCCCATCAATTGCGGAATCGTAGTCGCGTGGCCGGCCAAAGACAGCCTCACCAATCTTCTGCTCGTTAATCTCGTTCGCTCTACCGTTCAGGGCGAGGTCGCAGACATAGGTAAGAAGGCTCGAAAGACGTTCTGACTTTGAAAAAAGAGAAGACGTAATAACACGATCGACCAGCTCGCGACGTGTGTCGATTGCTGAAGGCCTAGAAGTAGCTCCCTCTTTGTCCGTAAAAATCATATACAGCCTTAGTGAGAGTTAAGCAGACCCATGTAAACCCAGCATAAATAGAACTGCAACACTCTATTCACTGTATCGGTTACATCGGGGTTCGCAATAATTCCTTCATTACAAGTGGCTTACAGGATGTATCGGTAGTGTCGCGGTGAATTGCTTTGGTCGCTTTGGATTAGGGTGCTAGTTCTATGCGAACTGAGGAGTCACGACAGCCCAATTTATTCCGCATCCTTTATAAAGCCTGGAATGGCGGATCGATCTGCACCAACTGAGTTCACCTCAACAATTCTTAGGAGAGAGTTAAGTGATCCGTAATCTTTGTTTCCTGCTTCTGTTATTGACAGC
Organism: Edaphobacter sp.; assembly: GCA_025462645.1. Taxonomy (GTDB): domain Bacteria; phylum Acidobacteriota; class Terriglobia; order Terriglobales; family Acidobacteriaceae; genus Edaphobacter. The sequence goes on along the minus strand of JAOAPB010000017.1, from coordinate 7,888 downwards.
GTTTCCCGCTGCATCGTTTGGACAGGCAAACGCTGTGGACGCCGCCGTAAACGGCTATGTCTTAGATCCGTCAAAGAGTTCAATCACCGGAGCCCATATCAAGCTTACCAATATCGGCACTGGCACCTCGCAGGAGGCAACCACTGATGCCAAAGGTTACTACCGATTTCCGCTGGTGCGAGTTGGGACTTATCGGCTAGAAACTGTCGCCGACGGGTTCCAAAAAAATACCCAGGAGGGCCTTCTCCTCAGCGTAGGCCAGGAGGCCCGGTTAGACGTTACCCTTGTCATCGGAAGTACCTCGCAAACGGTTGAGGTGGAAGCCGGCTCAAACATCCTGGACACCGGAACCGCAACTATAGGGACGGTGCTCGATCGGCATGAGATTGAGAATCTTCCAATCGCTTCGCGCAATCTTTTCAACTATCTACTGCTCTCGCCCGGTGTTATCGGAATTCCTACAAGTACCTTTTCCACTACGCAGTTCACCTTTGGCGGAACAGAACGGTCGCAATGGAACCTGGATGGTCTGGACAACACGCAACATGGAACAAGTCGTCAGATCCGTTTGATTATTGTTACACCTGAAGCCGTGTCGCAGACTCAAACTCTCTCCAGCGGGTACTCTGCTGAGTTCGGCCGAGCCGCAGGTGGTCAAATCAACGTTGTGCTTAAATCGGGGACCAACGCGTTTCATGGCTCCGCTCTGGGGCAATACCGCCCTCTCGATCTGCAGGCAATTCCCACACTTGCAACTTCACAACCTGATCGCAGCTGGCATGATGAGGCGTTTACCCTAGGCGGCCCAATTATTAAAGACAAACTATTTTTCTTCGGGCAATTTGAGAATAATCCCTACACTCTTCCGAACGTCATCACCATTACTCCGGCCAATGCCGCCGCTCTCGGATTGCCGGTCAATGAGATCGGCACTGCACCATTCGGCGAGACGTACCGCACGCTCGTTGGCAAAGTTGACTTTACCCTGAACCCGAAGAATAGCGGCTACGTTCGCTTTGCTCGTTTTACGAACCATCAACCCAATAATGCAGGCGGCCTGAGCATCGTCGACCGAGGCTCGCATTACGTCGACCACCAGAATGGTGGTGGCGTCCAATTAGCGACCATACTCTCCAGTAAACTTCTCAATGAGCTTCGCTTTGGCACCATTCAGCGCGACACCGGAAACTTTCCTGTGGTCAATAGCTCGCCTCAGGGAAGCGTTCTGATCAACATCAGCAGCGTCGCGAATATCGGCTATAGCCCGCTCACCACCACGACCACGACCGAACGCAGCACAAGTGTGCTCGACAACCTAACCTGGACGAGTGGACGTAACACCATGAAGTTCGGCGGCGAGTTCGACCATGAGCTCTTTGCTAATCTGTCTGGCACTGCCCCTACTTTTACCTTCAGTGGTCTTGCCGCTCAGAATGGCCGACCTGCCGTCAGTTCGCTCAATCAGTACCTCAATACCGTCTCGAACAAAATTGATGCCGTAACCGGCCAGCCCTACACCTACACCTTCCTTACGACCAATAGCGGCAATCCTAATGTCCGTCTCGCATTCAACTTCCTGAATTTTTTCGCGCAGGATGAGATTCGCTTTAGTCCTAACGTCAGCGTCAACATTGGTGCACGTTACGAGGCCATCCTCTTTCCCACCTTCGACCCTCTGGCGCCCTATCCGCTCTCCCGCAATGTGCCAAATGATTACACCGACATCGCACCGCGCCTTGGTCTCACCTGGTCGCCTGGAGGCAGCCATAAAACAGTCGTGCATGCCGCGTATGGCATGTACTATGATGTGCCCGGTCTCGCCACTTTTTATAATGCGGCTCAGGTCAATGGACATCGCCTTCTCAGTTACCAGGTTGCAGGCGGCACCCATGGTGCCCCGCTATTCCCAAATACGCCTGATCTGAGCGGCTCGAGCTTTCAGGTAAAACCGAATATCACAGCTTTCGACCCAAGCTTTCACAACGCATATCAGCATCAGGCAAATCTGCAGATCCAGCAGGATTTAGGACATAACCTTCAGCTAACGGTTGGATATCAGTATGCAAGCTTAAAACATGGCCTTTACTACACGGATACCAACCTAACCCCGACCGGACGCATGCTGGCCGATGGCCGCCAAATCTTTGCGGGAACATCTAATCGACCCAATACAAACTTCGGAGCAATCAATCTCATCCGGAGCGGCGCAAGTACAAACTTTAACGGTGCATTCCTAACTCTGCAGAAACGCCTCTCCAGTGGACTCGAATTCACCGTCAACTATATGTACTCGCACGCTTTGGCCGACAACATCGGTGAAGGCGGCAGTGTCAGCGATCCCACCAATATTCACCGCGACTATGGAAATGCTGATAACGACACCCGCCATAATCTCGTTATTCAGGGCATCTACCAGCCAACCGTAAGCGCCCGCTCCTGGCATTGGCTGAATGGCTTCGAGCTTTCATCGATGACGTTCATGAACTCCGGCTACCCCATCAATCCAATCGCGGGAACTGATCTTAATAACGATGGTGTTATCAATGACCGCCCGGTTTTTGTGAGCCGCAATAGCCTGTACGGCAGGGGTCTCTCTCAAGAGGATGCACAAATCAAGCGATATTTCAGCTTGGGCGAGCGCTTCCATCTGGCAGCGTTTGTCGAAGCAGAAAATCTGCTAAACACAAACAATCTAAACTGCAACACGACTTCCGGTTGCACCGGAGCAGTGATTAATACAGTCAACTCCAGCAACTTTCTCAGCCAGACGTCGGCTCGCACTTCCCGCAACATACAGACGGGCCTTAGCCTGAAATTCTAGGGCCACTAATACTTAGGGAGGTCGGCGTGACAGCACGCCGGTCTCCTGCAACCAAAATCGTCAGGATCACTCCGGTGATCAAGAGGAGAACTCTCGCCCATGCAATTTGGTTCATTGCCGCGCCTGCTTTTAGCGGCAGCGATCTTCACTCTGCCTCATCTATCGATTGCCCAGGCGGACACTAGGCCTCTGCCATTACATAGTGCCTTACAGGATAAGAACTTCTATCTTCTCTCTGCTCTCCAAATCGACCCTCGAGTACGCGCTGTCCTTACTGCGGACACGGCACTCAATCAGGTAAGCGCGGAGCGACAGCAGTTCCTCACGATGGCTCTGCAGACGTGCAAAGGAAATGCAGTCTGTACGCTGAAGGCTCTTGTCTGGACCGAAGAGGAGATTCGCATTGTCTCCTTCGCCCTCGCCCGGATATATCAGGACAACTCACCCCTAAGGGAACTGGTCGACAAAAATCTTCGTCCCAGTGGCGCCTATGTGCTCTATCAGAAGCAGAGCGGAGATGGCCTGCTGATTAACGCATGGGAAGTGTGTGCTCGCGGTCTGAACAACATCATCGCGGTCTACGGACAGGGCGTCGCTCCACGTTACCCGCAGATCGACTCCATCTCCTTCGATGTGAACTCTCCAGACTTTCAGCAGCACATCGCCTCGCTGGTTCGGCAGATACCTGCCGAGCCAGCCACTTCGGAGATCTTCTTTGATCCTTCGGTCAAAGCCGCTCTCCAATTGCTTAGTTTGAACCATCGCGATGAAGCGGGGAGGTTGGAGCCAATGGAAGTGGCCACGAACGAGGTCGCGTTGAAGGCAGTCTCGGCTACACATTGGAAAGATTATCCCTATTCGGTCATCGTTGTCCCCGGTGCCGGACCATCTGACCCGAATACCGGTTTATCCGACGCAGGCCGAAGGCGCACTGCGCTTGCAGCAGAGGCATATCACGCGGGCAAGGCTCCATTCATACTTGTGTCTGGCGGCTATGTCCATCCTTCGCAGACCCGTTTCGCCGAAGCGATCGAGATGAAGAAGGCCCTCCTTGCCGATTACCAGGTTCCGGAAGCCGCGATTCTTCTCGATCCGCATGCCCGGCATACCACCACAAACATGCGCAACGCCGCACGTGAGATCTATCGCTACAACATACCAATGAATAAGCCTGCTCTCGTGATCAGTGATGCCGGGCAGGTCGGAAATATTGCAAGCCAGGCCTTCGCGAATAGATGTCTCAAGGAGTTGGGCTATCTGCCGTATCAGATCGTCAACCGACTCTCCGATACCAGCCTTGTCTTCCTGCCTAAAGTCGAATCGCTCCAGCAGGATCCGCTCGATCCGCTCGATCCATAAAGATTCAACCGCTCTCTCATAATGTCGTAACGACGTGAGACTTTTACCTGAAGGATGTAACACTACCGCAGGTCCTCGTGCACTTCCGCGGTCCTTGCTGTCTGGAGTCGAACCATGAAGCACAGATCGTCCTTAGCTATTCTTCTCGTTGCCGCTCTCTGCATCCCCGAACCGGCCTTTTCGTGGGGAACTCGAGCACACGCGGTCATCGATCGCACAGCCGTGGACACACTGCCCGACGACGGACCCGTCTTTCTTAAGAGGTATGCCGGCTACATTGCCGGCTCAGCCAGCATTCCGGATAGCTGGCGTCAGACGTCGGAGCCTTTCTCGAAGATTGAGGAAGACCCCAACCACGGATGGTTCCGTGAGCAGTTCTCCTTTATGAAAGTGATTCCACGTTCTCGTTACGAATTTGTGCTGGAACTTTACCGCGAGCAGATTCGCATCGAAAAGTCCAATCCGGAGAACGCCCATCTAATGAACGTGCGCTGGACCGGCACGCTGCCGTATGCCGCCCTCGAAGTGTACGGCCATCTCGTCGCAGATATGCGTTACCTACGCAAAGCACGCGCCGATGGCAAAGACACAGCCTTCCTGGAGCAGACCTGCGCGTTCTATGTAGCCTGGATGGGACACTACATCGGCGATGGATCGCAGCCGCTGCACGATACGATTCACCACGATGGGTGGCAAGGACCGGATCCGAGCGGTTACACTCGCGACCCTAAGATACACGGGCGCTTCGAGTCACAATATGTGGATGCCATCTCCCTCTCCAAGGGAGATATTCTCTCCAGGATCGGAAAGCCAGGTCACCTGAAGGGCGATGTCTTCGATTTGGTCTTGGCACATCTCGACGAGGCCGGCGGCAACGTCGAAGCGATATACAAGCTAGACAAGCGTAATGCTTTCGCCAACGTCGACGATCAAGAGGCGAAAGAGATGGTATATAGCCGCACGGCTGCAGGCGCGCGCATGCTACGTGACCTCATCTATCGTGCTTGGCTCGAGAGTGGGTTGCCTGTGTCTTCAGGCAACCCAAGCCCAATTGATCAGAGCAATCCACTTTACAACGCGCAGACGGGGTCGGCACCTGCCGCTAAATCGCCAGAGTTGATTAGGTAAGAAATGTTACCAGCGGAATCTCTACCTTTCCTCTGCTAAAGCAGTGACCCATACATGAGAACCACCAAGATCTTGGGGCACCTGCACCACGCGCGAACCGTTCTCCTTACTCGACGCGATGGCATTGGGACGACATCGTGCCTGCAAGCGAATTGGACGAAAAAGTAGTGCTGCGCCCCGCCGCATCCCACCAGATGTACTGCCCCGCAGCGTACCGCGCACCGGAACCCGAGACGACGTTCGCAAAGATCATCGAATTTCCGCCAACAGGAACAACAGCAAGGCTATTCCCCGCTCCGTTCAGGTATTCAACCGAAAAGACTCCGGCAGGAAGACCCATCTTGCCCCCCTCGGCATCGCACCTGTACTTTATTGTGTTTCGAGAGATCGGTTGCGAACCGTTCAAGTGAATCGTCAAGTCGCTCGCTCCTGCGACAGTGCTACACAATAGAACGCCTGTCCCGATCAGAACCTGCTTCCACATTACCCTCATGCCATCACCTCCGCATTCAGCACACGACTCTCCGAATGCAACATCATAGTGTCATAAGAAGTTTGTGCGCCGAACATTTTAAGTCTGGATGCTCATCTCTTTTGAAAGTCAACAGTGTGCTGCAATGCCAATCTCACCTTCAGGAGACAAATATTATGCAAATTTATAGTCTTGTATTTAAATCCCTGACTTCACTTTTCGGGTTGGTTGCGCTGGTCTGTTTGCCTGCTTTGATGTCGGCACAAAGCACCAGGAGATTCAGCGTTGTCGAATATGGGACGAAGGCGGATGAGGTAACGCTCGACACTGCGGTGATTCAGCGGGCCATCGTATCAATCTGAGCACTGGCGACGGCACTTCCGTCGATTTGAAAGGTAGTGCTAATCTTGTTGGCCTACCAAAGGCCGGCAAAGCGTCCACAGCAAAACCGGGTGCTAATGCAGCTTATATGGAGTGAACTCTGTAAATTTGCCGCCTACTTCCCACGCCACATCTGCACACGGTAGTGGGATACGTTGCTGTTCCGCATGCCTGTCTCTTTTGGTAGCTATCGTCCATCCAGAGTCGCAGCAACTGAAGAATCACTTTGAGCGTCGGTTCTATGGTTTGCAAAGAATTTAGCCTGTTCGATGCTACTTGGCATCCTAATAAACGTGGCGCGATTTAGGCTACACCTCAATGCAGCCCGTTGAGTTTAACCCAGCGCCTCCAATGGAGGCTACGATGAAATCCCCTTTACGACTACTACTGTTCGCAATAATTGCGATTCCGATTGGTGCTTCGGCACAATGTGCAAGACCTGAGCTAAGCCCAACGTGGGATGCGGGTCAGGGTCAATTCAGATGCATCGATCCCTCTGCTCCACAGGAATCTGCTTCGGATGAAGGTGTTTCACCCACAGGGAACAAGGAATTTTGTAGTTCCGCTCGCGAAAATTTATTGAAGGTATGCCCAGCATCCGACGAAGGTAAAGTCTGTAGGACGAAAGCCAAGTCAATCTTCAATGCATGCTACAAAGACTCCAAAAGCAGCGGCACTGAGGGTCATGTAGGATCGTCGAGTAACGCAACTCAAACCAACAAAACTGATGCATCCGTCTGCGTGAATACATTCAATCAGCAACAAAAGGCATGTCAGTCGCGCAGGATGCCTCCGCCATCCCCGGGACAGCGTCCTGTTGCTGATACCTGTTTGCAGGACGCTCTCACGGCACAGAGCAAATGTCTCGCTAACAGTCGTTGAATTGGGCTCTGCCCGGAGGGTACTGCTCCAGCATTACCTGCGTTGTGGTGGGCTGAATCCATCTGCATGACGACATCGAAAACAGTGCCGTCGGCTAAGCGAGCGCTTGTTCCTGGTGGAGCAGTCGTGGCTCATGGTTCGTCCCTAATAGCAGTTCCGCACGAGCACGCTCGCGATAGGGCGGAACATCTTCTGCATCGACCTCCAAAGCGACTCGCAAATCCGAAAATTTCGCTTAACGGCTGCTGATATCCATGTTGCGGATCCTAGCTTCTTCTCTTCGAAAAATATCATATATATAGATAAATATCAGATAATGATATTTATCTTGACAATTCAGCTCTCAAATAGCTACATATGGTGTCGCTTTCGAGGTAAGTCTTTCGCAATCGGCGATTTCAGTCACGATATTCCAAGATTGACGTGGCTCGGGTCACAACTCTGAAATGTGAGAACTCCGGCTGTTGCCATCTGCAGCGGGCGATTCTACCAACGGTCGGCAAGGCCACCATGAAGTTCGGTTTTTGCTGGCCTTAGACCCATAAGCGCACATGACTTTATTCAAGGGATTACGCGAGACATAAGACGCTTGTAGTACGTGAAAAACCACGTTGCCTTTCGAGCATAACGTTACTGGAAGCGAGAGAGAGTATGTATAGGAAAAATGCACGTTTGCTTTGGGTATTCTTGGTGGTTGTTTTTGTAACTTTGGTGGTTGTCACCACGACGAGAGCGACCTCTGCCAAGTCGCATAAAGAGAGCTACTCCTCGTGGAGCGACTACGGCGGCTCGGCAGACTCGATGCAGTATTCGGCGGCCAGGCAGATCGACAAGAGCAACGTGAG
>JAOAPB010000104.1 GCA_025462645.1 Edaphobacter sp. | reverse complement strand
CTCGGGAGCTTGCGCCGTATCGTGGCAAGATGCAGGCGGTACAGATCAAGCAGGTGCAGCAGCAGTTTCTGCAGAAGCGGTTGCTGGAGGCTCGGAGGCTGCCGCGGTTGAGTCTGTTCTATATGAGCCATGGATAACGGCTTTGGGTCTGGGGAAGAGTCACTAGTGAAATTACAGATTGAAAAGATGGTGTATGGCGGAGCGGGGCTGGCTCATCAAACAGACCGTTCAGGGGCGGGCAGGGCTATATTTGTGCCGTTTACATTGCCGGGAGAGGTGGTCGAGGCCCGGTTGACGGAGACCAAGGGTGAGTCTGGCGAGGCTGCTCTGGTGTGTGTGGTGGAGGGTTCAAAGGATCGCGTGGGGCCGGGTTGCGTTCATTTTGGGGAGTGTGGCGGGTGCCACTATCAACATGCGGCGTATGGGGCGCAGCTTGGTTTGAAGCGTGGGATTCTCATGGAGACGCTGCAACGGTCCGGATTGACATCGCTGCCGGAGGTTCAGGTCCACTCGGCTGAGGCGTGGCGGTATAGGAATCGCATACGGCTGCGCGTGGCGGAGGTGGCAGGGGAGTTGCGAGTTGGGTATGTGCAGCGCGGGTCAGCCGAGTTTCTGCCGGTGAGGATGTGCCCCATTGCAGCTCCGCTGCTTTGGCGGGCGGCGGAGGCGCTGTTGAAGCTGGGCAGAGACGATGCTGCTTCGGCGGTTTGGGTGCGAGCTGCCGTGGAGGTCGAGTTCTTTGCGACGGCGGATGAGAGCAAGCTGCAGATGACGGTGTTGGTGAGGAAGGAACCAGGGAGGGGCTTCGCCGAGTTTTGTGGGAGTCTGCAAGGACTGGTGCCGGAGCTGGTTGGAGCAGGCGTGGCTGTGCTCGCAGCAGATGTCCCTGGGAGAGGACGCAAGGTGCAGCGGGTGCGGGAAGGAGCGGCGTGGGGAGTACCGGGGCTGAGTTACGCGGCAGCGGGTGAGAGCTACTGGGTGAGCCGTGGCGGGTTCTTTCAGGTGAACCGTTTTTTGATCGACTCTCTAGTGCAGCTGGTCACGGCGGGGAGGCGGGGAGAGCTAGCCTGGGATTTGTATGCGGGAGTGGGGTTGTTTTCGCGGGCACTGGGGAGGGGATTTGAGCAGGTAGTGGCGGTGGAGGCCGCGGCCGGCGATCTGACACAGACGTTTAAAGGCGAGGGGCGGCAGGCGGTGGCGGCTACAACGGTGGAGTTTCTGCGCAGGGCCGTGGTGCAGCGGGAGAGGCCGGAGCTGGTGGTGATGGATCCTCCACGAGCCGGCGTGGGGGCGGAGGTGTGTGCGTTGCTGGCGCGGGTTCAGGCTGCGGAGATGGTGTATGTCTCGTGCGATCCGGTGACGCTGGGGCGGGATTTGAAGGCGATGGTAGACTCCGGCTACAGGCTGATGGAGCTGCATATGGTGGACCTGTTTCCTCAGACGTTCCATGTGGAGACGATGGCGCTTTTGCGGCGGTAGTCCACCTGCCAGAGCTGTGATTCCTGTTGGTGAGATGGGTGGTTGATGCAGCTCGCGGGCTCCTCTAAACCGGGTGGGTTGGGTAGGCCGAACCCGGAGCTTTGGGCTAAGGCTCGCGTGGAGGGACTTGCTCTGCGGCGGGCTCCTCTGCTGACAGCGGTGTGCTGGTTTGCGCTGGGGGTCGTGATGGCTCGGAGCTGGCAGCCAGCGGTGGTGCTGCTGGCTGCCCTGGTTGTGCTGGCTGGGTTGACGGTTGTGGGGCTGCGGTTGTCGTTGCGGATTGCAGTGGTTCCTCTAGCAGCGGTGTGGATGGTGGTGGGATTCTGGTGTGCGGAGGTGCAGCCGGCTCCTTCGACGCAACAGGCGCTGCTTGGATATGCGGATGGATTGAGCCGGCAGGTTCGGGGGCGGGTGGTGCGGGTGCGAGCGTTGCCTCCGAGGGCTAAGGCAGCGGATCAAGACAACGATCCAGCGTGGTGGATGGAGAAGGAGCCAGAGGCGGCTGAGGCTGTATCGGTCGATGTACAGGTGGAGGAGGTGGAGGAGGTAACGCCGGATGTGTCGCGGATGATGCCGGTTTCGGGTGGGGTCCGGGTGACTCTGATTGCCGGTGGTGGGGCACACGATTTAGCGGGCGCGCTGCCGGAGTTGCGGTGCGGGGATGTGGTGGAGGCTCCGATGCGGCTGCGGGTGCCGGAGCGGTATCGGGATCCGGGGGCATGGCAGTATGCGGACTATCTGCTGGCGCAGGGGATTGGGACTCATGCGAATGTGCGGGCGGGGAAGCTCACACAGTTGGGTGAGGGAGCGGCGAGCGTACAGTGCAGGTTGTATGCGGCACAGAGCTGGGCGGCGGGGAGGATGTCGCGGTATGTGCGGTCGGGGGCGAACAGATTTTTGCCAAAGGTGATGCGACTAAGTGAAGATGACGCGGGAATGTTGAATGCAATGCTGTTCGGGGATCGGGCAGGGTTGAATCATGGGCTCCGGGTGGGGTTTGAGCGGACGGGCTCGTTTCATCTGTTCGTCGTTTCGGGAATGCATGTGGGGCTGCTGGCGGGGCTGGTGTTCTGGATGGCACGGCGGGTGAAGTTGCGAGAGTGGCAAGCTACGCTGCTGACGATTGCGCTGACGGCGGGATATGCGCTGTTGACGGGGTTTGGCGCTCCGGTGCAGCGGGCTTTGTTTATGACGATCGTTTTTTTATTGGCGAGATTGCTGTCGCGGGATCGGAGTGTCTTGAATGCGTTGGGAGCGGCGGCCCTGGGGGTTCTGGTTTGGTCGCCTGGGGCATTGTTCGAGGCGAGCTTCCAGATGACGTTTCTGGCGATTGTGGCGATTGGCGGGATCGCGGTTCCGCTGGGGGAGCGGAGTTTTTTGCCATATGCGAGAGCGGCGAAACATCTGGAGGATGCATGGGAGGATGCTGGGATGCCGCCAAGGGTGGCACAGATGCGGGTGATGCTGCGGGTTTGGGGCGAGGGATTTGCCGGTGCGCTGGGAGGCTGGGCCTATGGACTTCCCGCAACGGTGGTGCGGTGGGGGTTGCTGGCAGTGGAGCTGGCGTTGATTGGTCTGGTGGCGGAGTTGGTGATGGTGCTGCCGATGGCGATGTACTTTCACCGAGCGACTATGTTTGCGCTGCCGGCGAATATGTTGAGCGTGCCACTGGTCGCGGTGCTGGCGCCTATGGCCGTGGTGACGTTCTGTGCGGCGCTGGTGAGTTCGTGGCTGGCGATATTGCCGGGGGCGGCGACGGCGATGCTGCTGCATGGGATTACGGGTGTGATTGGACGAGTAAGCGCGGTGCGTATGGCGGACCTGCGGGTTCCGGGGCCGGTTTGGTGGGTAGCTTTAGCTGCGGTAGCGGGATGGGCGTTTTGCATTTGGGCGGTGAGGCGATCGCGCGGGTGGGCGTGGGTGACGGTAGCGGTTTTGCCTTTGATTGCCGTGATGGTGCTTTGGCCGGAACGGATGATGAGGTCACCGGGGATGATGGAGGTGACGGCGATCGATGTTGGGCAGGGCGACTCCCTGCTGGTTGTCGGCCCTGAGGGGCGGACGATGCTGGTGGATGCGGGTGGGCCGGTAGGAGGCGTGACGGAGTCGGCGGAGGCGACGAGCCGATTTGATGTGGGAGAAGAGGTGGTGTCGCCGTACTTGTGGTCGCGGCGGATCCGGCGATTGGACGTGATTGCGCTGAGCCATGCGCACAGTGATCACATGGGCGGGATGGCTGCGGTGATGCGTAACTTCAGGCCGAGGGAGTTGTGGGTTGGAATCGATCCTGACTCGGAGGCGTATCGTGCGCTGCTGGCGGAGGCAGGTGAGCTTGATGTCATGGTGCGGCATCTTCATGCAGGAGATGATGTGGCATGGGGCGAGGCAAAGGTGAAGGTGCTGGCACCTGAGGCTGGATATGTGAACGCTGGGTTGCCTTCAAACAATGACTCCCTGGTGATGCGGGTGGAGTATGGGAGGGCTTCGGTGTTGCTGGAGGGAGACGCGGAGGCTCCGAGCGAGCGGGCGATGCTTGCGAGCGGGAGGATGACTCCGGTTACGCTGCTTAAGGTTGGCCACCATGGAAGCCGGACGTCGACGACTGCGGAGTTTTTTGCCGCCGCCGCACCAAAGGATGCGTTGGTCTCGGTGGGTAAGGGAAATACGTTTGGTCATCCTCGATTTGAGGTGGTTAAGCGGATGGCGGAGGCACAGACGAGGCTCTACCGGACGGACGAGTTTGGGCTGACTACGTTTTTGATGGGGCGAAGAGGTGGGATTCGGGAGGTCGTGGGGGCGGAGAGCTTGATGACAGAGCCGGTGGAGTAGCTACCTCCACGGGCAATGGAAGCTTATGAATGAATCTGCGATCTTTTGCGCATGAAGACGCCAGCCAGTCCGAGTATGCCCGTACCCAGCAATACAAAGGTCTCTGGTTCGGGGATGGAGGCGATTGGAACGAGAAAGATGTTGAGGTTTGACTCAGCAGGTTTGGTTGCGACCTGAGCGTTGTGCGAGTAGCCTGCGACCTGATAGATACCAACGTTAGAACCAGCCTGGGCATCGAGCGATATAGGTGGGAGCGGAAAGCTGCCCATGTGTTCGCTGGTTGAGGCGGAGGAACATGTCCCGCTGGCAGAACACAGGGTTATCTTTTGCTCATACTCGTATGCGTACTGTGAGCTGTCGTCCAGGTTATAGGGTATAGGCGACCAATCGGTGAGGTCAGTGAACCTCATATTTGTAATACGCCAGCCGGGGGCGAGATCGAAATAAAAAGCAATGGTCTGGGTGAAAGAGTCGTCGGTCCCCTTAACGGGATCATTGAGACGAATACCTGGAGCGTACATGGGAAGCAGCGAATATTGCGACACGTAACCGTCACTTCCCAATGGTGCGCTACTTCCAAAGGTGACGGGACCATAGGTGATTGTGTCGGCGTGAGCCAAGATGGAAGCTGCCACCAGTGTGACAAGAGCGAAGAGTTTGGTGCGCATCGAAGATCTCCTTTTAGTATTCCTTAGTCGCAATAAGAAGCAGGCACTTCACCTGGAGGTGACAAGGAATCGATGCAAAAAACTCTCATTCGTGGCCTATGCGTAGATGGGATGCCTATCTCACCACCGAGGTTGCTCCTTTGTATCCGCAAGAAAACGCAGAGAGTTGAAAACAGGTAGTGTTCAAGGCAACAATGCACGACAAAAAATATGGCACATTCGCGCTTAAGGAGTAATGTGAAAAATAAGCGGAGGCTCGGCTATGGAATTGAATGAGACGGGGAAAGATACTGTTGCGCTTAGTACCGAGGAGCAGGCGGAAGAGCAGAAGTTGATTCGCCGGCTACAGATGATGATGAACATGGTTATGCAGGTGATCGCGCAGGATGCATCGCTGACAGTGGACGATGCCGCGCAGATGATCGCCGATAGCAGGAAGGCGGCGCTGGCGATGTTTCCGGGGAAGGAGTTGGCGTATGACCTGATCTGGAAGCCGCGGTTTCAGCGATTGATGCGAGAGCGGTTTCGGATTATGTAACTTGCATGGTTACTTGACTGCTTTAGGTGCACGTTATCGTCTTACGCAGGTCGCTGCTCATTCTTGGTACGTTAAAGGCTATGCAGATCCGGCGGGCTACACGAGAGGACGTTGCGGTGCTGATGGCCTTATTGCGGCAAGTGGTTCCGCTGATGCGGGCAGCAGGGAACCTGCAGTGGGATGAGGGCTATCCCAATGAATCTGTCTTCGAGAGGGACATCGATCAGGGACAGCTTTGGGTGGCTGAGATCGATGGCTCTGTCGCGGGTGTAGCTGCTCTGACAACGGATCAGGAGCCGGAGTATGCGCAGGTAGGGTGGGATGTTGAGGAGCCCGCTGTAGTGGTGCATCGGCTGGCGGTCGATCCTTCGTTTCGTGGAGCGGGGGTGGCCGCAGCTTTGATGGGGAAGGCTGAAGCGGTTGCGGCGGAGCGGGGGATTGCAGTGCTTCGAGTCGATACAAACACGCAGAACGCGGCGACGCGGCGATTATTTCCTAAGCTGGGGTATGCGTTAGCAGGCGAGATTGGGTTGGAGTTTCGGCCGGGACTGCGCTTTTTTTGCTATGAGAAGCGGTTAAGGTAGATCGGCATAACTAGTGGTTCTACGGCTTGGCAGGCTGATTCAGTTGAACGCGAAGACGTTTGTTCTCCGCCTCTAGATCAGCAATTCGTTGGCGAATAGGTGTCGTGAAGTGGATGATCTCTTTCTCAGTGTAGCGGGGAGTGATGTTCTGTGGGCAGTTCCAGTCGAAGGCATCGACCTTGATGACTATGGCTCGTTCAATGGGAGATTCCACTGCAGGTGAGCTGAGTTGTTCGATGAGTGCTGCGGCTTCCGTTCCCTCGTAAATAGCGGCGTGACCGAGGATCTTGAGGCGGCTGCGAGAAGGATAGTCCATGAGGAAGAGTGCGACACGGTCGTCGTGCTGGAGATTGCCGATGCTGATGTATTGCTTGTTGCCTCGGAAGTCGGCAAAGGCGATGGTCTGGTCGTCGAGGATGTGAAGAAAGCCGGGAGGTCCGCCGCGATGCTGGATGTAGGGCCAGCCGGTCTCTCCGATAGAGGCCATGTAAAAGGAGTCGCGAGTAAGGATTAAGTCGCGCTCGTGTGACGAGAGACGGTCACCGGGGGGACCGGCCTGCTCGACGCGAGCGTACATGGGGCGGCTGCCGTGACGGTTCTGCTGCTCTTTGACAAGTGGCGTAAAGGCGATCTTGGCGAAGCTCTTACCCATAAGGATGCCTTTAGCTTTTAGACCGGAGACTATCCGGAGCCGCGGTAGACTATCCTACTTTAGATTCGAGCGCGTGCGGATGGTTGCGGAATTCGTCGGAGAACGGAAGAGTCGGCGTGGAGGAGAGGAGCTTCCAGAGGAGAGTGCCTATGGGGGGGAGGCATGCGACGATCCAGAAGGTGAGGGTGTAGCGGCCGTGGTCGAAGAAGTGGCCGAGGATGGGCATCAGAACTCCGGTGGCCAGGGCCCAGGCGGAGATGCATATGCCTGCCAAGAACGCAGAGTGCTGCCTGGGCAATGTCGCCATGCCGTCTGAGAGCGAGAAGACGACGAAGCCGCCAGCCAGGAACATCTGCATGAAGAAGAGCAGCATCGTAGTCGCGAGGGGGTGGGGGCTGCGGGCCGCAGCGGGGGCGAGGGTGATGAGGAATCCCGCGATGGAGAAGAGGAGGAAGAGCGAGCCGGGGCGACGGACGCTGCTGTTGGATGCTGCGTCGCGCTGGCGGCGGCGGTCGGCGATGTAGCCGAAGAAGAGATAGCCTGCCTCCCATCCGGCGGGCGGGAGCCAGAGGAGATGGCCGAGGGAGGTCTGGCTAAGATGGAGGACGTGGGTGAGATAGAGCGGAGCAGCGTAGAGGCCGAAGGCTAGTGGAGCGGCTCCAAGGCCATAGGCAGAGGCTGCGGCGAAGAGGTTCCGATTCCATCGAGAGATCTGGCTCGGAGTTTGGGATGGCGCAATGACCTCTTGTTTTGGCGCTGCGATTGAAGGTCTGGTGGTGTACCAGCCGGTGGCCTGGAGAAGGAGCCAGAGGGCTATCCAAGCCATGCCGAAGAGGGCGGTGAGGGCGAAGGCATAACGCCAGCCGTAACGGACGGCAATAGGGGTGATAAGGAGTGGGGTGATGGCGGCTCCCAGCGAGCTGCCGCTGTACGCGATGCCTAGGCCAAAGGAGCGTTTGCTGGCCGGGAGAGTTTCGGTGACCGTCTTGAGACCAGCGGGAAAGGTGGCGCCTTCGCCGAAGCCAAGCACACCGCGGGCCAAGCACAGGCTTAGGAAGCCGAGTATGAGGCCATGACTTCCAGAGGCGATCGACCAGATAAGAACTGCCGCGAGTGTGGTGAGCCAGAGGCCGGCGCGATCCATCCAGAATCCCCATATGGGATTTGCAAGCATGTAGCAGAGGCTGAAGACGAGGATGGCGTAGCCGTACTGCGTGGCGGAGAGATGGAGATCGGCAAGGATGGTGGGGCTGAGGATGGCGAGGACGCTGCGGTCCACATAACTCAAAAATCCCAGCAGAAGCATGGCAATACAGGGGGCCCACTGACGCAGTGCGGATTGGGGTTGGATATGGCTTCTCCTGATTCTGCTTCGCTTGCGGTGCAAAAGGAAAGTGCTGCTGCAAGAACATTGCAACAGCACTTTGATGGCACTGCAAGTGATGGGCTATTGCAAATTTGGATTTGCAATATAGAGCCAAGAAACAGGCAACAGCAAAAGCAAAGACGAAATACGGGGGTTCTTCGCTGCGCTCAGAATGACAAACATTTTCGTACCTCTACATATCTGTGAAACAGCTATTGCGTCAGTTGCGAAACAGCTCTATTGCTTCGGCTGTGTCTCCAGCCACTGGTGGAGACTCGGCTGCTGTGCGGTCCGGAGATGGATGCAGTCGTTGATGCTGTCGATGGCTTTGGACAGCGTACGTTCGGATGCGTCTACCTTGTGAGCCGCGAAGAAGCTGATGACCTCGTCGCGCTGGTTGGCGGAGCAGAAAGAGCCGGTGGCGGCGACGACGCGGACTCCGGAGTTGGTGGTGAACTGGGCGTGGACCTTATCCCAGTTCTGCTGGATGTAGTTCCAGGTCTGATCGCGGGTGACACGATTTTTTAGCAGCATCGCGAGAACGATCCAGCTATCCTGATTGCGCACCTGACCTGAAACGGCATAGTCGAGCGTGCGTGTGACGAGGGTCGGATCGCAGAAGCGGGCAAGGTTTCGTAGTGCATCGGACTGCTGGCCGGGATCTCGGGAGTCTTTGCTGGCGGCCAGGATCTTCTCGTAGAGCACGGTGTCGCCATTGCTCGTGGTAATCGCTACAGCGGCATCCGTAAGGATTGGGTCGAGCGTCTTGTCCTTGTGGTTGGGATCGGCGAAGGCTCGGTCGGTAAGCTGACGCGCTTCGGCAAGCACAACGGGATCCTTGGCAGTTCCAAGGGTTTCGAAGAGAAGAGCGCGCAGCTGTTGGCGGTCAAACGACTCGTTCTTCGTGGGTTTACCTAGCGCCGTATAGATTGGGCTCAACTCGCGACGGAGGACGGCGGCGAGCTGGGTACGGTCGTCGTCATTCGCGATGCGGGTGTCGATGGTGGCTACTTTGTAGAGGGCGTTGTCGAGGACGGCAGCGTTGGAATCGCTCTTGAGTGCGAGGACGAGATTGAGGTAGTCGCCTACTGTACTCTGGCCGGAGCGTACAAGAGCCCAGCGGTCGCCTACTAGATCGATGCGCTCGGACGGGGTGAGGGTGGTTTCAGCCTTGGCCACGATGGCGTTGAACTGCTGCGGCGTATAGGCGGTGCGATAGTAGCCCTTACCATTGGCGTTGGCATATAGGAACTGCATGCCGATATCTGCAGAGAGGGGCAGAACCGAGTCTTGCGGGGTGAGGAGCCGGCAGATGGGTTTATTGGTGGTCTTGATACAGACGGGTAGAGTCCACCGTTGGGCGGTGTTACCGGTGGATGTTGGGGAGAGAAAGAAACGGCTTTGTGCGATAGGAACTTGACCGGACTTCTTTTCGGACAAATCGAGTAGTGGCACACCAGGCTGAGTGACGAAGCTCTCCATAATCTTGTCGACCGGCAGATGTGAGTTGGCAGTCTGGGCATCCCAGAAATCTTCGGCTGTGGCGTTCGCATAGAGATGCGCCTGGAGATAGTTGTGGACCCCCTGCCGGAAGACCTCTTCGCCGAGATAGTTCTCGACCATGCCGAGGACCGCGCCGGCTTTGCCGTAGGCGATGCCGTCGAACATCTCGTTGATCTCCCCGGGAGTCTCAGCCCTTGCGCGGATGGTGCGGGTGGTCTTCTGGGAGTCGAGGTTGAGGGTGTTGTCTAGGTCCTGCGCGTCGTCCTGGGGGAAGTTCCACTCGGGCTTCCATTTGGCGACAGGTTTGGTCTCCATCCAGGTGGCGAAGCCCTCGTTGAGCCAGAGGTTGTCCCACCATTGCATGGTGACCATGTCGCCGAACCACTGGTGTGCCATCTCGTGAGCAACGACAACTGCAACACGTTTTTTGGCAGGGATGGAGCCCATCCTGGCGTCGACGAGCAGGTCGGTCTCGCGATAGGTGATGCAGCCGAAGTTCTCCATGGCACCGGCTTCAAAGTCTGGCAAGGCAATCATGTCGAGCTTGGGCATGGGGTACTTAATGCCGAAGTAGTTGTTGTAGTAGTGAAGAATGTACTCTGCGGATTCCACGGCGAACTTCGTCATCTCGACCTTGTCGGGGGTGGAACAGGCACGGATGGGAACGCCGTCGGCTTTGCCGCTAGTGCATTTGAAGTCGCCTACGAGAAAGGCTACGAGATAGGTCGACATCTTCGGGGTGGTAGCGAATTTGAGGGTGTGTTTGCCGGCGATAGGACCGGGGGTGTCGGAGACGAGGTTGGTGTTCGCGATAGCGGTGTCGGCTCCGTCGATGACGAGCGAGATGTCGTAGGTAGCCTTGAGGGCCGGCTCGTCGAAGCTGGGATACGCACGGCGAGCATCTGTGGGCTCGAACTGGGTTACAGCGTAGTTGCGGGCTTTGGTTTTGGAGAGATAGAAGCCGCGGAGCTTGTCGTTGAGGATGCCGGTGTAGCTGATCTGCAAGGTGATCTTGCCGGCGGGGAGTTCCTTCGCAAAGGTAAAGGTGGCTTGCTCCTTGGCTGCGTCGAGAGTGACGATGGCAGCCTGGGACTTCGGCACAGAGTCTCCGATGGTGGCCATCACCGAAAGGAACTTGATCTCGGCGGCGTTGAGCGTGATCGTGGTGCTGGGAGCTTCGAGGGTGAGGTCGATGTATTCGGTGCCGATGAAGGTGGCGGCCTGAAGGTCCGGGGTCAACGTGAGGCTGTAGTGCTCGGGATGGACGCCGCCGGGGAGACGCTGGGCCTGGAGTGCGGTTGTTGCGGGGAGAGCAAGAGTGGATAGGGCGAGGAGGGTGTAGCGAAGCGCTGCGTTCAAGAACATGTGTTAAGGATACGCAACGCTACTTGTTTGCATGAAGAAATGATCAAAAACATGGAGCAGATTGTGACCAATGGCCACAATCGCCGTGGTGTTGTTACGTGGCGGCGCTGGGTATACCAAATCTCGACAACTCTTTATACGGTTTGGAGGGAGGCGGCACGCTCTGAGCGGCCGGAGAGCTCGGAGGCGCGGGCTTCGGCGTAGGCGGCGGCTCCTAACAGGGCGCACGTGTCGTCGAGGATGACCCGGACAGGGATGGATTGCAACAGGGGGGAGAGACGGCCTTTGTCCAAGAAAGCCTGGGTAAAGAAACCGTTTTGCAGCGTCTTGAGTATCTTGGGGGCGATACCTCCACCGAGGTAGATACCGCCTGTGGCAAGGACCTTCAGGGCGATGTTGCCAGCTTCGGCTCCGTAGGCCGACACGAAAGTCTTCATGGTCTCAAAGCAGATGGAGCTGGAACCATCCTCGGCGCACTGGCCGATGACGGCGTTGGGATCTTCGGCGGCGAGGCGCGCACGGAGCCAGTCGGGCTCGTTAAGCTTTTCGACGTCGCGCAGGAAGGTGTAGATGTTCTTGATGCCGAGACCGGAGACGACGCGCTCCCAGCTGACGCGCCCCTTGAGGGTCTGGTGCAGGTATTCGAGCAGAGCAATCTCGCGGTTCGAACGAGCGGCGAAGTCGCAGTGACCTCCCTCAGAGGCAATGGGCAGATGTTGTTTGCCGTCCCAGATGAGGAGCGCCTGGCCAAGACCAGTGCCTGCAGCGATAAGACCGCGATGTCCGACGGCGTTTGCATCACCGGCGTGGAGGGTGAAGATGCTCTCGGGAGCCAGCTCGGAGATGCCATAGCCGTTCGCTTCCAGGTCATTGATGAGGAAGATGTGCTGGATGGAGAGCGATTTCGCGAGATCTCGGACATCGAGTGTCCAAGGCAGGTTGGTCAGCTTCAGACGACCTTCGCGAACGGGACCGGGAAGGCCGAAGCAGGCCGCGAGGATGTCTTCCTTTTTAGTTGCCGGGATATCGTCATCACCGGCGAGGAACTTGTTGACCACTGCGTCAAGGCTGTCGAACCCGTGTGCGGGATACTTCTTATCGTGTAAGGCGTGGAGCCGACCGCCTGTGAAGTCGTAGAGCGAGAGGTGGACCTTTGTGCCGCCAACATCACCAGCGAGAATCATCTATCGAAGCTCCAGAGTACCGGTGGAGGTTGAATCTGCCGGTGCTGGCAGCTTAGTCGCTGCAGCGGAGTCGAGCAAGAGGGTGAGTCGGCCGCTTACGGGACGGATGATCTGCGACGGATAGGTGTCGGGCTGGTAGGGGCCGAGGAGAACATCGTGGAGGATCTGCGCCTTGGCCGCACCTTCGATGAGGAAGACTACTTCCCTGCCCTGGTTGATGACCGGCCAGGTGAGAGTAATGCGCCAAGTATCCTTTTGCGGGACATGGTTGGCAACCACGATGTGGGTCATGTCATTAAGGGCTTCGGTGTGGGGAAAGAGTGAGGCGGTGTGACCGTCATCGCCCATGCCGAGCAGGATGAGATCGAAGGTCGGAGTCTCGGCACCTTCGAGCTTGAAGCTGTTGCGGATGGTTGACTCGTAGCGGGCAGCGGCCACTTCCGGCTCAAGCTCGCCCTCCATGCGATGGATGCGCTCTGCCTGTAGTGGAACCTTCGAGAGCAGCGCCTCTTTCGTCATGCGGTAGTTGGAGTCGGCATGGTCGGGTGGAACACAGCGCTCGTCTACCCAGTAGAGGTCGATCTTGTCCCAGGGAACCTGCCTAACGAAGGGCTGGGCAGGATCGGCCAGCAGCGCGAACATCGCCTTAGGCGTGGTTCCACCCGAGATGGCGATGCGGGCGAGGCTACGTGCTTCGACTGCTTTGATTACGACAGAGGTGAATAGCTGCGCGGCGGCCTGAGCTACGGCCGCCGGCGTGGGAGCGATCTGATACGTGATGGTTACGGGGCGGGGCATAGGTGTCCTGTCCGTTATGAGTTTAGAGTTTGCGCCACTTGCGGCCTTCGGACTCGAGGAGTGCGTCGGCTGCGGCTGGACCCCAGGTTCCTGCGGCGTAGTTGGGGAAGTCTTTGACTGGATCTTTCTTCCACGCTTCAAGGATGGGGGTCATAAGTGCCCAGGTTGCTTCGACTCCATCGCGGTGAGCGAAGAGGGTTCCGTCACCGAGCATAGCGTCGAGCAGAAGGCGCTCGTAACCATTGGCCGAGGATTTGCCGAAGGCTTCGGCGTAGCTAAAGTCCATGTTGACCGAGCCGATGTTCATGCTTGGTCCGGGAATCTTCGCGCCGAAGCGGAGGGTGATACCCTCGTCTGGCTGAATACGCATCGAGAGCACATTTGGCCTGATGCCTTCGCCGCCCTTGCCCTCGTGGTCCTTGAAGAGAAGGAGGGGAGGCAGCTTGAACTGAATAGTGATCTCGGTGACGCGCTTGGCGAGACGCTTGCCCGCACGGATGTAGAAGGGCACACCAGCCCAGCGCCAGTTCTCGATCTCGAGGCGAAGAGCCGCGTAGGTCTCGGTCTGCGAGCGTGGGTGGACGCGATCTTCCTGGCGATAGCCTATAACCGGTTTGCCGTCGACGATGCCGGGGCCGTACTGCCCGCGGATGGTATCGGCTGGATGGATGGGCTGGATGGCACGCCAGACCTTTACTTTCTCGTTGCGCACGGCGGAGGCCTCAAAGGAGACGGGTGGCTCCATGGCGACGAAGCTCAGTAGCTCCATAACGTGATTCTGGACGACGTCGCGCAGGGCTCCGGCGGTCTCGTAGAAGGGGCCGCGACCTTCGATGCCGATGCTCTCGGCGGCGGTGATCTCGACGTGGTCGATGTAGTTGCGGTTCCAAACATTCTCGAAGATGCCGTTGGCGAAGCGGAAGACGAGGATGTTCTGAACAGTCTCCTTGCCGAGGTAGTGGTCGATGCGGAAGATCTGATCTTCGTTGAAGACCTTGTTGACCTCGTCGTTGAGAGCCTTGGCGGATTCGAGGTCGTGGCCGAATGGCTTCTCGATGATGGTGCGGACCCAGGTCCTGCAGCCGTCGGGGGCGGTCTCCGACGCGGGCTTGGCCATGCCGTGCTCGCCAAGGTAGTTGATGATGTCGGAGAAGTATTCAGGTGCAGTGGCCAGGTAGAAGAGGCGGTTGCCGCAGGTACCGAACTGCTTGTCGATCTCGGCGAGCTTCTTGTTGAGCGCGTCGTAACCGGCGGCGTCATCGAAGTTCATGGCATGGTACTGAATCTTGGCGACAAACGGGGCAAGCTTAGGATCGGACTCCTCAACACCACCGCCGGCGATGATGCCTTCCTTCATGTCGGGTGCGAAGCTGTCCTCGAGGGGACGGCGTGCGACGCCGACGACGGCAATCTTCTGTGGGAGCAGGCCAGCCTGCTCGAGGTGATAGAGCGCAGGCAGGAGCTTGCGCTTGGTGAGATCGCCAGATGCTCCGAAGATGACGACGACACATGGATCAGGAGTGCGCTCGGGCTGCGACGTGGCCGGGGTCGGGGCGACGGATGTGTTAGCTATAGTGCTCGGCATATCGATTACCTCTCGTGCTTTGGTTAGGACTTCTTGACGTCGTGGCCGCCGAAGGCTCCGCGCATGATGGAGATCATACGGTCGGTGAAGTTGTTCTCTTCGCGCGAACGGAGGCGGCGGATGAGCGACTCTGTAATGACAGGTGCGGAGATGTTCAGATCGATGGCTTCGGTTACGGTCCAGCGGCCCTCTCCGGAGTCTGGAACGAAGGCTTCGAGGCCTTCAAGGGTGGGGTTCTTGGCAAGCGCGCCAGCGGTGAGATCGAGCAGCCACGAGCGGACGACGGAGCCCTTCTGCCAGATCTTGGAGATCTGTGGGAGATCGAGCTTGAGGGGTGTCTTGGCCTTCATGATCGAGAAGCCCTCGGCATAGGCCTGCATGAGACCGTATTCGATGCCATTGTGAACCATCTTCACGAAGTGACCAGAGCCCGAGGGGCCGACGTGGCCCCAGCCTTCATTTTTGGCGGGTGCCAAAGTTTCAAAGATGGGCGTGAGGCGCTCGACGGGAGCCTTGTCACCCCCAATCATCAGGCTGTAGCCCTCCTGGAGCCCCCATACGCCGCCTGAGGTGCCGCAATCGATGAACTCAAAGCCCTTGGCAGTAGTCTCCGCGTGGCGGCGTTGCGTGTCCTTGTAGTTGGAGTTGCCACCATCGATAAAGGTGTCACCCTTCTGCATCAACGGCTCAAGCTTCGCGATGGTCTGGTCGACCGGATCGCCCGAGGGAACCATGATCCAGATGGCGCGTGGCGTAGTAAGGTTCTTGACGAGATCTTCAAGAGAGTCGACGCCGAGTGAGCCCGATGCAGTGAGCTTCACAGTCGCTTCCTTGTTGAAGTCGAAGCCGACAACTTTGTGGCCGGCGAGGCGGAGACGCTCCGCCATATTGAAACCCATCTTGCCTA
The DNA here is from genome assembly GCA_025462645.1 of Edaphobacter sp. Classification (GTDB taxonomy): domain Bacteria; phylum Acidobacteriota; class Terriglobia; order Terriglobales; family Acidobacteriaceae; genus Edaphobacter. The sequence goes on along the minus strand of JAOAPB010000104.1, from coordinate 92,721 downwards.
GTCCAATGATTCCGAGTTCCATGTGTTCCCTTCTTATGCTATTTGAACGCCGTATTGAGTGAGCTCACGTTGAGCTGTGCGGAATATTTTAAGTGAATGATCTCTGCGGGTTCGCAGTTCTTAAATCTGTTGTCGATAAAGAGGATTTGGGCTGGTTTACTGGTTCTCCGGAAAGTCTGCGCCGACGGTGACAGACTCCCAGGCTGCGATCTCCTGTTGCCAGTCGTCCAGTTTTGCGCGCAGGCGCTTGAGTGCTCCTGCTCCGAGCAAAAGGCGGAGTGGAGGTTGGGGTGACTCGACGACTTGCATCATGGCGTGAGCAGCTTGGAGAGGGTCACCGGGCTGCTTACCATTCTGTGCGCTCTGATACTGACGAGCGTTACCTGCTGTAGCGTCGTAATCTGCAATACGTTGCGCGGCTTCCGTGCCGGAGCGCCCTAGAAAGTCGGTACGGAAGGGTCCGGGCTCTATGAGGGTAACGTAGATGCCAAGCGGAGCAAGTTCGGCTGCAAGAGCCTCGGAGAGACCTTCTACGGCAAACTTGGTCGACTGATAGTATCCCCAGCCGGGTGAGGCGGTGACGCCACCGATAGACGAGAGATTGAGGATGTGTCCACTGCGCTGCTTGCGCAGGTAAGGCAGGAAGGCACGGGTGACGCGGATCAGGCCGAAGACGTTGGTTTCGAAGACAGGCCTGAATTCGGATTCGGTGGCCTCTTCGATGGCACCTGCAATTCCGTAACCTGCATTATTGACTAGCACATCTATCTGACCGAATTGGGCGAATGCTTGCGTGACGGCTGAATCGACCTGGCTGGCGTCGGTAACATCGAGGGCAAGAGCCCTGGCGGATCCGGGGTATTGTTGTTCGAGATCGGCGAGTTGTTCGGGCTTGCGTGCGGTAGCAACTACATTACCGCCAGCCTTGAGAACCTCTTCAGCGAGCACACGGCCGAAGCCGGTAGAGGCTCCGGTGATGAACCATGTACGAGGGTTAATCGTTTTAGGCATGATATCTATCCATTCTACGCAGTGTCAGTGTCATCGACGTTACCGTGCCTAGGAGGTAAAGGCGCCTGTCGGCATGTAGTGCTTCTCGATAGCTTTAACTTTGTTGAGACGACGGACGAAACGTTCTTCTGTAGCGATAAACCTGGCATTCAGATAAGAGTCGACGCACTCAAAGGCGAGGGCGGTGCCGATGATGCGCGCGCCCATCACGAGTACGTTCATCTCGTCGTGCTCGACGCCCTGATGCGCGGAGTAGGTATCGTGACACATACCCGCTCGCACTCCGGGCATCTTATTGGCGGCAATGCAGACACCGACGCCGGAGCCGCAGATGAGGATGCCGCGCTCGGCTGTGCCTGACATCAGGGCTTTGCCAACGAGAACAGCGAAGTCGGAGTAGTCGGAGGGCTCGGTGTTGTAGGCACCAAGATCCTGAACCTCGTGGCCGAACTTCATAACGTAGTCGCGAACCTCCTCTTTGAGAGGAAAGCCAGCGTGGTCGGAGGCGATTGCAATCTTCATAGTGCCCTGGTCTTTGGATGCGGCAGTTCGTGATTCGGCGCAGATGGGAGTTTGGAGCGACGATCTGCGCTGCTCAAAAAGAAAGGGCGAGGCTAAATGCCTCGCCCGATGACTATTTTTTTACCAGTTTTTTCGCCTGCTCGACGATATGCGAGACGCTGATGCCGAGTTTCTCGAGCGCGATGGCGCCGGGGGCTGAAGCGCCGAAGCGATCCAGACCAATGACAGCTCCATTGTGACCGATGTACTTGTACCAGCCCATGGTGGCTCCAGCTTCAACGGCGAGCTTCGGCGTGGCCTCGGGAAGAAGGCTTACCTTGTAGTCCGCATCCTGCTCGTCGTAGATTTTGAAGCTGGGCATGGAGACCACGGACGCGTTGATTCCGGCTGCCTTGAGCTCTTCCGCGGCCTTGACGATGAGAGAGACCTCGGAGCCGGTGGCGATGAGGATGAGATCCTTGCCCGAATTATCCAGAGCGTAGGCACCCTTCTTCACACCCGCGTGAACCTTGTACTTCTCGGCATCGAGGACCGGAAGATCCTGACGCGAGAGAGCCATGAAACTGGCACTCTTACGTTCGAGGGCAAGCTGCCAGCAGGCAGCGGTCTCGTTGGCGTCAGCAGGACGGAAGTCGGTGAGCTGCGGGATGGCGCGGAGGGCCATCAGGTGCTCGACCGGCTGATGGGTAGGGCCATCTTCACCGAGACCGACGGAGTCGTGGGTAAAGATGAAGAGCGAATGGACGCTCATGAGCGCAGCCATGCGTAAGGCAGAGCGGCAGTAGTCCGAGAAGACGAAGAAGGTTGAACCAAATGGGATCAGACCTCCGTGAGCTGCCATGCCATTGACCATGGCGCACATGCCGAACTCGCGAACACCGAAGAAGACGTTGCGTCCGGCCGGATCTACGTGGAAGCTGGGCGAATCCTTGAAGATGGTCTTAGTGGAGGCGGTGAGGTCGGCGGCACCACCAAAGAGCTCAGGAACCACTCCGGCGACAGCATTCATAACGATCTGACCGGCATTGCGGGTAGCCACTGGCTTGTCGGTTGGGAAGACGGGAATCTTCTTCTCCCAGTCTTTGGCCAGCTCTGCCTTGATGGTGCGGTCAAACTGCGCCGCGGGCTCTGGATAGGCCTTCTTGTATTCCTCGAACTCTGCCTGCCATTCGGCATGGGCATCCTTACCGCGGAGTTTGATCGTGCCCCAGTTCTCGCGAGCATCGTCGGGGACGTAAAAGGTCTTGTCTTCCGGCCAGCCGAGATTCTTCTTGGTGGCCTTGACGGCCTCTGCTCCAAGGGCTTCGCCGTGAACCTTGCTGGTGCCAGCCTTGGGGCTGCCATAGCCGATGACGGTACGGACGCGAATGAGCGAGGGCTTCGAAGTCTCAGCCTTGGCAGCGAGAATAGCCTTTTCCAACGCGACAAGATCATTACCATCGGCAACCGACTGGACGTGCCAGTGATAAGCCTCGAAGCGCTTGGTGACATCCTCGGTGAAGCTCAGCTCAGTAGGTCCGTCGAGCGAGATCAGATTATCGTCGTAGAAGACGATGAGCTTGCCGAGACCAAGCGTTCCGGCCAGCGATGCCGTCTCGTGCGAGATGCCCTCCATCAGGTCTCCATCGCCGCAGAGGACGTAGGTGTGGTGATCGATGATGTTATAGGTATCGCGGTTGTAGACGGCTGCAAGATGCTTCTCAGCCGTTGCGATGCCGACGGCCATGCCAAAGCCCTGGCCGAGAGGGCCGGTGGTGACCTCGACGCCGGGAGTCTCGCCGTACTCCGGATGGCCCGGGGTGTGCGATCCCCATTGGCGAAACTGTTCCAATTGCGCCATCGGAAGGTTGTAGCCGGAGAGATGAAGCGAGCCGTACAGCAGAGCGGAGGCGTGACCGTTCGAGAGGATGAAGCGGTCGCGGTCGATCCATTTGGGCTCCGACGGATCGTGCTTCATGAACTTGTGGTACAGCAGATAGGCGATGGGGGCACAGCCGAGGGGCGCGCCGGGGTGGCCGGACTTGGCTTTTTCAACAGCGTCGACGGCGAGGAAGCGGAGGGCGTTGATCGAAAGCTGGTCTAACTCATGCTGTTGCTGATCGCTCATTCTTTTCCTTTTGTGATGACGAGACGTAGCACCGGGCTACATCTCCGTTTTTATATGATTTGGCGCATCTCTAACAGTGTACAAGCGGGATGAGACCCAATGCAGCGGACGATATTGGTGAAACCACAGAAACTTCAATATCCCGGCCCAGCCAGCGATCCTCGCCTTGGCTTGGCCAGTTGAGAGTGAAGACGATGGTGCCAGTTTGTTGTGGGTTGGTGGGAATGTCGACGAAGGAACCGGGGTATCCGACGGCATCAGAGTCAAGGGTAAGAGTTGTGGTCCAGTTGTCAAAGGTATAAAGGGCTCGGAAGAGCTGAGGATCCACGATACGCAGTGTATTGCCGGCCGGAATTGTCGAGATCGGACGACCTGTCTGGAAGATTTCAACGTGGTTGGTAAAGGATCTTTTACCAACGGGAACGGCATACCGTTCTTCAACAACTGAAATGCGGTCGAAGACGCGCCCGTCGGCGGCGGAGCGGAGCAACTTGAGATACTCCGAGTGCGCCCAAACCAGAGGCTGTGCTGAGCCAGCGGAGCGGCCAAGGAAGAGGTGCCTTGAGGGTATGTCTTCGTGGTCCCATATCTGCTCAGGGAGCATGCCGCCCAAGGAGCTGAACCTTTCTATTGCGGTGATCAGAGGCTGATACTGATTGCCTGCAGCGAGTTCGTAGTGAGCGCGCTCCCCGGTCAGCAGAGGCCATGCGCGTCCCTGCCCCCAACCGTCGTAAGGACCGCCGTCCTTCTTCTGGCCATACCCATCGTGGTTGTAGCGCCGCCAGCAGGGGCCGTAGGGGGTCTCGATCTCCAGGCAATAGTCTATGACCTTGAGCGAATCGATGATGAGTGGGTCATCTGCGCGGCGGATACCATAGCGAACCAGTTCGAGGAATCCTGCATCCACCACCTCGCGCGCCTCGAACTCGTACCGCTCGCCGGGGGCGCGGTTGGCGATGCGAAAGGTGCCTGGAGCGGCGTTGGGATCATGAAAGGGCTCTCCCGGGCATGGCGGGCGAACTCGCATGTAGTGGTACTTGATATCGGGGTGGAGAATGCCTTCCGTGGTAGTGGTCCACTCGTCGAGATGGGATTCGATCCAGTCGGCATAGGTCTCGAGGAAGCTTGCGAGCTCTAGAGAAGCATGCGCTCGCGCTATATCGGCGGCGCAGATGAGACCGGCAATAACGGCTGCAAGAGTGGAGGGGGAGTAACCTGCCGTCTCCTCCCAGCGCTCTTGCTGAGTGACTGGAGCGTAGCGGACGAGGAAGGCTGCCGCGCGCTCGACGAAGGCGAAGACGTTGAGGTTGCCCAGACTGTTCAGCTTCCAAAGTCTCCAGGCGAGGATGATAGGAAAGGCGACTTCGTCGAGCTGAATGCCTGTCCAGTACGGGGTGCCGTCGATCCAGAAGTTCTGGGCGAAGCTTCCGTCGGGGCGTTGGGTACAGGCGAGATACGCGAGAGCCCGGAGGGCGGTGTCGTTGCGTCCGCATGCGAGCAGTGCCGTGGCCGTCTGAACCATGTCGCGGGTCCAGACGAGGTGGTAGCCGCCGAGGTCGGAGTCGCCTTTGGAGGCTCCCCAGGGGATGGAGGCGGAGGCGATGAAGGCTCCGGAGTAGGTCTTGTCCTCGTGAGTGAGCAGGACGTTGTGGCTGATACGCATCAGCTTGCCGTCGTCGGTGGCGGCGGTGGCGAGACGGTCCGGCGAGGCGGCGCGGCTCCACTGGAGCAGGAAGCGCTTGAGATGTATGTCATAGGGCGTGGCGAGGCTCTGCATCATGCCGGTGAGAGCGGCGTGATGACCGTCTCCGAAGGAGATGGCGATGGTGAACTCACGATGCATGGCGATATCGATCTCGCCCATGACGGCGATGTTGCCATCGAGAGCCTGACCGAACTGCCAGCTCATCCACTTATCCTGGCAGAGGTTCTGGTAGCCGTCGCTTGTACCGACGTAGCCGCAGGAGGAGCGGGTGAAGCCGCAGTCTGCTCCCATGGCGAGCGAGGTGTTGCCCTTCCACGCGAGCAGGCAGCGCTTGCCGGCGACATCGAGGGAGCGAGCGGAGTTACCTGCTCCTCCGCCATTCAGGTGCGGGGCGAGCAGGGCATAGCATTTGAGGCGCGAGATGACCTCGTCGTCTCCGGTGATCTTCACGTTCATCAGGACCGCGGGATAATGAGGGTTGCTGATGAACTCCTTTGTCACTGTGTAACGGCCATCGAGATCGCTGGCTACGACCCGAACGGCGAGGGCGTCGGAGTCGATGTAGTGGAAGTCGTACTCGAAGTCTCGCTTTTCTTCGTGGAAGAAGGTTTCTCCATCGGAGAAGAGCAGCTCCATATCGCGGGTCTGCGGCCGATCGATGGTAGGGTAGTAAATCTCATTCAGGATGCCGTGCGAGAGGGTGAACCAGACACGGCTGGAGGCGGAATACGCGGTTGCAACTGCGTCCTTCCGGCTGGAGGTCCAGCGGGGTTCGAGGCCAGGAGAGCCGAAGGCGGGACCGTCGTCATCGAGCCAGCGGTAGGAGGCGGCGAGATCACTCATTGGCCTTATTAGACTCCAAAAACCGCTTCAGGGGGAACGAAGCGGCGGTGAATGGGCGATGAATGTTCCGGGTGCGCTATGATTTCGGAGGCTGCACGGGCTTCGCGACTTGCATCGCGGAGAGCGCGGATGGCATCGAAGAGAATGAAACGGTCAGCGTGCGGGATGCCTGACCAACTAGAAGAAAACGCAAGACGACAGGAGAATATCGTGGCCTACGAACTACCCCCTTTGCCCTATGACTATGCGGCGCTTGAACCGCACATCGACGAAGCGACCATGAAGCTGCACCATGACAAGCACCATCAGACCTATGTGACGAATCTGAACGGCGCGGTGGAGAAGCACCCGGAGCTGGGCAAAAAGTCTCCTGAAGAGCTGGTGAAGGATCTCGCGAGCATCCCTGAGGATGTGCGCAAGGTCGTCCAGAACAACGGCGGCGGACATGTGAACCACACGATGTTCTGGCAGATCATGAAGCCGAGCGGCGGCGGCGAGCCGACGGGTGCGATCGCCGAACAGATCAAGGCCGACTTCGGCTCGTTCGAGGACTTCAAGAAACTCTTCAACGAGACGACGGCCAAGCAGTTCGGCTCGGGCTGGGGCTGGCTGATCTTCGAGGGCGGCAAGCTGAAGGTCGTCACCACTGCCAACCAGGACAATCCGCTCTCGCAGGGTCACTACCCGATTCTGGGCAATGACGTCTGGGAGCACGCCTACTACCTGAAGTACCAGAACAAGCGGCCCGACTACCTCGCTGCCTGGTGGAACACGGTTAACTGGGAAGAAGTGAATAAGCGGTTCGGTACGGCTAAGAAGTAGTTCTTTTCCCATTGTTTTGAGACGGGGCTGCCTCTTGGGGCGGCCCTTGTTTTTTGTACCCCTCCCCCCTTGTCCCGGGAATTATATACTTGACTCCCTAGCCTCGCGGTTTTGCCCAAAAAGAGACATGGGCGACTCTGAGGGACATACGCGAACAAATGCAGACAAATGTGACGTAAATCTACTGTATAGTTGTTTTATGCACTGCCCTTTGGTAGTGTTCGATGCTGCTAAATGAAGCAATTGCAGGACTTAGAAGGACTTAGGTTTCATAAACACTGCCTGAAGGTAGTGTAATTTGGATTGAGAAGTCTTGCGGGAGGGGAAAATATGAGCGATCAAGAATTGAAGAACACGATAGACGCAATGACCTCATTCCGCAATGAACTGACCTCTTCCCCCGAAAAAGCACGTGCGTACCTGATTGAGGCTGGAATCGTTGTCGCCCCAGCTGCGGAACCAGACCCACAGTAGTAGGGTGCATAAACTCTCTACATCTTTTGTATTGGTTTATCACGGGTGTGACAAAGATACCGGCGAAAAGTTACTTCTCAATGAGGAGTTTTTGCCCAGCGAAAATACTTATGACTGGCTGGGGGCAGGCACCTATTTTTGGGAGTCTAACCCGAGTCGCGCCCAAGATTGGGCAACTCACCACGCTGAGAGAGTCAAACAAAAATCAGGCAAGGAAATAGAACCTTTCGTGGTGGGTGCTGTCATAGATCTGGGCTTTAGCCTAGACCTGATTAGCACCAATGGCATACAGGCAGTTGAAGAGGCTCACGTTGATCTCTGTGCCGTTTTCGCTGCGTCTGGAATGCCCATTCCTCAGAACACTGGAGGAACTCCAGACTTGCCCATCAGAAAGCTAGATTGCCAAGTAATTAATTTTTTGCACGACGCACGCAAGAAAAATGGTAAAGATCCTTTTGATACTGTTCGCGCTGTGTTTACCGAAGATGATCCTATATACCCAGGCTCTGGCTTCAAAAAGAAGACACACATCCAGATATGTGTTAGAGAGAAAGCTATGATCAAGGGTGTCTTTCGCGTTCCTCTAGCACATTTTTCTTAGTGCAACGGGCTGCCTTGGCCTTCGCTTTCCTCGATAAGATTAGGCTTGCCATCATCTTGTGAGAGCATGGCTGGCATGAACAGACGCCAGTTCGCCCGAAGTACCCTATCAGCTATCGCGCTGCTTGTTGGTCGGGTACTGTTATTTAGGTTTTCCCCAATCCTTTTAGGACACCTTTGATTGTGTCTGTCTTCAAGGCAACAGGATCGATGCCTACACTCAATACGGTGTTGCATAAGGCGCATTGATAGCTGACGCCGATCCAACCGGTTCCATTTCCTGCGTTGACTTTTATTTCTTTCAGGTTGACTGACATCACCGATGCATTGCACTTGGGGCAGGTTCCATAAATCATCGCTTCCTCTTTCTCTGCTTGAAACGAGTTCCCTCTAATTTAGGGCTGATTGGTTTTACACGCCCAATATATCAACCCATCGGGCATACCCTGGTGGAATGTAGGGGTGGCCTTTCGGGGGCGGCCCCTACGCCTTTAAGAATCAAATAACCCCACAACCTCACCGTAAACCTTGTGCCCGTCACTGGTGATCTGAATACGGGGAGGGGCAACGCGCGTCCCAAAAATCGGAAAGCCCCAACGACATTTGTGTTTTATTGGATCTAACTTTTGAGTGTGAGAGAGGTCTGCGATAGGTGCGCTAGATAGGACTTAGCCCCTATCGCGTAAATCGCATTTAGCATTGCTTCCATTTCCCAAACGCTATTTATGACCGTAGCCTCATCCAGAAAACGACTAATCGGAATGCGCTTAAACATCGTAAAACCGTCGAGAGAAGCAAACCCTGAATACCCCATTCGTGCACGGGAAAGTTCCAGCTTCATATCCCATATAGACAAGGCTTTTTCTTTCTCTGAAACATCTAACAATACTTTCTTCTCGTCCTCATTTGGCCCAATGAAGGAGGTGAATTGCAAATATTCGCTATACCCATCTCGTGATCTGGCTATAAGAATGTGTTTTCCGCCATCTGTGGTAACGCGAAGATTGAAGAACGCGGCCTCAATAGGACTATTTTTGACCGTTAGATGAAAATTATCGAGCCATTGTCGAATGCGCTGCTCTACGTTGTTGACTGTTGTGGGCTTATACGCCTTAGGCATAACACGGAGCGCCATCACGCCGAGGCAGATTGCCAAGGTGAGCATCGCAGTCAATACGCCATGAATGATTGGCACAGTCCACGTAGAGCCTAAATGGGAAACTACAGCCACAAAGACCCCCACGATTACCGTTGCCATAAGACTGCCAACGATGCCAACAGTGAGGTTTTCACTGATTCGCTGCGAATTGGATTGGTCCATGAGACATCATCAATCCCGAAAGGATTGTGAGGCAAGTAAATTATGCCCATTATCTTTGGTCGATCATAGTTCGAAGCGACTGAAAAATAAGCTACAAAAGACCCGAGATAGTACTTGACTCCCTCAAGGGAGTTATCTACTATTAGTCCATGAGCAAGAGCACAATCAGCACCCTTCAGCTTTTCGCAATGTTCCCTGACCAAGAAACAGCACGGATTTACCTTGAGTCCCGCCTTTGGCCAAATGGAACTATCTGCCCGACGTGTGCAGGGCAGGATCGCATCACGACACGCAAGGGTGGCTTCTACCGATGCAATAAGTGCAAGCTGGACTTCACGGTTCGCACGGCAACGATTTTCGAGCGGTCACATGTCCCGTTGCACAAGTGGATTTACGCCATGTACCTGTTGGTTACATCCCGCAAAGGCATCTCCAGTATGCAACTGGCAAAAGAGATTGGAATTACACAGAAGTCGGCATGGTTTGTCCTCCAGCGTCTACGTGAGGCTTGCGGCAATGACCCAACCATGCTGCAAGGAATTATCGAAGTAGACGAGACTTACATCGGCGGTAAAGAGAAGAACAAACACGCTAACAAGAAACTACATGCTGGACGGGGAGCGAATACCAAGACGGCTGTAATTGGGATGCGCGAGCGCGGTGGACGTGTGAAGGCTATGACGCTACCGTTCGTCAACGCTGTATCGTTGCAAGCCAGCGTTACCAACAACGTTGCCCTAGGTTCGGAGATTCAGACAGACGAGCATTCTGGCTATATCGGCCTCGAAAATACTTACTATCACGATACGGTCAATCACGCGGGTGGAGAGTATGGACGCCCCGGAGTGAGTACCAACGGCATCGAGAGCGTCTGGGCGGTATTGAAGCGCGGTCTACATGGGGTCTATCACCATGCCAGCCCCAAGCACCTTGATAGGTACGTTCAAGAATTCGCCTTCCGCCTGAATGACGGCAATGTGAAGCGTCACACGATGGACAGACTAGATAGCTTCATTACGGCAGCATCTGGAATGCGCCTCACCTATGAGAGGTTGATCGCATGAAAGACAAACCTGAAGTTCCCGAAGAGATAAACAAGATCGTGGATAAGGTTTTGGCCTATCGTCCTAAGCCGAAAACCAAAGCAGCAAAGAAGCGAAAACGCAAGAAGACAGCATTAGAGAAACAAAGCAAACCCGCCCAATGATGGCGGGTTTCTTATTGGAGAGACATGATTGTAATGGGACGGGACCTCAGACTTTCACGGGGAATATTCTGATGGAGTTAATTGAATCAACACTTTACCGCTCCTTATCTAGAGCGGACAATAGGCCATGCCTAGTCCACAGATTGCCGCCATCATACTGTTTTACTTTCAGGTCGTCAGCGGTATCGCTGCCGCAATTTTCATCGGTCAGTGGATGTGGAGCCAAGCTAAGAAATTTGAGGGGGGAGTGATGATCTCATTCCCTATGAAATACCCCCGACTCCTTATGGCTATGGTGGCGTTCTCTATAATTTGTGGAGTATCTGGGCTTTGGATCGTTTATCACCTCCCAAAACCGGCGCTTTCCCCTTTGGTTACCCCTTCGACTTCCGCGAGTAACGATCCAACCATTCCGCTATACGAGCAAAAGGCCGACCCCTCAACGATCCTAGCGGCAAATCAGTTAATTAATTCTTACCTTTTGAATCATCCAGGAGACAAAGTGGGAGCGGTGGCTTATGCGAATTCCCAACTACACAGTAAGGGGATGCGGGGGAGTATCGAGTTGCACGATATGCCTGCGCCGAATCTGTCGGTTTAGAAGTAGAGGGAGACGGGAATCAAGTAAGCGACGTAAAGACGGAAGGATATGCCACCGGAGCAAAGGCAAAAGGGAATAAAAACACTCTTAATAAGTTCGACCTTAAGGCTCAAGACAGCAAAGAGACCAAAACTGAACACTAACACCGCGAAGTATTAATCAATAAAACCCACTGTTATCAGGTGGGTTTTGCATTGGAGGATTGATGGTTATGACAGTTGAAATGTACGAACAAGCAGTAGACCGTGCAATGAAAGCAATAGCGCTCTCTCATCAAAGACCTATAAAACCCTTAGCTGAAAAGTTCCTGGGTCAAAAGCCGACTCGCTCTTAATCTCACGGTTAGCTTTTGCTACCGCGTAGTGACTGTGAGCGATTCCAGCGTGTATGTATCTGCTGAGGTTTTCCAACTGTTCTTCAGTAAAGCCGGAAGCCAACAGAGCGGACTTAGCGTCTTTCATAGCCTCTTCCGCTTTCTGTAATTCTCCATCCACATCGATATCCATTAGTTTCTCCCTCTGTATGCCGTTCATCATAGCTAGGTGACTACAAATTAAAAGATTCACTGAGGTTCTTCTGGCAGGTAGTGCCACCGTAGTGGAGTAGCTCCGTTAGAACCGCCTAAAGCCGAGAAGTACCCAGCATCTCTGGAAAAGACAACTTTTCGGCGTAAACCATCGGAGTATTCCATTTCTATCTCACAGAGTCCTTCGGGGTACGTTCTAATGTCTCCGTCTGTAAACATCCTCCACTCCTCGTAGATGTTCACAATGATTCTCCTGTCATACTTTTCTCTCCAGCGACCAATGCTATCAGCAGCTTAGAACGGCGCTATTTATTTGTATCCTCAACGGCCCTTGGAGTCCAACGAAGGCTTTTATTGGGCTGACTAATCGTGGTAAATCTGAAAATTTTGGTTCGTTTAATGAAGGGGCAAATAGAAGGGCTGTACGTAACGCGCAAAGAAATATCTCCGGACAGGATGGGGATATTCGTTTCTACTGCACTCCTACAGAAGATAGTTGTCGGTTCTCTGGAAGCTAATGAACGCACAGGGGTCATGTAGTTGAATGCGTCCCCATTTGAAACATTGCTATTGCCCTGTAGTTCCATTCTCTCAATATGGCAAGAACCGTTCACATCATCAAGAGAGAAGTTTCCTTCATTCTTGATGACAAAAGGAGAAGAAAATGGATCGGAAGGGTATACCTGCGCAGAAGGTTCGGCACTTAATTCCGGAAGGAACCACGCGAAAGAAATCCAAAGGCTCGAAAGTAACGCAAGAGTGCTTATTATTTTCCACGGGTTCAGATAGTTTTGGACAGGTCCTAAGGGAGCTAATTGTTCAGCTTTTTGTGGCTTTGGTTTTGCTGATTCCCTGCGCATATTCTTTATATGTCGTGGTGCAGTATTTCTCCCCATAACCGCCAATGCTATCAAGCGCCGAGAGATGATTAGGGAGTCAAGTATATAATTCCTTAAAAATATTCTATCTAAAGGACTTATGGCGTAAAAGCAAAAGTCCGGCTTTAGCCGGACTTTTTTGATTCTACTTTAAGTGTAGCAGGTTGAAGGAAACTCCTATGCCACGTGGATGTTGTTTGTTTGCATAGAGTTATGTGCGTTTGGGGCTTGACAGGATTTTGGGAGGCACTCAGATCGCGGCGCTCCCCTTGAAGCTTGAAGAACGAACAACTGCAAAGATAGAAGCTGGCCGGGAAAGTTGTACCTTCCCACCCATGTCGCGATGAGGCTGCGACGTGGATGGGGCACCCGAAGTTTTGTGGCTGGGTTGGAAAAGGCAGATGCAAGAGAGATTGTGGACGAAAAGGTTGGACGGTATGGTGGAGTGTAGAACGTCAGGATGACGGCAAGAACTTACAACTTCAACACAACACAGCGGCAACGCAGCTGCAAGAGCAAGAGCTTACAACGGTAACGACGAAGAGACGGCTGGAACATTTGAATTATGTTCCAGCCGTCTCTTTTTGATGCACTTACAAGAGGTTACTCGCTGGAGCCCTTGCGGGGGCGGCGGTTGGCTTGCAGGACCTTCTTGCGCATGCGGAGGGACTTGGGAGTGACCTCCACGAGTTCGTCGTCTGCGATGAACTCGATGCATTGCTCGAGGGTGAGGGGCTTGAAGGGAACAAGGCGGACAGCATCGTCGGAGCCGGAGGCGCGCATGTTGGAGAGCTTCTTCTCGCGGACGCAGTTGACGTCGAGATCGTTGTCGCGGCTGTGCTCGCCGACGATCATGCCCTCGTAGACCTCCACGCCGTCGCCGACGAAGAGAACGCCACGGTCCTGGAGGCCTTCGAGGGCATAGGCAGTGGTCGATCCTTGGCGGTCGGAGATGAGTGCGCCGGATTGACGCTGCGGAATCTCACCCTGGTAGGCGATGTAGCCATCGAGGATGGAGTTCATGATGATGGTTCCGCGGGTCTCTGTCAGCATCTCGGAGCGAAGACCAATGAGGCCTCGGCTGGGGATGCGGAACTCCATGCGGACACGACCTGAACCGTGATTGATCATCTTGGTCATCTCGCCTTTTCTGGGTCCGAGGCGCTCGATGACGGTACCGACAAAGTTCTCGGGCACATCGATGGAGAGGTGTTCGACGGGTTCCATCACCTGGTCGTCGATCTTCTTGGTGACGATTTCAGGACGGCTGGCCATCAACTCGAAGCCTTCGCGCCGCATCATCTCGATGAGGATGCCTAACTGGAGTTCGCCGCGGCCCAATACCTTGAAGGAGTCCGGCGAACCGGTGTCCTGCATCTTGAGAGAGACGTTGGTGAGGAGTTCCTTGTCGAGGCGATCTCGAAGATTGCGCGAGGTGACGAACTTTCCTTCACGACCGGCGAAGGGCGAGTTGTTGACGTTGAACTGGATGGCAATCGTGGGATCGTCGATGGTGATCTGCGGCAACGGCTGCGGGTTCTCAAGATCGCAAAAAGACTCGCCGATGAAGATGCCGGGGATGCCGGCGATAGCGACGATATCGCCTACCTGGGTCTCATCGATGTCGGTGCGCTTGAGGCCGGAGAAGCTGAAGAGTTTGGTGATCTTGTGCTTGGTAAAGGTGCCGTCGATCTTGGCGACGTTGTACTCCTGGCCGGTGCGCATGGTGCCGTTGAAGACACGCCCAATGGCAAGACGACCGAGGTAGTCGGAGTAGTCAAGGTTGGTGACGAGGATCTGGAGAGTGCCTTCAGGATCTCCCTTGGAGACCGGGATGGTCTGTACGATCTGCTCGAACAGGGGCTGGAGATCGGTGCCGGGGGTGTTGAGGTCGGCGGTGGCGGTACCGAGCTTGCCGTTGGTGTAGAGGACGGGAAAGTCGAGGACAGACTCGTCGGCGTCGAGGTCGATGAAGAGGTCGTAGACCTCGTTGAGGACCTCCTGAGCGCGGGCGTCGGGACGGTCGATCTTGTTGATGACGACCATGGGGGTGAGGCCGGCTTCGAGGGCCTTCGAGAGCACGTAGCGGGTCTGGGGGAGTGGGCCTTCGGAGGCATCGACGAGGAGGACTACGCCGTCGACCATCTTGAGGGCGCGCTCTACTTCACCGCCGAAGTCGGCGTGGCCCGGGGTGTCGACGATGTTGATCTTGTTGTCGTGATAGTAGAGGGCGGTGTTCTTGGCGAGAATCGTGATGCCGCGCTCTTTTTCAAGATCGTTGGAGTCCATGACCCGGTCGGTAACGGCCTCGTTGGAGCGGAAGGTTCCACTCTGGCGCAGCATGGCGTCGACGAGGGTGGTCTTGCCATGATCGACGTGGGCGATGATGGCGATGTTGAAGATGGGCTTAACGGCGACTGCGGTTGAGTTGCTCACTGCGTATGTGTCCTGTCTGTGCGCTTGAGGGTGTTGTTCCGGGGGAAATGCGCGTCCTTACTAGTTTATCCTAGATGAGGTTGGGGATGCCCGGAATATCCGGGGGAATAGAAGAAGATCCGGTGAATGGAGCAAAGGCCAGGGCTTCTGCTACCTTTGGTGCGCGATTGATTCGGCAGCATCTATGTATGCAGGACTTGGCGATTGCGGTATGTAGGACTATGGCGATTGCGGAAAAATCCGAGGTTCCGGTAAAACTTTCTGCAAGACAGCTGAAGACTATCTCACGAGCATTGGCCGATCCGCGGCGATTTGAGATTCTGCAGAAGATCGCCGCGCAACGGTGTTCCCCCTGTACCGACCTGCGGGAGTGCTTCCCGATTACGGCTGCGACGATGTCGCATCACATAAAGGAGTTACAGAACGCCGGCCTGGTGGAGACGGTGCGCCGAGGGAAGTTTATCGACATGATCTTCTGTCGCGAGACTTGGGACGCCTACCTGACTGAGTTGAGCAAGTTGTGAATTGACGCAATGCGATGAATCTATTTGACACGCCTCCTCATCAATTAGATGGTTGTCGAAATGTAGACACAAGAGGAGATCAGTCATGGGCAGGCTTGCAGGAAAAGTAGCGGTTGTTACGGGAGCTTCCAAGGGCATTGGCGCATCTATTGCGGAACACTTTGGCGCTGCCGGCGCTTCGGTTGTTGTGAACTACAGCAGCAGCAAGGCTGGGGCGGATGCCGTGGTTGCGAAGATTACCGCCAAGGGCGGCAAGGCGATTGCAGTGCAGGGCGACGTTTCGAAGCAGGAGGATATCGTCCGCCTGTTTGCGGAGACCAAGAAGGCCTATGGGAAGCTGGATATTCTGGTGAACAATGCCGGAATCTATGACTTTGCCCCGCTTGGGGACATTACGGCGGATCACTTTCATAAGCAGTTCAACCTGAACGTGCTTGGGCTTCTTCTGACGACTCAGGAGGCTGTGAAGCTGATTGGGGAGGAAGGCGGTTCGATCATCAACATCAGCTCGCTTGTGGGCCAGATGCCTGCGCCTACCGGATCGGTATATAGCGCGACGAAGGCTGCTGTCGATTCGCTGGCGATTTCGCTTTCGCAGGAGCTCGGGCCGAGGAAGATTCGCGTGAACTCGCTGAATCCGGGGATGGTGGAGACCGAGGGTCTGCATGCCGTCGGGTTTGCCGAAAGCGAATTCCGCAAGCACACGGAGGCCACTACACCGCTGGGCCGCATTGGGCAACCTGGAGATATTGCTACGGCGGCTGTTTTCTTTGCCTCGGATGAGGCGGGCTGGGTTACGGGTCAGACGCTGGTACTGTCTGGCGGCGCACGGCTGTAAGGCTTTCGGGTTTGCGTAGGGAGGGTCGCCATTCGTGGCGGCCCTTTTCCTTTTGAGCTTCGGGTGGGATGCAGGTTGCAGGTGGATAATAAAGATATCGATTGTGCCGGATCTGCCTGAGGACAGCCGAAGAGGAGACGACGATGGCTAGTAACCCTTCATTGGCAAACTGTACCCACCCGCTACGGACGAGCGTGCCGGACTTTGTGGCCGGACTTCGCGAGCTGGAGCGGGATTTGATTACCAAGGACCGAATCGCAGAGTACATGGGGTCGATGACGCTGCGGCCGGAGGCTCTGCATGATTATGTGTGGTGGCGCGACAGCTTCTATACGCGGAACCTGATCTATCGGGATGAGCTGTTTGAGGTGATGACGATCTGCTGGTCGCCGGGGCAGAAGACGGCGATCCATACGCACAACGGACAGCTGGGGTGGATGACGGTGTCGCAGGGCGAGGTGCTGACGCATGAGTTTCACCATACGAGCTGCAACGCTCCGGAGAACCAGAATGTCGTGAACATCGACTGCCTGGGGGGAGCGACGGAGTTGCAGATCGACAAGGTACGGACGGTGAGCTGCGCCGAGGGAACAGGCATGGTCACTGTAGATAAGCTGCAGACGATCCACCAGATTGAAAATGCCGGGACGACAGGGTGCATCAGCCTGCACGTCTATTCGAAGCCTTTCGACTCGTGCATTGCGTTCGACCTGGATCATCAGCGGTGCTATCGGCGGCAGTTGAGCTACTTCAGCAGAGATGGGCACCAGGTAGTGAAATAAGGTCGCAGCGAGCTCTCGTTTATTTGTAGGGAGCAATCATACGTTCATGAAACTGTATGACGATGGGGGCATGTCATTCAAATTTGCTCTTCTTCTCCTTCTTGGGGTTCTCCCTTTGTCTGCAGAGACCATTCTTGTTCATGGACACCGTGGGGGACGGGCGGCGCGTCCTGAGAACACGATTCCTGCCTTTCAGTATGCGATCGATCAGGGTGCGGATGTGCTCGAACTCGACCTTGCGGTTACGAAGGACGACGTTCTGGTGGTGTCGCACTTTCCGTATATCTCCGCGGATTATCCGGGCGAACGGCTGTGTGTCGGGCCGGAGGTGAAGCCGCATACGTTGATCCGCTCGCTGACGCTTGCGGAGTTGAAGAAGTACGACTGTGGAGTGAATGCGCTCGCGGCGTTTCCGCAGCAGAAGGCGGTTCCGCATACCTCGATTCCGACGTTTGACGAGGTGCTGGCTCTGGCTCCGCAGGGGAGGTTCGAGTACAACGTGGAGACGAAGATATTCCCGAATCATCCGGAGGTTGCGCCGGCGCCTGAGGTGTTTGTGCGGATGATCGATGAGGCGGTGAAGCGGCGTCATCTGGAGTCGCGGGTGATTTTGCAGAGCTTCGACTTTCGTACGCTGCTAGCGATGAAGAAGCTGGATCCACAGATTCGGCGGTCGGCTCTGTTTGGCGAGGCGAAGTATGACGTGCTGATGGGGATCACGGACAGCGATAAAGATTTTGTCGCTGTGGGGCGGAGGTCAGAGGCGAATATCCTGAGCCCGGACCAGAGCTTAGTGACGCCGGAGAAGGTTGCGGCGGCGCATGCTGCCGGACTTCAGGTGGCGCCTTACACGGTCAATGATCCTGCGGGATGGCAGAGGATGGCTGACGCGCATGTGGATGCGGTGATCACGGATGATCCAGCTGGGCTGCTGGCATGGCTACGCGCGCAAAAGCCTTCGCTGCACCCATAGCCAGAGCGCTCAGAGGTTGAGCTTCTTGAAGATACGCTCCGGGATGTTGCGGATGACGAACATGATCGGCTGCCACTGGAAGGGGACGTAGAGGGTGTCCTTCTTTGCTTCGATGGCGCTGACGATGGACTTGGCAACGCTGTCGACGTTGGCGAACTTCTCGCTTCCCTTCATCCCGGCGGTCATGGCGGTTTTTACGGGGCCGGGCTTGATGGAGAGGATGGTGACGCCTTCGCGGTCTACGCGGTTGCGGAGGCCGCCGAGGAAGGCCGATAGGCCAGCCTTCGAGGAGCCGTAGAGGTAGTTGGACTTGCGACCGCGGTCTCCGGCTACGGAGGAGATGACGGCGAGGGTGCCGGCGCGGCGCTGAACGCAGAAGTTGGCCAGCCAGGTGAGGAGCGAGACCGGAGCCATGAAGTTGGTGTGGAGGATCTGGGCGGCGGTGTTGAAGTCCTGCTCGGCTCTGGTTTGGTCGCCGAGGATGCCGTGGGCGAGGAAGGCGACGTCGAGGCCGGTGAGGGAGTTGATGGCGTGGGCGAGCAGGGTGGGGTGCTGGTCGGTGTCGTCGAGGTCGGCTACGGCGGTGTCGACGTAGCTGGCTCCGCGGGTGCGGAGGTCGGCGGCTACGGCGTCGAGCTTCTCGGCGTTGCGGGCTACGAGAAAGAGGCTTGCGCCCTGGCTGGCCCAGATGCGGCAGGTGGCTTCGGCGATGCCGGAGGTGGCTCCGAGGACGAGGATCTTGCGTGGGGCCTGGCTTTGCGTGGGGCTTGCGGTTTGATTCATAGGCTTGGTCGGTCTCCGGTGACGCGCTCCCAGAAGCTGGAGGTAAGGAGTGGGTCACGATGGCGGGCGAGTTGCTGCCACTGCGGGTAGAAGATCTGGAACTGCTCGGCCGTCATGGCGGCGTCTTTGGCCGGGTAGAGGCGGCCGCCGAACTCGCGGGTCATGTCGGCGAGGCGATGGACGAGGGGGAAGGTCTTGTCGGGCTTGATGGGGAAGTCGAGGGCCAGCGTGATGCCTGGCTTGGGGAAGCTCATAAGGCCGGGCGAGGGGACGTCTCCGAAGGCCTTGAGGACGGCGAGGAAGCTGGCGAGACCGGACTTGGCGACCTCCTTGAGGATGGCTACGGTGCCTTCGCGGGCGTGGTCCCAGGGGATGACGTACTGGAACTGGAGCAGGCCGCGCTTGCCGTACATGCGGTTCCAGTGGAGGACTTTGTCGAGGGGATAGAAGAAGGGCTCGTAGTCCTGGAGGGCTACGACGCGCGGATGGATCTGCTTGTGGAAGAAGGCGGTGTTGAAGAGGCTGACGGTGGTGTGGTTGAGAGTGAAGCCGGGGGCGTCGAAGGGAAAGACGAGTTTGGGCTCGGGTGATGGCTTGAGCTCGGCCCTGCGGGTGGAGTGATCGCCCTGCATGAAGACGCCGCGGCAGAAGTTCTTGCCGGTGGAGGCGCAGTCGACCCAGCTTACGGTGTACTCGATGTTTTTGCTCTGCTCAGTGAGGCTAAGGAACTCGTCGATGCCGTGGAACTGGATTCCCTCGTAATCGATCATGCGGGAGACGATGGGCTTGAGGCGGAGCTGCGCCCAGGTAATGAGACCGGTGAGGCCGAGGCCACCGATGGTGGCGGCGTAGAGATCGGGGTTCTCGGTGGGGGAGCAGAGACGGCGGGTACCGTCGGAGCGGACGAGCTCGAACTGGGGGATGTGGCAGCCGAAGGTTCCGGCTACGTGGTGGTTCTTGCCGTGGATGTCGTTGGCGATGGCTCCGCCGAGGGTTACGTACTTTGTCCCAGGGGAGACGGGGAGGAAGAAGCCCCGGGGGACGGCGAAGTCGAGGATCTGGGCGAGGGTGATGCCGGCTTCGGCGGTGAGGAGGCCGGTCTCGGGATCGAAGGCGATGAGGCGGTTCATGCCGGTGACATCGAGGAGGTTGCCGTCCTTGAGGAGGCAGACGTCGCCGTAGCTGCGGCCCATGCCGACGGGAAGGGCTCCGTTGTGCAGGCCGGCGATGGCAGCGGGAAAGTCGCTCTGCCAGTGGAGTGGGATGACGTTCGCACTGTAGGTCGGGTAGCGGCCCCAGGATTCAAAGGGAGCCGGGCCAGTGGAGTTAACGGACTCGTAGTTGAGCTGTTGCTGGGCTTGCTGAGCTTCGGCGCGCGGCATGAATACAGAATACTTTGTCGCGACCGAATTCGCGCTCGATTGCAAGAACAACATTTGATGAGTGGCTGTTTTCATCGAGAGATGTTTCAGACCAAACAAAAGGCACGGCGGTTGCCGTGCCTTTTGTTTGGTACGGTGCTGCTTTGCTTATGCGGCGACTCTTGCGGACTTGGCAGCTTCGAGGGCGGCCTTGGCCTGGACCGTGAGGGCGGTGAAGCCTGCGGGGTCGTTGGCGGCGATGTCGGCGAGGATCTTGCGATCGAGGCCGTTGCCTGCCTTCTTGAGGCCGTTGATGAAGGTCGAGTAGCTCATGCCGTTCAGCTTGGCTGCTGCGCCGATACGGACGATCCAGAGAGAGCGGAACTGACGCTTCTTCTGCTTGCGTCCGGTGTAGGCGAACATGAGTCCGCGCTCGACGGCTTCCTGAGCTGCCTGATAGAGCTTGGATTTCGTGAGGAAGTAACCACTCGCGCGCTTGAGGATCTTCTTGCGGCGATCACTGCGTTTTGTACTCCGTTTTACACGGGGCATCGTGCTTCTCCTTTTGCGTACCTCGTTTAAGCGGCTGGAGGCAAGGTGGCCTCTTCACTCGCTATGCAACTTCAAGTCTCGGTGGGCTACGCTACGCGCATCCCAGGGGCCACAACGCTTTTACTGACCCGTTGTTCTCTCGAACGGCTTGACTTGAAAACCTCACGATTCCCTGCCTGGTGACTCAGGCGTAGGGAAGCATGCGTGCGACTTTGGGCGTATCCGCCACGGAGACCAGAACGATACCGCCGAGCTTGCGCTTGGTTTTGGTGGCCTTCGAGGTGAGGATGTGGCGCATCTTGGACTGGCCGCGCTTGAACTTGCCGGTGCCGGTCTTCTTGAAGCGCTTCGCCGCGCCGCTGTGTGTCTTCAACTTAGGCATTGATGTTCCTAACTAGGACTGCTTTGGACAACCTTCTGAGTATATACCGAGTGTTGGAGTTCAGAGGCTTTTACACCTCTTCACCCCGGATATTGCGGGTAATTTTGTTTTGCGATGAACCTAAATGTTTCACCTATACCGCTATCTTATTTATTTTCAACAAGAAACGACGCCCCTGCCTAGACAGTTGAAACGGTTTCGGGAGCAGGTTTGGGATTTGCTGAAGGATCGTAGTCGAAGAAGCGCTTGAGGCGGAGGAATCGCTTTTCGAAGAGGTGATAGCTCAGATACGCGGCGACGATGCCGATCGTGAGCGAGATGAAGCCAGAGCCGACCACGGCCAGCAGTTTGCTATGAGTGAGGGAGAGGATGGCGGCGCGGAAGTACGCGACGAAGAATGGCAGAAAGATGACATGAAGGACGTAGATGCCGTAGCTGTATTTGCCGAAGAAGCGGAGGGGAGAGAGCTCGAAGAACCGGCGGCCGAACGACTGGGGGTGGAGAGCCCAAGCGATCAGGCAGGCAAAGCCCAGGGCGAGAACGGTGTAGCGGAAGCCCTCTGTCCAGAACATGCCGGTTCGGGATTGGATGGGATCCACACCAAGCAGGCCAATGGACAAGAAGATGGCGATGGCTGCAGCCAGGAAGCCGAACGGGGCGAATTGAAGGAGTCGAGGCCAGTAGTGCGACCGGTAAAGCAGGGCCAGGGCACCACCCAGCAGAAGCGAGTCGGCGCGGCAGAGGGTGTTGACGTGGATGTCAATGGCGGGGCTGCCGTGGGCGATGAGAGCAAGGCGGAGCAGAAGCGCGGCGGCCGAGATGACCAGGGTGGTGAAGAAGAGCTTCTGTTTTCCGCGAATGAAGAAGACGACAGCAGGCCAGACGAGATAGAACTGCTCTTCGACGGCGAGCGACCAGAAGTGAAAGAGCCCAACCTGTGGGCTGGGCTGGAAGGTGCCGATCTGCGCGGGGTGGAAGTTCTGAAGATAGGCGAGAAGGAGCCAGCCCATACCGTTCCAGTGGAGGTGCAGGAGTGGTGTGAGCAGAAAGAGGATGACGAGAACGGCATAGTAGAGGGGGAAGATCCTGAGGACGCGACGGGCGTAGAACTTACGGAAAAAACCCGAGTCGGAGACTGAATCGAACAGAATGCCGGTGATCAGGAAGCCGGAGAGGACGAAGAAGAGGTCGACACCGAAGATTCCGTACGAGAACAGGTTTCCAGTAAAGCGGACGAGTGGGCCGCCAGCCTGGTAGTTCGACTCGAAACCATGGGTGAGGAGAACCATGAGAATGGCGAGGCCGCGAACACCATCGAGGGAGCGTAGATGCCCTCGGCCGGCATGCCTCAAATGTGGCAGTTGGGTGGGGGGAGGGGCCATGGGTCCTGAGAAAAAGGTAGCACAAACCAGCGACACAATCATGAAAGGACGAACGATGAGAACCGATGCGGACCAGAGAGCCATCTTAGGTAATTCCTTCAGAATCGGCTTTTACTGGCATTCCGGGCGAGGTTAGGGGCGGGCCCAGAAGGCTCGATGTGCAGCGTCAAAAACACCGCTCTGCGCTGAACGGACACAGGGGAGCAAACTATTGAAAAGGAAGGGATTCTCAGGAGGTACCGAGGGCGAGTCCGGGTGGGTGAGACAGGTATCTCCTGGAGCCTTCGCATGGTATACTTTTAACTATAGAAACCCTCGGTTAACGCATGCAAACTGCTTGATTGACGCGGCTTTTTGCGAATTGCGGGCTCCGACGTTACCAGGGTTTTCATCCGCACTTCAGGAGTTACATGGCAACGACAGCAATCCCTACCGATACTGACCTTTTGGAACTGGAAACGAAGGCTGCACCCAAAAAAGAGGGCGGCGGCTACTCGGCTGAGAACATTACGGTTCTCGAGGGTTTGGCGGCAGTGCGTCTGCGACCGGCGATGTATATCGGTTCGACGGGTGAGCAGGGGCTGCATCACCTTGTCTATGAGGTCGTGGACAACTCGGTGGACGAGGCGCTGGGCGGCCACGCGACGCGGATCGATGTGACGATTCATGTCGATAACTCGATTACGGTGGTGGACGACGGACGCGGAATTCCCGTCGACGACAAGGTGATCAACGGGGAGAAGATGCCGGCGGTGCAGGTGGTTCTGACGATGCTCCACGCCGGGGGTAAGTTCGATGCATCGAACTACAAGGTTTCGGGTGGATTGCACGGCGTCGGCGTGAGCTGCGTGAACGCGCTGTCAGAAGAGTTCGATGTCGAGATCTGGCGCGATGACTTTGCGTGGGAGCAGGACTACTCGAAGGGCGCGCCGATCAGCAAGCTGCGCAAGATGGGGCCGACCAAGCGCAAGGGGACGAAGGTTCACTTCCTGCCGGACAAGAGCATCTTCACCGTAACCGAGTTCAACTACGACACGCTGGCACAGCGGCTGCGCGAACTGGCCTTCCTGAACAAGGGGCTGGAGATTCACCTGACGGACGAGCGCACAACGGATACGAAGACGGGTGAGAGCAAGCACCAGGAGTTCAAGTACGCCGGGGGAATCGCGGAGTTCATCAAACACATCAACAAGGGCAAGGCCGTGCTGCACGAGAAGCCGATCTACATGGAGGCCGAGCGAGACAACGTGGCCATGGAGATCGCGCTGCAGTACAACGACGCCTACTCCGAGACGGTGTTCACGTTTGCGAACAACATCAACACGGTTGATGGTGGAACGCACCTCTCGGGCTTCAAGACGGCGTTGACGAGAACGATCAACGCTGCGGGGCAGTCGCTGGGACTGTTCAAGGACGTGAAGGAAAACCTGAGCGGCGATGATGTGCGCGAGGGTCTCGTTGTGGTCATCAGCGTGAAGCTGAGCCAGCCACAGTTTGAAGGACAGACGAAGGGCAAGCTGAACTCGGATATCGCCGGGACGGTGCAGGCGTTTGTGAATGAGCGGCTGGGCGGCTTCCTCGAGCAGAATCCGCAGGTAGCGAAGAAGATCATCAACAAGGCCATCGATGCGGCGCGAGCTCGTGAGGCTGCACGTAAGGCAAGGGATCTGACAAGGCGCAAGGGCGCGCTCGATGGCGGTGGTCTGCCGGGTAAGCTGGCGGACTGCTCTGAGCGGCAGCCGGATCGTTGCGAGCTTTATCTCGTCGAGGGTGAGAGCGCCGGCGGAACCGCGAAGCAGGGGCGGGATCGGAAGTTCCAGGCGATTCTTCCGCTGAAGGGTAAGATCCTCAACGTCGAGAAGGCCCGTTACGACAAGATGCTTGGGCACGAAGAGATTCGCGCCATGATTACGGCGCTGGGCTGCGGGATCGGCAAGGACGACTTCGACGCGACGAAGCTGCGGTACGGCAAGCTGATCCTGATGACCGATGCCGACGTCGACGGATCGCACATCCGCACGCTGCTGCTGACGTTCTTCTTCCGCCATATGACGGAGCTGATCAAACGTGGGCATGTGTACATCGCGCAGCCGCCGCTGTATCGCATCAAGAAGGGCAAGTTCGAGCAATACATCAAGGATGACCGCGAGTATGTCTCGGTGATGGTGAAGCGCGCGTCGGATGGCATGGTCATTCGCTATGGCGATGGTGGCGCGAAGCTAGAGGGCGCCGCCTTGACGAAGTTCATGGGACAGTTGAACGACTACCTCGGCTTCTTCGACAAGGTGCAGAAGCGGCTGCGCAATGAAGAGGTGACGCGGGCGTTTGCAGAGCTCTTCGCGCAGGAGGGCAAGGACTCGGCGCGGCGCGTGGACTTCGAGTCGCCAGGGAAGTTTGAGGCTATGCGCGAGCGGCTGGTGGCGATGTCGAAGACCTACCAGTTCAAGAATGTGAGCGACGTGCAGCTGGATGAGGAGCATCGCACGTACTCGGTGAGCTTTACGGATGCCCAGGGTGCGGTGCGACCGATTGACTGGACACTGGCGACGATGCCGGAGAGCCGGCAGATGCTGGCGAAGCATGCGCAGATCCGTGAGCAGCTGGTGGGGCCGTTCTTTATCGAATATGCGGCCAAGACCTCAAAGGCCGATGCTGCGGATGAGGCTGAAGAGGCTGCCTCCGAGGAGGGCGTGGCACAGACGGCTGCAGCTCCGGGGACGGCGCTGGAGGCCAAGGCGAGCAAACGTGCCAATAAGGCTGGGCAGGATCCGGTGGAGAAGAAGACGGCTCGCGAGGTGTTCGAGTATGTGATCGAGCAGGGTCGGAAGGAGTATCAAGTCCAGCGGTATAAGGGCCTGGGCGAGATGACGGCTCCACAGCTTTGGGAGACGACGATGGATCCGGAGCGCCGGACGCTGCTGCAGGTGAAACTCGAAGACATTGCAGCGTGTGAGGAGATCTTTACGACTTTGATGGGCGAGGATGTGGAGAGCAGACGAAAGTTCATTGAAGAGAATGCTTTGGATGTAAAGAACCTGGATATCTAGTTTCACTCCATTTCCGATCTCGATGAGCGCATCCAATCAAATGAGATTAGCCGGTCGCGCCGGCCAGTTGAGGAGGTGTTGCATGACTCATGAATTTATATATGGAACGTATCGTCAGACGAATCTCACGAATGAATCCGAAGAATATCTCGCGAAGCGCGAAGAGTTGCGCCTGGCGGAGATCGACCTGATGGAGCACCGCGAAAGAGTGGCGGCGCTACGGCGCGCGTTGCCGCAGGGTGCAGCCTTGCAGGATTACGACTTTCTCGAGGGGCCGGTCGATCTCGATGCGGGCGACGAGCCCATACACACGGTAAAGCTCAGCGAACTTTTCACGGCGGCAAGCCGTCCGCTAGTGATCTATCACTTGATGTACGGCAAGAAGCAGGTCAAGCCGTGCCCGATGTGCACAATGTGGATCGATGGAGCCAACGGTGTGGCGCAGCACATAGCCCAGAACATCGATTTTGCGGTTGTCGCGGCTGCGGATCCCAAAGCGTTGCGCGGTCACGCCCGCGAACGCGGCTGGAACAATTTACGTTTGCTCAGCGCGGGTTCGAATACGTTTAAATACGATCTGGGAAGCGAAGAAGTCGACGGCGGGCAGGATTCTTCCATCACCGTTTTCACGAAAGATGCCGACAACACTGTCCGGCACTTCTATACCGCGCACCCGAGGATGGCGCCGAATATCCAGGAGCGCGGCATCGACTTGCTCGCGCCGGTGTGGAATTTCCTGGATCTGACGCCGCAAGGTCGCGGGGAGTGGTACGCGTCGCTCGCCTACGGAACGAATGCGCGAGCGCAGACAGCGAGCCGGATGGCCTTTCTCTGAACCCAACCGGCACCGAGCTTGCATCAATACAAACCCGGTGGAGAGCAACATGCGGCGCAATCAAACCAGAAGCAAGTTCTAATTACGGAAGGACAGACTTCCGCCCGACTTTTATCATCATGGGACCCTTCCGGGTATTAGTCCCGCTTGCGAAGTATCGTCTCCAAATCACTTTTTTCCATGCCCAGCCGGCGAACGGCAGCGGCATAATTTGGGTCGTGATACTCGGTCGCAGCCCGCTGCAATTGATGCAACAAGGCGTCACCATGAAAGCCCCCGATCTGCTGATAGTCCCATTTCTTCTCTCCAACCGCATAGGGCGATAGAAAGTCGAGAGCTGCGCGAATGAGGTAGTAGGCAAGGGCTTCCACGATAGAGAGGGCTTCTTCGTGCGCTTTTCCTTTTCACGAGTGGCGAAGTGGATGCAATAATCCCCGGATGAGCGACCAGGTTTCTTCAGGGTTAGATCGGCGGCGGTTTCTTGAGGCTTGTTCTGCGTTGGGTTTGGGGCAGACCCTGTTTCCCGGAGTTTTGTTTGGGATGGTTACGCAGTCGAAGAGTGCCGCTGGCGGCGCTCCCGCGGGGCCTGAGCCTGAGAAGATTACTCCGGAGATGATCAATGCGGCGGCGACGATCGCCGGCGTCACTGTGACGTCTGAGCAGAAGGCGATAATGCTGGAGGGGTTGAAACAGCAGAGGGATTCTGTGGTGGTAATTCGGAGTATGAAGATCCCGAACGGCGTGGCTCCGGCGTTTGTGTTCGATCCGGTGCCTGCGGGGATGACGCTGACTACGGCCAGGGTGCCAATGAGGATGAGTGCGGCTCCGGATGTTTCGCGGCTGGCTTCAGTCGGGGATTCGGATGCGCTGGCGTTTGCTTCGGTGCGCGAATTGGCGGAGCTGGTGAAGACACGGAAGGTGACTTCGGTTGCGTTGACGAAGATGTATCTGGGTCGGCTGAAGCAGCACGATCCTGAGCTGCATTTTGTGATTACGCTGACGGAAGAGCGGGCGCTGGCTAGTGCGGCGACGGCAGATGCTGAGATTGCTACGGGCAGATACAAGGGACCATTGCATGGGATTCCGTGGGGAGCGAAGGACCTGCTGGCAGTGAAGGGATACAGGACGACGTGGGGGGCGGCGGGGTTTGAGGAGCAAAGTTTCGACTACGATGCGACGGTGGTGGAGCGACTGGATGCTGCGGGGGCGGTGCTGGTGGCGAAGCTGTCGATGGGGGCGCTGGCGCAGGGAGATCTCTGGTTCGGGGCGAGAACGCGAAATCCCTGGAATAAAAGACAGGGGTCGAGCGGGTCTTCGGCCGGAAGTGCGAGCGCTGTAGCCGCGGGATGTGTGGGGTTTGCGATTGGGACGGAGACGCTAGGATCGATCGCTTCGCCGAGTACGCGGTGTGGAGTCACAGGGCTGCGCCCTACGTTTGGGTTTGTGCCGCGGACAGGAGCCATGGCACTGAGCTGGACGATGGACAAGATTGGTCCGATCTGCCGAGCGGTGGAGGATTGCGCGCTGGTGATGAGCGCGATCTATGGCCCGGATGGGCATGACCGGAGCGTGAAGGATGCAGTGTTCAACTGGGATGCGGAGTTCGACTGGAAAAAGTTACGGGTGGGGTATCTAAAGAATGAGTTTGATGCGCCAACCTTGCCTGCGAATGCTACGGCTGAGAAAAAGAGAGATTTTGAGAGGCAGACCTACGACGCGAACTATGGGGTAAGAGCGCTGAATACGCTGCGGAATATGGGAGTAAAGCTGATCCCGGTAAAGATGCCGAAGGGATACCACTTCGGGGATATCACGCCAGTGCTGGAGGCGGAGGCGGCAGCGGCATTTGACGAACTGACACGGAGTGGGCGGGACCGGCTGCTGACGGGGCAGAAGGCCTTTGATTGGCCTAATCAGTTTCGGGTGGCACGGTTCTACTCGGCGGTGGACTATATACAGGCACAGCGAGCACGAACGCTGGCGATGGAGGCGATGGCAAAGGTATTTGCCGAGGTGGACGTAATCGTGACACCTTCCGGGGGAGCGCAGTTGTCGGCTACGAATCTGACAGGGCATCCGGCGGTGGTGGTACCAAATGGAGTGCGAGGGGATGATGCTCCAAAGCCAGACAATGATACCGATGGAGCGCGGGAGAACGTGGGAGGGCCTGGTACTCCAGTTTCGCTGACGTTTCTAGGTGCGTTGTACTCGGATGCTCAGGTTGCGGCTTTGGCGCGGGCTTATCAGGAGACTACAGGCTTTCATCTGGCGCATCCAAAGCTCGGATAGCGGCGGTTAGCCCATGTGGCGGATGGTCATCTGGGGAATGCGACGTTGGATGGCTGAAGGCAGGCGAAGACGATGGTTTCGGCTACCTCTGCGGGATCCATCCAGTGGGAGCTGCGTACCATCTCTTCGGTGCGCCCGCGCCGAGGGCGAACTCGGTTTTTACTCCCCCGGGCAGATGGCTCCAACCTTAATGCCGTGCTTGCGGAGTTCAGCGTCGGCGGTAGCCCAGCCTATTCCGGCGCTGGCGCCAGTAACGAGGGCAGTCTTCCTGGTGAGGTTCATGACCTGCAACGTCAAGATTCGCTCCTTTTTGGATGGTAGCATCCGACTATGCCGATGGATGAGACGGTGCTGGTGGAGGCTCGGGGATTGGTGAAGGAGTATGGCGCGGGGGCTCGCGTTGTGAACGATGTCTCGTTTGCGATCAGGCGGGGCGAGACGCTAGGGCTGGTTGGCGAGTCAGGAAGCGGCAAGAGCACTGTGGCTCGGATGCTTTTGCGACTGGTGGAGCCGACTGCGGGCGAGGTGCTCTATGAGGGAGTGGATCTGCTGGCTGCAAGCTCGAGCGAAATGAGATCGATGCGGCGAAGGATGCAGATCGTGTTTCAGGACCCGTATGCGGCGCTGAATCCGAGGATGTCGGTGAGGGAGATTCTGGCGGAGCCATTTGCTATACATCGAAAGCGACAATGGGGAGGCAGGGCTCAACTGATAACGATGTTGCAGGAGGTTGGACTAGATGAGTCGGCACTGGAGCGATATCCGCATGAGTTCAGTGGAGGGCAGCGGCAGAGGATCAATATTGCGAGGGCGCTGGCGCTGAGACCGGAGTTTCTAGTGCTGGATGAACCGGTGAGCGCGCTTGATGTGAGCGTTGGAGCGCAAGTGGTGAATCTGTTGCGGGATTTGCAGAAGAGATATGGATTAACTTATCTGTTTATCTCGCACTCGATGCCGCTGATTCGGTATTTGTGTGATCGTGTGGCTGTGATGCAGCGGGGACGGCTGGTGGAGCTAGGTGAGTGTGAGCAGGTCTGTCATGCTCCTGCACATGAGTACACACGAACGCTAATTGCTGCTACTCCGGAGATGCCGGTTAAGACGGCCATAGATTACACAGATCTCAGGAGCGAGATTTGAGAAATTGGCTCGGTGATTCTAAGGGTCAGAAAGAGGCTCGCTCTTTCTCTTGGCCTCTCATCCGCTACATCCGTGAGATCCGCGGAGGGCCGAGCCAGACCGTTTCACCTGAATCGGTAGAATGGAAGTTGGATGACTTCAACTTTTAACTCGCATTGGCACTACGTGTGGTTGGTTGTGGCCTCATTGATCGCGGGCGTGATGAATGCTATGGCTGGAGGCGGGTCGTTTCTCTCGTTTCCGGCGATGCTGGCAGTCGGAGTGCTGCCGATCCAAGCAAATGCGACGAATACCGTGGCTTTATGGCCGGGGCAATTGACCTCGGTGGCAGCGTTGCGGGACGACATGAGGCGAGATCTGCTGCCAGTGATCTGCACTGCTTCGGTACTGGGCGGGGTAAGTGGAGCTGTGTTACTGCTGAACACGCGGCAGATCACGTTTCTGCATATGGTTCCGTGGCTGCTACTGGTTGCTTCCCTGCTGTTCGGGATCAGTGGGCCGGTATCGCGCTGGCTACGGCGACGATCGGCTGAACCGCATGTAAAAAAGGCGCCGGCGATCGTACCACTGTTCTTCGTACTGCTGCCGGTGTGCTTCTACATCGGGTATTTCGGGGCGGGTGCAGGATTTTTGATTATGAGCGTATTGGCTCTGTTTGGCGTGGAGGAGATGAATGAGCTGAACTCGCTGAAGGTGCTGGCGGCCTGCCTGTCGAACCTCTGCGCCGTGCTGACATTTGTGCTGAGCGGAGCAGTGATCTGGCGCTACTGCCTGATCTCAATGGTATTCGCGGGCGCTGGGGGCTATGTTGGAGCACAGTACGCGCGGCGGATGAATGCGAATGTGCTGCGAACGATCGTGGTGATCACCGGTTGTGTCATGGCGGCGTACTTCTTCTGGAGAAACGGATGATGCAACAAGACGCAATCAACTTCATCGATTACGTGTACGACGATCTCTTTTCTGCCGCAGTTGATTCGCGTGGTGAAGCTGCACTCGGCGAGGGATATATCACTCGGGATACTTTCGATCTCCTCGACGGGGACGGCATTATGGGTGATCTATGGCGTGCTGTCGCACTCCAGGCCGGTAGCGGCAGCAAATGCAGTGACGCTGGTGATGCTATCGATAAGCATTCTTGTATTGAAGCTTCGTTTGAGCGAGAGGCCGGGAAGGAGGTTCGAGAGATATGAGCCACGAGGGAATTCGGATTGTAAGTGCAGAGCAGGCGCAGCGTGAGTCGGGCGAGGAGGAGCGACTGCCGGAGGATGCGGTAACTCCGAAGAAGGTGCGCGTGATGAAGACGGAGGGCACGGGCGTCGAGATCGATTGGAAGGATGGGCATCACAGCACATGGAATTTTGCGTGGCTGCGGAATGCGTGTCCGTGCGCGACGTGCCATGAGGATCGGGATAAGAGCGGTCGGCCAGCAGGAGTCCCCAAGCCGAAGCCGCAGTCGTTGCTGGTGATGTATGAGGCTCCGGTGCGGCCGCTGGAGGTGATTCCTGTCGGCAAGTATGCCTTGAAGTTCAAATGGACCGATGGGCACGAGAGCGGAATTTACTCGTGGGAGTACCTGCGGCGAGTCTGCCAGTGCGAGAGGTGTGTGGCGAAGGGGAAGGCTTCTTGAACGGAGCAAACTTGTCAGAGGAGTTGGTCGAGCTTTCGGAGCGGCTGCGACCGCTGTATACGAGACTGGCAGAGCATCGTCTTTACCGGACGCTTGAGACGATTGACGATCTGCGACTCTTTATGGAATCGCATGTGTTTGCGGTGTGGGATTTCATGTCGCTCCTGAAGATGCTGCAGCGCAGTCTGACCTGCGTGGAGGTGCCGTGGGTGCCGAGCAGGTTTCCGGAGAGCAGGCGGCTGGTGAACGAGATTGTGGCGGGTGAGGAGAGCGATGTGTACCAGGGCTCGCCGATGAGCCATTTCGAGTTGTACCGGGGGGCGATGCAGGAGTGTGGGGCAGACCTATCCGCTATCGACAACCTGCTGCGAGAGTTGGAGGGTGGGGCAGAGTGGTCGAGAGCGCTGGCACGGAGTGGAGCAAGCCGGGCGGCGCAGAACTTTGTACGGACTACGTTTGCTTGCATCGAAGAGGGCAAGCTGCATGCCACCGCAGCGGCCTTCACGTTCGGGCGGGAGGACCTGATTCCCGATATGTTTCGTGGGTTTATCCGTGACCAGGATGAGAGGCTGTCGGGACGGCTGTCGATCTTTCGCTGGTATCTGGATCGGCACATCGAGGTCGACGGCGAAGAGCATGGGCCGATGGCTCTGCGGATGATCGCCGAGCTGTGCGGCACGGATGCGGTGAAGTGGCAAGAGGCTGGTGAAGCGGCAGAACTGGCGCTGCTTGCGCGGCTGGAACTGTGGGATGGGATTGCGGATGCGTTGATGGAGAGGCGAAGTGCCGGAGCCATGCTGCTCAGCTAGGCGCTGGTCGTCGGAGCGATGCCGAGGAGATTCAATGCTTGCTCAACGGTATTGGCGACGAGGAGTATCTCGCGGCTCTTCGGCTTGAGCATGCCTTCGGTGACGCAGTGATCGAGAAAGGCGAGAAGCTTGTCATAGAAGCCGTTGAGGTTAAGCAGGAGGATAGGCTTCTGGTGGAGCTTGAGGGTCTGCCAGGCGAGAACCTCGAACATCTCCTCGAAGGTGCCAAAGCCGCCAGGAAGAATAATGAAGGCGTCTGACTTTTCGCCCATGAGAGCCTTACGAGTGTGCATGGTGTCGGTGATGTGAAGCTCGGTGATGCCGTGGTGAGCTACTTCGAGATCGACGAGGACCTCAGGGATAACGCCGACGACACGGCCTCCGGCAGCGAGAGAAGATTCGGCCACGGCGCACATGAGACCGACAGTGGCCCCGCCGTAGATGAGGCCGATGTTCCGCTGGGCGAGGGTGCGACCGAGGAGTTCGGCGGCTTCGCGGTAGATGGGGTTGGTTCCATTAGCGGAGGCGCAGAAGACGGCTATGTTCTGAATCATCAGGGAAAGGATATCAAGGCTGCATCACATGGAAGTAAAACAGCCTTATGAATTGCAGGATTCTTACGGTGACGGCTTGCAGAGGGCCAACCCCAGCGCCTTCTAATCAGGATTCGGACGGGTCGGCCCAGAGTGCTAGATACCCTCTGCGATGATGAGTCTATTTGATATGAACGATAGCGCCACTCAGTGAGGTTGAGACCTCCGCGATAACGGAGCCTACCTGATGGAACGGTGTTTCGCTATTGGCGAGGACACGCGCGCCGAGAGGCAGACTGACACTAAGGGACTTGCCCGGCTCCAGTTTGACGAGATCGTCACCTACCTTCAGATCCATCGTAGAGGTGGAGTCGTTGGTGAGAGTGAACTTGATTGTCTTGGTCTTGTTGAACATCGCGTTCACCGGTGAATGGATTGCGGGTGCGGCGAAGATAGCCGAAG
Source organism: Edaphobacter sp. (assembly GCA_025462645.1). Classification (GTDB taxonomy): domain Bacteria; phylum Acidobacteriota; class Terriglobia; order Terriglobales; family Acidobacteriaceae; genus Edaphobacter. The sequence goes on along the minus strand of JAOAPB010000104.1, from coordinate 59,346 downwards.
GCGCGAGGAGAGTGGTAGCGATGACTGCGATGGCAAGAGAACTATGGCGCTTCATGGATATCGCTCCGAGTGTTACGAGATTTCGACGGGGAACTCTCTGCCATGGTTCAGAGAGCTCATCGTTGATAGGCAGTACGGGGATTAGACGAGAAAGGTTCCGTGTCGAACCAAACGAAATGGATCATTGTGACTAGAGGAACAAAGCTGTGACGAAGGATCAGAGATCAGGGATGAAGATCAGCAGAAAGATAAAGCAAGGACGCCATCGCTCCGCAGCGAGCAATGAGCTGTTATTAGGAACTCAACAGGGTGGGCGCTTAAAATGGTTAATGGAGTGTGTATCGAGTTGAGTCATCTTTTAGAAAATATGAATCCTCAGCAGCAGGAGGGAATTCGGTCGGTTGATGGGCCGGTGCTTTTGCTGGCGGGTGCGGGTAGTGGCAAGACACGGGTTATTACGCATCGGATCGCTTATTTGATTCAAGAGCGAGGGGTGCCGGCGGACTCGATTCTGGCGGTGACGTTTACAAACAAGGCCGCGAAGGAGATGGCCGAACGCGTCGATAAGATTCTGGGGCACACTTCGTTAGCCAAGCCTATGCTGGCTACGTTCCACAGCTTCTGCGTGCGAGTGCTGCGCCGGGATATCGAGGCTCTGCGCGTGAATGGCGTAGGGCTTACACGAACATTTGCCATCTATGACGAGACCGATCAGCAGGCGGTGGTGAAGACTGCGCTGAAGCGGTTGGGGATCGATGACAAGAGCCTGAAGCCAAGGGTGGCACTGGGAAGGATCTCATGGGCGAAGAATCACATGATCGATCCACGGGAGTACTTTCTAGCGAGTTCTAATCCTATGGAGGAGAAGATTGCGCACATCTTCGAGATCTACAAGAAGGAGCTGTTCAAGGCGAATGCGCTGGACTTCGACGATCTGCTATTGGAGACGGTACGGCTGCTGAAGTCCTCGGCAGAGACGAGAGAAAGATACAACCGACGTTACAAATATCTTTTGATCGATGAGTACCAGGATACGAACCGGCCGCAGTATGAGTTGATGAAGCTACTGGCGGGTCCGGCAGGAAATGTCTGCGTTGTCGGCGATGAGGATCAATCGATCTATAGCTGGCGGGGTGCGGACATCAAGAACATCCTGGAGTTCGAGAAGGATTTTCCTAAGACGAAGACGATCCGGCTGGAACAAAACTATCGGTCGACACAGGTGATTCTGGAGGGTGCGGGCGCAGTCGTGGCGCAGAACACGCAGCGCAAAGGGAAGAACCTGTGGACAGCGCGAGAGGGTGGGAGCCTGATTGGATACTATGAGGCTCCCGATGGAGAGAATGAAGCGCTATTTATCGCGGACCGGGTGCAGAAGTATCTGCGGGAGGCTGGTGCGCAGAGCGATCTCCCACGGTGTGCGGTTCTGTACAGAACGAACTCGCAGTCGCGACTGGTGGAAGAGGCGCTGCGGCGGTATGGGATTCAGTACCACATGGTGGGAGGGTTCAGCTTCTACGACCGCGCAGAGGTCAAGGACATTCTCAGCTATCTGAAGCTGGTGCAGAATGTCCACGATTCGATTGCTCTGTCGCGGGTGGTGAACTCGCCGGCGAGGGGCATCGGAAAGACGACGATGGAGACGCTCGAGCGGATGGCTCTGAGCTCCGGCATGAGCACCTGGGATGCGATCGGCAGAGCCATTGAAGATAAGCTGCTGCCGCAGCGTGCGTTGAGCGCGCTGGACGGATTCAGGCGGTTGATTGAAGATGCAAGGGCGATGCTGGGACCGGGGTTTGCAGAGAAGCTGACGGCAGACGTGGCGGCTGAAGGCGACGTTGATGATGTTTCGTTCGAATTTGGCACGGACGGGAGTGAAGACGAAGTCGCTCCCGTCGACGCGGTTGTAGATGGTGCAGCGGACACTTCGTTCGATACGAGCTTTAATTTTGGATTTGATTTTGGGCCAAGCGAGGAGATCTCTACGATTGCCCCAGAGAATGCCGGCGACTCAGATAACTCGCATCGGATCGATGCAGTGAGCTTCAATCCGTTTGCTCCGGTTGTGCTGAAGAAATCTGCTGGAATGACGATGGAACGGGCTGCGGGGATAAAGATGGCGGAGGAAGCGCCGGCGTTTCGGAAGCCGGGAGACGCCGCTACTTTGCCAGAGTTAATCAAGTTTTTGAACGATCGTAGTGGGTATATCCGAGCGCTGGAGGAGGAGGCTACACCGGAGAGCTTCTCTCGGATCGAGAATTTGAAAGAACTGGCGAATGCGGCTCAGGACGCGCAGGAGCGCGGGGAGACGCTGGCTGAGTTTCTAGATCACGCAGCGTTAGTGAGCGATGCAGACAGCTACAGCGAAGAGGCCCGGGTGACGCTGATGACGCTGCATGCGGCGAAGGGGCTGGAGTTTCCGCTGGTGTTTCTGACAGGAATGGAAGAGGGGCTGTTTCCGCATTCGCGGACGCTTGTGGACCCGTCCGGAATGGAAGAGGAGCGACGACTCTGCTATGTGGGGATGACGCGCGCGATGGATACGCTCGTGATGACGCGTGCGCGATATCGGCGGCGGTATGGAAGCGATATGCCGGAGTCGAGTATCGCCTCACGTTTTCTGGAGGAGGTACCGAGCCGACTGGTGGAGGATCTGGGGAGTCCGCCAGCGCGGCCACAGTTTTCGGGTTCGGAGTATGGGTCAGGCTTTAGCGGACGGGGGGCGTATTCGACGCCCTATCCGCGAGCGAACCGATATGGCGGCGCCAACGCAGAGGCGGGCGAGCGGCACTACAGCTACGAGGACGAAGACCAGACGGGGGGTGCAGAGAGAGGCTCACCCGCCGGAGGCGCGGCAAAACGCGGGTTTCCAAGCAAGAGCGGGTCAGGTAGCGGCTCAATCGACAATGTTGCGAACTTCTTCGCGGCGAGAGGACAGAAGATTGCGCGGCCCAGGCTGGAGGTCCCAGAACAGACGGGGAAGACGGGCCTGAAGCAGGGATCGCGGGTACGGCACCCGAAGTATGGCGAGGGAATCGTGTTTCGTCGCGAAGGCGATGGGGATGATGCGAAGATTACAGTACAATTTCAACAGCATGGCGTGAAGAAGCTGGTGGAGAAGTTTGCCCAGTTGGAGCGTCTCTAGGTTCTGAATCGTGACTACAAGAAAGATTGGCAAGATACATGGCAAATACGAAGAGCATTACAGATAAAGAAGAGCGCAAGAAGGTAAAGCGCACGGCACGCAAGAAGGCAGCTCCAAAGGCTCCCCGGACAGGCGCTCGTGGCGAGAACAAGGCAAAGATCAAGAAGGCTTCACGCGGCCAGAGCAAGCGATAAATAAGGCAAGAAGCCCTGAGCGGAGCAGAGTATCGACATAACTCCCGTTGTGTTGACGATTCAAAGGCTCCGCTCAGGGAGTAAGCTCCTCCGAACAAGACACCAAGTCTCAAGTCAAGTTGTGAAGCCGGGATGACCCGAACCAATTCTGTTTGAGGAGCGAACGCGCTGGCCAGGCAAATCTTTCAAACGAAGTCGATCGACAAACTGATCTCTGAATCGGAGCGGCCGGAGCACGCGTTGAAGAAGACGCTGGGACCGGTATCTTTGACAGCGCTTGGCATTGGCGCGGTGATTGGGTCGGGCATCTTTACGGTGATTGGCGTGGCGATTGGGGGAAACCCGGCCGCACTGGCGTCATGGGGTGACTCACCTGTGATCGACTTGCTCCTGGACTTCTTCCACCACAGCGCGGGAGCGGTTGGGGGGCGGCCTGGAGCAGGGCCGGCGCTGGCGATCTCTCTGATACTAGTGGCGATCGTCTGCGCGCTGACAGGGCTCTGCTATGCGGAGCTGGCTTCGATGATCCCCATTGCGGGCTCGGCTTACACGTACACCTATGCGACGCTGGGCGAGTTGGTGGCGTGGATCATCGGGTGGGACTTGATTCTGGAATATGCGTTCAGCAATATGAGCGTGAGCGTGGGGTTTGCAGCACATGTAGTGGCACTGCTGGACTGGATGGGACTGCGGCTCGATCCGAAATGGCTTTCGCCTGCGTATCTGCCGCTTGGATTGCAGGATCTGCAGGGCCATGACATCTACGCTGCGGGCTGGCATGCAGGATTCAACATTCCCGCATTTCTAATTGTGCTGCTACTGACAGTGATTCTGGTGCGAGGAATTCGCGAGTCGGCTCGGACCAACAACATCATGGTCCTGGTGAAGATTGCGGCGATCCTCCTATTCGTCTTCTTCGGGCTGAGCTTTATCCATCCGGCGAACTACATGCCTTTCTCGCCTAACGGGTGGTCTGGCGTGCTGGCGGGCGGGTCGATCATCTTCTTCACGTATATCGGGTTCGATTCGGTCTCGACGGCCAGCGAGGAGTGTAGGAATCCCCGGCGCGACGTGCCGATTGGGATTCTGGCGACGTTGATTGTCTGCACGATCCTGTACATCGGCGTCGCGATGGTGCTGACAGGGATCGTGCCGTGGCAGTCGGTGGCGGGTGATGGGGCTCCGGTCGTGAATGCGTTGAAGCGGGTGGCGTTGCTGCCGGGCGGGCATAGGCTGCACTGGGTGCGGCTGGCTGTGCTGGTGGGTGCGCTGGTGGGCATGGTGTCGTCGATCCTGGTGTTTCAGCTGGGACAGGCTCGGGTGTGGTTCGCCATGTCGCGGGACCGGTTGCTGCCGGATGTGTTCAGCAGGGTGCATCCGCGGTTTCGGACACCGGCGTTCGCAACGTGGATTGCGGGAATCCTGGTGGCGATTCCGGCGGGTCTGTTCGACGTGGGAACGTTCGCGGAGATGTCGAACATCGGGACGCTGTTTGCGTTCGTGCTGGTGTCGATTGGCGTGATCGTGCTGCGGTATAAGGAGCCGGAGCGGCATCGGGGCTTCAGGGTGCCGCTTGGACCGGTGATTCCAGTGCTTTCGGTGCTGTTCTGCCTGCTGTTGATGGCTGGATTGCCTGCCAAGACGTGGGTTCGGTTCTTCGTCTGGCTCGTGGTTGGACTGATGGTTTACGTCTTCTATAGCCGTAAGCGGAGCGAGTTCTACGCTCCAAAAGCCTAAGATAGAGAGATGGCTCGTAAGCAAGCGAAGCAGGAAGAGGTTGATGTCGTTGACTGGCTGCGGGGGCTGCCCAAGGCGGAGTTGCACCTGCACCTTGAGGGGACGATTCTTCCCGAGACTCTGGTGGAGCTTAGCCGGCGGCATGATGCCATACCGCTGACGATGGATGCGGCGCGGGAGCTCTACAAGTACGAGGACTTCATCGGCTTCCTCATGTCGTTCAAGGCTGTTACGGAGCGGCTGCGCGGACCGGACGACTATGAGCTGATTACTTACAACATGGTGCGGGAGCTGGCAGCTCAGGGCGTGCTGCACGCTGAGGTCTACATCTCCTTCGGGATTATTTACTACTGGAAGAAGACCGAGGTGGAGCCTTACGTCGAGGCGATCGAGCGTGGGAGGATTCGCGGAGAGAAGGAGTTCGGAACAACCGTTCTGTGGATCATCGATGCGGTGCGGCACTTCGGAGTGGAGGAGGCTGCGAGAGTTTTTCGGAAGGCTGCGGAGTTGCGTGCCACCTATCCGAGCATTGTGGGGATCGGGATCGGTGGAGATGAGGCCAGAGGCGGAGCGAATCTGTTTCGCGAGCTCTACGCTGAGGCGAGGGCGGCCGGGTTGCGGCTGACGGCTCATGCAGGCGAGTCGGTGGGTCCGGAGAGTATCTGGTCGGCGATCAATATCGGTGCGGAGCGTGTGGGCCATGCCCTGTCGGCGCAGCAGGACAGGGAGTTGATGGATGTCTTGGCGGAGAAGCAGATTCCCCTGGAGATCAATGTAACGAGCAATGTGAAGACGGGATGCTGCACGGGTGTGGACCAGCATCCAGTGAAGCTCTATTTCGAGTCGGGGTTGATGGTCACCATCAACTCGGACGACCCGCCGATGTTCGGGAGCGACCTTTTGGGAGAGTATGTGATGGTGCACGATCGGTTTGAGTTCTCGCTGGAGCAGATGCGGGAGTTGGCGGCGAACTCGGTGGAGGCTAGCTTCCTGCCTCCGGATCGGAAGCTCGCCTTGCTACAGCGGGTTGAGCAGTATGGATGGTAACGGCGCCTTCCAGGGTACCCCCCGGGATACTTTGGGCCGTGTTAGATGACTCAGAGGCTTGACAAGGCTCTCCGGCGGCTTGGAGGGGTGGACGATTGTGGCAGGTAGAGACCTTCGGGATCCTTCGCTGCGCTCAGGATGACAGCAAGAACATACAACAGCAGGAACTTACAACGACAACGGCTGGGGAAGGGTACATTTCCACCCTTCGAAAGTCGCGAAGGATGGGGCACCCGAGCACTTTCGGCTAGTAAGCAAAGGTAACTACGACAGCGGCGGTAGAGCTGGGCGTTAGAGCTGATGGTTGGAGTAGAGCCAATCTCTGGGAGAGCCTGGGCTATCGGCCGTCCGGGGCGGGGACCATGACGGCGCTGGGGTCGACTTTTGGGATGCCGAAGTGGCCGCTGAGATGGAGGAGGTCAAGGGGGCGCAGGGCTCCTGAGACCTGGATGAGGTTCATGTCGCGGGGCGCGCGAACAAGGACGGTGACGTCGTCGATCTCGGCTCCGTTGAAGTGCAGCCAGAGGTCGGTCATGGCACTCCGAGGTTGGGCGCTGATGGCCGGTGTGGCGTTTGCATTGACGAGGTGTTTCCAGCCGGCGGCCTGGTAGGTGGCAATGATGGAGCCCATAGCCTCGGGGGTGTAGAAGGCGGGCCGTCCATAGTGGTAGGTATCGACTGTGATGCTGCTGAGTGCGGCGGCAGCCCGTTTGACCTCGCCGCTGCCGTTGTCGATAAAGCTCCGGGCAGATTGGAGCATGGAGCGGTCGAAAGTGACAGAGAGGTGGGTGGCGGGCTGGTCGGCCATATCGTTGAGGGTCTGGCTGATACCTGCGGGTTGTTGCGCGGAGGCGAAGGAGGCGGTGAGGATAAGCGCGACGGAGAAGACGGAGCGGGCCAGGGGGAGATGGCGGATCATGTGCGGAGTCCTCTCCTTTTCAGACACGGATCGGCCCGGATAGTTATGTTTGATGGGGCGAAAGCTGTTATTCATCGCCGTCGCCTTTGGCTGCGAGTTCTCCATAAGACATCGGTTTCCGCCTGATCTCCTGTTTTGAGTCACTTCCGGAGGCAAGATAAAAAGCAACAATCGCGCGATAAAACTGCGCCGAAGATGGGGCACCCGAACGCTTTTGGCGAGGATGATCCTGAGAAAGAGCCCCAACGCATACGAAGCATTTGCCAGTCCTTTTCAGCGTCAGAGTTGGACGGTCAGAATTCGAAGTCAGCGATCCGTCAAACGAGCATATTCGATGCGAAAAATTAGCGGACATTGCTTCGACAGAATATTCCAGCATTGAGGCTGGACCGATGGTCCGACTTCAACATTTAGACTAGAAATCGTCCATCATGAAGATTCTGACAAGCTGGCTCCGCCACTATCTCCCCACCCTCTCCGTCACCGACCGGCAACTGGCCGACGACCTCACCCTCCGCGGCATCGCCGTCGAAGGCGTCCACGATCTCGGCCCCGCCGCCTCTGGTAATTCGGCCGGCTCACTCTTCGAGATGGACATCACCACCAATCGCGTCGACGCCATGAACCACTACGGCATCGCCCGCGAGGCCGCGACCATCTACAACCTCCCGCTGGCCCATCTCGACACCAGGCTACCCGTCGGCACCCTCGTCGACGCGCCCTTTCCCGTCCGCATCGCCCCTGACGCCAAGGGCCTCTGCGGCCGGTTCACCGCCCAGGTCCTCCGCAACGTCACCATCGGCCCCTCCACGGGGAAGATCGCCGAGTACTTCACCCTCCTCGGCCAGAAGCAGATCTCCAACGCCGTCGACGCCAGCAACTATGTCCTCCTCGGTATGGGCCACCCCACCCACGCCTTCGACCTCGATAAGATCGAAGGAGGCATCGTGGTCCGCCTCGCCCACAAGGGAGAGAGGTTAAAACTCCTCGACGGAACCGAGCGCACCCTCGAGTCCGACGACCTCGTCGTAGCCGACGAAAAGAAGGCCCTCGCCCTCGCCGGAGTCATGGGAGGCTGGGACTCCATGATCACCCCTGAGACAAAGAACATCCTCATCGAGGCCGCCTGGTTCGACCCCGCCAGCATTCGCCGCAGCTCCCGCCGCCACCTCCTCCACACCGACGCCTCCCACCGCTTCGAGCGCGGAGCCGACTTCAACGCCGCCCCCGTCGCCAATGCCATCGTCGCGCAACTCATCCTGCAGGCCGGTGGCAAGATCGAGGGCGAGCTCATCGACGTCATCGACCCCGAGGTCGCCGCCCGCACGGCCAGCCGCCCCCCCATCGAGCTCTCCGTCAAACAGGTGCAGCGCCACCTCGGCACCACCGTCGCACCCGAAGGCATCACCTCCGAGATCGTCCAGCAGTACCTCGCCGCCCTCGGCTGCGAGCTCATCCTGCACGGTATCGACATCTACTCCACCAGACTCCCCAGCTGGCGTCTCGACCTCGAGCGCGAGATCGACCTCATCGAAGAGGTAGCCCGCGTCTACGGCTACAACGGCTTCGCCAACACCCTGCCAGCGCCGCTCCCGGTCATCGCGAACCCCACCTCCGCCGCAGAAGCCGCCGTCCGCAACCGCCTCCTTGCCTTGGGCTTCAGCGAGTCCATCTCCAGCACCTTCGCCAGCCAGGCCGACAGCGACCTCTTCTACCGCCCCTCTCGGAATCCCTCTGACCCGGCCACAGATCCGGGTACCCTATCTTCGCCACCGCACCTGGCGGCTAAGGCGGGCATTCGCGAAAGCGAACCGTCTTCCCCCAATCCAGCAACACAATCCATGGGAACCGTCCCCATGGAAAACCCCCTCTCCGAAGAGGCCTCTCTCCTCCGTCCCTCGCTCATCCCCGGCATGCTGACCATGCTCTCCCACAATCTCAACCGCGACGTAAAAGAGGTTCGCCTCTTCGAGCAGGGCCAGATCTTCACCGGCACCATCCCCGCCGACGGCTCCTTCATCTCCGACGTCCACGAAACCCCTCAGCTCTCTCTCGGCCTCACCACCTCGCAGCCCCAGAGCACCCCTCTCCACACCGCGCAGGACGCCCCTTTCTTCGAGCTCAAGGGGGCCATCGAGTCCCTCCTCTCCCTCTTCACTCTCACTGGAGGCCCCGCCGCCCTCACCTTCTCGACCGTGGGCGTCCCAGCCTGGCTCCAACCCGGCCGAGCCGCCACTGCCCTCGTCAACAACACCCCAATCGCCTACTTCGGGGAACTTGCGCACCTGCAAAGAGAGCACCGCAAGCTACGCCAGCCTGCGTACCTCGCGCAGATCGATCTGGCTGCCCTCTACGCCCTCCCTCTCAAGAGGGTGACGGCCCACGACATCTCCCGCTACCAGGCCGTCGAGCGAGACTTCTCCTTCGTCTTCCCCGACTCAGTCCAATGGCATAGCATCGTATCCGCCATCCATGCCCTCAGTATCCCCGAGCTGCAGAGCCTCAAGCCGATCGAGGTCTGGCGCGATCAAAAGAAGTTTCCCGGCGTCTACTCGCATCTCCTCCGCACGGTCTTCCAGTCGCACGAGCGCACCCTGCGTGACGAAGACCTCACCGCCTGGTCCACCCAGATCGTCCAAACTCTAACCGCTCTCGGCGGTACCCAGCGAGCCTGATTCTCTAAGGCGCCGTTGCGGTTGCTCTTGTCGTTGCGGTTGTTCTTGTCGTTGCTGTTGCCGTTGCTCTTGCTGTTGTTGTTGTTTGTTTTGGGTTGTCATTCTGAGCGAAGCGAAGAACCCCTGCATTTCGCTCGTAGTGCCACTACTCTCCAATCGCGGCCAAAGCCTTAAAAATAAACCTCAAAAACCGGCACACTTTTCATTGCCGAAAAGTGCCCCGCAGCAAACCACATCAGCCACGCAACCCACCACAGCCAGACCGCAAAAAAACCACCTCCAAATCGCAGATCTCCCCGAAACCCCCTCATTTCACCACGCTGGAAAAAAGCGCAAACAAATCCGCACCCATATAGGTTCCCAGGCAATAAAATCCACGTCTTTCGCGTCTATACTTCAAAAGATATGAGTACATCCACCATCAGCGTCGACGAGTTCCAGGCGTTAGAGCAAAAAGTCCTCCGCGCCGTCGAGATCGTCAAGCGCGAACGCGAAGCCCGCGCCGCTGCCGAGGCCGAAGTCGCTGCCCTCCGGGAACAACTGACCGTCCAGACCTCTGCCAACAGCACCCTCAATCAGGAGCGCGAAGCCGTGCGACAGCGCGTCGAAAAGATGCTTCAGCAGATGGACGAGCTGCTCTAAACCAAACAAAGGAGACACGATGGACCAGACCCTCGAAACCCCGGCAGCGACCGCATCCCAGTCCATCGCCGTCGACATCTACGACCAGGTCTACCATCTCCGCGGCACCGACCACGCCTACATCGAGCGCCTCGCGCAGATCGTAGACGCCAAGATGCGAGCCGTCTCCGCCCACGGCGGAACCGTCGATTCGCTCCGCGTAGCCGTTCTAGCCGCCCTCAACATCGCCGACGAGCTCTGCGCCGCTCGCCAGCGCCACGACAACCTCGCCGGCACCATCCAGCACTCCCAGCACTCCATCCGCTCGCGGGCCGGCAACCTGGCCCACATGCTCGACGAAGTCCTCGAAGACCGCAAAGTCGGCTAGCTATCCATCCACTCTTCCCGCCGCATCTAAAGCGCGCAGGAGAGCCGCCATGGACAAGGTCATCATCCCCGACAATCAGATCGTTCCCTTCAATGCTATAGCTTCCAATCTCTACGGTCTGCGCATCGCCTTCGTCAACGTCTTCGCCGTCACTCACACGGATGGCTCCTGGACCCTCATCGACGCGGCAATTCCATTCTCGGCCTCACGCATTCGTCATTGGGCTCAGGAGAGGTTCGCCACCGCGCCGCGAGCCATCATCCTCACGCATGGCCACTTCGACCACGTCAGCGCCGCAGGCGAGCTCGCGAAAGAGTGGGACATTCCCATCTACGCCCATCCCCTGGAGTTCCCTTACCTCACGGGAGAAAAGCAATACCCCGCCCCCCAACCCGGAGTAGGCGGCGGTCTTATGTCGCTGCTCTCGCCGCTCTATCCGCGCGGGCCTTATAACTTCAGTGGCCGTCTGCAGCCATTGCCCATCGATAGCGCCGGCCTCGCCTTCGCCGAACTCCCTGGGTGGAAGGTCCTCCATACCCCCGGCCACACTCCCGGGCACGTCTCCTTCTATCGCGCAAAAGATGGAACCCTCATCGTCGGCGACGCCTTCTGCACCACCAAGCCGGAGAGCTTCTTCGAAGCCGCCCTCACACAAAAGCCCGAACTCCACGGCCCCCCGGCATACTTCACCTCCGACTGGGCTGCCGCCAGAGCCTCCGTCCAGAGACTCGCAGCCCTCAACCCGCTCACCGTTGCACCCGGCCACGGCAAGCCACTGGGGGGAAGTGAAGTGCCTGCACGGCTTAGACAGCTGGCCTCCGACTTCGACCGCATCGCTGTACCGGAGAGCAAAAAGCCCACAGCCGCATAAGAAAGATGCCGGAACTGCCTCATTGCAACGTCGCAGCCCATCCCCTCCTATTGCCAACAGGGTAGCAGGCAGGTAGCATCCATTTAAGAGACCGGCCTGCTAAGCAGGTGCGCGATCCACGCTGGTTGAACCAACATTCATTGAACAGGGACCTGGCTCGTATACATGGCTCGGTGTGCAGTCCTCCAGTCAGGAACGCCTAAAGAGCCACGGCAGGGTCCCGCCGTCTTAGGACGGGTTCACCAGCGCTTCGACGCACGGCCCCGCGGGTCGGTTTTCTTGTCTCATCTCTCAGCTCCGCTATCTCTGGACTCATCTCGCCCGTGCATCCCTATATCCTCCACTTCGGCAGCATCTTCCTTCCCACCTTCGGCGTTCTCGCTGCGGCAGGCCTCATGGCCGCGCTCTCTCTCAGCCTCCACACCTCCGCAACCCTTGCTCTTGAGCCGGAAAAGATCTGGAACGCCGGCCTCTTCACCATCCTCGCGGCCTTCGTCCTATCCCGCCTGATTCTGGTCGTGACCAACCTCAGCAACTTCCTCACTTACCCTCTTCTCCTGCTCACCGTCCCGTCCCTCACGGCCTTCGGCCTCCTCCTGACCGGCCTGGCGACTCTGCTCTACCTTCGTCTCCGTCGTCTTCCCCTCCTGAGCACGCTGGACGCCTGGGCTCCCTGTGCGACCCTCGCCTGGGCCTTTCTGGCCCTGGGACACTTCGCTCAGGGCACCGACCCCGGCCTACCCACCGGCCTACCCTGGGGCTTCGCCATCCCCCCGGACACCGCCCCTCGCCTCCATCCCGTCCCGCTCTACACAGCCCTGGGAGCTGTTCTCATTACGATCGGCCTCCTTCGCCATCTCTCTCCTCGCCGCCGCCCAGGCGAGACCGCAGCCACCGCCCTCGCCGTAGCCGGTGTAGCCCAGTTCCTCCTGACCTTCTTTCGCCAGCCCAATCCGTACCCTGTCCCGCTCGGCAATCTCCTCGATCCCATCCAGTGGATCTCCCTCGGCATGATCGTCGCCGCCGGCCTCATCTCGCTCCAATCCCGAAAGCTGGTCACCCATGCCGTCTAAGAACATGCTCCCCAAGGGCCAGCGCCGCCGTACCGTCAAGCACGAGTACCGCGCCACTCGCGGCGTAGAAGAGGTCCTTCCGCCCCCTGTCCCCGTCCTCGACGTAGACTTCGACGACGACGCCGAAGACCACATCCACGCCTTCACCGCCGACCCCGCCGCGGCCAACCTGCGCCTTGACCAGTACCTCGCCCAGGCCATTCCCGACATCAGCCGCGCCCGCGTCCAGCTCCTCATCGAAAACGAGCAGGTTCGCGTAGACGGCCACCCCGCCAAGCCCAAGCACAAGCTCCATGGCGGCGAACACATCGAGATCGAAGGCGCCCCGCATCCTCCACCGCTCCACGCCGTAGCCGAGGACATCCCGCTCGACATACTCCACGAGGACAAGTACCTCGCCGTGATCAACAAGCCGGCCAGCATGATGGTCCACGCCGGAGCCGGCTCAACCGACGACGCCCGCAACCGCGGTACGTTGGTGAACGCCCTCCTGCACCACTTCAATCACCTCTCCGAAGTCGGCGGCGACCTCCGCCCCGGCATCGTCCACCGCCTCGACAAGCAGACCAGCGGCATCATCCTCGTCGCCAAGGACGACAGCACCCACCGCAAGCTTGGCGATATGTTCTCCCAGCGCCAGGTCGCCAAGACCTACCTCGCTCTCGTCCACGGCAACCTCACCAAGGACAACATCACCGTCAACCTTCCTATCGCACGCGACCTCGTCCGCCGCACCCGCATGACCACTCGCCGAGCCGATGGCCGCTCCGCCGTCTCCCACGTCAAAGTGCTCGAGCGCGTCCAGTCCCCCTATGGCGCCTTCACTCTGGTCGAGGTCCGCATCGAGACCGGCCGCACCCACCAGATCCGCGTCCACATGCAGTCTCTCGGCCACCCCGTCGTCGGCGACACCCTCTACGGATCCCCCCATCTCATCCCCGGCCTCGACCACGAACTCAATCTGGACCGAAACTTCCTCCACGCCGCCCATCTCTCCTTCACCCACCCCCAGACTCACAAGGCAATGGACATCGACGCCCCCCTGCCTCCGGAGCTGAAATCGTTTCTCGCAGCAATTCGCGCGGCTTCCGGCCAGGATTGAGTAGAATCATTCGAGTGATCGCGCTTAATCGAACGTACCGCACATCTGGCCTTCTGGCCTCTGTCCTCCTGCTCACCGCCGCTCTTGCCAATGCGCCCCTGCACGCGCAGACCAGTGCGGCTCCGCAGACGACGACCACGCCTGCTCCGCAACAGCCTGCACCCCCTCCGGCATCCCAGGCACCACCGCAATCCACGCCTCAGCAGCCTCCCCCCGACGCCCAGGCTCCCAATCAGGACCAGCCCATCACGACCATCAAGGTCCAGGTCAACGAAGTCAACATCGTCTTCACCGTCACCGACAAGAAAGGCCGCTTCGTCACCGGCCTCAAGCGCGAAAACTTCGGTCTCCTCGACGACGGCCGTCCCCCCGAAGCTGTCCTCCGCTTCATGCAGCTGACCAATCTTCCGCTCCGTGTCGGCATCATGCTCGACACCTCCAGCTCCATCCGTCAGCGCTTCCAGTTCGAGCAGGACTCCGCCATCGAGTTCCTCCTCCAGGTCCTCCATCGCAACGACCGCGCCTTCGTCGAGGGCTTCGACATCCAGACCGACATCGAGCAGGACTTCACCAACAACATCGACCTCCTCAATCAAGGCATCCGCAAGCTTCGTCCCGGTGGCGGCACGGCTCTCTTCGATGCCCTCTACAAGACCTGCCGCGACCAGATGCTGACCCTCAAAGAAGAGGGCGCCGTCCGCCGCGCGCTCATCCTCGTCTCCGACGGAGACGACAACTACAGCCGCTCCCAGGAGAGCGACGCGATCAAGATGTGTCAGCGGGCCAACACCATCGTCTACACCATCAGCACCAACATCAGCCCCAGCAGGGACAAGGGCGACGAGGTTCTCCGCGCTATCTCCGAAGCCACCGGAGGCCAGGCCTTCTATCCAACCCGCATCGAGGACGTAGCCACCGGCTTCCACAACATCGAAGAGGAGCTGCGCAGCCAGTACCTGCTCGTGTACCGGCCCGCGGAGTTGAAGCAGGATGGCTCCTTCCGCACCATCTACCTTCAGGCCCTGGACCCCCGCTACAAAGTCCGCGCGCAAAAAGGCTACTTCTCCCCGCGGCCGCCACAGTAAAAGATATGACGAATTAAAACCAAGGCTGCAGGACGTCCTTGCCCGTTGCCTGTTCCTGCACATCACGCTGTCGCTGGAGATGCTGTCGTTCGGGCTCTTCTTCCCGGTCATCAATGCGGTGATTCTCTTGTTCTCGAGCAAGTTTGGGCCGGGCTTTGCCGTGACGACCTTCAAAGCGGCTTTTCCTGGAGCGCTGGCGCTTGCCGTGCTGCACCTGCTGTTCGGCTTTTTCGTAGCTCGAAGAAGGACGCCTGTTGGTAGAGCACTTGCTTGTTTGATCAAGAGATAGCTGCCTCTTCAAAGAGACCGGTGGGAAGGCCGTCGATGCTGCGGGTGTTTTTCTGGCGCCTGTAGTCTTCGAGGCCGCTCTCGCCCTTCGACTCCGCCCAGCGGATGAGTTGGGTACGTTCGCCTGCATAGTCGAAGAGAGGGACACCGAAGCCGCAGGAGGTCTGGACGAGATCGACTTCGAGCAGCGTCATCTGGCGGGCGCCGGGCGGCTCGGCGTTGGCGAAGTGGGAGGCCAGGAGCGCGTTGTATTCGGGGCTGCGGCGGGAGAGGATGCGACCCTTTCCGTAGAGGCGAAGGATCATTGGAGGGCCTTCGAAGGCGCAGAACATCAGGGTGAGTCGGCCGTCGGCGAGGAGGTGGGCTGCAGTCTCGTTGCCACTGCCGGTGCGGTCGAGGTAGACGACGCTGTTTGGCGTGAGGATGCGGAGGGCGGCGCAGTCGCGGGGCGAGACGTTGACGTGTCCTTCGGGGGCGGCGGAGGCGTTGAAGAAGATGCGCTGGCGCTCGATGAACTCGCGGTGGGTGGGTTCGATGTGCTCGAATTGCTTGCCCATGGGTGACTTCCCTCCTCGGGGTAATGGTTATGAGTTTAACTGCAGGTATGGGCAGTCCGCGAAGGGATATAGAATTCCGCTCAGACGTATCTCGTATCCAGCATCCGAGGTGGGATTTTGGCTGAGTTAGAGAAGAAGCAAAGTTTCTGGACGACACTGCCTGGCATGTTGACCGGTATTGCGGCGCTACTGACCGCGGTGACGGGGCTTCTCGTCGTGATGCATCCGCATGGCCCTGCCGGAGGGAAGGAGAGCCCGGCGGCTGGTGTCAGCTCGGGAGTTCAGACGGCGCCGGCGGGAGGAGGCTCCTCTGCTTCCTCGGCTCCGCCGATGCAGCAGAGGCAGAAGGCTACTGTCCTGGTGGTTGGGAAGGATGGGACAGAGACGAGAGTCTTTCTGAACGGCTTCAAGGACTCGTACACGGATGAGGCGATTGGACTGAAGAGCGGGCAGTCGATTCCGTTCGATAAGATCAGGTCGATTGATTTCCTGGACGTGCATGAGTACCAGCGAGACGTAAAGGTGACACTGACGGACGGGCGCACTCTGGAGGGCGCTATTCAGTCGGGGGAGCAGTTCAGGGGTGAGACGGATATTGGGCCGTTCGCGATCTCGGTGGTGAATTTGAAGAGGATCGCGTTTGAGCGATAGAGGTTTCTTAGATTGCGAACAAGATAACTGTTAGGCGAACTGCTCGAGGAAGCGCACGTCTCCTGAGTAGAAGTGGCCTATGTCGGAGATGCCGTGCTGGATCATGGCGATGCGCTCGACTCCCATGCCGAAGGCGAAGCCGGTGATCTTCTCGGGGTTGTAGGCGTCGTCGGAGGGGTTGAGCTTGCGGCGCTCTTCGGTGACAGAGGCGAAGACGGCGGGGTCGACCATGCCGCAGCCGAGGAGCTCGATCCAGCCGGAGTGCTTGCACTTGCGGCAGCCCTTGCCTCCGCAGAAGATACAGGAGATCTGGACGTCGGCGCTGGGTTCGGTGAAGGGGAAGAACGACGGGAAGAAGCGGGTTTTGACGGCGCTGCCGAAGAGGGCCTTCATGGCGTGGTCGAGCGTGCCCTTGAGGTCGGAGAAGGTGATGTTGGTGTCGACGCAGAGGCCTTCAACCTGATGGAAGATGGGGGAGTGGGTGGCATCGGCGGCGTCGTTGCGGTGAACCTTGCCCGGGATGACGATGCGGATGGGCGGGGCCTGCGCGATCATGGTACGGATCTGGACGGGGCTGGTGTGGGTGCGCATCAGGAGGCGGTCGCGGCTGGGCCTGGTGTGCTGGGCGGCGATCTGGAGGGTGTCCTGGGTGTCGCGGGCGGGGTGGTTCGGGGGGAAGTTGAGGGCTTCGAAGTTGTAGAAGTCGCTCTCGACCTGGGGGCCGAGGTTGGTGCTGTAGCCGAGATGATGGAAGACGGAGACGATCTCGTGCATGGTCTTCAAGAGGGGGTGGGGGATGCCGGGGGCTCGGACGGTGCCGGGGAGGGTGATGTCGATTCCCTGCTGCTCTGATTTTGCGGGGGCAGAGACTGGGGATTCGAGGGCCTGCTCGATCTGCTGCTTGAGCTGGTTGAAGCGGATGCCGAGGGGCTTGCGGGCTTCGGCGGGGGCGGATTTGAGCCAGGCTTCGCTGATGAGCTTGAGGCGGCCCTGTTTGCGGCCCAGCCAGTGGAGGCGGAAGGCCTCGGGATCGGTGGCATCGGTGGTGCGGACCTCTTCGCTAAGTGTGGCGAAGGCGGCTTCGAGGGAGGGTTCATCGTAGGACGTGAGTTGGGGGATGGCTTCGTTCATGGCGGCAGTGTTTAGAGTAAACGACTGCGTGGGAGTTGTGTCTGAGAGGAGGCCAGAGGCCTGGGTTCGATGGCCCTGAGCGCGACGGGATTGAGGCGCTCAGGGCCGGGGGGAGGGCCTTTACGAGCTGGGGTGATTCTTCTTCTTGCCGGCTGAGATGACAAGTTGCGAGCCGGAAGGTGCCGTTCGCGGCTGAATTGGGAGCGAGCCGGTTTGTTTGCGCCAGGCCCGGATGACCTCAAGGGTCTGGGCCTGGGTTATCTTGGCGACCGGGATGTACTTGTCGCCAGCTTTCGCATTCATCGGACGAACGAGAACTGCTTCTCGCATGCCGGGGCGAATCCGGAGAAAAACTCCACCGTGCTCTCTTGGAGTTGTTCCCGGTAGCGTGGAAGCCACTCGGAGTTCGCCGTTTGGCTTCATGTTGTGCAGCGCATAGACTGCGCAGCTTCCGTCTTTCTGTACTTCGCGGATCAAGTCTTTGACGAGTTCAGATTGATTGGCGCTGAACTCGATACCATGTACATTCGGCATTTTGGATAATGCCTCCCTTCTACTAATGCCGATGCTATCGCGCAGCGCATAAGTATTGCGTAAAGGGAGACTTGTGCGATCCGCTAGAGGGCGGAGATAACGATGACCAGCACAAGGAGGCCGAGGAACAGGCTTCGGCGATCTGTGATGGCGTAGACGACGGGATCTTCGTCTAGATGGCCGCGGGAGGCCAGGAGCCAGAGACGGCTTATCCAGAGGAGGAGGACCGGGACGAGGAGCCAGAGGCGGTTGATGTGGTTGTAGAGGTGGGCGGCGTCGGCGTTGAGGTTGGAGATGTAGAGGGTGAGGACGACGACCGAGGCGTATCCGCTGGCAGAGCCGAAGCTGCGGAGCTGCTCGATGTCGGAGACGTGGTAGCCGCGACCCTTGGCGGAGGCGCCGCCGCGCTCGCGGAGGTTTTCGAGTTCGGCGAAGCGTTTGACGAAGGCAAGGGAGAGAAAAAAGAAGATGCTGAAGCTGGCCAGCCAGGTGGAGACGGAGACCCCGGTCGCAGCCGAGCCGGCGATGATCCGGATGGTGTAGAGGCCGGAGAGGACCATGACATCTACCAGGACCATACGTTTGAGGCGAAGTGAGTAGGCCAGGGTTGTGACGGCGTAGAGGCCGAGCCAAATGAGGAAGCGGTAGGGGAGATGGAGGGCCAGGCCGGGAGAGAGGCGGGCAACGACATGCGGGAGAAGGACGGCGAGGCCGATGGAGGCAGCCAGAAAGAGGACGATGACTCCAACCCCGGCGATGGCGGAGAGGTCCCCGGAGGCGAAGGGGCGGCGGCGCTTGCGGGGGTGCTGGCGGTCGACGTCGAGGTCGAGGAGGTCGTTGACGATATAGGTGGCCGAGGCGCAAAGGCCAAAGCTGAGGAAGGCGATGGCGGCTCCGGCGACAAGGCCGGGAGCCCAGGCGTGGGCGAGGAGCAGGGGCAAGAAGATGAGGGCATTCTTGGCCCATTGGTGCAGGCGGATGGCTTTAGGCCAAGCCTTGAGGGGCGAGACCCGCTCGGTAAAGATGCGGGCGGGGGTAATGTTCGCTCGCCGGAGGGCGGAGCGGAGGCCTGCCGTCGGGTTGGCGACCATGGGGTGCTGGCAGTTCTGGAGGAGGGGGAGGTCTGGCAAGGCGTTGCCGATGTAGCAGAAGTCTTCGCCGAACTGCTGGCGAAAGGCGGCTAGTTTGTTGTGCCCGGCGAGGTTAAGGGCTCCATCGGAGGCCAGGACGCCGGTAAAGAGGCCAAGGTGGTCGGCTACCCGCTGGGCGGTGGAGGTGTCGGCAGCCGTGGCAAGGTAGATTGGGCGGCCGGTGGCGTGCTGCTGCTCAAGATATTGCAGAAGTTCGCGATTGTAAGGCAGGTGAACTACGTCTAACTGAACAGCGCCTGCGATGTGGCGCTTGAGCGCAGCCTTACCCTGAGCGAGCCAGCCTGGGAGCTTCAGGAGCGCAGCCGGATGATGACGGGCCAGAGCCAGAGTAGAGTCGACGAGAGTATCCGACTTGACGAGGGTTCCGTCGAGATCGACGCAGAGTGCGGGGAGAGTCGTCACCGGGATGGGCAAAAGGAGTCCTTCCTTGGAGTGTGCGTTTATCGAGCAGAGATCACCGATATCGGTCAAACGGATCGATCCCGATCCAAGTCAAACGGAAGAATCACGATTCCGGCCAGCTGATGGAAATAATGCAAGTCCAACTGATTTATACCGCAGGGCGATGAATGTTTATACGGTGGAACGATGAATGGAAACCTTCACGCGTCCGCCAACGTCATTATCATTTATCCTCAGATTTGAAACTCTTTCAGACTATCTGATGATTCATTACTAAGTAGTAACCATCCAACTAACCGAAGAATGGTGATCTCGCAATGTCGTCTGCCCAGATAAAGGAACAAGAACCTCCGACAACGCTTCCGGCCGCAGAGCCGCAAAGGGCGTTACCCCTACCGGAAGAGCCGAAGGGCGGAGGCGTGCGGAAGCTGATCGTGGTCCTGGTGGTCCTGCTGGCTGTGGGGGCGGCGGTGTGGAAGATTCGGAAGAACACCCAGGAGCAGGTGAAGCAGGGCGAGAAGATGGCAGCGATGGCCGACAGGCCCACTCCGGTGCAGACCGTTGCGGTGCAGCAGAGGACGATGCCGATCTACCTGACGGCGCTGGGAACGGTTACGGCGTACAACACGGTAACGATCAAGTCCCGAGTGGACGGGCAGTTGATGCGGGTGAACGTCACGGAAGGCCAGTCGGTGAAGCAGGGGGACCTGTTGGTCGAGATCGACCCAAAGCCATATCAGGCGGCGTTGTCGCAGGCGGAGGGACAGCTGGCGCGGGATCAGGCGACGGCGGCGAATGACCGTGCACAGGCGGAGCGGTATACGGCACTGTTGCAGGCAGGCGTTGTGTCGAAGGAGAGCGCGCAGACGCTACAGGCGACCGCGGGGCAGTCGGCGGGCTTGATTGCGGCAGATCAGGCGGCGATTCAGGCGGCGAAGGTGAACCTCGGCTATACGAAGATCACATCTCCGATCAATGGAGTCATCGGGTTGCGGCAGGTGGATGCGGGCAACATCGTCCATGCGTCGGATGCGACGGGGCTGCTGGTTGTCACACAGTTGCAGCCGATTGCGGTGATCTTCACGCTGCCGGAGGACCACCTGCCTGAGGTACTCAAGCTGACTCGTGGCGGGCACAAGCTGGCGGTGGAGGCTTATGACCGGTCGGGGACAACGCATCTGGCGAGTGGAAGCCTGCTGACGGTGGACAATCAGATCGATACGACGACGGGCACGGTGAAGGCGAAGGCCGTGTTCGACAACAAGGACAATGCGCTGTTCCCCAACCAGTTTGTGAACGTGCGGCTGGTGCTGCAGGAGCGGCAGAATGCGAGAGTGATTCCCTCGGCTGCGCTGCAGACAGGGGCACAGGGCAGCTTCGTGTATGTCGTGAAGCCGGGCGATCCTCCGGCGGACCTTGCGAACTCCAATCCCGCGGCAGCCACGGCCAGACGCAACAGCAAGCAGGCCAGCGGCGCAGGCAGCGATGGGGCCAAACCGGCCGGCCAGAGCTACTATGCGGAGGCGCAGCCAGTGAAGGTAGATCTGACCGAGGGCTCTCTGGTGATCCTGGGAGGCGGCGTGAACCCCGGCGACCCAATTGTGGTGGATGGGCAGGAGAGGCTGCGAAATGGGAGCAGGGTGATTCCGCGGCAGGCCAATACGGTACCGGCGGGAGCCAGAGGCTCGACCGGATCGACGGCAGCTGACACGCCGGCTACAGGGCGCGCTGGACAGAGGGCCCAACAGCCCGGGCGTCAGGGCACCGGGGGTCAACGTCCATGAGCCCTTCAAGGCCATTTATTCTCCGGCCTGTGGCCACCTCGCTTTTGATGGTGGCCATTTTGCTTGCCGGGTGGGTTGCGTACATGCAGCTGCCGGTCTCGGCGCTGCCGCAGGTGGACTACCCGACGATTCAGGTGGTGACGTTCTATCCGGGAGCAAGCCCGGAGGTGATGGCCTCCTCGGTGACGGCTCCCCTGGAACGACAGTTCGGGCAGATCCCGGGACTGAGCCAGATGACGTCGACCAGCTCTGGCGGAGGCAGCGTGATTACGCTGCAGTTCTCGCTGGAAGAGTCGATCGACATCGCCCAGCAGGATGTGCAAGCGGCGATCAATGCGGGCTTCAGCTATCTTCCCAAGGACCTTCCGAATCCTCCGGTATACAGCAAGGTAAACCCGGCGGACGCGCCGATCATGACGCTGTCGCTAACCAGCGACACGCTGGCGCTGACGAAGGTAGAAGACCTGGCGGACACGGTGCTGGCCCAGAAGATCTCACAGCTCTCTGGCGTGGGGTTAGTGTCGATCAATGGCGGCCAGAAGCCGGCGGTACGGATTCAGGCGAATCCGACGGCGCTGGCGAACTACGGGATGAGCCTGGAGGACCTGCGGACGGCTCTGGGCACGGCGAACGTGGACCAGGCGAAGGGCAACCTGAATGGAACCAGGCAGACCTTCACGATCGGCGCGAACGATCAGCTGCTCTCGAGCGTCGAGTACAACAAGGTCATCGTCGCGTACCGGAATGGGTCGCCGGTACGGCTGTCGGACGTGGCGAATGCAGTAGACAGCGCGGAGAACCTGTACCAGGCGGCGTGGATGGGCACCTCGGCTCGGCCCGCGGGCAAAGATGCCGATGGCAAGGACCAGCCTGCGCGTGAGCTGCAGCTGAAGCCTGCCGTGATCGTGAACATCCAGCGGCAGCCAGGCGCGAACATCATCGGTGTGGTGGACGAGGTACAGCAGCTGTTGCCGCAACTGCGGGCGACATTACCGGTGAGCGTGAAGCTGGAGGTGCTGACCGACAGGACGAATACGATTCGGGCCTCGGTGAAGGACGTACAGTTCTCGCTGATCCTGACCATCGCGCTGGTGGTGATGGTGATCTTCCTGTTCCTGCGGTCGATTGCGGCGACGATCATTCCGTCGGTCGCGGTGCCGCTGTCGATTGTGGGCACGTTCGGCGTGATGTACCTGCTGGGTTACAGCTTGAACAACCTGAGCCTGATGGCGCTGACGATCTCGACGGGCTTCGTGGTGGATGACGCGATCGTAATGATCGAGAACATCTCGCGCTATCTCGAAGAGGGCGACGATCCGCTGGAGGCGGCGCTGAAGGGATCGGAGCAGATCGGGTTCACGATTGTTTCGCTAACAGTGTCGCTGATCGCCGTGCTGATTCCGCTGCTGTTCATGGGCGATATCGTGGGGCGGCTGTTCCGCGAGTTCGCGGTGACGCTGGCGGTGACGATCCTGGTCTCGGCCGTAGTCTCGCTGACGCTGACGCCGATGATGTCGGCCAAGCTGCTGAAGCACAAACCGGAGAGCGAACAGAACGCCTTCTATCGCAAGAGCGAAGAGTTCTTCGAGTATGTGATCGCGAAGTATGCGGTGGGCGTGCGCTGGGTGCTCAAGCACCAGACACTGACCCTGCTGGTAACTCTGGCGACGTTCCTGCTGACGGTGTACCTGTACATCATCGTGCCGAAGGGATTCTTCCCGGTGCAGGATACGGGCGTGCTGCTGGGAATCACAGAGGCTCCGCAGACGATCAGCTTTCCGGCGATGGCTGCGCACCAGCAGGAGCTGGCCAAGCTGATTCTCGAGGACGAAGATGTGGAGAGCGTATCGTCTTTCATTGGAATCGATGGGACGAACTCGACGCTGAACAGTGGGCGCATCCAGATCAATCTGAAGGACCGCGAGATACGTACGGCGTCGGCGTCGGAGGTGATTCAACGGCTGCAGCCGCGGCTGGCCCTGGTGGATGGGATCCAGTGCTTTTTGCAACCGCTGCAGGACCTGACGGTGGAAGACCGGGTGAGCCGGACGCAGTACCAGTACTCGGTCGAGGATGCGAATGCGGACGAGCTGGCGGTGTGGACGGACCGGCTGGTGGAGAAGTTCAGACAGATACCGATCCTGACCGACGTGGCGAGCGACCAGCAGTTGAGCGGACTGGAGGCGCACCTGGTGATCGACCGCGATACGGCGTCGCGGCTGGGGATCACGCCACAGAACATCGACGACACCCTGGATGACGCCTTCGGGCAGCGTCAGGTCTCTACGATCTTTACGCAGCAGAACCAGTACCACGTGGTGTTGGAGGTAGCTCCGAACTTCCAGAGGAATCCCTCCTCCCTGAACAATATCTATGTGAGGAGTTCGAACGGGTCGCAGGTTCCGTTGTCGGCGATCACCCACCTGGAGGAGAGAAAGACGTCGCTGGCGATCAATCACCAGGGGCAGTTCCCTGCCGTGACGATCTCGTTCAACCTGGCGCCGGGCAAGTCGATCGGCGATGCGGTCGATGCGGTCAACAAGGCGAAGCAGGAGCTGAATCCTCCGCCTAGCGTAAATACGGAGTTCCAGGGATCGGCAAGGGCGTTCGAGGCATCGCTCTCGAATGAGCCGATTCTGATCCTGGCGGCTCTGATCGTCGTCTACATCGTGCTGGGCGTGCTGTATGAGAGCTACATCCATCCGATCACGATTCTGTCGACGCTGCCTTCGGCCGGCGTCGGCGCGATTCTGGCGCTGCTGATCTTCCACGTGAACCTGAGCGTGATCGCGCTGATCGGCATTATCCTGCTGATCGGCATCGTGAAGAAGAACGCGATCATGATGATCGACTTCGCCCTGGAGGCCGAACGCGAGCATGGGATGGAGCCGGAGGAGGCGATCTATCAGGCTTGCCTGCTGCGGTTTCGGCCGATCATGATGACGACCATGGCAGCATTGCTGGGCGGGTTGCCGCTGGCGATGGGCACGGGTACAGGAAGCGAGTTGCGGCGGCCGCTGGGCATCACCATCGTCGGCGGATTGATTGTGTCGCAGATTTTGACGTTGTTCACGACGCCGGTGGTCTATCTGTTCTTCGACCGGATTGGACGGAAGTATCTGCACACGAAAGAGGCAGATGCGGAGTTCCGTGAGCATGAACATGCAGTGAGTGCAGACTGATGGCCCACCTGGACGAGAATCACGATCTGGCAGAGGCGCAGAAGAGCGTCGGGGAGAAGACGCCCAAGGGCGGGGTACATTTCTCCGCGCCTTTCATCAAGCGTCCAGTGGCGACGACTCTTTTGTCTGTGGCGATCATCCTAGCGGGTGTGGTGGCGTACAGCTTGCTGCCGGTGTCGAGCCTGCCGCAGGTGGAGTATCCAGTAATCTCGGTGGGCGCGGGCCTGCCAGGGGCTGATCCGGAGACGATGGCCTCTGCTGTGGCGACTCCGCTGGAACGACAGTTCGCGAAGATTGCCGGCGTCAACGAGATGACATCGTCGTCCTCGACAGGCTCGGCCTCGATCACGCTGCAGTTCGACCTGAGCCGTGATGTGAATGGCGCAGCGCGCGATGTGCAGGCGGCGATCAATGCGGCTCGAAGCCAGCTGCCGTCGAACCTACCGAATAATCCTTCGTACCGGAAGGTCAATCCTGCGGACTCACCGATTCTGATCCTGGCGTTGACGTCGGATACGTTGACGGTGCCGCAGATCTACGATGCGTGCGACAGCATCCTGGCGCAGAAGATCGCGCAGGTGGATGGCGTGGGACAGACCTTCTGCGGCGGAAGCGCGAAGCCAGCGGTGCGGATAGAGGCAAATCCAACGCAACTGGCTAACTCGGGCATTGGGTTGGAGGCTCTGCGGGCCGCGATCGGCACGGTGAACGTGAACCAGCCGAAGGGCTACCTGCAGGACGACACACGGCGATGGATGGTGAGCACGACAGACCAGCTGTTCGGCGCTGCGGCGTATGCTCCGCTCATTATCGCCACGGACCGTGGGCCAGTGAGTTCGGCTGCGGCAAGTACGGGGTTGCCGGCGTCCGCTGTCAGCGCAGTTGCGAGTACGTCGACGACGAGTGCGAGTGCCAGCAGTTCAACGGCAGCTTCAATGCCAGCGGCGGCAGGTGCGGCAGTTGCGACGCATGGGGTAGTGCGGATTCAAGATGTGGCAGAGGTAGTCGATAGCGTCGAGGATATACACACGGGGGGCATGTTCAACGGGACCCCCGCGATTCTTGTGATCGTCTTCAAGACGTCCACGGCGAACGTGATCAAGACGGTAGACAATGTGCTGAAGATCCTGCCGACGTTGCAGGCCGCGGTGCCGCCGGCGGTGCAGATCCATGTGGCGCTTGATCGGACGACGACAATCCGTGCTTCGGTGAAGGATGTAACGCGGACGCTGATCATCTCGATCCTGCTGGTGATCCTGGTGGTGTTCGTCTTCCTGCGGGAGGTTCGGTCGACGCTGATTCCGAGCGTGTCTGTGCCGCTGAGCCTGCTGGGGACCTTTGGCGTGATGTACCTGCTGGGGTACACCCTGGATAACCTGAGCCTGATGGCGCTGACGATCTCGACGGGCTTCGTGGTGGACGATGCGATCGTCGTGATCGAGAACATCAGCCGTCATCTGGAGAGTGGAAAGACGCCATTTGAGGCGGCAATGGCGGGGTCGAAGGAGATCGGGTTTACGGTGGTCTCGATGAGCACGTCGCTGATCGCGGTGTTCATCCCAATCCTGTTGATGGGCGGGATCGTGGGGAGGCTGTTCCGCGAGTTCGCGGTGACGCTGTCGGCGGCGATTATGGTGTCGCTGG
The DNA here is from genome assembly GCA_025462645.1 of Edaphobacter sp. Lineage (GTDB taxonomy): Bacteria > Acidobacteriota > Terriglobia > Terriglobales > Acidobacteriaceae > Edaphobacter. The sequence goes on along the minus strand of JAOAPB010000104.1, from coordinate 33,165 downwards.
TCGTGTCGCTGACGACGACGCCGATGTTGAGCGCAAAGTTCATCCAGCCGCATGGAACGAAGAAACGCGGGCGCTTCTATCGCTGGGGCGAGCAGGCGCTAGCCCGCCTGACGGCAGAGTATGAGCGTGGGCTGAAGTGGGTGCTGGGACATCAGGGGCTGGTGCTGACGATTACGATTTTGACGTTTGTGCTTAATGTGTACCTGTACATCCTGGTGCCGAAAGGGTTCTTCCCCCAGCAGGACACGGGGCGCATCGGCGGGCAGATTCGTGGGCAACAGGACGTCTCGTTCGATGCGATGAAGCCAAAGGTACAGCAGATGGCGACCATCGTGCAGAGCGATCCGGGCGTGCAGAATGTAATGGCCTTCGTGGGGGGCGGCGGGCCGGGCGGCGGAGGCAGCAACTCGGGCAATATGTTCGTGTCGCTTAAACCTGATGCAGAACGGCAGAAGCGAGGAGACACAGCAGAGGCGATCATCAATCGCCTGCGTCCGAAGGCCTCCGGGATTCCGGGGGCGCAGCTTTATCTGCAATCGCAGCAGGAGCTGAGGATCGGTGGTCGAAATTCGGCGACACAGTATCAATATTCGCTGACGGCAGACAACCTGAAGGATCTGAATGAGTGGTCGCCAAAGCTGATGGCGGCGATGCAGAAGCTGCCTCAACTGAAAGATGTGGCGACAGACCAGCAGGAGCTTGGGCTCCGGGCGCAGCTGGTGATCGACCGGGATACGGCAAGCCGGTTGGGAGTATCGCCTCTGACCATCGACGCTACGCTCTCGGACGCGTTCGGGCAGAGGCAGGTGTCGACGACTTATCGTCCGCTGAACCAATACCACGTCGTAATGGAGGTGGCGGAAAAGTTCCAGCGGGACCCGGATTCGCTGAAGAATATCTACATCAAGAGCACGACGGGAGCGATGGTTCCGCTGAGCGCAGTGACGCACTTCGAGACACAACGGATTCCTTTGACGGTGAACCACCAGTCGCAGATGCCGGCGACTACGCTGAGCTTCAACCTGACTCCGGGAGCCTCGCTCGATCAGGCAACGACAGCGATCGAGCAGGCGCGGATAGACATCGGAATGCCGTCGACGATTAACGGGGGATTCCAGGGAACCGCACAGGCCTTTCAGGCGTCGCTGTCGAGCGAGCCGGTCCTGATCCTGCTCGCGCTGGTGGCGGTCTACATCGTGCTTGGGATGCTGTATGAGAGCTTTATCCATCCGCTGACAATTCTTTCGACGTTGCCATCGGCAGGAGTGGGTGCGATTGTGGCGCTGCTGCTGTTCAAGGTGGAGTTGAGCGTGATCGCGATGATCGGCATCATCCTGCTGATCGGCATCGTGAAGAAGAACGCGATCATGATGATCGACTTCGCGCTGGTGGCAGAGCGTGAGGAGGGCAAGACCCCCGAGGAGGCTATCTACCAGGCTTGCCTCCTGCGGTTCCGGCCAATCATGATGACGACGATGGCGGCACTGCTGGGTGGGTTGCCGTTAGCACTGGGTACGGGTACGGGCAGTGAACTGCGGCGGCCACTGGGTATCACGATTGTTGGCGGACTGGTAGTTTCGCAGGCGCTTACGCTGTTTACGACTCCAGTGGTTTACCTGTTCTTCGACCGCCTGCGCGTGCGGTTTGGGAAGAAGAGCCCAGCTGTACGGACTGTGCCGCAGACGGTGGCAGGAGATTAAGGCAACGACGCAGCAAGGATTGCTATGGGAAGACAGGTTTTCACTACGGCAACAGGTAGACCGTCTCCAGTGAAGACATAAAAGCAACTGCTCGGCAGCGTGCCAGTGCTCCATCCTTCGGAGTAAGACTGTAAAGGATGGAGTACCGATTTGCGGTTAGTCACAAGGAGACAACGGCACCCGACCGCGATTGCTGCTAAGCGAGAGCAGGTTCGGGCACGATTGCGTCGGTGGAGCGGCGGTGCGGATGGTGGTCTGCAACCACGGGTAGATCGATGGAGCGCGGAGGATAGTAGGCGTTGCCGAGGTACTGCGCCAACATGCGATGGGTGTTGAAGAAGGTTCCGTTCATTCCGACACAATGCCGTTGCATTTCAGACCAGGCGATGGGATTGGCGTACATCGGGGCAATGTGCTCTTCGAGCTTCTCATAGAGGCTGTTTGCCTCTGCGTCCTCGGTCTCACCGTCTTCGATGGCCCAGCCAGTGGTGTTTTCGGCGCAGCCTTCGATCCACCAGCCGTCGAGAATGGAGAGCGAGGGGACCCCGTTGAGGGCGGCCTTCATGCCGGAGGTTCCTGAGGCTTCGTAGGGACGACGGGGGGTGTTGACCCAGACATCGACGCCTTGGGTTAAGAGCGCCCCGAGCTCCCAGTCGTAGTTCTCGAGGTAGTGGATCTTGAGGGCCGACGAGTTGAGACGTACGGCGGAGGCATATACATCGCGAATAAGGCCCTTGCCTGCATTGTCAGCGGGATGAGCTTTGCCGGCGAACAAAATTTGGAGGCCACCGATTTTTTCGGCGATCGCGACCAGTCGCGCGGGATCATGCAGCAGAAGACTGGCGCGCTTATAGGTAGCGACGCGGCGAGCGAAGCCCAGCGTGAGCGCATTGGGGTTGAAGAAATGGCCCGTCCGCTTGGCTACAGTTGCAAAGAGGTGCTGCTTCCCTTTGAGATGACAGGCGGCGATGCGCGCTGGATCGATGCCGTAGACGGAGCGGAGGTATTGATTGTCCGTACGCCAGGTTGGGATCTCGGCGTCGAAGAGCTCCTGAAAGGAGGGGGAGAGCCATGTGGCGGCGTGGACGCCGTTGGTGATCGCGTGGACCTTGTAGTTCGGGAACATCTGCTGGGAGACCTTGCCGTGCTGCATGGCGACGCCGTTGACGAAGCGCGAGAAGCGCAGGGCGATGTAGGTCATGTTCATGAGGCCGTTGTGGAGACAGCCGGCTCGGTCGATGGCGGCAGCGCGGTCATTGCCGAGGACCTGGTACATGTGGTCGAGGCCGAACTGGTCGTGTCCGGCGGGCACGGGGGTATGTGTTGTAAAGACGCACTGACGGCTGACGGCCTGAATGTCGGCTTCGTTGGCATCGCGAAGCGGCCTTCCGGCCAGTTGCTCCTCGAGGAGAGCGATGGCGAGGAGGGCGGCGTGACCCTCGTTCATGTGATAGACCTCGGGCCTTGAGCCGAGTGCGCGGAGCAGGGCTATTCCGCCGAGGCCGAGGACGGCCTCCTGACAGAGGCGGTAGTAGGTATCGCCACCGTAGAGATGGTCGGTCAGATGGCGGTCCCACGGGTCGTTGCCCTCGACGTCGGTGTCGAGGAGAAAGACGGGGATGACATGGCCGGTGACTCCGATGACGTCGAAGCGCCAGGCACGCACGAGCAGCTGGCGGCCCTGGAGAGTCAAGGCAATAATCTGATTGGCGCTGGGGAGGGCGGTCTCGGGCGACCAGGGTACATCGGACTCAGTCTGCTGGCCTACGTCGTCGAGGTGCTGGCGGAAGTAGCCGCGGCGGTGGACGAGGGAGACGGCGACCATGGGAGCCGCAGTATCGGCGGCGGAGCGGAGAGTGTCGCCGGCCAACATGCCCAGACCACCGGAGTAGGTGGGGAGGTCTGGAGAGAGGGCGATCTCCATGGAAAAGTATGCAATGCTGCGATGGGTGAGGTCGGGTGTTACGGAGGAGGAAGCGGCGGAGAGGCTCATGCTTGGTGTTTCCTTTTTAAACCGGGCCAGGCGCACGTAGCGACGGTGTTGAGATGCGTGCTGGAGGCCTTCCTGCTATGGAAATCTTGAGTTGCACGAGTTCCGATACAAAGAGATTCCGGGCCTGTTATGCGTGAGTTTACCAAATTGGCTGAACCACGCATGTGCAATAAAGGTCATTTAGCTAGTTCTATTGGGTTATTGACAGTGCCGCCTGACCCGTCGCGGCTTCGAGACGTTGCCAGATCCGGTCGAGCCAGGAGAGGTGCTCGGGCTTCATGAGCACGGAACGGAGGCAGGTGACCGTTTTATTTTGTTCTACTTGCGGCCAGGTGTCCGGGGGGAAGAAGCGAATGGGGAGGTTGGCAAGGGCCAGGTGGAGGTCGAGGCGGGCGGCCTCATCGAAGATGTGCTGGGCAAGTGCGGAGGAGCCTGCGGTGGTTCCGGATTTTGCAGCCCAGAAGACGATATCGAGCTGGGGTGGGGTGGCAGGGGTGACGAAGTGTGAAGAGTGGGCGAGCCGTCGGTTGAGTTCGAGAGCGGCATCGCGGCCAGCTTCGAGGCCTTGGGCGAAGGTGCCTCCAGGGGCGTAGGGGAGGAGACGCTGAGTCGCCCAAAGGGCAACGGCGGAGGCTCCGGCACGGGAGCACTCGAGTGAGATCTCGCCGAGGTGGAGCTCTTTGGAGGAGAAGTAGGTATAGGGGGAGTCGTGTCTGTAGAGGCGGCCTACGGCCGGATCGCGGAAGAGGACGGCTCCGCAGCCGTAGGGCTGCAGACCGTGCTTGTGCGGGTCGACGACGATGGAGTCGGCGTAAGGGATGGCATCGTAGGCCTCGCGAGCTTCGGGCGCGAGATTGGAGGCGAGGGTGAAGTAGCCTCCGTAGGCGGCGTCGACGTGGATGCGGAACTTGTAGCGTCCCTGAAGTTTCAGGATCTGGTCGAGAGGGTCAACGGAGCCGATGGCCGTGGTGCCTAGCGTGACCACGACGGTTCCTATGTTCTCTGTCTTCAGGAGATGTTCGAGGGCCGTCAGGTCCATGCGTCCGGTGTCGTCTGTTGGGACAGCGACGAAGGGCAGGCCGAGGACGCTGCTGATACGGCTGTGGGTGTAGTGGGCCTGGTCGCTGGCGGCAACCGCTTTACCGGGTGCGAGTTGTCCGGCTACCCAGAGGGCTTCGAGATTGGCGAAGGTTCCTCCACTGCTTAGGTGCCCTAGATGCTGTGGCCAGTGAAACATCTTCGCAAGCGCGGCTACGGCTTCGATCTCGAGCGCGGAGCTAGCGCGGCCTCCGTCGAGGGCGTGATTGTTGGGGTTAACCGACATGGCGAGCGCATAGGCGGCGCGGGCGATGGGGTGCGGCGGTTTGAGCATCTGGCCGGCGTAGAGAGGATGGGCATACGGATAGTTGTCGTGGAGCTTTGTGGCTACTTCGTCGAGGATGGCTGCAGCTTGCTCGTCGAGCGGAGGCGCAGGGTTGGGAGGCAGGTCTGCGAAGCCTTCGTCGAGACGGTGCTGTGCAGCAGCAAGGAGTTTGAAGAGATCGTCAGGCTGGTTCTTTGGCATGGTGTTAGAGCTCATGGGTCATGAAGCCGAGTCGCATGACATAACCGGCGACAACGGCAAGCACGAAGGCGACGATCGTCCACGTCGTATTACAGAGTCTCTTGCGGATAGCTTGAGTGATGACGATTGCGATGAAGAGCGCGAGAGTGAGGAGAAGGCCGTCGGGAACGAAGAAACGAGTAACGGAAGGCGTCGTCACGGTCAAGCCCCAGCGCAGATTGAAGGGGTGCAGGAAGGTGCCGACGACGAAGACGATAAAGAAGAGGAGAGCCTGCAGGAGGGTGAAGAGGAGTTTTTTCATGGAGGGGCGTCTCGTGATGAGTTTAGCGCGTCATCCGATCGTTCCGACACAAAAGAAGATGCAGCCTTCAATCTCTGAGGAGGTATCTTCATGCAATTGCGAATCAGGGATGAGAGACCGGGCCGGGCAGCACATGGATGGTATGAAACCATGTCTCAACCAGTCCCGGCCAGTGGGTTACGGGGAGATCCGTGGGACGAAGACCGTAACCATGACCTCCCTGCGCGTAGAGGTGGAGTTCTGCAGGGACCTTGACCTCCTTGAGCGCCTGGAAGTAGAGGAGCGCGTTCTCCTCATGGACAGGGTCGTCTTCAGCCTGAAGCAGGAAGGTGGGTGGCGTGTTGGAGGTGGGGTCGATGCCGTTTGCTAGTTTGTTGAGCGCTGGGGCATCCGTTAGATAACCGGGATAGATGGCCACGACGAAGTTTGGGCGAGCGTCAACCTCGCTGGAGGGGGCCTCTGGACGCTTGTAATCGGCGTGATTGCTGAGAACCACAACGAGATGCCCTCCGGCGGAGAAGCCGAGAACTCCGATGCGCTTCGGGTCAATATTCCACTCGGCGGCGTGGGAACGGGTGAGACGCATGGCTTGCTGGGCGTCCTCAAGGTCGGCGGGATTCTGTGGGTAATGCTCCGCAAAGGGCACGCGGTACTTCACCAGCACACAGGTGACGCCGATGGAGTTGAGCCAGGTGCAAACCTCGGTGCCTTCAAGATCGTAGGCAAGGATCCTGTAGCCACCGCCGGGGAAGACGAGGACGGCGGCACCGGTATTGTTGGTATCGGAAGCCTTGTAGACCGTGAGGGTGGGATTACTGACGTTGGTGAGGTGTGCCAACGGCTTGCCACCAACAAGACGGTCAGTGGTTTTGGTGATATCGGCCTCGGGATCACCATGGTAGGACTCCGGGGCACCGTTAGGCCAGAGCAGAAGGGTGATCTGTTGCGCAGAGGCAAGAGGCGCGGCGATCAACAGAGCGATGATAAGCAAGAGGTATGTTCGCACCCAAACATGGTAATGCCTCTCCTAGAGGCTGTAATGCACTTTGCGAACTGGCCTGCGCCTCAACCATTGTGCCTTTTGCTGTTGACGCAGTTGTTGTCCTAGGCCCCTGAGCCCCGCTCCTTGTTTTCTCCTGTCAAGCCCTTGGAGCCGAAACTAATCCCCAGCTCCGCACGCAAATCAAACAAAAACAAAACCTTAGCCTCCGAAAATAGTCTTCCGCAAAGTGGCATATTAGTTTTACTCAATCGGCTATAGTTAATACAGAGTCAGAAAAGCCCCGGCCGGCACCGGGGCTTCTCTCTTTAAGCCAATAAACCTTTTAGAAAGACGACTTTAGCCGTAACCTGTTTATAATGACGAATTTGCAGCGATAGATTCGCTTAAGTCCCTGAATTCAGATGACTTGTAGTCAAAGTACCCCCCGGGGGGAGGGGGTCTAGGGGAGCAGTGATCGTAGTGCATAACAGGCTCTAGAAGACGAGGTTGCTCACCCTTTAATTGAGCAAGCGGGTGTTCCTGCGATTCATGGCCCAGCGAAGGACGCTGAAGCAGAGATACGTAATTGACTAAGGCAGACTGGCTTCGAAGAGCTGATAGCGATGTTCGAGTTGCCACTGCTCGGCTGCCTTTTCGCTGGATTTGAGGAATGCCAAGCACTTCGCAGTTGGGTTGTCCGCACCCAATGGCTGGACAGCGCAGGCAGGGTTCGTGCGGGTGAAGGCATCGGGCTGCTGCCAGAGGCTGGCGCCGGGTAGGAAGCTGTGCTCCAGGCTGGTACGAGCCATGTTCTTTAGTTCGAGGTAAGAGAGGTTGAAGTCGAGCGCGGCGCGGGTGTACTCGTGCGTGATGTCGATGCGGGAGACACCTTCGTCGTCGGTCGAGAGGGCAACGGGGACGCCAGCGGCGAGGTAGTCGGGCAGAGGGTGGTGCTTCGGATCGATGCCGAGGATAACGTCATTGGAGGTGAGGTTGATCTCAGTCATGATGTGGCGGGAGGCCATCTCTTTAAGCAGAGCGTGGGGCTCGTTCTCGTACATAATGTCGACCCCGTGACCGATACGTTCTGCATGGCCGAGGTCGATGGCCTCCCGGATGTGGAAGCGCAAGCCATCGGGAGGCACGAGGCCGGGAGCGATCTCGCCGGCATGGAGCGAGATGTGGACGCTGGGATAGACGGTGTGGAGGTAGTCGAGCATGAGCATCTGCCGGTGATACTCGGACATGGCTATGTAAGCGTCCTCAGGCATGACGAAGTTGATGCCAATGACGCGAGGATCCTGCGAGGCCAGTTCGAAGCCGAGGAGCGTCTGGGCGAAGACCTGTTGTGGCGGAAAGCCGCGGAGAACCTGATAGAGAAAGCGGATTTTGACGGAGCAGGCCCTGGTGGCACTGGGTTGGCCGCAGTTCTCGATCTGGTCGCGGGAGGCAACCGCGTCGTCCAGCTCCTTGCGGTCGATGGCGACATCGTCGCGAAGGCCACCCGCCAGGAGCGTGTCGCGGAGGCGGCTGAGGTCTTCGCGGGTGGTTCCGGTGGCGTCTCCGGTGCGGTTCATCGCGGGGTCGACTGGGGTATGAGGCCACTCGATGGTAGAGCTGAGCTTGGCGACGTTGGAGAAGCTGGGCGTCTCCATGATCTCGAGGTACTGCTCGTTCTGGCGTGCGGCACGTGTGGCGACTTCGTCGAGCCATTCGCCGGTATGGGAGCGATCGATCACGCTGAAGCGTCCGAAGGTGCTGAAGAACTGGTCATGGCCGCTGACGCCGGCACTGGGAACGAAGCTGCGCATCGAGAGGGAGTCGACCAGGGCGTCATAGAGGTGCTGATCTTTAAAGGCGCTCTCGGCCCGCAGATTGCCTTCTCCGCAGACCGGCTGTGGCGGCAGACTGCGCGTGGTAGCAGCAGGCTTGAAGAAGCTGTAGTTGGTGGGGTTAACGCAGAGAATGTCGGTAGCACTGTCCTTAATTAAGGTCTCAGCATAGATAGCACCGGAGAGATGCATATGGAGATCGCCACCCTTGGGCATCTGGACAAGAAAGGCATTGAGCTGGCGCGAACTCTGCTTTGCCGCATTGAAGACACGAATGGCTCGCTGCTCTTGTAAGGTTGGGCCTGCAGCTGGCTTGCGAAGAGCTTTGGCGGGAGATTCGGCGGGTACAGACGTGACCAGGCAAAGGAGGAGAAGTGCGGCAGAGAGTCCGGGAATGGGACGAGGCATGAGGCGTCCTTATTTGTTGATGTTTGAGAAAGGATAGCGCGTTGCAAGGGTAAGTTGGCGGAGCGGCATGAGATTGCTATACTGAGATTGCGTTTGCGTTGCTGGTTTCCCACCACTAACGTGCTTCCCTGAAAAGGCTGGGGCGACAGACGTGGATCGATGCAGATCGATGCGCACGGTGGTTCTTGGCGATCCCCGACATAGCGTTTGCATGCCAAGGCCAGATAGCTCAGTGGTAGAGCGCGGCCCTGAAAAGGCCGGCGTCGGCGGTTCGATCCCGTCTCTGGCCACCATTTAGAATCAACAACTTAGAAGAAAGCTTTGACAGAAGCCTTCGCTACCCGGAGGCTTTCGATTTGCGGCAAATGCTTTGTTTTCATCAACTCGGGTTGTCGGCGGAATGGTCGTGTATTGGTCGCGCCTCACTGCAAAGTCTCTTGTACTTCGGTAAATCCATCCCACTGTTGCGGATACGAGTGATCAATGAGCGACGCCAGCCTTACCATGGATACGGCGGAATCGCGTTGCAGGCGTCTCCCGCAGCACGAGGCAAAGGTGTTCAGATCTTGGGGTGCAGAAAGCGGTGTGCTTCAGTGCGGGTGTGGGGTGCCAGTTCTAGACAAGAAGGTGACTTCTCTGTAACGCTCCGTTCGTTTCTTGGTGAGTGCATTGGCGATTTTGCACTCAAAATCCGGCGGGTAGAAGTTAGCTCCACGCTTCGCTAAGCGAGTCAATTGGTTAATCGCTTGATGGCCTCGTCTAGTGCGGCGTCCCTGCCGTTTTGCAAGTCTGCACCGGAGAAGAACGGCACGTGAATGTCGGGGGCACTCCTGTTCTATCAAACGCTTGTCCGTCGGCCGTCAAATAAATCTCGTCCGGTAAATGGAAGCTCCACCTGTTGGGCAGTGAGCGGCTGAGAACGTCGGAGAAAACCCCTTGGTGTCAAGGCCAATTAGGATTACCCGCGGTTCTCGACATAGGAGAGCCATTGCGAAAGTCTCACCCGCGCTTACCGTAACCGGACCAACAAGCAAGACGACTCTTCCTTTGAATCCGGGCCGTGCACTCGGCACTACCCAACTCGGTTGCCGTGCGGTGAAATGCAGGGGATTGTCAAGATCTGTATTGTTTCGTGCAATCTTGGCATACGCCAGATGTCTCTTCTCGGTTAACCGCGAGGAATTTCGATACCAAGGGGATCGTCCCCACGATGATTCAGCCGCACGTCTATCACCAGCCCCTTTAATTTCTCATTACCATCGAAAATTGCATCGAGACTCCTTTGGAGGCATTCGAGTTCCGCAATATGACCTTCCACTTCAGCGTAGTCATAGAAGGTGGTCACCCACAAATAACCAATCGCGTTCCCGACTATTCCGAAGTGGACGTGACCCTTGCAATATGCACGCAATCCTCCCTGCACATACTTCGATTCAATGATCCAGCCTGCCTTCTTCCGATCATCTCTTTCAAGATGATGCGGATCGTTACGCCATCCATCAAATTTTGCCTTGATATCTTGCGCCTCCAGGCCCGTATGCGAATCCTGCAGTGGCTCGATCATTTGTCGCAAAACCTGAAACAACTCAGTCGCCTTCGTAGTCGCGTTGACTTGGGGCCGGAACTTCCTGTCAACCGCACGCCAGTCTGTCTTGTAAGAGCGAAGAAAGGATACTGTTCAGCAAAGGTTTGCAAAAAAATGGCGTAGTTCTCTTGCGGGGTATTCTGCGGCGTGCTTTGGCAGCTATGCGGTTCATGGGAGGTGTGGTGCAGGACGTGAGAAATGAGGTTGGAGATCTCAACGTTTGCTGAATAGCAGCGAGTCTCCATCCGCCATGGAGATCAAACTGTCGTTCGGGTAGATCGCATCGACGTTCGCACGGTCAATAAATTGGTGCTTCACGAATGTTGCGGGTGGAACTTCTTTTCCATGCAGCATATCGAGAGCGAGGGAGATAATGGCTTCTCCGTATTGTTCGGGAAAATAGCTTACGGAACCAACAAAGGGGGAAGTTTGTCTACGCATTTCGCGCCGGGCTTCGATGCTCGCGTTTTGACCGACGACGAGGCAATGCTCCTCGCGGCCAGCTTCCTCAAAGGCCTGCAGTGCTCCGAGGCAGCTGGGATCGTTCATTCCGCCAATCAGGACCCGGCGCTCCCTGGTCTTTCTCAAGTGTTTCCGCATCACGTCAAGGCTGATCTCGTATTGTCCGTTGCCATTGAGGAATCGAACCTTCTGGTCGGGAACTTTGGGCAACACCTCTCGAAGGCCTCCGAGGATGCCGGTTAGCCTGGAGCGGGGGAGCGGCCCTGCCATGGGAAGTTCGAGCAGGATGACTTCGTCGACGACTCCACCCCAACGCTGAATGCAAGCCTCGCCGAGGGCTTGGCCGCCGATGAGTCCGGCGCGGTAGTTGTTCGCACCGTAGTAGTGTGCGCCGGGATGGGGGATGTCGATTGCGATGATCGGGATCTTGGCTTCGATAAGCTTGGAGGCCACACTGGATGCGCTCTGTTGATTGGTTTGGAACTCGATGACGAGGTCGACGTGTTCGCGTACGAACATCTCTGCATTGCGCAGTGCGGCTTTAGGGCTGTAGCGGTTGTTGAGTACCATGAGATCGACGCCGGCATCGTAGGCGCTGCTGCGAATGCTCTCGGAGACGAGTCGCGAGAAGGAGAACTCTTCGCTTTGTGAAGCGTAGCCGAGGCGGAACTTTTTCGGGTGCCACTGGGATGTTGTCAGCTGGTAGGAGTTTTTCTCGCGGCGCTCCAGCATTGTGCATTCGACCAGCGTTGCGAGCATACGATAGGCAGTGGGCTTGCTGAGTTCGCTGCGGCTGGCCACTTCGCTCAGGCTGAGAGTGCCTCCGCTACGGTCGAAGCACTTGAGAATTGTGCAGGCGCGAGCGACAGACTGGATGGTATATTCGGCGTCACGAGCCTTTTGGACCTGTAGCTTGTTCGCTGATTTTTTCTTCAACATCTTGCTACTCCGCGTATGCCCGATTCTGAACGTCGGCTCTCCTGGGAATCGCGCCCAATCATAGCATTTCGTAATGTGAAATAAGAACGTGGTCACCTAAGTGCACCGGGTCCCTATTGTCTGGACGGTGTTTGCCGTGAATTCCAAGCTAAGGCTCGTAATTTGAAGCTGAATCGACCGAAGAAACGAGTTTGGAGCTCATTTCATTGTGTGAAATTGAGTTCTGGTAAAAAATTCATCTCGCCTTCTTATAACGCGATCTCATAATCTGCGCTCCATCTTTGCAGGGCCATGATGCCGGAAGCGGAAGTAGGCCGAAAGCGGAACGAAGCAGCTTCGTGAGGGAGAAGAGAATGTATCGGACATCCAAGGGCTTTTTAACTGTGTTCATTGCTACCCTAATGTGCGTTTATGGGGCAGGTGCGCAAGAGGCGGCAAATGCCGATGAGGTCAAGGTCGACTGGGCAAAGGTGATCAGAGTCTCGAATTCCACACCTACATTGCAGGTGGTGGTCAACCCGCAGCTCCTTCGCGGAGCCAAGCTGCATGACTCCTCGTTTGCGGCGCTACACATGCTGGGTGCGGATTACGTGCGGTATGTACCATGGCTGCCGTATCCCCGGCAGGCCGTTGCGGAGCTGAGCGCGCCTGCTGATGGGAAGACGTCCTGGGACTTCTCTCACATCGATCCGACGCTTGATGACTTCATGAAGGCGACGGAAGGCCATTCGGTCGTGTTGAACTTCAGCACTATTCCCGCGTGGATGTACAAAACCGACAAGCCGGTCACATTTCCTGATGACCCGAATCAGGTCTTCTGGGACTATACGCAGGGTACCGAGCTGCGCGATCCCTCGATGAAGGAGGTCTCGGAGTACTTTGCGCGGCTGCTGAGCTGGTACACCAAAGGGGGATTCATCGATGAGGCCGGCAAGCGCCGGGAGTCGGGCCACCACTACAAGATCGCCTACTGGGAGGTGCTGAACGAGATCGAGTTCGAACACCACTGGACTCCGGAGCAGTACACGAAGTTCTACGACGCGGTGACGACGGCAATGCGTAAGGTCGATCCGAACATCAAGTTCATGGCATTGGCCCTTGCCCAGCCGAGCAAGAATCCGGAGATGTTTGAGTACTTTCTCAGCCCGGCGAATCACAAGCAGGGCGTTCCGCTGGATTTCATCACTTACCATTTTTATGCGTCGCCCACTCCGGATCAGACGCTGGACGACTGGCAGTATACGTTCTTCGATCAAGCTGAAGGTTTTATCAATACGATTCGTTTTGTAGAGACGATTCGTAAGCGCTACTCTCCTTCCGTCAAGACGGACTTGAATGAGCTTGGCGTGATCCTGACGGAAGATGAGAAGGAGATACACCAGCCCGGGTATGTAGCCAAACTTGAACCGAAGGCCTACTGGAATCTGGCGGGAGCGATGTATGCGCACATCTACGCGGAGGCTGCGAAGCTTGGCATCGATGTGGTCGGGGAGTCACAGCTGGTCGGCTACCGCTCTCAGTTTCCGAGCGTGAGCATGATGAACTACGAGACCGGCGACCCCAACCCGCGCTTCTGGGTGTTGAAGCTGCTCAAGGACAACTTCGGCCCCGGAGACAAGCTCGTGGAGACCACCAATTCCAACAAGGCACTGTCGGCGCAGGGCTTCGAGACGAAAGGGGGAAAGACCCTGCTGGTGATCAATAAGCGCAACCGTGCGGAGAAAGCCACGCTTCCTGCGGAGGCGGATGGCGCAACTGTGTCTCTGGTGGCACCTTCGACCGATGACCATGCGCCTGCCGAGGAGAAGCTACAAGGGCGCGTTCTTTCGCTGCAACCCTTCGAAGTAGCGGTAGTGCGGTACAAGTAATTTTCGTCGTAGAGGAGGAGTACCGGTGCAGCGCATCGCTTTTCAATTGCGAATCAAAGCGGGAATGATGCAGGAGTACGACGAAGCTCATCGGCATGTCTGGCCTGAACTGCTCGCCGAGCTGGAGTCGTTTGGCGTTTCGGACTACTCGATCTTTCGTCGCGGGCAACAGCTATTTCTATACATGCACGTCCCCGATTTTGACCTGTTGACGAAACGTCTCGCGAACAGCGGTGTCAACCAGCGCTGGCAGCAGAAGATGGCTCCGCTGTTTGAGCCTGTGCTCGATCTGCAACCGGGAGAGTCGCAGGCGATGATGCAGGAGGTCTTCTTCATGCCGGGAAGAAAGCCCGCCACAGAACGATCGCAACCAGAAAGACAGTGACCCGTTGAAACATAATTACAAGCACCTGCGCGTAGGACTGATAGGCCTCGGATTAGAGGCGTATTGGGACCAGTTTGAAGGATTGGAGGCGCGGCTTCTGGGTTATCTCTCAGAAGTCGAACAGAAGATAGCGAACCCTGGACGCATGATCTTCAACCTAGGCCTGGTCGATACACCGCAGAAGGCGATGGATGCAGGACACTCCTGCAGGCGCAATGACGTCGACCTTCTTATCGTCTACGTCACCACATATGCTCTGTCCTCGACTGTTCTGCCTGTCATCCTTCGGGCGAAGGTACCTGTCATTCTTCTGAATCTTCAGCCGGCCGCGGCTATCGAATACGAACGATTCAACAGGATGACAAGCAGGACTGCCATGACAGGCGAGTGGCTGGCCTACTGCAGCTCATGCCCGGTGCCCGAGATTGCGAATGTTCTCACACGGCTCGACATGCCCTTCCGCCAAGTAACAGGGATGCTGCACGATGATCCCGAGTGCTGGCGCGAGCTTGAGGAATGGTTGCGCGCGGCTGAGGTGGCGCACGCGCTTTCGCACAGCAGGCTGGGACTAATGGGGCACTACTACAGCGGCATGCTGGATATCGCGACCGATCTGGCGCAGGTGAGCGGTCGATTCGGCCTCCACATCGAAATACTCGAAGTAGATGAGTTAAGCGGCCTTCGGTCTGAGATAGAAGGGACGGCCATCGAGGACAAGCTGCGTGCTTTCGGTGACTTCTTTGAAGTCGGTAAGGACTGTCCTTCGGAAGAACTCCAGCGGGCGGCGTGCACAGCGGTTGCACTTGACCGCTTCGTAGAGAAGAATGACTTGGATCTAATGGCCTACTTCTATGAGGGCAGCGGCATTGCAGAGAATGAGGACACGATGACTTCGATCATTCTCGGCACATCCATGCTGACCGGCAAAGGGATTCCAGTAGCGGGCGAGTACGAGGTAAAGAACGTCGTCGCCATGAAGATAATGGATCTGCTGGGTGTTGGCGGCTCCTTCACGGAGTATTACGCTCTCGACTTTGCCGCTGACCTGGTTCTGATGGGGCATGACGGTCCCGGACACATCGGCATCGCTCAAGACAAGATCAAGGTGCGGCCGCTGCAGGTTTATCACGGCAAGATAGGTAAAGGACTGTCGGTGGAGATGTCAGTAAAGCATGGGCCAGTCACTTTGTTGTCGGTCGTCGAAGAGAAGGACCGGGGGTTCAAACTGCTGGCGGCTGAAGGTGAGAGCGTGCCGGGGGAGATACTTGAGATCGGCAATACGAACAGCCGGTATAGGTTCCCCCTGGGTGCGCGGCGCTTCGTTGAGCAATGGAACTCGCATGGTCCGGCTCATCATTGCGCTATAGGGATTGGGCATATCGGAGGCCAGCTTGAGAAGCTGGCGGGCCTGCTGGACCTCGGTTTTATTCAGGTTTGTTGACGGAGGAGCTGTTTTGCGGAGCGGACAAAGATGTTAGCGGTGAAGCGAACAATTCTCTGAGCAGAATGAGCGTTCCTGAAGAGGATGCGGCCTCACCTAACTATCTCATGGGCCCGGAGTAGATCAGCTTGAGCTGCGTTCCTTGGCATCCATCCGTAAGCAGCCACCGAGTTCTTCCAAAGATATTTTTCTGTGGCCGCTTCTCCTCGAGTCAGTATGTATCGCTGCGCAATATTGAAGGTATCGGCAATGGGAGCGAGATGATCGCTGTTTGGCCAGTCACTGCCGAATAACATGCGGTCGTCCCCAAAGACCTCCCATATCTGGTCGAGCCAAGGGCGGTAAGTTGCGATGTCCATGGAAACCTTGCCGTCGACGCGTCGCAGTATCTCTGATCCCTTTACGAAGAGATTCGAGCGCTTGCTGAGGGCTCGGAGGTCTTCCAGATACTTGCTGCGCGAAACCGCATTTTGTGGAGGTGGTGCCTGCGGGAGATGGTCGATGACTATACGAAGGTCGGGGACCAGCTTTGTAAGCTGCAGCAGTTGCGCTACCAGAGTAGGGGTGGGATTTGCGCTTTCGAGGAGCAGACCGCTGCTGGCAAAGCGCTTGAGATTGTCGATAAAGGCTGGTTGGTTGAAGTGGGCGCCCAGGTCACGTCCCCAGAGATTGCCATAGCGTATGCCGCGAAAAAGAGGGTTTGCGCGGAGGCGTTCCAACTCTGTGGGGAAGTCAGGAAGCGCGGGGTCGAGATCCCCGATGACGCCGACGATGAATTCGCTGCTCGCAGCCGTCTGCAGTAGCCAGTCGTTATCAGAGGTAAGCGGGCTGCATTCTATTGCGATCGCACCTAGTACGCCAAGGGGTTCGGCCAGAGAGCGATAACGGGCGGGAAGTGCGGGACGATAAAGAGCAGAGTCGCTTTGTTCCGGCCATGGGACACCGCCTGGTCGCGTGGGATCGTAGAGATGGATGTGTGTGTCGATTACGGGAGATAGTGTGCCAGATTTGCGCGATGTGTGCTGTCGGGTCGACGCGGGCAACAGGTTTTGAACGGACTGCAAAAGAGCCACGGAGGCGGTGTTTTGAATGAAGGTGCGCCGTCCAAGTTGGGCCATAGGTTAGAACCTCGCAGAAGATAAATGGTAAGACCTATTTCAGCCACTGTGTGGCTGTGCAAGTAATCGTCGCCTGCGCTTGCATCAGCGTGCTACTATTTTCAGCGCTTGGCACACCAATGGATAAACAATTTCACACGATAAAATCTCAGAGCTTATTTGCTGATTGTTCTATCAGCCTGCTTCACCGATTTACATGATTGTCCAAGGAGCTTCAATGAGTAAGTTCACCATCGCGAGGAAGTTTGGAATGGCCGCGGCTCTGGCCGCCACGATTGGCAGCGGCTTATCCATGGGACAGAACTCAACGGGACAGGATGCCGGGGACTTACTGGAACGAGGTTTTCAGAATCCCCCTGATACTGCAAAGCCGCGTGTGTGGTGGCATTGGATGAACGGCAACATCACCAAGGAGGGAATCGATCGCGATCTCGACTGGATGAACAGGGTGGGTATTGGCGGCTTCCAGAATTTTGATGCCGCGCTGAATACACCCAAGGTTGTGGACAAACGGCTCATTTACATGACCCCGGAGTGGAAGGACGCCTTTCTTTTTGCAACGCAGAAGGCTGACAAGCTTGGCCTGGAGATGGCTATCGCGGGTTCCCCGGGCTGGAGCGAGAGTGGGGGGCCGTGGGTTGAACCCTCGCACGCGATGAAGAAGTTTGTCTGGACGGAAACTGCTGTCCAGGGCGGTCAACCGTTTCATGGAGTTCTTCGAGCGCCCTCTGCGGCGACTGGCCCGTTCCAGAATCGTGCGCAGGCTGACCCTATGGGTCAGATGGCAGGTGTTGCGTTGCCAACGGCGAAAGATTTTTACGCAGACAGTGTCGTAGTTGCCTACCGAAGGCCAGCCGCTGAAATTCCCATGCAGCAACTCAATCCAAAGATAACGTTGAGCGGGGGGAGCCTGGACGTCGCACATTTGTCCGACCATGACCTGATGTCCACGGCACGCGTTCCTATTGCACCTTTAGGGCAGAAGTCGTGGATTCAGTTCGAGTTTTCGCAGGCTCAGCCGATCCAGGCGGTGACCTTTGCACCAGGAGGGCCGGTGAGTCCCCTCGCGATCTTCGCCGGTGAGACTGGCAACGGCCCTGTCCTGGAAGCCTCGGACGATGGCCAGACATTTCGCCCGATCGTGACGATCCCGACGGCTGGCGCGGCAGAGCATACGCTCTCCTTTGCTCCCGTCAGTTCGCGGTTCTTCCGGCTCAGCTTTCTCACGAAGGCAGCCCACTCGGGCGGGTTGGGTGATATCGATTTCAGCGAGTTAGGTGTAGCGATTCCAGCGAAGCCTACTGATTATGAGATAGCGGAGCTTGAGCTTCACACCGGAGCGCGCATCAATCGCTTTGAAGAGAAGGCGGGCTTCGCTGCTTTGCCTGACCTGTACACCTATGCCACGCCTGCTGTCCCGGCGAAATTCGCCATCACGTCGAGTGAAGTTGTCGATCTTACGGCCAAGATGGCTCCGGACGGAAGGCTGAACTGGACCCCGCCGCCAGGGCAGTGGACGGTGCTTCGCATGGGATACTCGCTCACGGGCATTACAAATCATCCTGCGACGCCGGAGGCTACGGGCCCGGAAGTCGATAAGCTCAATCGGGGCTACGTAAAGGAGTACATCGAGCACTATCTCGACAACTACAAGGGTGCTGTTGGCGAGCTGATGGGTAAACGCGGTGGTCTGAAGTACGTCATTACGGATAGCTGGGAATCGGGTACACAGAATTGGACCGACGAGATGATCGCCGAGTTCACCAGACGTCGTGGGTATGATCCGAAGCCGTGGATGCCGGTGCTTACGGGCCATGTTATCGATAGTGCCGAGAGCAGCGATCGCTTCCTCTGGGATTTCCGCAAGACGATTGCCGATCTTCTGGCCGAGAATCACTACGGCCAAATTGCGGAGTCAGTGCACGCCCGAGGGATGGGCGTGTACGGCGAGTCGCATGAATCGGGCCGTGCCACAATTGCCGATGGCATGGAGATGAAGCGCTACACCGACGTGCCCATGGCCGCTATGTGGACGCAGCGACCTGGCGTAAACGAAGATCTTCCTATTCCCAACGCGGATATCAGAGAGTCGGCGTCTATTGCGCATATCTATGGCCAGAACCTAGTAGCCGCCGAGTCCATGACGGCGGCAGCGAGTCCCTGGGCATGGTCGCCCGAGACTCTGAAGCCGACAGCCGATAAAGAGCTGTCCATGGGGCTGAATCGCTTTGTCATTCACACGTCCGTTCATCAGCCGCTCGATAAGGCGCCAGGCCTTGCGCTTGGACCGTTCGGTCAGTGGTTCAACCGAAATGAAACGTGGGCAGAACAGGCGCAGCCATGGATTACCTATCTTGCGCGTAACTCCTATCTCCTGCAGCAAGGGCGTTTCGTCGCAGATATCGTCTACTTCTACGGCGAAGATTCCAATCTTACTGCGATCTTTGCGGCAAAGGGCCCTGGTGTGCCGGCGGGGTATAACTTCGACTACGTCAATGCTGATGCGCTGATTCACAAGCTAACGTTCAGTAGCGGCCAGCTAACAGCGTCCAGCGGTATGACTTATAAAGTTCTCGCGCTGGACCCATACAGCCGCCACATGTCGCTACCGGTACTTCGTAAGATTCAGGCGCTGGTGCGTGACGGAGCTACCGTTATTGGCGATAGACCTACAGATACCCCGAGCCTTGACGATAAAGGCGGTGAGTTTCAGCGTGTTGTCAGCGAGCTTTGGGGTTCCGATTCCGGCGTTCACACCTATGGTAAAGGAAAGGTGTACGGTGGGCAGAGTCTTGCTGATGTGCTTCAGTCGCTTCATATCGCAAAAGACTTTGAGTACAGCAAACCGAAAAGTGATACGAAGCTTCTGTTCGTACACCGGGCGGTTACCGGGGGCGACCTCTACTATGTCGACAACCGAACTACCGACGTCGCTACAGTTGATGCGACCTTCCGTGTCACAGGTAGGTCACCGGAGCTATGGCACGCAGATACGGGAAAGATAGAGACAGCGTCTTATCGCATTCAAGAAGGTGGTACCGCGGTACCACTTACACTCCAGCCTTATGAGACGGTTTTCGTCGTGTTTCGCAAGCCAACGAGCGAGTCCTCGCACACGGTTCCTGCAGTTGTTTTAACGCCTTCGGGGACGATCGATGGAACATGGGACGTTAGCTTCCAGGCTGGCAGAGGGGCTCCAGATCAGGTGAAGTTCGAGACGCTCCGCTCGTGGAGCGACAGTGAGGATGCCGGGGTCAAATACTTCTCCGGCCATGGGACCTATACAAGGACGATCGAGGCGCCCGCGGCCTGGTTCAAGCCTGAAGCAGAGCTTTGGCTTGATCTTGGAGATGTGAAGAACCTCGCTGAGGTCAAAGTGAACGGAACGCCTCTTGGGATCCTCTGGAAGGCTCCCTTTCGAACGAACGTGACCAAGGTCTTGAAACCAGGTGCAAACCAATTAGAGATCACGGTGACGAACCTGTGGGTGAACAGGCTTATTGGAGATCAGCAACCGGGTGTCTCGCAGAAGTTCACCTTCACGACACACAACCCATACAAGGCAAACTCCCCTCTTCTGCCTTCAGGACTTATAGGCCCAGTGCAGGTGGTTCGGTCGGAGCTTCGGCAGTAGTTCAACTCAGTTGTAAATCAGTTACTCGAATGCCTATGCAGGCTGATCACCGGATCTGTAAGGTCGGACCACAGATCGCGCCATCAAGTGACGGAGGCGAAAACAGCGCAGACTAGACCGGCAAGTCGCGCAATGGCACTACCACTTCGGCTTCGCGGTAGAGGTCAACGGCCGCGACGCTTTGGACAGCGGAGACGACGTGCGTATCGAGCCCCTTCGAAGAGATGGAGAGCACAAGAAATCAATAGAAAAACAGTTTCAAAATTATTGACAATGCCGATGTTGGTCTGTATTGTTTGGCGGCATTACCGAGGCAGCAGTGATTGTGGCGTTATTTCAAGGCCTTTGATCGATGTGCAAAGAAGTAATGTTCTGGCTTCGTCAGCCCGCTAGGAAATGGAAGCAGACGAAAAGTGTCTTAGGCGTCACCAGTTAACTGGAGGATGTATGAGATTCAGAACTCTTGTTTCGTACGCAATTTTCGCGCTCTTGATTGGCGCCGGGAACGCGCTTGGCCAGAGCGGGTCAACAGGAACGATCCTGGGCATGGTCAGCGATAGCACAGGGGCAGCTGTCACAGGCGCAACGGTCGTTGTTACCAATAAAGCTACTGGCATCTCTCATACGATCCAGACTGGGAGTTCGGGAGACTACACCGTTCCATCGCTGCAGCCTGGGGTATACACAGTGACTGTACAAGCGACGGGATTCGGCAAAGCGACTACGAACAACGTGACTCTCGTGGTGGCGCAGCAGGCTCGCGTGGACGCCACACTGCAAACCGGTGCGCTCGAACAGAGGGTGGAGGTCACCGCTGGCTCAGTCGGGTTGGATACTGATAACGCTGCTGTAACTCAGCTTGTCAGTGAGCGCCAGGTCAATCAGCTTCCGCTGAATGGACGCAACTTTCTCAGCCTCCTGTTTATCGGCGCGGGCGCGGTTCAGACTGTCGGGGAACAGGGCCAAATGCGGCAAGGCGAAGGAAACGCCATCAGCATCAATGGCTCTCGCCCTGAGTCGAATAACTACACGCTGGATGGCATGGTAAATATCGACACTGCGCTGAGCACCCCGGCCGTCATTCTTTCGCAGGATGCCATTCAGGAGTTCAAGGTACAGAATGCAACCTATGGAGCGGAGTATGGCTATAGCGCTAATCAGGTGAACATCGTCAGCAAGAGCGGTGGCAACCAACTTCATGGGAGCGTTTTCGAGTTCGCCAGAAATGACGCCTTCGATGCCAATACCCATTTCATACCGGTCAAGCCAGCGAAGCGTCAGCATCAGTTCGGGTATGTCGCCAGTGGTCCGGTCTATATTCCAAAGCTTTACGACGGCCGTGACAAGACATTCTGGCTTGCTAACTACGAAGGCTGGCGCATTAAGAACGGAACCAGCAGCTACTTCAACGTAGCTCCGCTGGCTCAGGTGAATGGAGACTTCTCGGGGTCTGGTCTGCCTGCGTATGGCAGCGCGGCCTGCGCGGCGGCACTGAGAAGTGGCAACCCCTGTCTTCCAGTGGACCCGCGCACTGGCGCTCCTTTTACCAATAACACGATTCCCTCTTCGCGCTTCTCACGGCTTGCGGCAGCTTCTTTGGCCGCGAAGTTATTCGTGGGTCCCAATTGCACGACAGCGGGCTGCCTGGGTAATTATCGTCTGGCTGCCTTGCTTCCTAATAACACCGATCAGCAGACCTACCGCCTGGATCAGAGCTTGGGGCGCTTCGGGTCGGTCTTCGGGCGCTACACCAAGGCGGACTACGTTCTTAATTCTGTCGGCCGTATTTCTCTTCCTTCGGGCCTTAATATCTTCACGGAGAACTCAACCAGCTGGGAGATCTCGCACACCATCTCCCTTGGAAGCAGAAATGTCAACAACATCCGCTATGGCCGACTTGGTGCTGTCTCCATCCAGGGTGCCTCACCTGCGCCAGCCTCTTTTGTAAGCGCGGCTGGTTTCACCGGCCTGTTTACGAGTCTGCCAGACTATGCCCGAGGGTATCCGAGCGTCGCTTTTCAGAATCTCAGCGGCACAGTCGGAAGCCCTGGTAATAACCCGACAACCAGCGATATCCCAGTGTGGGAGATCGCCGACTCGTTTACTACCAGCCACGGACGTCACACAGTCGGTATCGGATTCGACTATAGAAGCTGGGTGCAGAAGAGAAACCTTTCCACTAACTTCCTCGGCAGCTTCGGTTATAACAACGACTTGATCCTGCAGAACGGTGGAGCAGGAAGTAACAACTGCGCCACGGTAACCTGCGGCACCGGGAACGCTATCGCCGACTTCCTTCTGGGCTACTACCATGACGTCTCGACCTTTCAGCCGGGGCCGTTTTCTACCGCCGGAGTCCCAGGAAATCTCAACAAGTTCCACTTCAAGTACTTCGCTCCCTACGTTCAGGACGACTGGAAGGTGAACGATCGTCTTACGCTGAATCTCGGCCTCCGTTGGGACTTCCGCAGTATCCCTTACGAGGAAAACGACAAGATGTTCTGGTTTGATACTGCGAACACGCGAGGTGGTTTGTGCTACGCCCGGAAAGAACTCTTGACGGACGGTATCGCTCCGGAAGGTAACGGCTTCTACCGCTACTGTGGCCGCCGCAACCCCAAGGATTCATCCTTGGCGCCCTTCGCCCCAAGGATAGGCTTCGCGCTTCGTCCATTCGGTGACAATAGGACCGTCGTCCGCGGAGGTTATGGTATCTACTACGATTCGGCGGGAACACGCGAGATCGACAACTCGGGCGATCTGTATCCATTTGTCACGCGTACTGCGCTCGCTCCGATCTCTCAAAGTGTGCCTAAGCTGACGGATCAACTCTTCCCAGCCCTCACCGCACCTGCTCCTGTGACCATTCAGGCGCAGGGCAGTCAGTTCTTCGCCGTTATCATCTCGGAAAACCCTATGAACCCCTATGTTCAGCAGTGGTCTTTTTCCGTAGAGCGTGAACTTGCTAGAAACACGACCCTGGAGGTGAATTACGTCGGGAATAAAGGCACCCACCTTCTGGATCGAGTGAACATCAATCAACCGAGGGCTGTATCCAACCCGGCACTCTGCCAGGCGACGCCTACCGCTGGCGATTGCCCCATCCAGGGCAGACGCCCGTTGCAGAACATCACTGCAGCAAACGGAGCGCTGGACAGCCGGTGGACTGGCTATTCCAACTACAACTCCGGCAACGTTAAATTGGAGCGACGTACCTCCGACATGGCTTTTGTGGCGGTGTATACCTACTCGAAGAGTCTGGACGATAAGTCTGCCGCTGCGGGTATCGGCGCGACCAACGGTTTCGCCGGACACATGGATGAGAGCAATCCCAATCGCGACTATGCCCGATCCGACTTCGATGTGGGTCAGCGTTTCGTGGTGAGCTACGTCTACGATCTGCCGTTCGGGAAGGGTAAACACTTCGTCAACAATGCGAATCGTCTGACGGACGCTGCTATTGGTGGCTGGCAGATCACTGGAATTGGAACCTTCCAAAAGGGATTCCCGTTCTCGGTAGTTGCTAACGACACGGGCGGGCTGCTCAACGGCTTCAACCAGCGCGCAAATCTGATTGGCAACCCCCGCTCCGGGACCAAGGATCTGAACCACTGGTTCAATACAGCGGCGTTCTCACAGCCCCTCGCAGGTGTATTCGGAACCAGCAGCCGAAACATTCTGCGTGAGCCTGGAATCAGCAATTGGGACATGGGCGCAATCAAAATATTCTCTCTTACGGAGCGGATCAAATTCCAGCTTCGCGTCGAGACCTTCAACACCTTCAATCATGCTCAGTACGGTGTCGATCCGGGTTCGCCCAACGCCGCTGCAGGAGGTCCGGGAACCGGCGCTGTAGACAGGAATGTGAACGATCAAGGCTCCAGTGCGAATCAAAACTTCGGAAGGGTAGTCTCAGCTCGGCCTGGCAGAGTCATGCAACTCGGGGGTAAGATCACCTTCTGAGGCTGTAAACTCTTGAACGTGCCCGCCATGCTCACGGCCTGGCGGGCATCTTTATTCCCGGAGATATTCTGCTGTGCTGATGCGTCGTGTTGTCCATTGCCAGTTACTTGCGCTCACGCTCTGCATGACTACCGGTTCAGGTCGTGCGCAGGTTCATTCAACAGAGATCGAGACCTACTCGCGAAATGGTCAGGCAGCATTGCTCGCCGGGAGATATGCTGAGGCTGAGCAGAACTTCCAGAAGCTCGCGGAACTTAGCCCGGCAACTGCCGAGGTGCACGCCACTCTCGGGGTCATCTATTTTCAGGAGGGCAAGTTTGAGCAGGCTGTCGCGGCGTTGCGCCGTGCGCTGAAGCTGAAGCCTGGCCTACCGAAGGCGGACGGCCTCCTCGCGATGTCCTTGTCGGAGCTGGGCCGCTATGAGGAGGCCTTGCCCGATTTGGAGAAGACCTTTCGACAGACGACGGATGCTCCCGTCAAACGCATGAGCGGCTTGCAACTTGAGCGGGCCTACACTGCGCTGCAGAAGGACCGCCAGGCAGTCGAGGTTGCGCTGGAGTTGGATCGTCTCTTCGGCGATGACCCTGAGATTCTTTATCACAATGAGCGGATCTACGGTAACTACGCTTACCTCACCGTACAGAAGTTGATGCGACAAGGGCCCGATTCTGTCTGGAAGCACCAGGCTACGGCGGAAGCTTTGGAGAGTCAGGGAAACTACGTGGGTGCGTTGGCGGAGTATCGCGCTGTTCTGGGGTTGGATCCCGGGCGGCCCGGCGTCCATTACCGGTTGGGCCGGGCGCTCCTGGGGCGCTGGCGCACCACTCAATCGCCCGCGGACCTTGAGGAGGCCAGAAAGGAGTTTGCTTCCGAACTGCAGTCCGATCCAGACAACGCAAACGCAGCCTACGAGATTGGCGAGATCAATCGAAAGTCCGGAGATATGGTTGAGGCGCAAAGGTTTTTCGAGCTCGCGGTTCATTCTCACCCTGATTTTCCTGAGGCTCAGGTGGGCCTGGGTAATGTGCTCGCTTCCCAAAGCAAGTGGCCGGAGGCATTGCCTCACCTTGAGAAAGCGGTATCCTTGCGGCCCGATGACGAGGTGGCCTGGTATCGACTGTCGCAGGTGCAGAGAGCGCTTGGAAACACGGCAGAACAAAAGAGGGCGCTCGACGCCTTTCAACGTCTCCACTCGCGATCCTTGGAGGAAAAGAATGTAGTTCCGCGCGAGGTGACGCAACAGTCACTAGATCCCGCGGCTGCTCCCTAGCCGGGAAGGAACGTGTGGCGCTCGATCTGCGCGCCGCAGTCCTTACTGCCCACCGGAGCGAGCCTGTGCAGCGGCGCCCTTCTGACGCAGGAGCTTCACCGGTCCCAGCAGGCCTGACTCCACCAATGGGGAGTCTGCCGCGTAGGCGCCGTAGACGATAAAGCTAGCGCCAATAACGACTTCAGCTTTGAGCACGTTTGAAAAACCTGTCTATGCTGCCGGAAACGACGGGATACGCCTCGACCTCCGACAAGTTCTCGCGGACGAGGTCGCTCAAAGCATGACCGGGCGGCATTTCCAGAAAAAGCTGACAGCCTAATTCTTGCGCCACACTGGTAGCGTCGTGCCATCGCACTCCGTGAGCGATGTTGTCCGCCAGATCTGTTGCAATACCGACTGCGG
This sequence comes from Edaphobacter sp., assembly GCA_025462645.1. Taxonomy (GTDB): domain Bacteria; phylum Acidobacteriota; class Terriglobia; order Terriglobales; family Acidobacteriaceae; genus Edaphobacter. The sequence continues at coordinate 7,318 of JAOAPB010000104.1, read as the reverse complement.
AACGAATAGCTCTCGCTTTGACATTGGAGACATAGACGAACTGCGGATCACGAATTTGCATCGATCGCAACTGTTCCCGGAGAGATGTTGCGATCGGTTGTAATAGCGGGCAGTGAGATGGAACAGAGACATGTAGAAGCTCAGCTTTGCGTGCTCCCAGCTCAACGGCTCGGCTTAACACCTCTTTTATCCCGTCGATAGAGCCAGCAATCACGATCTGTTGCGGAGCATTAATGTTCCCCACGAACACTGGATGAGTTTCGCTGCTGACGGCTTTGACGAGTCCACTGACTTGAGTCTCATTCAGACCAATGAGCGCTGCCAAACCGTAGCCGCTTGGATACATCATCTCCATCTGTTCGGCACGAGACCGTACCAGTCTAGTAGCATCGACAAGGGAGATTGCTTCGGCAACCACTGCGGCAGCGAAGGCTCCAACCGATAGACCAACTACCGCGGTGGGTCGCACACCATTCTGTACCAGGACGCGCGCCGTGGCGACCCCTGAAGCCAGAAGCCCGAGTTGAATAGATATTGTGGACTTGAGAGCATTCTCCGAGTCGGTGACTCGGACGTCGAAGCCCAAAGTTTGACTCATCTCCTGCAACACCTCTTCCGCCGCTCGATGGGATATGAGATGGTGAAGCATCTCAGGCACCTGAGAACCCTGCCCAGGGAACAGGAATGCGACCTTCATTCATTGCCCCCTGCCGGTTGATTCCATGGGTCAGTTGTGAGTCGGGGGCCCGTCGAAGTACGAACGAGGAGCTTTTCAGAGTTTCTGCGAACATATTCCTCCAAAGAGAACCCACACCAGGTTGTCTCAATTCGCACGTCAACCTTAGCCGGCGCTAGAGCGATCTTCTTCCACAAATGCCGAGCGAAATCTCTATCAAAGCGATCTGGAGCACTGATTACGAGGTCAAGGTCACTTTCTCGTGTGACGACAGGTGCACGGCTGGCTAGCTCATATCCGACGCTTCCGCCTGGCCCCCAATCGTTAGAGAGCGAAGCCAACTCGATCTCGAGGAAACGAAGTGACTGCATTGCAGGAAGACTGAGCCTCACCGTATTCGCCAGACCAGAGCGCAGACGCCATGGAGCGATCATCTTCACTATCTGGTCCTTCCTCATGAACCCACCCCAACGTTGTTGCCGCTCCTGTCCACGTACTCCGACGGCGATTCGATCCTTTGGGGAAATAGCACGGCGTGCGACGACCCACAGATATTTCGCTAACGCAGGTCTAACCCATGCCGGTTCGGCTATGCATGCTTCCTCGATCAACATTGACTTCACGAGGAGAAGATCATGTGCATACGGGATTGGAGATCGCATAGACATTAGGCTCACACGAATCGGCTCAGGACCAGAATCCATAAACGGCAACGTGACGACAGCGAAACCATAGGTGGCAGTTAGTCCGGAGCTCGCAATCTCAGGTGTCGCATTGAATGATTTTCCGAACGCACGTCCGAAGAATCCTCCGGGGATCGCGCTAATGAGGGTGATATTGCGAATCTGGTCGTGGCTCATATGAAGCAGCAGCGTGATGCATAGAGCCAAAAGCGGCTGAACAATCAGCTTGGCGGCTGTCGTCGACGGCACAGCAGGATTCATGCGGAAGGGATGCACTGAGATCACTAATCCGGTGAGTACAAGCGCGCTGCCGTTAATCGCACTGCCGAGAGTATTCAAGGCTCTTATTGCATATGTGGGGAAATGTACATGAAGGCACGCAAACAGTAGAGCGATAATTGGAGCGCAAACTACCAGACGGGCAAATGAACGAAGGATTCCGCGTAGTAGAGCCCTCGCGGGGATCTCGGGTTTAACGGTTTTACTGCCTAGTTTCAGTAGCTCTAATGTGATTGGCACTATGGTGATCGAGCCGACGACTATGGATAGTGCCGCCGGCACGGATGCTTTCGGTCCGAATGTGCTTGATAGAAGGGATACAGCCATTGCAGCACTATTGGGAAATCCAAAGGTCAAAGCGAGCACAGCGCCATCGGGGATGGACATGCCGACACGATAACGCGCCCAAAAATACCATCCCAGATATATCCCGGTAAATACGAGAGCAATCGCAAACGCCATCATTAGCTGTTGCTGAAGAACTTCACGAGAAGTTTCGATGATGATCGAAAAGAGGGCGCATGGAGCAGAGAAGGTCATCACGAAAACAATCAGGTTACGGATGTTGATGCTATCCATTAATCCTCGCCGTCCGGCCCAATAACCGAGCAGCAAACCGGTAAAGATTGGAACGAGTGCGTCAGCGAGTACCTTTCTCATAAGAGGCCTTAAGCGGTCACCCATTGTTTTTCCATCAGTGTCCGCACGGTCCGACCGGCCTTTCGTGTCTCCTTAGCTGCAGGTGAATTCAAACGGTTGCCGAGGTCTTCAGCCCCCGTACGCGCGTCGGCGACGGCATCGGCAATGGCCTGTTTTACTTCAACAATCTCTGACTCCGTAGGCTCGATGGGATTGTTCACGTGAAGCAATTTGTGAAGGGTGCCGAGTTTTGCATAATCCCGAACGTCGTATGACATGGGAGCAATTTGGTATCCCAAGCGCTCCAAGTCGGAGACGGAACGGCGGGTGATTCGCGCGGCGGCCTCTTTGTGCATAGCGTGGATCGTCACTCCCGAATCGTCGAATGCGAGGATTCGATTCGCTTGATAGCCATGGGTCAAAAAGCCTCCGGAAAACGCGCGACCTACGACCAGGGAAATGACTGGATGTCCAGCCATTCGAGCTGACGCGTACGCATCGGCCGAAGCTGCGGCTGCGAGGAAGATTCCGGCTGTCTCTTCACGACGACCGTATGCCTGACTTTTTACATCGATAATGGCGATGATTGGGCGCTTCTCGGCTTTCGGCTTATCACGGTCATCGTCAATCGCTTCCCGTATCCGGGTTGCCAAGGCATAAGCTTCTTCAAGACCCACCTGCCCGTCTCGCACACACGGGAATCGACTGTCTGGATTCGGTACGACACAAAGAAATATTGCGGTCTCACTACATACTTGCGCCTCTGCCGTTAGGACCGAGCCGGGATCTCCGGTTCGCGGCTGGTCTTTTCCCGCCAGCGCCTGGAACCAGGCTCTGCCTCGCAATCCTACGTGCTCGCTCATCGCGCACCTCCTTGGGAGTCACGTAGGCTCCACTGCTCTCGCAACGTCAGTGGATCAATCTGTTTCGAGGTATCAAGGGCTGCGATACGTTCACGGTATAGTGGGACCTGTTCGCTTCTGTGCTGCGCAGGTTTACCGGCGAGCACGTACTTGCGAACCGCTGATGAGATCTCGTCAATACTGTCCTCAACAAGTGCATCTGCCAGGCCCATGCCCACTCGCTGCTCACCGCCGTGAACTGCCCATATCAGAGCCCTGTCCGAAGCATCGAACTCTTCTATGCCAGACTCCTGCTCGATGACTTCAGGACCGTTCAGGCCAAGTCGTGCCTCACGCGTCATGACGACATAACTTGAAACACCAGCGGCGAGCGACATTCCTCCAAAACAACCGACGGTTCCAGCTACGACAGTGATCACGGGGGCATGTTGACGAAGGGAGAGAATGGACGCGATTACTTCCGCGACAGCCGCAAGACCCAGGTTCGCTTCCTGCAGTCGGACTCCGCCTGTTTCGAGTAGGAGTACAGCAGCGGTTGGCGTTCCGGCAGATGAATCTCTCGTAGCCAGATCGAGCGCTGCCGTCATCTTCGCCCCAGAAACCTCTCCGATGCTTCCGCCCTGGAACGCGCCTTCGAGTGAGATGAGAACGACCGGATTCCCCGCGATGCGCCCTTTCAAGACAATGCAGCCGTCATCAGCCTGCGGTACTGCATCCTGCATCGGAAGCCAGGGCGATTCGACACGGTCGAAGGGGCCGACCAGCTCTTTTCCGGTTCCTTCATCAAGCAGACTCTGCGCTCGCGCCCGGCCATTTAGTTCGATGAAACTTCTGCGATTGACAAATGACGGTACAAAGGTCGAGTCGCTCATTGCTCGATTACCTCCACTGCCTGCTCCAATCGCAGCAAGACACTTCCTGGTGTTGCGCCTGCATCATTTATCTGAATACTTGTAGCACCATCGAACTTGGAAAAAAATCGATCGAAGACGGACTTCCACGTTTCCCGAAATCCATTGACGCTCGTTGTGATCGAGACATGCGCGTTCTCTGTTGTAGAGGGTTCGAGAAGGATCTCCATGTCTCCCGATCCCACCACGCCGACGTGGGCTCTCTTGGTTATGCCGCGCTTTGCCGCTGGATAGTCGAACTCAATCTTCTCCATAAGTCTCCTTCCCAACACTTTGGTCCCTTTGAATCGCTTCACGACCAGATTCCAGACAATCCAGGAAGAGTGAAGCTGCCAAAAGATCAGCGCTGCCTCCTGGAGATATCCGTTTCTCAAGCAGCTTTCGATCAAACCGCCGTAAAGCCGCATCTCCCTCTTGGCTTCCAGGACCGCCAACTGCAAGCACGGCCTTCGCACCAGCTTTGACCACTTCGCCGCCTTCGAGACCGCTGCGATAGAGAACACACGTGTCGTCAAGTTCGGCCATGATGCTCAGCAATGAGAAGAGTCGGCTTACCGTCTCGGATTTTCCGGTAACACGTGCGGCTCGAAACGCCGGAATTCCAACCTTCACTACGTGCGGAAAATCTGTATAGGCCTCGCCTCTCGCTCCAACCACCCCGTAACGCTCTCGCACAACATCGCCATGCGAAACCAGCTCAGGGCGTACAAGATCTGGAAGACGGGCAATAGAACCAGCCAATCCCGCTACTCGTATAGGGTTCAGGTCTTTGGTCTGGCTCGCAGCGGCGACTAACAGCCCGAGCACCCAGATTGCTCCCTTGTGGGTATTTGTCCCGCTAGTGGCAAGAAACATGGCATGTTCAGCTTTTCGCCCGATCGCGCCCAGTTCTTCACGTAACAAGCGACTCAGTGGGCGTTTGCTGGATGCAACTGCCATTGAAGCGAAGAACGGTTCAATGGTTTCAGCCGAATGCCTCATCAGGTCCAACGACAGATCGGTGTGTGCACCTGATCCGCGCCGATCAACCAAACCAGGCTTTGGGGTTAGTTCCGCTTCGGCGATCAGCGCCTGCTTCGCGATGGACGCGAGATGGTGGGGATGCCAACGACTGGCTTGCCAGACGATTCGATTTGTGGAGATCGCGTATGGCACTACCAGTTCCTGAACTTTGCAGGTGGTTGATAAAGGCCGCCGGACCAAGCCACCAGATCTCCCATGCTGCGGGCCGCAAGCAGCGAGCGATTGGACTGGAGCCGGTGAACTCCAAGGTCTTCCGGATAGGCAATGACACCTTTGCGCCGAAGCTCCGCCGTCTCAGTCGCCTTGGCCTTGAGGCCAATCGGACTGACACCCGCCACCGCAGCGAGTGCCCGCCGACGCTCCTCGGCGCCCTCAGCTTTGTAAAGGTAGGCGATGCCTTCTTCCGTGACGACGTGGCTCACGTCATCCCCGTAAATCATGATCGGAGCGAGTGGCATTCCTGCTTTTTGGCCGACTTGGACCGCATCTAAAGTTTGGACGAATGCAGGAACACCGCCACTTGTGAATGTCTCCAGCGTCTGCACCACGATCTTTCGGCCCCGAGCAGTCGGACTGGGAACAGTCTTCAGATCAAGCCATGCGGCACTGGAGTGCCTGCGGCCATGCGGGTCGTTTCCCATATTCGGAGCACCTCCGAACCCAGCAAGTCGTCCGGTTGTCACAGTGGAGGAATTAGCGTCTCCATCCATCTGCAAAGTGGCGCCGACGAACGCGTCAACGGCATACTGTCCTGCTAACTGACAGAGGATTCGGTTGGAGCGGAGACTTCCATCGCGACCGGTGAAGAAGATATCTGGACGCGCACGGATGTACTTGTCCATACCAACTTCGCTTCCAAAAGAATGAATGCTTTTGACCCAACCGCTCTCGATCGCAGGGATCAAGGTGGGATGGGGATTCAGAGCCCAGTGCTCGCAAATCTTTCCGCGAAGGCCAAGAGACTCGGCGTAGGTGGGAAGTAAAAGCTCGATGGCTGCGGTATCGAAACCGATGCCATGATTTAACGATCGAACTTCATGCCGCTCGTACACGCCTCGAATCACCATCATCGCAGTCAGGATCTGGAGATCGTTGATGTGTCGGGGATCTCGCGTGAAAAGAGGTTCGAGGGCGAACGGCTTGTCTGCTTGAACAATGATATCGATCCAAGACCCAGGGATATCGACGCGGGGCAGTTTTTCGACGATCTCATTCACCTGAACGATCACGATCGCGTCGTGGAAAGCCGCAGCCTCCACGATGACAGGTGTGTCTTCTGTATTCGGTCCTGTAAAAAGATTGCCTTCGCGGTCCGCCTGCTCTGCACACACAAGGACGACATTTGGGATGAGATCGACCAGCAAGCGAGCGTACAACTCGACGTAAGTGTGAACCGCGCCAATTTCGAGGACCCCGTCCTCGAGTAGCTGTGCAACACGAAGGCTCTGAGGTCCTGCAAACGCGAAGTCCACCTTCTTTGCAATTCCGAGTTCGAACAACGTGAGGTGTTCGGGACGGCTAATGCTGGAGATGATTAGATGCAGGTCGTGTATCTTTTTCGCATCAACTTTTACAAGGGACCGCGATAAAAAGTCGGCCTGCTTCTGATTGTCTCCCTCCAAGACAATTCGATCTCCCGCCACGACCAGGACTTCAAGGGCTTCAACTGTCTTGTCGGTAGGTAGTACGGGGCCGCTCATCCACCGCATCACCGCCTGCATTCGGCGCTCCTTCTCGTCACGCCGCCTAGTCCACGAAGATGCTTGTTGCAGCCTTTGCTCGTTCATCGTCTCTGCCTCCCTCTTGCCCGCACAAATGATTTGATACTGACGCATCATTTGCGACGATGAAGTGTTTTTATAATCGTGATAGCGTCAGCTAATCAGGAGGACCGTATGGAATTCCGTCACATCCGTTCATTCTTGTCCGTCGCTGAAACTCTTCATTTCGGTCGCAGCGCTCGGCTCCTCAACTTGAGCCAGCCTGCGCTTAGCCTTCAAGTCAAAGCGCTTGAGGACGAATTGGGTATCCAACTCCTAAGTCGAAACCGACAGGGTACGGTGCTTACGGAGGCTGGGCAGGCGTTTCGGGAAGACGCGGCGGTCGCTCTGGAAAAGCTTGAATTTGCCAAGAGGAAAGCTCAGTGGGCGTCAGCAGGCAAGCTTGGCCATATTCGTATTGGCTTTATATCAACTGCCGGTTTTGAGATCGTCCCGAACTTGATGCGACGCTTTCGGAAGAGTT
>JAOAPB010000066.1 GCA_025462645.1 Edaphobacter sp. | reverse complement strand
TGATCGCCGTTCTCACCATCGCAACTCCATGTCCGGAGCCAAGCACGCTGTCTGTAGAGGTTGTGCTGTCGGCAACAGGCAGTCCCGCAACGGCGACCTCTGAAACCGGATCAGACGTGTAAGAATTCAGCATAAAAGTCGGCCACTCCGAATAAAGAGCCGTGGTGGTATCAGCCACAGCAAGAACTCCTCCCGCTCCAACGTCGGCAGCAGTCAAAGTGGAGCTCACCATACTGGATGGAGCCGCAATCGTTGACGTCTCGCTCTGCGTCGTCATCGACGCAAGGCTCGCCGTACTCGAACTCGACTGGGAAAATGCAAACGGCGACACAAGGAGAAGAGCAGCAGTGGGGCACAGGTTGTTATGAAACAGATTACGGTTCGACATAGGAAGACTCCGAAGACTTCTCTATTCGCAGGCGTGCGACAATTGCATCTCTGAACGAAACGTTTCAGTTGACGTGCATGTCGCACTATGCGGATTGCCATACCGTAAAAGCACGTCGAGCGCCAATAGCAGTAATTCTTGGAAAATCGAGAAATAAGCACATCTACAGAAATTTAGCTACCGGGGCGCAGCGAAATTTCCCTATTAGGTCGGAGAGGATCACGAAATAAATATTTATTTCGCCTATTTACCTCGCAAATAGGAAAAACTTTTCCCTCACCGCTTCGTCTTCCCTGCATTCTGTCTGCTGATGATTCGGCGAAAGACTTGCTGCTTTGGTTGCTGTCGCCTTTGGCTTTTCAGTTGTCGATCCTGTTGCTGTGTCCACGCCGTCATCCTGACCTGAACTCGACGAAGGGAAGGCCCCCGAAGATCTTCACTCACCACAGCCATTCGGCCCTTTTCAACAACCAACCCCACCATCTGTGCCGTCGTAAGTTGCACATCTTTGCCGTTGTAAGTTGCAGATCTTTTGCCGTTGACCGTCGTAAGTTGCAGATCTTTTGCTGTTGATCTTTTGCTGTGCAGGTTCTTGCTGTCATCCTGAGCGCAGCGAAGGACCCCGAAGGTCTTCACTCATCACAGCCATTCGGCCTTCAACAACCAACTCCACCGTGTTTGCCGTTGCCGTTCTCTTCCCACCCACTCCAAAACCTGTCAAGCCCCCAAACCATCTAACCCATTGAAAACAAATAAAATAGAGTTGGCATACTAGTTTCCCTCCATCCATTACACTGGATACAGGATCAAAGAAAGCCCCGGCACTCTGCCGGGGCTTTCTGCGTGAGAACCCATAACCTCAATCGGGAGACGACTTTAGGCATAACCCTTTTAGGATGACGACTTTGCCGACACATACTCTTGTAAGTCATTGCATGTAAGGAATTTACGCCCAAAGTACCCCAGGGGGGAGGGTACCTAGCTTTTAGCCGGAGCCTTCAATCCCAGCTCCACCATCACCCTCTGGAGGTCCTTCCAGGCCTCGCCCTTCTGCCGCGGATCACGCAGCAGAAACGCCGGATGATAGGTCACTGCCAGCTTTGCCCCTCGGCACGAGTGCCAACGGCCCCGCAGCGCAACAAGTGACTGCTTCACCCCGAGCAGATACATCGCCGCCGTAGCCCCCAGTGCAACGATCACCTGCGGCTGCACCACGTCGATCTGATGCAGCAGAAACTGAGAGCAGGTATTCGCCTCCACCGGCTCCGGAACCCGGTTCGCCGGAGGCCTGCACTTCACAATATTGGCGATGTAGACCTCCTCGCGCTTCAGCCCCATCGCCACGATCATGTTGTTCAACAACTGCCCGGCCTTGCCCACGAAGGGAACGCCCGAGGCATCCTCATCCGCCCCCGGCCCCTCGCCCACGAACATCAGCCGCGCATTCGGATCTCCATCGGCGAACACAATATTACGACGCCCCGCATACGCCAGCGGACAACGCGTGCAATCCCCAATATCCTCCCGGATCACGCGCAACGCATCGGTCTTCCCGGCCGCGGGAACCCGGCTCTCAGGCAGAGGTGCAAGGTCATCGAAACTCACAAGCTTCGGAATCGGAGGCTCCAGATAGTCAGGCTTGGCAGCAACGACAGGCGCCTTGTACTCCGGTGCGACGACCGCAGCCGCCACAGGCGAAGGCCGAGCCTCCGCCACCGTAACCTCGGCAACCACAGCAGCAGCCTCAGGGAAGACCGGCTCACCCTGACGATAAAAATCATGAACGCCCATGTCGCGGAAGTATTCGACATAAGCCCGCAGCTGCTCAACATCTCCTGCCATGTCTCTATGGTATCGCGCGCCGCTAGTGGACGATATCCAGCGTCGGCTCCGCCACGCGCTCCGGCAGAACGAACTTCACATGACCCTGCTTGATCTCGTCCTGCGCCACACGGCAAGCCTTCATCGACTTGGCAACGATCAGCGGCGAGGCACCGGACTGTAGCTGCCGCGCCCGACGCGCCGCACCTTTGACCAGGCTGTACTTGTTGAGGAAGGCATTCTCAATCGTCATGCGTTTCACCCCGTAGTCTGAATTTATAACTCAGCCCAGCTAAATCCGACACACAAATCGCAGTGGATAACCGGTCCCTATCTCTCAAAGGTACCGAGCGCTGCCCTCAACTTGGACGAAGCGACATCCGTCCTGCAATCAGCTGCAACGCCTTGCACCCCGTCCCGCACGCCACGCTCCGTCAGAACAATCGCCCGCATCTCCGCAACCGCCTGATCCAGCACATCATTCACCAGCGCATACTTGTAGTCCCATACTTGCTTCAGCTCGTTCTTCGCCTCAGCCAGTCTGCTCTTGATCACCGTCTCCGAGGTCACCTGCTCGGCCTCGCTCCGGTTTCGCAGCCGCATCTCCAGCACCTGAGGACTCGGCGGCAGGATGAAGATAGAAACCGCCTCCGGCAGCTTCCGCATCACCTGCACCGCGCCCTGCACATCGATGTCCAACAGCAGGTCCTTCCCCGCCTCCTTCGCATGATCCAGTGCCGACACCGCCGTCCCGTAGTAGTTCCCGAAGACCTCAGCCCACTCCAGGAAGTCCCCGGCAGCAACCATCCGCTCAAACTCCTCCCGAGTAGTAAAGTGATACTCCCGCCCATTCTCCTCCGACCCCCGGGGCGCCCGTGTCGTATAAGAAATCGAGAACTCAAGTCCCGCAACCAGCGTCCGCAACTGAGCCACCAGCGTGGATTTGCCTGAGCCCGAAGGCGCCGAAATAATAAAGAGTATCCCTGCCATGCGTCTGTAAGTACCTGCCTATACCGATCTTGTGCCAGTGTAACCGCACGTTCGCCTCTACTCGATATTCTGAACTTGCTCCCGAGCCTTCTCGATCTCTGCCTTCATCTCCAACCCAAGCTCGGTAATGCGCAAGCTGTTCTCTCCCGTCGCGCCACTCGTCTTCGACAGCATCGTATTGGCCTCACGGCTCAACTCCTGCAGCAGGAAATCCAGTCGCTTTCCAAGCTCCCCACCTTCATCCAGCAGCACCACAAAGCGATCGACATGCGTCCGCAACCGCACAATCTCCTCTTCGATATCACTCTTCTCCGCCAGGACAGCAGCCTCCGTGAGCACACGCTCTTCGCTCAGTGGAAACCCCTGCGTCAGCTCAGCCAACCTGACCCGCAGCCGCTCGAACTGTGTCTCTCGTACCCCATTTCGCAATCCCGCCATCTCCCCCGCGAACGCCCGCAGACGCAGCATCGACGCCCGCAACTCCGCCACCAGAGACTGGCCCTCCTGCTCTCGCACCTCATTCAGCTTCTCTACCACCAGAGGCATCTGCTCCATCACCGCTGCATCCAGTTCCCGAGAATCCTCCGTCCCCACACTGGCTTCCACGCTCATCACGCCAGGGATACGCAGCATCGCATTCAGATCCAGCTCGCTATCCACTCCATGCACTGCTGCGGCTTCACGGAAGGCCTTTACATAGGCATTGAGCAGATCGGCATTCAGCTGAATCGCCGCACTCGCCCTCCGCTCCAGTTGCAACGTCACATCGACATGGCCACGCCGCAGACGCTCCTTCAGCAGCTTCCGCATCTGCATCTCCAGCCCATCGCAATACGAGGGCAACCTGAGATTCAGATCAAGAAAACGATGATTCACACTCTTCATCGTCAGTGTAAAAGCCAGTCCCTCTCCAGCCGAACCTCGCAGGCTGGCAAATCCCGTCATCGAATAAACCACGCTCACGCAATACCCTCCAATCCAGCCGGAACCGCGGCATCGCCGTTCCCCGTCGCAACCAGTCCCGAATCGTTGAACTGCAGATCATAGAGCCGTCGATACGTCCCCGAGTGTTGCATCAGCTCATCGTGTGTTCCTATCTCAGTAATCTCTCCACGCTCGATCACAGCAATCCGCGTCGCCCGCCGCACCGTCGAGAGCCTATGCGCAATCACGAACACCGTCCTCCCCTGCATCAGGTTCGCCAGTGCTGCCTGCACATACTGCTCGCTCTCCATATCCAACGCCGACGTTGCCTCATCCAGAATCAAAATGGGCGCATTCTTAAGGATCGCCCGCGCAATCGCCAGCCGCTGCCGCTCGCCCCCACTCAGCCGAGTACCCTTCTCTCCAATCTTCGTGTTGTACCCATCCGGCATCTTCAGGATGAACTCATGCGCCAGCGCCATCTTCGCCGCCTCTTCCACCTTGCTCAGCGGAACATCCGGCTGTCCATACGCGATGTTGTTCCGTACCGTATCGTTGAACAGCACCGTCTCCTGTGTCACCTTGCCGATCTGCTCTCTCAGCGAGGCAATCGTCACATCCCGCAGATCATACCCATCAATAAGAATTCTGCCCTCGTTCACGTCAAAGAAGCGCGGAATCAGATTCACCAGCGAAGACTTCCCCGCTCCGCTCGGCCCCACAAACGCAATCACCTCACCCGGCTGCACTGTCAGGTTGATGCCATGCAGCACCTGCTTGATCTCCCCATCGTCACTTGCATACGCAAAGCCGACGCCCTCAAACTGAATACCCTTGCTGAACCCCTTCAGGACATACGCCCGCTTCTTCTCCTGCACATCATCCTGCGCGTCCATGAACTTGAAGATCTCTTCGCTCGCTCCCATCGCCTGCTGAAAGCTGTTGTAGAACAATGCGAACTTTCGAACCGGATCGTACAGCGTAAACACCGCAATCAGGAACGTAATGAACGACCCGGCAGTCATGTCGTGATGCAGTATCCGTTGCCGTCCAAACAGCAGAAGCAGAGCAATCCCAACCGAACCCAATGCATCCATCAGTGGAGAACTGATCGCCTGCGCACTTACCGACTTCAAGTTCGCGGTGAAAAGCCGCCGTGCCGCCCTGCGGAAGCGATTCATCTCCCACAGTTCCATCCCAAACGCCTTCACAATCCGGTTGCCTGTAATCGTCTCGTGAAGAATGTTCTGAATCTCCGCCAGCTTGTCCTGACCCCTTCGCGTCGTCTGCCGCACCCGTCGTCCAATGCGTCGCGCCGATGAGATAACCACCGGCACAAACAGCAGCAGCACCCAGGCCATCTTGCCGCCCACCACCACCACCACCACTATGGTGAAGAGTAACGTGAAGAGCTGTTGCAGAAAATCGCCCAGCACACTCGACATGGCAAACTGCACACGCTCGATGTCGTTGATCAACGTCGACAGCAGCGTCCCCGTCGTATGCTTCTGGAAAAACGCGACCGACCGCCGCAGCACGGCGTTATACAGATCGTTCCGCAGGTCGGTAATCATTCCGAACCCTGCGTAATTCACAAGGTAAGTACCTGCGTAGTCACAAACCGACTTCAACAATGCCGAAACCACTAGCGCGTACGCAACCACCACCCACGCATTCTGGAAATAATGGGGCACCAGAAAATGCAGATTCAGTTCACGTTGCACATATGGCAGGTGAAATAGAAGCACATCATGCGTCACCGCATCCGGCCGCAACACATTGTCGAAGATCGGCTTCACCAGCAGAATCCGAAACGCTGCCATCGCCCCGACGATCGCCATCAACACAACGGACGCCATCGAATACAACGCATAGGGCCGCACATACAGTAGCAATCGCCAAATGCGCTTCAAGCCGCCACGCTCCCGATCATCTTTGTAGTGCCGCGCATCTCACCATTCTATTGTGCCGCCCGCTCTCCGCGGCCATTATGACCGCGGCATATCCCTGTGAGAGGTCTTCACGCGATACCCTGCCGCAACTAGACGTTTCTTCATCTCTTCCGCAATGAACACCGACCGGTGCTGCCCGCCAGTACACCCGAACGCCACCGTCAGATAGCTCTTGCCCTCCTTGATGTAATGCGGCAAAAGAAACTCAAGCATGTCCGTGGTCTTATCCAAAAACTCCGTCGTCTGAGGAAACTGGCGAACGTACTTAGCCACCTTGGGATGCCTGCCCGTCAGCTTGCGGAACT